>NZ_JBIRTX010000004.1:504801-623260 GCF_044334895.1 Streptomyces sp. NPDC020681 | reverse complement strand
AGTGTCTCCGTCGTGGGGGGGGGGGGGGCGGGGGGGGGGGGGCGGGGGGGGCCGGGGGGGGGGCGGGGGGGGGGGGGCGGGGGCGGGGGGGGGGGGGGCGGGGGGGGCGCCCCCCCCCCCCCCGCCACACGCGTTCACACCTGCGAGCGGTAGAGCCCGAACTCCGCGATCCGCGCGGCTTTTCGGGAGCCGAGTACCCGCAGCCGCCACTGACGGGCCGTCACCGGAGTGGCCAGCACCAGGGTCCGGCCGGCGCCGATGGTGCCGACCTCGGCGATCTGCTCCCAGCCGTCCGCGGTGCGCGCCTCCACCGCTGCCGTCTCCACCTGCTGGCCCTGCCGGATGTCCTCGGCGAGGCGAATCCGGTCGATCGCCCGCTCACGGCCGAGGTCGACGGTGAGGGTCCCCTTCGACGGCGCGGGTGCGCTCCAGGCGGTGTCCGGGTCACCGTCGACGGCCCGGCCGGGCCGGTGTCCGTCGCCCGAGGCCCGTGCCCCTCGGGCGAGGTCCTTCGGCAGCTCACGCTCGATGCGCTCACGGAACTCGCGCAGGACCGTGACGTCAGCCTCCGGCAGTCGGCCCTGCTGGTCCGGCGGGATGTTCAGCAGAAGCACCGAATTCCGGCCCACCGACCGGAACCAGATGTCGGTCAGCTGCTCCACCGACTTGGGCTGCTGGTCGGCGTGGTAGAACCAGCCGGGCCTGATGGAGACATCGCACTCGGCCGGCCACCACTGCAGATACTGGGCCTCGGGCTGTGCCTCCACGAGCGCCTCGCGGCTGCCCTGGTCGGGGGCCTCGTAGTGGAGGGCGTAGTCGGTGCGGCCGTAGTCCTTCTCCTTGACCGGGATGACGCTCCACTCGTTCTCGCGGGCCAGACCGCCCTCGTTGCCGACCCAGCGGACATCGGGTCCGGAGACGGCGATCGAGGCGTCGGGGGCGAGGGTGCGGATCAGCTCGTACCAGCTGTCCCAGTCGTAGCGCTCCACCTTGTCCGGTGGGATACGGCCCTGGGCACCGTCGAACCACACCTCGTCGACCGGGCCGTACTCGGTGAGCACCTCGTAGAGCTGGTTGAGCATATGGGCGCCGTAGTCGGTCGCCTGGAACTCGAAGCTCCGCAGCTCCTGTCCCGCACGGTCGTCGCCCTCGGTGAGCGTGGGGACGGTGTGCGCGGCGCGGGCGCTGCCGTTCGCGTACACACCGTGCAGGTACTGGTTCTCGTCCGCCGGGGAGATGTAGACGCCGACCTTGATGCCGTGCCGGCGCATGGAGTCGGCGAAGGAGCGCAGCACATCGCCGCGGCCGTCCTGCCAGCTGCTGGAGACGACGCTGTGGCGGGTGTAGCGGGAGGGGTAGAGCACGAAGCCGTCGTGGTGCTTGACGGTCAGGATGGCGAGCTTGAAACCGCCGTCGCGCAGCGCCCGCGCCCACTGGTCGGTGTCCAGGCCCACGGGCTGGAAGACGTCCGGGTCCTCGTCGCCGGTGCCCCATTCGAGGCCGGTGAAGGTGTTGACCCCGAAGTGCAGAAAGGCGGTCTTCTCCAGCCGCTGCCAGGCGATCTGACGTTCCGTCGGACGGACGCGGGACGCCTTGGCGACGAGTTCCTCCGGGGTGTCCAGAGGGCTGATGGGGATGCGGTAGTACGGCTCGACGGGCGGCGCGCCCGGTGCGGCGGCCGCGGGTGTGGCGTGGGCGGCGAGCGCGAACGACGTACTGGATGCGGCGACTGCCGCGACGAAAAGGCGTCGGCTGAGTGCCATGCCAGATCCTCCGAGGTCAGTGGGGCGTGAGACGCCAGACGGCGGGCTGCTGCTGGTCGGACGGGTACTGGAGCATGCGGCCGTCGGCCGTCACATGGATGGCCATCTGCGTGATGGCATTGGTGAGGCGGTAGCCGCCGCGGACCTCGGTCAGCTGCCAGCGCTGGAGCGTGTTCGAGACGGTGCAGGTCTCCTGGGTGACCGGAGTGCCGGGCTGTAGCGGGGTGTTGAGGGTGAGCCTGCCGCTGCGGGTCTCGGCGCACAGGCCGCTGACCGCGGACTTCAGCGTGGCGTAGCCGTCCGCGGTGCGGCTGATCCGCCAGTCGGCGGGAGCCAGCCTGCCCTCGCTGTCGCTCAGGGTGTACGTGCCTTCGGCGACGGGCAGCCGGTGCAGGTCGCGGTGGCCCGGAGCGTGTCCGACCGCATCGGCGCGGGCGGCGAACGCCTCGTAGGCGGCGTCGGGGTTCGGGACGCCCCAGGTGGTCTGGGCGACATAGCGCAGCGGCAGATACATGCCCGCGGCGACCTCGTTCTCCGTCTCGCCGCGCCCGTTGTCGGGCCAGAGGCTGATCTTCGCTCCGGTGATGCCCTGGCGGGACGCGAGCTTCTCGCCCTCGAAGCTGCGGGGATCCCACTGCTGCTCGTACAGCGACTTGGTGTTCATGTGAAAGCCGCCGCGGACCAGGTAGAGCGAGTAGGAGGCGTTGAGCAACGGGTAGCCCTGGGCGATGAGTTCGCTGGGCTTCGTCTTCACATTGAGCCAGTGCTCCACCGTCGTACCGGCCTTGACGGGCACGGTGTGGTCGCCGGTCAGTCCGTCGTTCCAGATCCGCAGGCGCTTGCCCCGGGAGGCGGCGTAGTCGTGGACGCGGTTGACGAAGTCGATGAAGGCGTCCTGCGGGGTGGCGTTCGCGCCGTACTTCTGCCGGGCGTATTCGAGGATGTGCGGGTACTTGGCGAAGTCCGAGCCGAGCATGTACTCGTCGGCGCCCATGTGCCAGGCGTCGGCGGTGAAGACTTCGGAGTACTCGTCGATCAGCGAGGTGTAGTAGTCGAAGGCCTCGGGAGCGGTGACGTCGAGACGGGAGGGCTGCGGCTTTCCGTCGCTGTCGGTGAGCTGGAGATCGGGCCGGTTTTCGATCCACGGGTCCATGTGCCCCGGGGAGTTGATCTCGGGGATGACCGTGACGTGGTACTTCTCGCCGAGTGCGACAAGCCGGCGGATCTCGTCCTTGGTGTAGTAGCCCCAGGTGTTGGCCTCGGGGTGCTTCTCGCTCTTCACCTTCACTTCGAGGAGCAGCTGGTTGAGCTTGTTGTACGCCATGTCGCGTACGAGGTTCTCCAGCCACTCGGGCGTGATGTGGATGTAGCAGGCGCACACGCCGACGCCGCGCTCGGCGTACTGCGGTAGGTCGACGGTGCGGCCCGCGGGGATCCGGTCGCCGGCGGTGAGGAGCTGGAGCAGGGTGCGGGTGCCGTAGAAGGTGCCGGTCTCCGTGGCACCGGTGATGCTGAGCCGGTGTCCCGCGGTGAGCTCGTATCCTTCGTTGCCCAGGCTCTTCTTCCGTCCGGGTTCCACGTCGATCACGATGTCGCCTGGGCGGGCACTGCCGTTCACGACGGGTACGGTTCCGTGGCCCGCGGCGTGCAGGTCGCCGCTGAGTGTCGCGGCGGCCCGCCGGGCGTCCTTGTCGCGCGGGTCGACCACCAGGCGGGTGCTCGGGCCGAAGTGATAACTGCCGGACTGCGGTGTCCAGTTGGCGAGGGCCGGGACGGTGACGGGCGGTTCGGCCGCCGCCGCGGCCGAGGCCCGGGTGGCCGATACGGTTCCGGCGAGCATCAGCAGGGCAGCCGCCATGGCGCCCAGCAGCCGGGAGAAGGGTCGTCTGCGCAGCACTGCAACTCCTGTCGGAGTGGGTATAGATGGCGGAGTCATCGGATCTACCGCGCCGATCCAACCCAGCAACGACGGAGCGGGTCAAGGTTTGTGTCGCACAACGCGAAAACATCCAAGACCGCTTGGACATTTGATCGGAGATAGATCCGACCAATGGGCGGCTCAGGCCCAGGAGAGGCCGGACGTACGGGCCACCTTGAGCGTGTGACGGCTGCCGTCCGGCCAGCTGACGGTGACGGCCGGGATCGCGCCGTCGGTCTCCGTGTCGATGTCGACCCTGGCGAGGGTACGGACGGGTGCCGGGCCGGGTTCGGCGGTCAGCGAGGCGAGCGCGACGAACAGGGAACCGGACGCGTCACCGTTGGTCACGCCCACGAGGCCCGCCGTGCGGGTGGCCGATGCGGCCGGCGTGGCTCCCGTCTCGCACTCGTCGGACGCCGAATAGCCGTGGACGGGGTGGAGTTGAGCGGTCAGGACCGCGTCTCCGCCGTCCGGACGGCCGGTGGCCCAGCCCGTCTGGCGTACGGGTGTGCCGGGCGGCGCTCCTGTCACCAGATGCACTCGCACCTCGGCGCGGCCATGGGCAAGGGTGGTGGATTCCACCAGGATCCCGGGGTGCGGGGTATGGGCCGACGACACCCAGCCGGGTCCCGCGCCGCGCGGAACAGCGGGCCCACGGGCGGTCGCCTTCCCCTGCAACTCTCCGAGCAGCAGAGCGAAGTGGTTGTCGGCCGTTTCGCCGGGTGCGGTCGGACCGGTGCGGGTGGAGTACGCGAAGCGCGCATAGCCGGGATCGTCCTCGCCGCCGACGTTGCTGGTGCCGTGGTTGTGGAGGCGGACGATGCCGTCGGCGGCGGTCGACTGGACGAGCAGACCCGGCGGGCCGAGTGTGGTGACGGCGTCGGCCGTCTCGGCGGGCAGCGGCTCTTCGGTGTCGGTCCAGCCGGGATGGCCGGGCGGCAGCAGCAGTCCGACGAAACCCTTGGACGCCCAGTAGGGCGACGCGGGACCCGAGTAGCCCTGGAGGACCGGTTCGTACGGCCCGTGCCAGCCGAGCGTGAGCAGTCCGCGCTCGTCGACGGCGCCCCGGTCGAGGAAGTGGCGCAGCGTCCCGGAGGCGAGGCGGCGGGTGGCCCCCGGGCTCAACGGCGTGTGGCCGGTGAGCGCACCGAGCCAGGGTGCGGCGGCCGCGGCGAACCGGTAGGTGAGCGAGCGGCCGTACGGCATGGGCGCGCCGTCGGAGCCGAACATCCGGGTGAGCGCGTCGAGTTGGGCGTGCAGCCGGGGTCCGTAGTGGGCCAGAAGTGCCTGGTCGCCGCTGAGGTGGGCGTGGAGTACGGGGTAGAAGTGCAGGGCCCAGCCGTTGTAGTGGTCGAAGGCGCCGTTGGGTCCGTCGCTGTACCAGCCGTCGCCGACGTACCAGTCCTCGATCCTGGCGAGCGAGCGGTCGACGGTCCGTGCGGCGCGGTCGGTCTCGATGCCCGCGTCGAGGAGGAACCCGGCGACGGTCAGACCGAACAGCCACCAGTTGTTGTCGACCGGAGAAGGGTCGAGTGCGGGCAGCAGCCAGTCGACGGCCTGTTGGCGGGTGCGGTCGTCGAGGGTGTCCCACAGCCAGGGCCGGGTCAGGCGCAGGCTCAGGGCGACGGAGGCGGACTCGACGACCGCCTGGCGTACATCGGCCATGAGCGGCCATGAATCGGGCGCCGCGCGGGACAACTCGCCGGTCGGGACCGGGTTCTGCGTGCCGGCCGCCAGGCCGTCGCCGTACCAGGGCAGCATGCTGTGCGGATCGTGGCCGTCCGCGCCCGCGACCCGGAAGGCCGCGAGGAGAAAGGTGCGGGCGTAGCCTTCGAGACCGTCCGAGCGCGGACCCGACCAACTGGGCCGGGCCCCTGGGAGGTTGACGAGACCGTGGCGGGGCGACGCGTACGGACGTACGGCCAGCAGAAGCCGGTCGGCGGACTCCTCCCAGTGCGCGCGGGTCCACCCGGTGCAGGGGCTGAGCTCACGGTTCTCCGGCGGATTCGGCATCGGATCAGTCTGCCCGGCCGTGGTGCCGGTCGAAAGGTCGACCAGTCCCTGCGGCTCATCGCCGCTCCAGGGACCCCCGTACGAAGGCAGCCTGACCGGCATGCTGGAGGTCGTCGGAGATGACGCTGATCAAGCGCACGCCCAGCGTCACCGGCGGCGACCACGACTCGTCCACCACACGGTCCAGCGCGCCGTCGTCGAGACCGCCGATGAGCCGCAGGGTCTGCTCGTGCACGGCATCGTGATAGCCGAGCAACAGCTCGGCCGAGTCGACCCGCACGGCCTCGACCTGCCTGCTCGAGTGGCCGTACCCCGTGGCCCCGCGAGGAAAAGGCAGCTCGAAGCGGCCCGACCAGTCCTGCGCGAACCACACCTGCTCCGCGCCGAGCGCCCCGGCGACATGGTCGTCCTGGATCCGCGTGAGATGCCAGACCAGCCAGGCGATAGAGTTCGCGCCCTCGTCGAGCCGCGCGTTGAGATCGTCCGCCGAAAGCCCCTGAACCGCTCCGTGTACGGCTTCCTGGATGCGCTGGAAGGCGTCTGTCAGCAAGTCCGCGCTGTTCATGCGTTCCTCCCTTGGATCGGTGTGCCTTCCGGACACCATGGACCGCCTGCCGTCCCCGCTGCGCGTTCGACACGCGCCGTCGTCGAGGAGCACACCCGCGGAACGGACCGCTGCCCGCCTGCGACAGGGAACGCAGGCGGGCAGCGGCGGGGTGCGGGCCGTCAGGCCAGCCAGTGGTTGCCGGTGATGGCGATCATTACCTGGAGCTGGATGGAGGAGCCGTAGTAGCTGCTCGTGTCGAGCGGGGTCGCGTTGAGCTTGTTCCACAGCGCGTCCAGCCACGCCTGGCTGCCCGGATCCGTCGCGGCGGCCACGGCGAACGGAGCGATGAAGGCTACCGAGGAACCCGATTCGGCGACCGTGCCGTCGAGCCGGTAACCCTGCTGGATGTTGTCCGGGTTGCCGCCGGTCGTCTGCTTGATCCAGCCGTTCATCGTGCGGACCGCGGCCAGCGAGCGGCTGTCCCCGCTGGTCAGCGCGTCCACGCCGATCCGCCAGGGGTCGCGGCAGGCGTTCCAGGAGTACGCGCCGTCGAGCGGCGACTCCAGGACCTGACCGGTGGCGGGCCTGGGGCTGGTCGTGGTGTTGATGACGAAGTCCGGCAGCAGCCCAGTGGAAGGGGCGTACTGGGACTGGAGGTTGGCCACGAGGGTCTGGTGCTTGTCGCGGATGGTGTCCCAGGCGGTGTCACCGGTGGCCTTCTTGAAGGCACGGAAGTGGCCGGGCAGCCAGTCGGAGGTACGGGACAGGGTCTCCCACTGCGCCTCGCCCAGGGCCCAGTCACCGAGGTTCGTCAGGTTGGTCGCCGCGACGACCTCGCTGCGCTTGATGGCGTTGATGCGCTTGACCCCCAGCGCCTTGTAGTCGTACGTGCCGGTGCTCCCCCACTGCTTGTCGGCGAGGAGCAGTGCGTACGCGATCTCCAGGTCGCCGTCCGTCGCGGAGTCGCCGCCGTTGACGCTCTGGCAGGCGGTGTTCTGCTCGGCCGCGTGCAGATCCGGGTCGATGGACGACGGGTGGTCGAGGACGTACTTGAGTACGGCGTCGAATGTCGTGCGCGCGTTCGGATCGGCTCCCGCCATCGTCGCCAGAATGGTCAGCCCGTATCCCTGCCCCTCGGCGACATAGGGGTGGTCGGCGTCCGGGGACGCGATGGCCGACCAGCCGTTGCCGCAGTCGGAGCGGACGAACGCGGCCTTCCACTGCTGGTAGTAGGCCACCACCTTGGCGTCGTTGGCCGCCTGGTCACCGGAGACCTTGATGGTGCCGGCCGCGTACGGGAAGGTGTGGCTGCCGAACGGCACATTGGGGCCGGTCGTGCTGACCGGGTCGGTGGTGACGCTCACCGCCGTGGAGGCCTGGGAGGTGTTGCCCGCGGCGTCGCGTGCCCGGACGGTGAAGCTGTACGGGGTGTTCGCCGCGAGGCTCCCGACGGTGGCGCTGGTTCCGGTCACCGTGGTCACGTTGGTCGACCCGCGGTAGACGTCGTAGCCGGTGACGCCGACATTGTCGGTGGCGGCGTTCCAGGCCAGCGTCACACTGGAGGACGTCTTGGCCGTCGAGCGCACACTGCCCGGGGCCGAGGGCGCCTCGGTGTCGCCGCCGGGGCCGCCGGGACCGTCCAGAGCCACGTCGTCGGCATAGTAAGTGCCCTGGCCGTACCAGCCGTTGAGGTAGATCTCCGCGCTGGTCTGCGAGGCGCCCGTGGTGAAGGACACGGTCAGCCGGGTGTACTCGCTCGCGGAGGCCGTCCAGGTGGAGGATCCGCCGGTGACTCCAAGGTAGACGTAGTTGCCGCGCACCCAACCGGACAGCGTGTAGGCGGTGTTGGGCTGCACGGCGACGGTCTGGGTGCACTTGGCGTTGTCGCTCGCGCCGGCCGCTCCGGCCAGCGCCTTCGTACCGCTGCGCACGGGGCTGCTGACGACCGAGCCGAGTCCGCCGGAGCAGGACCAGCCGGACAGTGAGCCGCTCTCGAAACCCGGATTCGTCAGGAGATTGGCGGCTTGCGCCGAGCCGGGCGCGGTCAGCACGGCGGCCGCTCCCATCAAGGTCGCGCCTGCCAGGGCGAGCAAGCGTGATCGGAAACGCACGGGGCCTCCCAGGGAGGGGAATTGGAGAGTGCCGGGCCCGCGGGGGGGATGGCTCGACAGCTTCCTGAAGAAGGCCGTTCTCCGTCAAGGGATTCAGTTAGGAAACTTTCCTAACCTTGCCGAGAGAGTGCCTTGCTCGGCCGAGCCGATGCCGCTCGGCTACGGGAGCGGGACGTCCTCGCCGTCGCGTTTCTTCGTGGGTTCCCCGCGGCGGACGGAGCCGGGTGCGCGGGCCGCCGGGTGGTCGGCGCGGGCCGAGGAGCTCAGCTGCCAGGGCACGCTTGTCACCATGACGCCCGGGGTGAACAGCAGGCGGCTCTTGAGCCAGAGCGCGGACTGGTTGTGCAGCAGGTTCTCCCACCAGTGGCCGACGACGTACTCGGGGATGAAGACCGCGACCACATCACGCGGGCTTTCCCGTCGGATGGAGCGGACGTACTCCAGGACGGAGCCGGTGATTTCGCGGTACGGGGAGTCGAGGACCTTGAGCGGCACCTGGATGCCGAAGTCGTGCCACTGCCGCTGGAGCGCCACGGCCGCGTCGCGGTCGACCGCGACGGTGAGGGCTTCGAGCCGGTCGGGCCGGAAGGCCCGGGCGTAGGCCAGCGCCCGCAGCGTCGGCTTGTGGACGGTGGAGACCAGCACGATCGCCAGCACGCGGGAGGGCGGCACGAGATCGCTGCGCGGGTCGGTGACCGCGAGTTCGGCCGAGGTGTTGTCGTAGTGACGGCGGATGCCGCGCATCATCAGCCACAGCACGGTCGCGGCGAGCACCGCCAGCCAGGCTCCCTGGGTGAACTTGGTGGCCAGCACGATGACCAGCACCAGACAGGTGACGACCGCTCCGGTGGCGTTGATGACGCGGGCGAGGTGGTGCCGGCGGCGGACCTCCGGGTCGGTCTCGGTGCGCAGCTCACGGTTCCAGTGCCGGACCATGCCCGTCTGGGACAGCGTGAAGGAGGTGAACACGCCCAGGATGTACAGGTGGATGAGGCTGGTGACGTTGGCTTTGTAGGCCCACAGCAGCAGCCCGGCCACGATCGCCAGGGCCAGGATGCCGTTGGAGAACGCGAGCCGGTCGCCGCGGTTGTGCAGCTGCCGCGGCAGATAGCGGTGCTGGGCGAGGATCGAGGCGAGCAGCGGGAAGCCGTTGTAGGCCGTGTTCGCCGCGAGGATCAGCACGAGGGCGGTGGCCGCCTGGATGTAGTAGAAGCCGACGCTGTTCTCGCCGCCGAAGACGGAGGCGGCGAGCTGGGCGATCACGGTGCGCTGGGTGTAGTCGTCGCAGTCGCCCGTGAGGCCGGTCAGCCGGCAGGCGTCCTCGACGATATGGACCTTGGCGACGATCGCGAGCGTGGTGACGCCGGCGAACATGGTGATGGCGATGATGCCCATCGCGGCCATGGTGGTCGCGGCGTTACGGGACTTGGGCTTGCGGAAGGCCGGTACCCCGTTGGAGATCGCCTCCACGCCGGTCAGCGCCGTACAGCCGCTGGAGAACGCGCGCAGCACCAGCATCACCAGGGCCAGGCCCGCCAGGTCCACGTCACCGGGATCCGGCTCGATGCCGTACTTGGCGCTCTCGGCCACCGGCGCGTCGCCGACCAGATAGCGGAACAGACCGGTGCCGACCATGATCAGCACGCCGGCGATGAACAGATAGGTGGGGGCGGCGAACGCCTGGCCGGACTCGCGTACGCCGCGCAGATTGATCGCGGTCAGCAGCGCGACGAAGAGGAGCGCCATCAGCACCCGGTAGTCCACCAGCGAGGGCACCGCCGAGATGATGTTGTCCACGCCCGAGGCGACCGAGACCGCCACGGTCATCACGTAGTCGACGAGCAGTGAGGCGGCGACCACGAGTCCGGCGGACGGCCCCAGGTTCGTCGAGGCCACTTCGTAGGATCCGCCGCCGCTCGGGTAGGCGTGCACGACCTGACGGTACGAAAGCACCACCACGGTCATGAGCGCCACGACCGCGCCCGCGATCC
This sequence comes from Streptomyces sp. NPDC020681, assembly GCF_044334895.1. NCBI lineage: Bacteria > Bacillati > Actinomycetota > Actinomycetes > Kitasatosporales > Streptomycetaceae > Streptomyces > Streptomyces sp. NPDC020681. The sequence continues at coordinate 612,917 of NZ_JBIRTX010000004.1, read as the reverse complement.
ACGGCGTGAAATGCAGGTACGCCAGGCCGCCCAGGGTGAGGACCAGGAGAATCTCCTGGGTGGCATAGGCCACCGAGGAGAGCGGGTCGGAAGCGAAGATCGGCAGGGCGAGGCGCTTGGGCAGCAGCGTTCCGCCCAGTTCCTCGCTGCGCATGGCCCGGCCGATCACCAGCCGCTTGAGTATCCCGGTCACGTTCAGCACGGCGCGAGCGTATGCGGCGCCACCTGGTCAACCGCACGACCGAGACACCTCAGGGGCCGTCAAGAACTCGTTAGGGTTCAACGAGCGTTCGTACATATGGCGTAAGGGTCCTCTCGGCCGGACCCGACTCTGTGGTGGGCGCGTCCGGCCCCGCCCGCCGGACGCAGTGTCCCGGCGACATCACACTCCGCGGCAGCGCCGCCGGCAACCGGCGGCGCTGCCGTCCTGCTGCGTGAGGCTGTCGGCTACGGGAGGCCGTGCACGTGCGGTCCGACCGCGTTCGACCAGGCGTTGCCCGCGGCCGCGTCCCAGTTCGTGGACCAGGTCATCGCGCCGCGCAGGCCCGGGTAGGTCTTCGAAGGCTTGAACGAGCCGCAGTTGGTGCCGCGGGTCAGACAGTCGAGGGCATTGTTCACCACCGACGGATCGACATAGCCGCTGCCCGCGCCACGCGTGGAGGCGGGCACGCCGATACCGACCTGGGACGGGTCGAGGCCGCCTTCGAGCTGGATACAGGCGAGTGCGGTGAGGAAGTCGACCGACCCCTGGGAGTAGACCTTGCCGTCGCAGCCCAGCATCGAACCGCTGTTGTAGTACTGCATGTTGACGACGGTGAGGATGTCCTTCACGTTGAGCGCCGTCTTGAAGTACTCGTTGGATGTCGACTGCATGTCGATGGTCTGCGGCGCCATCGTCACCACGAGCCCCGAACCCGCCTTCGCGGCAAGCGACTTCAGCGCCTTCGTCATATAGGTCGAGTTGAGTCCGTTCTCCAGGTCGATGTCGACTCCGTCGAACCCGTACTCCTGCATCAGCCCGTGCACCGAGTCGGCGAAGGCATTCGCGGAGGCGTCGTCGTTGACGGCGACCGTGCCCTTCTCGCCACCGATGGAGATGACCACGGACTTTCCGGCGGCCTTCTTCGCGGCGACATCCGCCTTGAACTGCTCGACGGTGTAACCGCCGAGGCCGGCCGAGTCGAGGTTGAAGGTGACCTGACCGGGCGTGCCCGTCGCGTCAGCGAACGAGACCGCGATGATGTCGTACTGGTCCTGCACGTCGGCGAGCGTCTGGACGGTCGCCCCGTTGTTGAAGTTCTGCCAGTAGCCGGTCACGGCGTGCGCGGGTACGGCGGCGGGGGCGGCCGAGCCGCCGGTCGGCGTCGAGTCCTGTGCGGCGTTGGCCGCGGGTATGGCGATGCCGGCGACCGCGAGAACGCCGACGGCGAGCATGGCTTTCAGCGTGCGGGGGCGTACTTTCCTGTGCTGCACTGCATGGCCTCCGTGGGGGGAGAGCACGCCGCAGCAGGCAGCCGGGTGCGCTGCGTGAACTCGCGGCGTGCGTGGGGGGATTGCGATTCGAAACGGTGGCCACCGCTGAATGTACAAGCTGGTCCAGACCATTGTTCTTTGTCAAGGCCCCCGACGAGGTCGGCTCCGCGGCATGCACCCGCCCGCGCGCGCAGCTGGTGCGGGGCATGCCCGGCAGGCCTAGGCTCATCCTGTGCTGCGCATCGATGACACACCGGCAAGCCGCCCGTACTCCCTCGGGGCACCGGCATGAGCCCGCTGCGGCGGCTGGTCGTCCTGCGGCACGCGAAGTCCGCCTGGCCCGAGGGCGTCGCCGACCATGCCCGCCCCCTCGGTCCGCGCGGCCTGCGTGATGCCCCCGCCGCCGGCCGCTGGCTGGCCACGGCCGACTGCCTGCCCGATCTCGTCCTCTGCTCCACCGCCCGCCGTACCCGCCAGACGTGGGAGCTGGCTGCCGCGGAACTGGGCAGCATCCCACCGGTGCGATTCGAACGGCGGCTCTACGGCGCGGACGAGCGGGAACTGATCGATGTCGTACGCGAAGTGTCCAACCCGATCGAGACCACGCTGCTGATCGGCCACAACCCCGGCCTCCAGGATCTGGTGCTGCTGCTCACCGGTGATTCGCTCGGTGACTCTCTCCGGCGCGCGCAGACCAAGTTCCCCACCTCGGCCGTCGCGGTTCTGACCTGGCGCGGCACCTGGTCGGCCCTCGCTCCCGGCAGCGCCCTGCTGACCGACCTGGCCGTCCCGCGCGGACACAAGAAGAAGTAGACCGGCGGGACCGCGCTAGCACGGCGCGGCGCTCCTTGTGGCGGAAATGCCCATGGGACGGCTGGAAGACGGCCTGATTCGCCATCGGCGATCCGTTTCCGGCCAACGATCGGACACTTGCGAGTCGGCAGGCAACCCCTGGTCACGTCTCTCGATCTCACAGGTCCCAGTGGCACTCGCATGACGAGGAACTGATGACCAGACCCAGCCTCAATCGTTTCTGGCGTTCGGCGCTCGCCGCCTCCGCAGCAATCACTGTGATCGCCGGTGTGGCCGCTGCCGCGCCCTTCGGCGAAAAGAGCGCAAAGGCCGAGCCCGCTCCCAAGCTCCGGCTGATCGCCGCGTCCAATTCCGTCACGCTCGACAAGTGGGAAGGCGAAACGGGCGTCTATCTGGACCTTGGCACCTATCTCACCGCCGAGGGCGGTCCCCTTGAATTCAACGTGACCCGCAAGTCCTACAAGGACGGCATCGTCGCCAAGCAGGTCATCCGCGACGGGAAGACGACCAGGACCAGGACTCTCCCCGCCGGCCTGGTGAAGGACTTCTCCGGCCTGCCCGGCTTCGTTCAAGTCACTCTCACCGACAAGAACGGCAAGAAGGTGGTGGACCGGACGGAGGCCTTCTGTCCGAACAACGCTTCCGGGCGGGTCCGCCCCGACGCTCCGGCGAACTCCAAGTATCCCGAGAGCTGTCCCACGAACCCCTTCACGCTCGGCTCGGTATGGGGCGTGGAGAACGGCTGGGCGTCGAACACCTATGCGGGCTATTACTCCGAGCCGGTGGATGTGCCGGTCGGTGAGTACACCGCCACGGTGTCCGTGACAAAGCTGTACCGCGCGCTGTTCAACCTGCCGGACGAGTCGAAGACGCTCAAGGTGACCGTGCGTGAACGCGACCCCGAGAAGCCCGGGGCCGGCGTTGGCGCGCGATCGTCGGCGCAGGGCTCGCACGGCTCGCACGGCTCCAAGGCGTCCGGACACTCCGGCCACGGCGCTGGCGGACAGGCGCCCCAGGGAACGGGCCACGCCTACCACGAGGGCCGTGGCGCCGACGCGCCCGCGCCGCCGGCACTTCCGTACGCGCTCAAGGCCGCCGGCGCGGGCGCGCACCTGGGTGACGGCCCGGGCCACACCGACGGCTCGCGGATCGCGCCCGCGCTGAAGCCCAACGCACAGCGCCCCACCGGCCGGGCGGCCGTGCCGAACGTGCCCAAGCCCGACCTGCGTTCGCTGCCGGCCTGGGACATCGGCATCTCCGACGGTGAGGACGGAGACATCCCGGGCAAGGACTACATGGTCTTCAGCGCCAACGTCTGGAACGCGGGCCCCGCACCGCTGGTCGTGGACGGCTTCCGCAGCCCGGGCAAGGACCTGATGGACGCCTACCAGTACTTCTACGACGCGAACGGGAAGCAGGTCGGCTACTCCCCGACCGGCACCATGGAGTGGGACCCGCGGGTGGGCCACGAGCACTGGCACTTCACCGACTTCGCCAGCTACCGGCTGCTCAGCGCGGACCAGAAGGTGATCGTGCGCAGCGGCAAGGAAGCCTTCTGCCTCGCCAACACCGACGCCGTCGACTACACGGTCAAGGGCGCCAACTGGCACCCGAACAACACCGATCTGTCCACCGCCTGCGGCCAGCAGAACTCACTGTCCGTACGGGAAGTGCTCGATGTCGGCTCCGGCGACACGTACACCCAGTACCGTCCCGGCCAGTCCTTCGACGTGACCGACCTGCCGAACGGCACCTACTACATCCAGGTGATCGCCAACCCCGAGAAGCGGCTCCACGAGACCAACCTGAACAACAACGTCGCTCTTCGCAAGGTCGTCCTGAGTGGCACGACGGGCGCCCGTAAGGTGACCGTCCCTCCGCATGACCTGATCAACGCCCCCTGATATCCCGGCTGTCGGGACACAGAGACGGCCCGGTCGCGCTCTTGCGTGACCGGGCCCTTTGTCGTCCGCCTGCCGTCCGCTTGTCGTCCGCCGGGATTTGAGTAGCGGCACCTATGCGCAGGTGAGCAGTCCTACGCGGGTCAGCGGCTCGGGCCGGGGATAGCGTCCGTGACATGAACCGTGATCAGCTCCTCCGCGACGACCTGGGCGACGACCTGGGCGACGTCCCGGCCGTCGCCGGGTCCCACTCGCAACAGCGCTCGCCGCTCGTGATCCTCGCCTGGGTCGGTGGCGCGCTCGCGCTCACGGTCGTCGGCCTGTTCCTGGCGGCCCTCGTCGTCCTGGCGCAGGCGGGGCAGAAGGAGGCGGACGCAAAGGCGGGCATCGAGCTGACCACGGGCGGCAGTTACGGCAGTCCGCTGGCTGCGGGGCAGACGGCGAAGTACGAGGACGGGGTCAGCGCGACGGCGGGCGAGGCACGACGGATCGCGCCCGTACCCAACGACGAACGCCTTCAGCCCGGTGAGCTGACCTATGAGTTCGCGGTGACCTATGTCAACGGCAGCGACAAAACCGTCGAGGTGATCAGCTTCGACGAAGTCAACGTCGGGCACGGCGGTACCGGAGCCATGGCGGTGCTCGCCGTCAACGCCAAGGACCCGCGCACGGACGACGACTGGTTCCCCGAGAACCTCGCACCGGGCGAGCGCGTGACCGTACCTCTCCGGTTCAACGTTGCGGCGGAGGCAGACGTACTGACCTTCGAGACCCATGTCACCGAGGAGTACCGCGAACACGTCCTGTGGGAACTCCCGCTGCGGCGATGAGACGGACGCCGATCGCCTTGCGACGCGACTCAGGCAGGACGGCCGGGGATGCGCTGCCGGACGCGAAAAGCCCGTACCACTGCGAGGACGATCACGACGAGCGCCACCGGCACCAGCAGCGCCAGCGGGAGCAGGCCGAAGCCGAGGGTCAGTTCGAGCGCGGGTGGCTTGTTGCTGTCGTCCACCGCCCACAGGGCGGCGCGCAGCCAGCCGGCGGACACCAGCACGGTGAGCGAGAGCAGCATCCAGTAGGCGGCCGAGAAGCCGGCCCATCTGCGGACCGCCGCGGCCGGCCGCCGCTGCAGCCGGCGGCGCAGTAGGTGCAGGGCGACGGCGGCAACGAAGAGCGGCCCGACGAGGTCGAAGTGCCAGGTGGTGTGGAGGGCCCACTGGTAGTCGTCCCAGCCCGGGCTGGCCGGGGTCAGGTCCGCGTCGGGACGGCGCAGTTGAGCGTCGACGACGTCCCGGCCCGCCGCCATCACGAAAAGCGGAACGATGGCGACGAGTCCGAGGAGCGGTTTGCCCAGCAGGCCGCGCGTCGCCCAGGCGGCACCGGTCAGCTGCGGCGCGGACCGGCGGCCTTGCGGACCGGCGGGCCGGTACGGCGCCGGGGGCCACTGGCCTTGCGGACCGGCGGGCGCGGGGCGCTGCGCAGGCGGCCGGACGGACGGGGCCGCCGGTACGCCACCGGCCGGTGCGGACATCGGACCTGACGGCACGGGCACCGGCACCGGCACCCCGCGGAACGGTATCGGCGGCGGGCCGAACTCCTGGCGCGACTCCAGGTCCAGCACCCAAGCGGCCTGCCGCGCCAAGGCCGCGGTCAGTGGCGCAGGCAGCCAGTCGGGTCCGGCGGCGGCGTGCGCCTCGGCCCGGGCGACGAGCTGTGCGAGAGACGGGCGCTCGGCCGGGTCCTTCGCGAAGCAGTCTCGTATTGCCTCCGCGAAGGCCGTCGGCAGTGCCGTCAGATCGGGCTCGTGATGGACGAGGCGGTAGCCGAGTTCGGGTCCCGCGGCGGAGCCGAAGGGGTTGCTCCCGGTCGCCGCGTACGCGAGGAGGACGCCGAGCGCGAAGACATCGCTGCGTTGGTCCACGTCCTTGCCCGCGACCTGCTCGGGGGACATGAAGCCGGGAGAGCCGACGACCAGTCCCGTGCCGGTGAGGCCGATGTCGTCGGCCGCGCGTGCGATGCCGAAGTCGATGAGACGGGGGCCGTCGAGCGCGAGGAGGACATTGGACGGCTTGAGATCCCGGTGGACGAGGCCCGCGCGGTGTACGTCGGTCAGCGCCTCCGCCAGACCGCCGAGCAGCCGCCACAGGGCGGGTCCGTCCAGCGGCCCGTGCTCGTGGACGGCCTCGGCCAAGGAAGGGCCCGGCACGTAGGCGGTGGCCAGCCACGGGACCGCGGCGTGCGGCTCCGCCGCCACCACAGGGGCGGTGCCGCGGCCCGTCACCGACTGGCAGGCGCGCACTTCAGGGCGAAGCGCGCGCGGAACCCCGCGGCGCCGGCCATGCCCGCGCGCACCCTCTTCAGCGCCACGGTCCGCCCGCCCGGCGACCGGGCGAGATAGACACGGCCCATGCCGCCCTCGCCGAGCACGAACAGCAGACGGAAGGCGCCGACCTCGCGCGGGTCCTCGGGTGACAGAGGTTGCACGGCGACCCTCCAACGGCAGCTCGGGCGGCCACATCCTCGCACGAGCGCCATCAGGCCCTACCGTGACCGGGGGCCCCGGTGCCTGAGCCGGACGGCTGCACCGGGGTCCCTGAAGGCGGGACTACGCCTCGGACTCCTCGAACCGGGCGTCCAGAACCGTGTCGAGTTCCGCCGCCCACTCCTTGAGCACCCCTTTGGACGGGGCCTCGACATCGGTCTGGAACCAACGCCGGTTGGACAAGTAGACCGTGACGCCGAACCGCCGCCCGAACCGTGGGGTGTCGATCTCCACCGCCCCGATCTCGTCCCAGCCGAACTCGGCTTCCTCCTCGTCCAGCCGGAAGGTGATGCCTGCACGGTCGGCGACGATGGCGCCCCGCCGGTCGGACACCTCGAAGACGGGACCGTCGTCCTCTTCGTCGGCAGGGTCGTCCGGTTCGTCGGCAGGGTCGTCCGGCGCTTCCGCCTCCGGGGCGTCTTCCGCCTCTGGTGCGTCGTCCGCAGGGACGGCGTCCGTCGGCGCGGCTTCGCCGCTCTCCTCCGGAGCCGTGTCGTCAGTCTCGTCCGCCGCCTCGGGGCGCGGGGGCACAAGACCGGGAATGAAGGCCGGGTCGAGCCCGGCGCCGACCACCGGCGGGATCTTTGAACCTATGCGCTGCTGCTCCACGGCGAGCAGTATGGCCGACGAAGCTGTGCGAACCCCAGCCGGGGCGAAAGTGACGCACCATCAGCATGCGTACTCCGGGCCGGGAAAGGGGTCTGGCAGGATCGGCCGTATGGACTACCTGCCGTACCCGCCGGTCGAGGCGGACAGGATCGACCTGTTCGACAGTGAGCGAGTCGAGACGCAGTACGTGATCTTTGGCGGGCACCGGCCCACCTACGCGTTCACCGATCCCTCCAAGGTCTACGACGGGCACCTGTCCGAGTGGATTCCGATGGGCTACAAGATCCTGCGGATGGCACAGAAGGTGGCCTTCCTGCGGAACGGCGACGTCGTGCGGCAGTGGCCGGTGGTGTACCGCAATCTCCGCGTCGATCCGCCGGACCCCGCTCCGGGCACCACGCTGTACCTGGACAACTGGCGGCGCAGCGTCTGCGGCTACCTGGTGATGACCGCGCCGAACGCCGTCGCCGAGCCCGAGGACGCCTACGACGCCACCGGGGCCCTTGCCATGGCCGCCGACGCCTCGCACCAAGGCGACACCGTGCTGCTCTATGTCTACGACGCCGAGAACTGGCACTGAGCAGCTCATCGTCCAGCGTGAGGATGATTACATTTCTGCCACATTTCGCCCGTTTTGTTGAATGATGGCCTGCGAATCCACGTACACCGGGCCGTTCTGGCGGCCAAAAGCACTGTCCGGCCGGGCGGTGCCACAGGGAGAGACATGGGACTCATACCCAGCCGTACGGTCAACTGGCGGATCGCTCTGTCCGTCGCGGGCGGGGCCGTCGTGCTAGGGCTGGGCGGTCTCTACGTCACCGGGCTGGCCGCCGGCGACGACATCTCCGAGGGCACGCGGGTGCGCGGGGTCGACATCGGCGGGATGAGCCGGACGGAGGCCCAGCAGGTCCTGGAGCGAAAGCTCGGGCCGGCCTTCGCGGCTCCGGTCTCGTTGAAGATCGGTGACCGCGTCGAGAAGGCCGATCCCGGCACGCTCGGGCTGTCCCTGGACGCCGCCGCGACCGCCGACCGTGCCGCGAACGCAGGATCCGATCCGGTCACCGTGATCGGCAGGCTCTTCGCCTCCGACGGCCGGGACCTCGATCCGGTCATACGCATGGACGAGCAGAAGAGCCGGGCGGAAATCGACCGCCTCGGCGCGGCCGCCGAGCAGCAGGTACGTGACGGGGCGATCTCGTTCGAGAAGGGCGAGGCGAAGGCCGCCGCTGCCGTCACCGGCGTCGCACTGATCCCGGACCGGGCTCTGGACGTCGTTCGCGACGCCTACCTCGCCACACCCCATGCCGGTCCTGTCGTCCTGCCGGTCAAGCAGACGCAGCCGCGGATCGGTCCCCAGGAGACCGAGCGGGCCATGCGGGAGTTCGCCCGGCCCGCGATGTCCGGCCCGGTCACCCTCACTCTTGCCGAGAAGCGCATACCCATCGGCACCCCCGTCCTCAGCAGGCATCTGTCGATGAAGCCCGACAGCCAGAACCGACTCGTGCCGGCCCTCGACTCCAAGGGCCTGCTCGCCGACTCCGCCGTCTCCCGCCCGGTGCAGGAAGCCTCCCAGAGCCCCCGAGACGCGACGTTCCGGCTCGACAGCGCCGACCGCGTGGTGGTGGCGCAGGAGGCCCGCGTGGGGCGGCCGGTCACCGAGAAGGCACTTCGCGAGGCCGTCGTACCCCTGCTGACCCGCACCGGCGCGGGCCGTATCGGCGAGATCGCCACCACGGCGATCCAGCCGCAGCTCACGAGCGCATCGGCCCAGCGGCTCGGCATCACGGAGAAGGTCTCCTCCTTCACCGTGAACTTCCCGGCCGCCCCGTACCGCAGCACCAACATCGGCCGCGCCGTGGAGCTCATCAACGGCTCGGTCGTCATGCCCGGGCAGGAGTGGAGCTTCAACCGGACCGTCGGCCAGCGCACCAAGGAGAACGGCTTCGTCGACGGTCTCATGATCAACAACGGTCAGTACGAGAAGTCTCCCGGCGGCGGTGTCTCCGCGGTCGCCACCACCATGTTCAACGCCATGTTCTTCGCGGGCGTCAAGCCGGTGGAGTACGGCGCGCACTCCTTCTACATCGAGCGCTACCCCGAAGGCCGCGAAGCCACGGTCGCGTGGGGCACTCTCGACCTGCGCTGGATCAACGACTCGGGCCATGCCCTCTACATCCAGGCCAAGTCCACCGACACCTCGGTGACCATCACCTTCCTCGGCACGAAGAAGTACGACGAGATACGCGCGACCAAGGGCCCTCGCACCAACATCAAGGAGCCGGCCACACGCACGGGCAGCGGCCCGAAGTGCGAGGTCCAGACCCCGCTCGAAGGCTTCGAGGTCGCCGTCGGCCGCGTCTTCGTGCAGGACGGCCGGGAAGTCAGGCGCGAGGACTACAAGACGCACTACACGCCGCGCGACAAGGTCACGTGCACGCCCGAGACGCCGGCCGCACCCACGCCGGCCCCCTCAGCGGCCGGCACAGCGGCCAGTACGCCTTGAGCCTCCACGGGGCGTAGCCGCCACCGCTGAGAGGTGGAACCTGCACTAGGCCGATCGGACACCTCCGGTCGCGGTATCCGCACAGAGCGCTTTTCCTGGACGAACGGCGGGTCGACCCGCTGCTCACGGCCCCACGGGACCCGACGCAGGAGCGCTCCATGGCACCCCACGCATCCGAGCCGAATCCCCCGGAAGAGTCCCGTGCGGCCGGCGGTGGACAGCCGCCGGCACACGATCAGGCCCAGTGGGACGACCTGCAGCGCCGCATCGCGGAACTGGAGGGCAAGGGCCGGCAGAAGCAGCACCACCGGGTCCGGTCCGTGCTCTCAGCCGTCCTGGTCGTCCTGGCGGCTCTTCTGTCCATCCTTTCGGTCGTCGCCGTCTGGGCGAACAGCATCGTCGGGGACACGGACCGCTACGTGGCGACGGTCGCGCCGCTCGCGGAGGATCCGGCGGTGCAGACAGCGGTGACCAACCGGGCAACGACCGCGATCCTGGCCCAGATCGACGTGGAGGCGCTGGTGCAGGAACTCTCGGCGGCCGCGGCCGAGCGCGGTGTGCCGCCCAGGGCTGCCCAGCTGATCGACGGCCTGACGGGACCGATCGAGAGCGGCTTGAAAGAACTGGTCAGCAGCACGGTTCGCCGGATCGTGTCCAGCGAGGCGTTCGACACCCTGTGGATCAACGCGAACAGAGCGGCTCACTCCACGCTGAACAAGGCTCTGACCGGCAAGGGCGGCGGTGCCGTCGTCCTGAAGGACAACGAGGTCGCCGTCGATGTGGGTCCCATCGTCGAAAGAGCCAAGGACGAGCTGGTGAAAGCCGGTTTCGAGCGCGCCGCGAGCATCCCTGAGGTGCACACGAACTTCGTCGTGTTCCGTTCGGACGATCTCGGCAAGATCAAGACGTACGTGCGGATCCTGCAGATCCTCGGCAACTGGCTCCCGATCCTCACCGTGCTCATCGCCGCCGCCGCGGTGTTCCTGTCGGCCCACCGCCGGCGCATCCTCATCACGGTCACGCTGTCGATCGCCTTCGCGATGCTCCTGCTCGGCGTCATCCTCACCGTCTTCCGGGGCATCTACCTCGACCGGCTCCCGCCGAGCGCGTACGAGCCGGCCGCGGCCTCGGTCTTCGACACACTCGTCAGATTCCTGCGCGCCACGGTGCGTGCCGTGGCCGCAGTGGCGTTGGTGACCGCCATCGGCGCCTTCCTCATCGGGCCGTCCCGGGCCGCGGTCACGGTACGCAGTACCTGTGTCAACGGGATCGGCGCCATGCGGGGAGCCACCGGTGCGGGCGGGCACCTGGGCCCGGTGGGATCGTTCGTCCACCGCTACAAGCGCTGGATCGGCTGGGCCGTCCTGCTGGCCGCGGCGGTTGTCCTGGCAACCTGGTCGTACCCGACCACGCAGGTCGTGCTCTGGATTGCTGTCGTCGTCCTGGCGGCCTTCGCAATCCGCGAGTTCCTGGACGACGCCGGCCCAGAGGACGGAGCCGCTTCCGAGAGCCGCCGGGAGCACCCGGTGCCGACATCCGGTTCCGATCGTCGTGACGGGGGATGAGGACGTCACGCACAGCAGACGGGAGTGGCGCCGCCTGCTGCTCGTTCCGCTGCTGCGCTCGACGGTCATAGTGGTGCTGCTCACCGCCCTCTTCTACCTGCTGCCGCTGGACCGCAAGCTCGGCGTCGGCGGGGTGACGACTCTGGTCCTGGGGCTGGTGGCTTTTGCGGCCCTGCTCGCCTGGCAGACGGTGACCATCGTCCGCTCACAGCATCCCGGGGTGCGCGCGATCGAGACGCTGGCCACCGTTGTGCCCATGTTTCTACTGCTGTTCGCCACCGCGTACTTCCTGGTGGCCAGGGATCAGGCAGCGTCCTTCAACGAACCGTTGAGCCGTACCGACGCGCTGTACTTCACGGTCACGGTGTTCGCCACGGTCGGGTTCGGCGACATCGTGCCCACGTCATCCGACACCCGTCTGCTGGTCACCGTGCAGATGATCCTGGATCTGATGCTGGTGGGCCTGATCGCCAAGATCATCTTTGGAGCGGTTCAGATAGGGCTGAAACGGCGGCAATCCGGCTCGGGCTCCGACTCGGGCTCGGGCCCCGGTTCCGGTTCCGGTTCCGGTTCCGGTTCCGGCTCCGGCTCCGGCTCCGGCTCCACCGAGCGTGAATCATGACCGCGGACCGCAGCAGTGACGGGGAAGGACGGGTTCGATGACGGAGTCGAGCGATCGGCCCGCCGCATCCGACGGCACGACGCAGCCGCAGGAGCCCGACCGGCTGCGCGACATGGTGCGCTCCCCCGGCTACCTCAAAGCACTGGTGCTGAGCGGCCTGATCGGCATTCCGATCTCCCTCGCCGCCTTCTGGTTCCTCGCCGGCCTGCACGAGCTCGAGCACGTGCTGTGGTCTGATCTTCCGCAGGCCCTGGACTGGGACACCCCGCCATGGTGGTGGCCCCTGCCGCTGCTGCTGGTCGCCGGAGTCATCGTGGGGCTGGTCGTCACGCATCTGCCCGGCGCGGGCGGCCACATCCCCATTGCGGGTCTGCGCGCCGGGGGCCCGTCGGCGGCCGCACTGCCCGGAGTGGTGATCGCGGCGGCGGCAAGTCTCCCGTTCGGTGCGGTCCTGGGGCCGGAGGCTCCGCTGATCGCCCTCGGCGGCGGGCTGGCGCTGGCCTTCAGGAATCTCGTCCGCGCCCCCGCCACTGCGCAGAGCACCGTCCTGCTGGGCGCGGCCGGCTCCGCGGCGGCGATCTCGGCGATCTTCGGCAATCCGCTCGTGGGCGCGGTGCTCCTCATAGAGGCGGCAGGAGTGGGAGGTCCGCAGCTGTTCGCGATCATGCTCCCCGCTCTGCTGTCGAGCGGGGTGGGTGCCCTGGTGTTCACCGGATTCGGGCGCTGGACCGGTCTGGACACGGGCAGCCTCGCTCTGAAGTTCGCTCAGTCGTCCCCGCGTCTGGACACCGGAGACGTCGTCTGGTCGATCCTGATGGCCGTGGTCCTGGGCGCACTTGTGCATCTGGTACACGCGGGTGGACGGCTGACAGCGGCGTTCGTGGCGGCGAACACGTTCGGCAGGACGGTGGTCTGTGCGGTGGCTGCCGGGGGCTGCGCCGCCCTGTACGCGGCCATCACCGGCCGCTCGCCGGAGGAAGTCGCCTCGTCCGGCCAGGCCACGCTCACCGAGCTGGCCTCCCATCCCCATGCCTGGGGGGTAGGCGCCCTGTTGGCGGTGCTGCTCTTCAAGTCCGCCGCCTACGCCATCTGCCTGGGCAGCCTGCGCGGCGGACCGATCTTCCCCGCTCTGTTCCTGGGCGCGGCGATGGGAGTGCTGCTGTCGCCGCTTCCCGGCCTCGGGGTGGTACCGGGCATGGCCGCGGGCATGGCGGCAGCCGCCACCGCCGCGCTGCGGCTGCCGGTCTGCAGCGTGGTGCTGGTCGTCCTGATCCTCGGTAGTTCCGACACGATTCCCGTGGTGATCCTGTCAGCGGTGACCGCGTTCGTCGTGACGGAGCTGCTGCCCCCCGGTCCGGCGACAGGTGCTACCGCGTCGCCCAGCCAGTGAACGGTCCGCTGATCCGTTGTCCGTCGAGGGCCTCGTCCAGCGTGGTGGCGGCCATGATGAGCGAGAGATGGGTGAACGCCTGGGGGAAATTGCCGAGTTGCTCGCCGCTCGGCCCGATCTCCTCGGCGAACAGCCCCACATGGTTGGCGTAGGTGTGCATCTTCTCGAAGGCGTACCGCGCCTGAGGCATCCGGCCGGCCCTGGCGAGCGCGTCGACATAGAGAAACGTGCAGAGGCTGAAGGTGCCCTCCGAGCCGCGCAGCCCGTCCGGGGAAGCCGCCGGGTCGTAGCGGTAGACCAGGCTGTCCGAGACGAGTTTGCGGTCCATCGCGTCGAGCGTGGACAGCCATCCGGGGCTCTTCCGGGCCATGAATCCGACCCGCGGTATGAGCAGCAGAGAGGCATCCAGGACGTCGCCGTCGTAGTGCTGGACGAGGGCCTGCTCCTTGACGCTCCACGCCCGCTCCATCACCTGATTGAGGATGGCGTCGCGTGCGGCGGTCCAGCGGGCGGTGTCGGCGGGCCGGCTGAACTCCCGTGCCAGGCGCAGTCCGCGGTCGAAGGCGACCCAGCACATCACCCTGCTGTAGGTGAAGTCCTTGCGGCCGCCGCGCGTTTCCCAGATGCCCTCGTCCGGACGGTCCCAGGAGTCGGCGAGCCAGTCGAGCGTCGCGGCGAGCCCCTTCCAGCCGTGGTATCCGGTCTGGACTCCCACGTCGCGGCCTTCGGACAGGGCGTAGATCGCCTCACCGTAGATGTCGAGCTGGAGCTGGTCCATCGCGGCGTTCCCGGCCCGTACCGGGGACGAGCCGCGGTAGCCCTCGAAGTGATCGAGGATCTCTTCGGGGATGTCGGGATCTCCGTCGACCCGGTACATGATCTGCAGACGTTCGCCGGGTGAGTCGGCGCGATCGCGCAGCCGCTCACCGAGCCAGCGCGTGAACCGGGTCGCCTCGTCGACGAAGCCCAGGTCCAGCAGAGCCCGCACCGAGAGCGACCCGTCGCGGACCCACGTGTACCGGTAGTCCCAGTTGCGCTCGCCCCCGACCTGTTCGGGAAGGCCCATGGTCGCCGCGGCGACCGGAGCGCCTGTCGGAGCGTAGGTGAGCAGCTTGAGGGTGATGGCGGAGCGGTTGACCATGTCCAGCCACCGGCCGCGGTACCGGGAGGTGAGCAGCCAGTCGTGCCAGAACATGCCTACGGCGAAGAGCTGGTCGGTGAGCCCCTCCTTGGTGATGGGAGGGGGCCGCTCACCGTCCGGGTCACAGACAGTGAACACGGCGGCGGCCATCTGGCCTCCGGAGAGGGTGACCTCACCCCGGACGTCCTGCCCCTCGCGTTCCAGCGGGAACGTGGCCTGGAGATGGCCGGCCTGCGCCGGTGCCCGGAACACCGCTGCGTCCGGGCGCATTTCGAGGTCATGAGTGGCGCGCCCGTAGTCGAACCGCGGTGCGCACTTCAGGGAGAACCGCACAGTGCCGCGTACGGCCCGTACGACACGCATCAGCGAGTGCCGGTCGGTCGCCACGAGCGTCTGGTCCGGCGGCATGAAGTCGAGAACCTCACCGACGCCGTCGGGCGACATGAACCGGGTCACCAGGATTGCCGTGTCCGGGTAATAGAGCTGTCTGCAGACCGAGTTGGGATCGTCCGGAGCTAAGAGGAAGTATCCACCGCGGTCATGGTCGAGCAGGGCGGCGAAAACACTCGGCGAGTCGAACCGCGGAGCCGCGAACCAGTCGATGACGCCTTGGGAGGAGACCAGAGCAGCGGTCTGAAGATTCCCGATCAGACCATGGTCGGCGATGGGGGGATATCGGTCCATGCCTGACTCCGATCGCCCAGTCGTTCAGGAGTTGAGAATCCTGCTCTTCTGGGTCTCGAATTCGGCTTCGGTCAGGACGCCCTGTGACTTGAGCTCCCCGAGTTCCTTCAATTGGGAAATCTTGGTCTCCATCGACGGCACGGGCGGGGGCGCAGGCGGGGCAGGGGCCGCCTGCTGCTCGGGCTGCTGTGCACTCTGGTCGGCCCACCGGCCGGCCTGACGTCGCGATACACGGTTGGAGACCGCGGTCGCCGTCCCGGCGACCACAGCGGTGCGGGCGACCCCGCGGAGTAGACCAGGCATGCGCTTTGTCCTTGTCTCGTGAGCAGCCGCTCAGGACTGCCTCAGGAATCGGACCGGCTTTCGGCGGCTTCGAGTGAGGCCAGGAGAGCCGGCACCGGAATGCGTCCGCTCGCCACCATTTGGGCGCCGCCGCGCCGCAGGGCAGCCGCAAGCGGCCCGGCCCACACGTTCTCGTACACGATGATCCCCGCGGAGTTCCCCGGCTCGAGCGCGGCCGCCGCGTCCTGAAGATCGTCCTCACCGAGGAGGCCCGACGACGCGCCCTCGAAAACCTTCAGGTCGAGTTCGCCGTCGGCGTCGAAGTCGGCAATCTGCAGGCCGGAGACCGAACCGTCCAGTTCTTTTCTCACGAAGGAGAGGTCGAGGATCCGGATGATTCCGCGCTCCACCAGGTCGACGAGCAGCGGCATGCCCTCGCCGGTCATTCGGTTGCCGGGAAACTCAACCACCAGATAGTCGACAGGACCCATTTCGCTGAATTCGTCGTCGCTCATGCCCGCTCCTCATCTGGCTTTCACACCCGCCCCAGCCATTGCATCACCGCACGGAACCGTCTGCACTTCGGATCGCGCGCCGCCGGAGCCGGGCCGGCGCCCTTCGGACGTCGTCCCAATGGCGCAGAAGTTTCGCCTTTCCACCGGATCCGTGTCTGGCTGGATTCTGCTGGCGGACTACGGAAGAGGCCGGAGGAGACGGATGACTCTCGACCTCATCCTCATCGGCTTGGCCGTCACCCTCGAACCGTTTCCGGTCATGGCATTCATCGTGGTGCTGTCGGCGGAGAAGGGCGTACGCAAGGGCCTGGCCTTCATTCTGGCCTGGCTCGCGTGCCTGGTCGTGGTGATCGCCTCCTTGCTGCTCTTCACCGGCGGTACGCCGCCCAGGGCCCACACCACCCCGTCGACCGCGGCCCTCGCCGTCAAACTGGCCGTCGGCGTCGGGCTCATCGCCTACGGGGTGCACAGGCGCCGCGGCGGAACCGGCCGCCCCCGACGGGACCCGACACCGCCGGCGAAGCGAGCGGTCTCGGCGTGGACGGCGGCCGGCCTGGCGGTCCTTCTCCAGCCCTGGGGCCTTGTCGCCGCGGGGGCCGCCACCGTGGTGAAGGCGGATCTCTCCCACGCCGGCTCGTGGGTGGCGCTGATGCTGTACTGCATCCTGGCCACCTCCAGCCTGCTGACGATGGAGCTGTACGCGACATTCCGGCCGGACGCCGCCGGGGTCAGGCTCGACGCGCTGCGCACGTGGATGACGGATCACAAGGACCAGGCCATCGTCACGCTGTCCCTGGTGCTCGGCTTCTGGCTGGTCGGCAGAAGCCTCGCAGAACTCGTCTGAGGAACCGCGTCCGTGTGGCGGCCCCGCCTTTCCTGGCCGGGATGCCGCCCGGTCAGGACTGCGGTTTGCTGTTGTGAGCACCTTCGGGCGTCGGGGCCGACGATGCACCCGCTCAGGAGGGTCACGAGATGAACCACAAACCGACGACGGCCACGTACCCGGCGCACCTGACTCCTCTGGAGCGTGTGGCCCTGGGCAAGGCGGCGCGAGCGCGGGTTCCGAGGTCCAGCCACGCCGAATTCACGCCCTCACGGACCCGGCCCGACCCCGTGGACGTCATCGAGGAACAGTCCGCGACGCGCGTGCCGGAGCTCGTCCCGATCCGCTACGGGCGGATGTCGGAATCCCCCTTCCGCTTCTACCGGGGCGCTGCGGCGATCATGGCCGGTGATCTGGCCACGACCGCGGACTCCGGTCTGCGGGTCCAGCTGTGCGGCGACGCCCACATGCTGAACTTCCGTCTGCTGGCCTCCCCCGAGCGGAATCTGCTCTTCGACATCAACGACTTCGACGAGACGCTGCCGGGGCCGTGGGAATGGGACCTGAAGCGGCTGGCAGCCAGTCTCGTCATCGCGGGCCGGGAGAACGGCTACACGGATGCGGAACGCAGCATGATCGCCGGCTCGGCCGTGCGGTCGTACCGGGAACAGATGCACCGGTTCGCCGCCATGCGGCACATCGAGGTCTGGTACTCCCGTTCCGACGCTGATCAGTTGACGGCACTGGCATCCGAGCGGTTGCACAAGCGAGGGCAGAAGCAGCTGTCACGGTCCTTGGCCAAGGCCCGCACTCATACCAGCCTCCAGGCTTTCGAGAAGCTCACCCAGGACGTCGGCGGGAAGCGCCGGATCGCCGCCGACCCGCCGTTCATCATGCCGCTCGCCGATCTTCTGCCGGACGTGGAACGAAGCGCACTCGAGACACAGATCCGGAGCCTGATCCAGGGATACGGGTCGACCCTCCAGACGGACCGGCAGCACCTGATCCACCAGTTCACCCCGGTGGACATGGCGCGCAAGGTGGTGGGCGTCGGCAGCGTCGGCACCCGTTGCTGGATCGTGCTGATGCAGGGCCGCGACGGGAACGATCCGCTGTTCCTCCAGGCCAAGGAGGCCGACTCCTCCGTGCTGGCTCCGCATGTCGGGAGCAGCGAGTTCGCCACGCAGGGCGAGCGGGTGGTGGCCGGTCAGCGGATGATGCAGGCCGCGAGCGACATATTTCTCGGCTGGCAGCGGGTGCATGGAATCGACGGTAAGGAGCGGGACTTCTACGTACGCCAGTTGCGGGACTGGAAGTTCGTCGTCGACTCGTCGTTGATGGTGCCGCGAGGCATGGGGCTGTTCGCCGAGCAGTGCGGCCAGACGCTCGCCCGCGCCCACGCGAGGTCGGGCGACCGCATCGCCATCGCCGCCTATCTGGGCAAGAGCGATGTCTTCGACCGCGCTCTGACCAGCTTCGCCGAGAGCTACGCCGACCAGAACGAACGGGACCACCAGGCCCTCCTCGACGCGGTCAAGGACGGACGGGTCACCGCTCAGCAGGGCTGACGGCGGAGTCGGGCGGGTCCGCCCACCCCGGAACGAACGCGAGGCCGCCCACCATGCGACGCCGCAATGCCGACGGTTCCGGGCCGGATCCCAAGGGCCGTGCGCAGGAGCACCCGGAACCCGCCGGCGGACGTCGGCGGATCCTCAGCGCGGCGCGCTGGCGAGCGTGGTCCGCGGCCCTGAGCGCCCGGCTGAAGCTTCGGCTCGCCGAGACACAGACGCTCTTCCCCGTCATCATTCGCGTCCTGTCGCGGATGCACGCCGTCAGCGTCCTGGACGCGGCGACCCGTCTGGCGGCCCAGTCGTTCCTGACCGCGATCCCGCTGCTCTTCGTGGTCGCCTCCTTCGCTCCGAGCGGGGTGCGGGACCAGCTTCTGAGTTCCCTACGCTCGGTCTTCGGCCTCACCGGAAACGCAGAGTCACAGGTGGAGCAGCTCCTCCAACCGCACGACGGCGCCACGCGAGACACCGTCGGCGCGGTGGGCGCTCTCACGGTGCTCATCTCCGCGACGGCCTGCAGCCGTGCGATCCAGCGGCTCTGCCGACGGGCCTGGGACATGCCGAAGACAGCCTCCAAGCTCGCCCCTTGGCGGTGGCTGGCCTGGATCGCCGCCTGGCTGCTCATCCTTCTGGTGCAAGGACCACTGCGCGACGGCTTCGGCCTCGGGCTGTGGCTGGGCGTGCCGCTGACCACGGTCTGCCTGACCCTCGCCTGGTGGTGGACGCAGCACCTGTTGCTGGGCGGCGCCGTCCGCTGGCCTCCGCTGCTGCCCGGCGCCTTTCTCACGGCGGTGGCGTTGACCGTCCTGTCGGCCACCGCACGTCTCTACATGCCGCGTGCGCTCAACCGCAGCCTGGCGGAGTACGGATCGGTGGGATCGGTGTTCACCATGCTCTCGTGGCTGATCGTGGTCTGCGCCGCCATTGCCATCACCATCACGGTTGGCGCGGTCCTCGCGCAGGAACCGTGGCTGGCCCGCCACCTGGGACCACCCGAGCCTGCCCCAGCCCCGCTGGCATCTCCTGCCCCACCGAGAAATCCGACATAAGGTGCACATTGGATTCTTCGTGACCAAGGAGGCGTGGGATGTCGGAGATGATCGTCATCGGCTACGACAGCCATTCAGTCGCGAAGAAGGCCTTCAAGGCGGTTCAGGAGCTGCAGAAGGACTCCGTGGTCGACCTGACCGGGCTCGCCGTGGTCTCGGTCGACCAGGACGGCGAGACTCATGTCGACACACCCGGCAAGAGCGAGAAGGTGGCCAAGGCGGCCACCGCGGGCGCCCTGTGGGCCATGGTCCTGGGGATCGTCATCCTCACGCCCGCGATGGGCGTGGTGGGCGCCGCCGCCGGCGGGCTCATCGGGAAGCTGAGCCAGATGGGAATCGACGAAAAGTTCCGTGGGAAGGTCCACGCCCTCCTCCAGCCCGGCTCCGCAGCTGTCGTGATCATGGCTACGAACATCACCGATGACACGTTCGGTACGGCGATGCAGCAGTTCGGCGGCACCGTCCTCAAGACGTCGCTCGCGGAGCAGGCCGAGAAGGAGTTCGCCGAGCAGCTCGCCGGCACCTCGTAGGACACCTGCCTGCTGAGTACGCCCTGCCACCGCACCTTTCGAAAGGGTTCCCATGCATCGCTCGCTCAACTCCGCTGCCCTCTCCGACCTGCGACAGCAGCGTCCCTATCCAGCGGTGTCGGTTCTGATGCCCACGCATCGTCGTGAACCGGACAACGCACAGGACCCCCTCCGGCTGCGCAATCTGATCGCCCAGGCCAAGGATCAGATTCACAGCGATCCGGCCGTCACCCGGGACACGCGGATCGATGTCATCGAGCAGTTGGACCTGGCGCTGGCAGAGGTCGACCTGGTGCACGCCGAGGACGGACTGGCCGTCTTCGCCGCGCCGGGAGAGCACCAGGTGTGGTCGCTGGGCCGGACCGTGCCCGAGCGAGTGGTGCTCTCGGACACGTTCCTGACCCGCAACCTCGTCGCGGCGCAGGCCGCCGAGCGGCCCTTCTGGGTACTGGCGCTCTCCGCCGACCGGGTCAGCCTGTGGAACGGCGGAACGGAGCAGGTCACGGAGGCAAGCACGGGACCGTTCCCACTGACCCGGAGCCTGGAGGACCCCGACGCCGAGCGCAAGGAACGGATCGGAGACGTGCCGAGCACCTTCAGCGACGAGCAGACCCGTCAGTTCCTGCGGGACGCGGACGCCGCGCTGGGTGCCGTACTCAAGTCCGAACCCCGACCCCTGTACGTGGCCGGCGAAGCGGCGGCGCTGTCCCTGCTGAGCGATGTGGGCACCGTGGCCAAGGGAACTGCCACCCATGTCCCGCAGGGAGGGCTGGCGACCGGACCTGCCGCCGCCGTGTGGCAGGCCGTGCGGCCCTTCGTCGAGGCCCAGCAGGAGAAGGCGGTCGCCGGTGTCCTTGAGGAACTGGACAAGGCCCGCGGACGACGGGCGTTCGCCGCCGGAGTCGACGAGATCTGGCAGAACGTGACGTCCGGCCGGGTCGCGCTGCTGGCCGTGGAAGAGGACTACCGGGAGACCGTGCGCGACTCCGGTGGCCATCTGGTACCGGCCGAACCGGGTGACCTGGACGCCGTCGACGACATCGTCGACGAGATCGTCGAACGGTCCCTGGACACGGGCGCAGAGGTACGCATCGTCCCTGACGGAACGCTCGCCGAAATGGGCGGCATCGCGAGCGCCCTGCGCTACTGAGCGCCATTCGGCAGTGAAAGGACAACCCCGATGACCCCACGTGTGAAGGGCCGGTCGAGCACGCAACGATGGGCCACCGTCGCACTGACCCTGGTCGCCGCGGCCTCCAGCGTGAGCGCCCTGGTGTCGTGCAGCACCGACAACGGCGACTCCGGGAGCACTACGTTCACCCCCCGGCCGACGCCGCCCGCCACCGAGTCCTTCTCAGGCACGCCACCGTCAGCCTTGGCTTCGGCCGCGGAGTCCGCCCGCGCCGTGGCATCCGCCGCGGCGTCGTCCGCGTCTGCCGCCGCCTCCGCCTTCGAGGCATCCGTCTCGGCCGAGGTGGCCCGCGCGAACGCGGCAGCCGCCGAGAAGCTGAAGAACGTGCAGGGCAGCGGCAACGCCACGGCCGACGTCGTACTGACCGGGAAACCGCGGGCCCAGACCGGCGGGCTGACCGCCGTTGTGGTCAACGTCACCAACAGCACGGACCAAGTGTCCTCATACGCCGTGCAGGTCGACTTCACCGACTCGTCCGGCAAGGCGGTGGAAAGCAGAACCGTCGGCGTCGAGAACCTCGATCCGGGCGGGAAGGCCCAGCCGCTGGCCATCAGCCGCAAGCCCGCCGACCTGAACCTCACCCCCAGGGTTGCCAAAGCCCAGCGGTACAACTGAAAGCAGGAGGCGAAAGGCGTGGAGACGGCCGGCCCGCCGGCGGGGACGCGCATGCTCGATCTCGCCTGCGGTTCCGGCGAGATGCTGTCCACCTCCGGGGCCCGATCACGCGTCGGGCCCTGAAGGACGAGGCGGCAGGCCCGGGGGCACCACCCACGCCCTGACGGATGGCTCTTCCTCCCCACTTGCGCGAAGTACCCGGGTCCCGGTCTCCCGCAGCTGCACACACCGCGTGCAGCTCTCATCTTCATGCACCCGGGAGTCGAGCCAATAGGCACCCAGAAGCCCGGCATCGGGAACCGGCATCGAGTCATTGCCTGGGGCATCCATGCCTGGACAAACGACGCACCACCGGCCGAGGCAACGGCGGCTCCCGGGCCTGCAACCGAACCGTCACCCGCCCGACCGCCACCGCGCCCGCCCGCGCGCGCCCCCCGCCCTGCAGTCGCGCCGACGGCCGTACGGGATCAACCTGAAGAGGTGACCGGCACCTGATCAAAGGAGCTGACCGCCATGACGACGTCTGAGGCGGCATACCGGCCGGTCAGCGTGGAGGCGGTGCTCGATGCGCCGCTGTCGCGCTGGCTGTGGCTGGTGAAGTGGATCCTGATCATCCCGCACTACATCGTGCTGGCCTTCCTGTGGATCGCCTTTTTCCTGGTCAGCGTGGTCGCGTTCTTTGCGATCCTGTTCACCGAGCGCTATCCGAGACCGCTCTTCGACTTCAACACCGGGGTCCTGCGCTGGTCCTGGCGGGTCTCGTACTACGCGTACGGCGCGCTGGCCACGGACCGCTATCCACCCTTCAGCCTCGGCGAGGAGCCCGGTTATCCGGCGCGGCTCCACATCGCCTACCCGGAGCGGCTCTCCCGCGGTCTGGTGCTGGTGAAGTGGTGGCTGCTCGCCATCCCGCACTACATCGTGCTCGGGTTCTTCATGGGCGGCTATCACAGCGGCTGGTGGAGCGGCGGGCTGATCGCCCTGTTCGCCATCGTCGCGGCCTTCGTCGTCGCGTTCCGGGAGAAGTATCCGCGCGATCTGTTCGACCTGATCGTGGGGCTGAACAGGTGGGTGCTGCGGGTTGTCGCGTACGCGACCCTGATGACCGACGAATACCCGCCGTTCCGGCTGGACATGGGCGGCTCGGACCCGGCCGGGCGGGCGTGAGCCGAACCCCTGGTCGAGCTCAGCCGCCGTTGTTCGCCCGGTGCGTGAGGTTCGTACCGGTGCGTGGGTCGAAGATGTGCATCCGCGAGGTGTCGACCCACAGTTCGGCCCGGCCTCCCTCGCTGATGCGCGTGGCGGTGTCCAGCCGGGTGACCATCTTGTTGGCTTCGCCGCCGGTCTCGGTCAGGCCGGAATCGGCTGCCAGCTCCTCCAGTTCCGAGGTGATGGTCGCCTCCCAGCCCTCCTCGGTGATGTAGGCGTAGACGTCCGAGCCGAGGGACTCGACGACGTCCACAGTGGCGGTGAACCGAGTCCCCTCTCGTCCCGGATCGACCAGCGAGGCGTCCTCGAACGCTTCCGGTCGCAGTCCGACGATGAGATCGCGCGGTGCGTCCTGGCGCTCCAGGCTGCGACGGAACTCGTCGGTCAGCGGCAGCTCACCGATGGCGGTGAGCAGCCTGTTCTCCTCCAGCGTGGCGTGGATGAAGTTCATGGCGGGTGAGCCGATGAATCCGGCGACGAACAGGTTCAGCGGCTCGTCGTAGAGATGCTGGGGCGTACCGACCTGCTGCACGACTCCGCTGCGCATGACGACCACGCGGTCCCCGAGCGTCATCGCCTCGGTCTGGTCATGGGTGACATAGACGGTGGTGGTGCCCAGCCTCTGCTGGAGGCGGGAGATCTGGGTGCGCATCTGTACCCGGAGCTTGGCGTCGAGGTTGGACAGCGGCTCGTCCATCAGGAACGCCTTGGGACTGCGGACGATGGCGCGGCCCATGGCGACGCGCTGTCGCTGGCCACCCGAGAGGTTCGCGGGTTTGCGGTCCAGATGATCCGTCAGGTCGAGGATGCGCGCGGCTTCCTCCACCTTGTTCTTGATGGTGGCCTTGTCGACCTTGGCCAGGCGCAGGGCGAAGCCCATGTTCTCGCGCACGGTCATGTGCGGATAGAGGGCGTAACTCTGGAAGACCATGGCGATGTCGCGGTCCTTGGGCGCCTTGTCGTTGACGACCCGGTCGCCGATGCGGAGGGTGCCCTCGGTGATGTCCTCGAGGCCGGCGATCATGTTCAGCGTCGTGGACTTGCCGCAGCCGGAGGGCCCGACCAGGATGACGAACTCCCCGTCGCCCACAGCGAGGTTGACGTCCCGTACGGCCAGGGCGCCGTCGGGATACCTCTTGGTGATGCCCTCGAGAACAATCTCGGCCACGGTCGGTGCTCCTTGTCCTGACGGTCGGCTGCTGCCGGTCAGCCCTTGACGGCCCCGGAGGTGAGTCCGGCGACGATGCGCCGCTGGAACAGCAGCACGAAGGCGATGATCGGAATGGTGATGACGACCGCTGCGGCGGCGATCGATCCGGTGGGCTGCGCGAACTGGCTGCTCCCGGTGAAGAAGGCGATCGCCGCAGGCACGGTGCGGGCCGCGGTCGTCGAGGTGAGGGAGATCGCGAACAGGAAGTCGTTCCAGCAGAAGATGAAGACGAGGATCGCGGTGGTGAACACGCCCGGCGCCGCCAGCGGCGCGATCACCAGCCGGAAGGCCTGGGCGGGCGTGGCTCCGTCGACCTTGGCCGCCTTCTCCAGGTCCCACGGGATCTCCCGGAAGAACGCCGAGAGCACGTAGATCGCCAGTGGCAGGGAGAAGGTCATGTACGGGATGATCAGCCCGGGCCAGGTGTCGAAGATCCCCAGGATGCGCTCGATGTTGAACAGCGGGGACACCAGGGAGATCGGCGGGAACATCGCGATCAGCAGGGACATGCCGATCAGCAGCTTCTTGCCGGGAAAGCGCAGCCTCGCCACGGCGTAGGCGGCCATGGTGCCCAGCGCGACCGCGATCACTGTGGAGATCAGGGCGATACCGATCGAGTTGATCAGGGCACGGGTGAACTCCGAGGTCTCGAAGATGCCGCGGTAGTTGTCCAGCGTCCACTTCTCCGGGATGAAGTTGCCGTCGGTGAGGGTGCTGGGCTCCTTGAACGACAGGGCCGCGATCCACCAGACCGGGAACAGCGCATAGGCGATCACCACGATGTTGGCGACGGCCCAGCCGGTCATGTGCCTCTTGCCAGCGCTGGCCATCAGCGTCCCGCCTCCTCTGAACCGGGAGCGGCAGCCCCGAAGAGTTTGATGAAGGCGAAGGCGATCACGCCGACGCAGATGAAGATGAGCACGGAGATTGCCGATCCGATGCCGAGGTTGAGCGCGGTGAACAGGTTGTCGTAACCGAGGATCGACACCGAGCCGGTGCCGTGGGCGCCCGAGGTCAGGATGTAGATGTTGTCGAAGATCCGGAACGCGTCCAGGGTGCGGAACAACAGGGCCACCAGGATGGCCGGCTTCATCAGCGGCACGGTGACCCGGATGAAGCGCTGCCAGGCGGACGCACCGTCGACCATGGCCGCACGCAGCGTCTCCTCGGGCACCAGGGCGAGTCCGGCCAGCAGGAGCAGTGCCATGAACGGGGTGGTCTTCCAGACCTCGGCGAGGATGATCAGCCCGATGGCCGGCCACTGCTCGGTCAACGGGGCCTCACCGGACGGCAGTAGCGCGGCGAGGTAGCCGGTGTCCGGCGTCCAGGCGTACTGCCAGGAGTAGGCGGCGACCACGGTGACGATGCCGTACGGGATCAGGATCGCCGTACGAACGCTCCCCCGGCCGAAGATGGTGCGGTGCATGACCAGGGCCAGTGCGAAGCCGAGGACGAGTTCCACCGCCACGGAGACCGTGGTGATGAACAGCGTGACCCAGAACGCCTCCCACCAGAAGTCGGAGGAGAGCACGGCCCCGTAGTTGCTGAAGCCCACGAACTTTGCCTGGTTCGGAAAGCGCAGGTCGTAGCGCTGCAGCGACAGATAGATCGCGTAGCCGATGGGGTAGGCCGTGACGGCGAGCATCACGACCACCGCGGGAGCGCACAGCAGCCAGCCCAGCCGCCGCTCCTCGCGTGCGCCCTCGGAGAGTGCCGCGGTCTGGCCGGGGGCCGGCGCCTGCGCCGTCGACGGTGCGGAGGTCGGGGTGTTCACGGGATCAGCCCCTTGGACTCGAGGGCGTCCTCGATCTGGCTGCTGATGCTCTCGATGTCGCTCCGGGGCTGGATCGCCGAGGGCGGGGAGAGCGTGTGCGAGATCGCGATGGACACGTTCTGATAGGCGGGGGTCTGGGGGCGCACACTGGCGTTCTCCAGTGCCGACAGGACCTCCGCGGCGAACGGGTAGCTCTTGATCAGTTCCTGGTCGGAGTAGAGCGCGCGCAGGGTGGGCGGCAGTCCGCCTTGAAGCGCGGCGGCCATCTGGTTCTGACGATTGCGCAGGCACAGGGCGGCCTCGAAGGAGAGGTCCGGGTGGCGCGAGTAGGCCCCGATGGCGAGGTCGATGCCGCCGATGGTGGGTTTCGAGGGCCGGCCGGGCTCCACTCCGGGGTACGGCGCCCACTTGAAGCTCTTGAACAGCTCGGGCTCGTTCGCCTTCATCGACGGGTAGACGAACGGGTAGTTCAGCTCGAAGGCCGCGGTTCCCGACTCCATGGCCAGCCGGTTCTGATCCTCCATCTGGTTCGACAGGGACGGGTCGGCGGCGGGCGAGTTGGCCAGGTTGCGCATGATCGTGGCGGCCCGGACCGCGGGCGGGCCGAGCGAGGGCGCCGTGGCCGTGGGGTTGAGGATGGAGCCGCCGGCGCTCGCGACGAGCGTGTTGAACCAGACCGTCAGCCCCTCGTACTGGGCGCCCTGGATCTCGACGTAGTGGGGCTTGCCCTGCCTGGCGAGGTCGCGTGCCATGGTCAGCATCTCGGCCCAGGTCGTGGGGGGCTTGGGCACGAGGTCGCTTCGGTACCACAGCAACTGGGTGTTGGTGTTGTACGGGACGGCGTACAGCCGGCCCTTCCACGTCGCCGTCTGCAGCGGCACTTCGAGGGTGCCCGCAGTGGCGTTGCGGCGGTTGGCGCCCGTCCACGGCAGGATCCACTTGGCCTCGGCGAACTCTGCGGCCCAGGTGACATCGAGTCCGAGGATGTCCATGGTGTTGTCCTCCGCGGCGAGGCGGCGGACGAGCTGCTGACGCTGGCCGTCCGCGCCGCGCGGGAGCTTGTTGTACTCGATGCGGTACCGCCCGCCCGAGGCGCGGGTGCAGTTTGTCGCCGCGCCGGCCAGGGCACCCGAATCGTCCGGGAAGTTGTACCAGTTGATGGTGACCGGGCCGGATTCACCTGAGTCGCAGGAGGCGAGCAGTCCGGCCAGCAGGGGCAGCACGGTGAGGAACCGCAGCCGCCGCGCGGTGCCACGGGAGGCGAATGGCAGCGACGCCTTGCGGCGTGCCCGCACCGGGCGGGCCTGTCCGTTCGAGCGCCCCACCGTTCACCTCCCGGACCAGGCGGTCACCGGGTGCCTGGTCACCTCGCGCAACGCCGCCGTCGGGCGAACGTAGCCGCTCCCGCGGCCGCCGCCTGTGCAACGCGTCGCGTCGAAGACGGAGATCCCCCGGATGGCCACCCCCCTGCGGCACGGCCGGTCACCGGACCCGGCCCCGGGGTGGGGCGGGTGCCGTGCCGCAGGGACCGGGCTTCGTCAGGCGGAGCAGCCGGAGTCGGCGATCACGAAGTAGCCGGCCGAGGTCTCCTTGAGGGTGTGGGTGACGAAGGTGTTGTACAGGCCAATGCTCTGGTTGGAGCCGTTGGCGTAGACGTTTCCGAGGCTCTGATGGGCGCGGCCGGCGGCGACGTGGTTGTAGTTGCTGGCGGTGAAACACTGCGGTTGATGGCCGGTGGTGGTCGCCGTCACGGCTGCGGAGGATGCTCCCGCACGGTCCGAGGCGTCGAGGGCGGCGACCGTGTAGCTGTACGCGGTGCCCGAGGCGAGGCCCGTGTCGCTGTAGGAAGTGGACGCCGTTGAGCCGACCTTCGTACCTCCGCGGTAGACCTGGTACGACGCGGCGCCGTCGACGGCGCCCCACGACAGCGCGACGCTGGTGTCCGTCGTGCCGGTGACCGTCAGACCGCCGGGCGCGGGCAGGCTGTCCTCGCCGCCGCCGGAGCGATCCAGGCCCCAGAACTTCGCCGCGTAGTAGCTGGAGCAGATGTAGTTGAGGTAGTACGTGCCGGTGGTGCCGCACTGGTCGGTTCCCGAGCCGGGGCTCACGGCGAGGCCGTGGGCCATCCCGGAAACAGTGAACGTCTCGACGGCGGGCTTGCCGTTCGCATCGTTGTACGAGGCCTGCGCGGTCCCGCCGGGCAGGGTGCTGGTCGAGGACGGGGTCTGGCTCAGGCCCCAGACGTTGGTCCACTGGTCGCGGGACTCGGTCGCGTTGGCCGGGGTGACGGTGGCGTCGCCGCTGCCGTGCCAGACGGCGACGCGCGGCCACGGCCCGGTCCAGCCGCCGGAGCGGCTGCGCACGAGGTCGCCCCACTGCTGCGGGGTCTTGCTGACGGCGTTGTTCATGCAGGTGAGGCCGCTGCTGAGATCAGTGGCGCAGCCGACGGGGATGCCGGAGTCAATGGATCCGCCGGCGAAGACATCGGGGTAGTCGGCGAGCATCACGGAGGTCATGGCACCGCCGGCGGACAGTCCGGTGACATACACCCGGCTCGGGTCGCTGCCGTACTGCGCCTTGGTGTAGTCCACCATCTGCTTGACGGACAGCGCCTCGCCCTGACCGCGCGTGTAGTCCTGGGGCTGGAACCAGTTGAAACACGACTTGAGATTGTTGGCGCTGGAGGTCTGCGGGAAGACCAGCGCGAAGCCGTACGCGTCGGCGTACTTGGGCCAGCCGGAGTGGCTGTAGTAGTCGCTCGCACTCTGGGTGCAGCCGTGCATGGCCACCACCACCGGTGCGCCGGGCGGCAGGTTGTCGGGCACGTACGCGTACATCGACAGGTTGCCGGGGTTGGAGCCGAAGCCGGTCACCTGGGTGAGCGATGCCGCCGATGCGCTCTGCGGCACGGTGAACAGGGCGAGAAGCAGGGCAAGTAGCGCTGCCCAGCAGGTGGTACGGGCGCGGTCGCGAACCGACATGCGGTCCTCCCGTGGTGAGGGGATGAGGAGCGGACCGCCGCGCCGGGTCCCTCCGGAGCGGGCGGTCCGGTGCACCGTAGAACCGCGGTGGCCGCGCGCCAGCGGGAGCGGACCACACTTCCCGATCACCTCAGGTGTCGGCCGCCTCCACTGTGGTCGGGGCCGGTGTTGTGGACGTCGCCGACTGTGGGACGGCCCTCGCGCCGCGTTGTGACGAAATGATGCTCTTGGGGACATTCGAGTGATCTGCAACGTGCGCTGCAACTGAACGGGCGCAGCACGGCTCCTGACAGTCAGTGACGCAACGCAACCACCTCAGGAGGACCCCATGCACGCTTGGCAGATTTCTCCTCTCTCGTCGGCGCAGCAGGAGTCGGAGGTCGACCCCTATCGCTTCCCCGGTATCCGGGACCTCGATGCGCACACCGTCTTCCCGCCCGTGGACGCGTCGGAGGATGACTACTTCCTCCCGGCCCCCGACCCCAAGCAGCGGCTTCCCTTCGCGCTTCCCGCCGCCGACAAGCGCCGCCTCGATCTGCACGCGGCGCTGACCACCACGGGTGTCCCGCCGCTGCCCGGCGACCTCGACGCGATCAAGGCCCTGTGCACGCTGGACGAGCGGACGCTCGCCACCGTGCTGCGATGGATCACCAGCCCTCGCTGAGGCGTCACCGGGCGAGTACGCCACCCGTCCGGCGGCACCACTGCGAGCCATGTCTCCCTGACGGGGTATCCCTTCTCTCAGGAGAAGGGATACGCCATGAGTACCGAACTGTGGTGGGTGGCAGCGGTCGCGGCCGCGCTGATCGCCACGACCGCGGCGCTGGCCGTCGCGCTCCTGGTCAGACTGGTGAGGGCACGGCGGCGACTGCGAGACGCCGGAATTCCCGTGGAGAACAAGGTCGCCTTCTGGGGCGCTCTGATCTACCTGGCGAGTCCGGTCGACCTGCTGCCCGACCCGGTCCTCCTCGACGACATCGGCGTCCTGCTCCTCGCGCTGCGCTCCCTCCACAGCGCGGCGGCACGCGCCGGAGTGGCTCAGGAGAGCCAGTCGGTGTAGCCGGTGGGAGCGATGCGGACGTCGCCCTTGGCAACGAGGACGTCGCCCTCGACGGCGGCGAACATGCCGGCGGTGTCGTCGGTGGTGACCGTACGGCCGTCGGGGTGGGCGGCCAGGGTGACCCTGCCGAGTTCGTCGAGGTTGAAGACGTCGGGCCCGGCGATGTTGCGGGTGCCGTTGAGCGGCGCGCCCACTGCGACTTCGGCGACCGCGTCGGCAACGTCCTTCGCGGCGATCGGCTGGATCGGAGTGGCGGGCAGGCGGACGGTGTCGCCGTCGGTGGTCCAGGACAGGACCGCGTCGACGAACTCCATGAACTGGGTGGCGCGGACGATCGAATACGGGACCGGCCCGGCCTTGAGGATGTCCTCCTGGAGGGCCTTGGCCCGGTAGTAGTCCAGGGCGGGCACCTGGTCCACGCCGACGATCGACAGGATGACGAAGTGGCGGACTCCGCCCTTGTCGGCTGCGGCCAGGAGGTTGTCCATCGAGGTCTGGAAAAAGGCCGGGGAGGCTTCGTCGAAGGTCGGGGAGTTCGTCAGGTTGACGACGACGTCGGCGCCCGCCACCGCCTGCTCCACGCCCTGGCCCGTAATGACGTCGACCCCGGTGGACTGCGAGTGTGGCACCGCCTCGTGCCCGGCAGCGTTCAGCTTCTTCACGACCTGCGACCCGATGAGCCCGGTGCCGCCGATGACCGCAAACTTCATGACATGCCCTTCCACTGAGGAGACGTGTCCGGTATATGCCCTATGCGTCTAGAGTGCATCGCACGCGGAAACTCGGACACTTTCTATCCGGGATACTACTCGGACATCATGTGTCCGAGTCAAGCGGAGTGCGGTTAGAGTGATCGAGTGAAGATGTCTGGTGGGGTCGAGTGGGCGCTGCACTGCTGCGTTGTCCTGACCTCGGTCGAGGAGCCGGTGCCCGCCACGCGACTGGCGCTGCTGCACGACGTGTCGCCCAGCTACCTCGCCAAGCAACTGCAGGCGCTCTCCCGCGCCGGCCTGGTGCGCTCGGTGCAGGGAAAGTCGGGCGGCTACGTCCTCACCCGGGAACCCGCCTCGATCACGGTGCTCGATGTCGTCGAAGCGGTCGACGGCCCCGGCCCGGCGTTCACCTGCACGGAAATCCGGCAGCGCGGCCCGCTGGCGGCGCCTGCCGAGTCCTGCACCGCTCCCTGCGCCATTGCCCGCGCGATGGCCGGGGCCGACGCCGCCTGGCGAGGAGCGCTGCGATCGGTCTCGATCGCCGACCTGGCGCGGAGCGTCGGCTCGGACAACGGCCCCGACGCACTGGCCGGCATCAGTTCCTGGCTGACGGCAGCGGACGCGTAGGCGCTCCCGTCCCGCGACCCCGCCACCTCTCCGCCGCCGACCCATTGATCCCCCTCGTTGGCATCGTGCTCAAACCAGCCCGGCAGGTGCCCAGGCCCACTGAGTGGCGGTGCGGGAGGGCAGGGAAGATGCTGGTTTGAGTCAGGCGCGTTCGAGGCATCGGACCGACTGCCCTTGAAGGTGGTGAAACGCGTGTCGGACGCCGATGTGCCGAGCCACGGCGGGCTGACAACGGCGGGCATGCCGACGGCACTACTCGAAACTCTCTTCACGCACGCCAGGTCCACCCTGCTCGTACTCGATACGAACCTCCAGGTGGTGCGCGCCAACACACCTTCCGACGGGGCCGTCGCGCAGGACGTTCCCGGTCGTTCACTCACCGAGGTCTATCGCATCGACGAACCGGACGGCGTTGAGGAAACGCTCCGCGCAGTGCTCCGCACCGGCGTTCCCACCCGTGAGCGACCGTTCCGCGGCAGCCTCGCGGACGACCCGGGCCCGGATCACAGCCTCACCCTTTCCTGCTACCGCCTCGACGATCCGGGTGGAAGCACGCTTGGTCTGCTGGCCGCGGTGGTCGATGTCACCGAGCACGAGAAGGCACGCAACCGGGAAGCGGCCCTCACGGCGGTGCGGGAGACCGTGGGGCGGACCCTCGATGTCGCGGCGACCTGCCGAGAGCTCGCGGAGGCCCTGGTGCCGGGATTCGCCGACATCGCGGTCGTGGAGGTCGTGGACTACGTACTGCGGGGCGCAGATCCCCCTTTGGGGCCGCTGGGCCGTGGCGTTCCGCTCCGGCGCGCCGCGTTCCAGGGCCCCGGCGCCGACGCGAACCAGGCCCATCCGGTGGGTGACGTCCGCGACTTGCCCTACCCCAGCCCCTACGCCCTTGCACTGTCCGATCTGCAGCCGCGGCTGGTCGCGCTCGGCACGGACACACCGTGGCTGGCGGCAGATCCCTCTCGCGCCCGGGCGATCGAAGCGTCCGGGGCGCACTCGCTGATCGTGGCCCCGCTGACCCTGCGTGGCACCGTCCTCGGGCTGATCAGCCTCTACCGCTGCGGGAAATCCGATCCGTACGACGAGTCCGATGTCACCCTCGTCCTCACCGCGGCGGCTCAGACCGCCCTCAGCATCGACAACGCGCGCTGCTACGCCCGGGACCACACCATCGCCTCGACGGTCCAGCGCCACCTGCTGCCCCAGCACGACTCTGCCCGGCTCGGTCTTGAGACGGCCCATCTGCACCTGCCCGGCGCCAACAGCGGCTGCTGGTTCGACACCTTTGCGCTGTCCGGCGAGCGAACCGCCCTGGTCGTCGGCAACGTCGCAGGCGTGGGCATCGAAACCGCGGCGGCCATGGGGCAGTTGCGTACGGTCATCCACGCGCTGGCCGCGCTCGACCTCGAGCCCGACGAACTCCTGGCCCGCCTCAACGACACCGCCACCCGGCTGGCGCGTGAGCGTGCGGCCCTCCCGACCGGCGATCTCATGCACCGGCAGCCGCTGACAGCCACCTGTACGTACGGGGTGTACGACCCCTTCTCCCGCACCTGCACCGTCGCGCGCGCCGGTCACGCGGTGCCGCTCGTCGTACATCCCGACGGGAGTACGGCCATCCCCGACGTGCCCGAAGGGCCTCACCTGAGTTCCGACGACACCGCGCCATTCCCCAGCGTCACCCTGACCCTCGACGAGGGCAGCCTCCTCGCCTTCTGCACCGGCGGGTTTCTGCGCGACGGGGAAACGATCAGCGACCCCGTCAGAGACACGCTCGCCCATCCCGGACGCCGGCTGCAGGATCTGTGCGACGCCGCCGCCTACACACTTTCCACCGCGCCCGGCCCGGACGGCGCGGCGCTCCTCCTTGCACGCGTCGGCACCGTTCCCCAGGACCACGTCGCCACCCTGGAACTCGGCAACGAGCCGACGTCCCCCGCCATCGCCCGCTCCTTCGCCCGCGACCGGCTGACGGCCTGGGACCTTTCCGCGGAGACGGTATTCGCCGCCGAGCTGATCGTCAGCGAGCTGGTCACCAATGCCGTCCGCTACGGCGCACCGCCGGTGTCGCTGCGTCTCGTCCTCGGCCACGCGCTCACCTGCGAAGTCCACGACAGCAGCGCGGCCGCCCCTCATCTGCGCCATGCGCGGACGGTCGACGAGGGCGGTCGCGGACTGTTCATCGTCTCCCAACTCGCCGCCCAATGGGGCACCCGCTACGCCGGGGACGGCAAGACCCTGTGGACGGAACAGCCGCTCGACCCGACGGGCTGACGCCGTTCATCGTGAGCGCGACGCGTCGGGCCTCGCCGTCGCCGCGCACATCACCCCCGGCGCTCAACTCCCCGCCTACCAAGGCACCGTGACCTTGCGGGAACACCCCGACGTTCGCCAGTGACCACCGTCGCGTGATCCAAAACCTGCCTTGAACGAGGCCTTCCCCTGCCCCGAGGGGCTGTGCAATGGTACATGTCACACGCTACTCCGTGTTCATGACAACGACGGCGGGATGACCGACTCCCGTCGCCACCAAGGTCCGCCCCCCTCGCCGTGCCAAGGCACGGCCGCCGACCGGCCGGAGGCCACCACGATGCGTAGTTCCCCCAATGTCAGAGCGCTCGCCCGGCTGCTGACAGCCGCCCTCTTACTGAGCCTGGGGCTCACTCTGCTCGCCCCCGCCGGCCGGACGGCCGCGGCCGCGGCCGCCGCCGCTCCCGTGCCGACGCCGAGTTCGAGCCCCGCTCCACAACCCGCCACTCCCGCCGCGGCCGCCGCCGAACTCGCCCCCGACGCCGCGCGAACAGACGGGCAGACCACGGATCTGTCGCAGCGCCCCCCGCTGAGCAGCACAACGGCCGCCCTCCAGCGTGAACCGGCCGAGGCCGCACCGACGAAGGCCTGCCAGGTCAGCGACTTCGCCTCGAAGACCGGCAGTGCCCTGGTCCAGCAGATCAAGGTGTCGGAGGTCTCCTGCATCAACACACTGTTCGGTGTGACCGGTTCGGACTCCCGTGCGCTTTTCCGTGAGGCGCAGATGGTCACCGTGGCGAACGCGCTCCGCGACACCGCCGCCACCTACCCGGGCAACAACAGCACGTCGGCCGGCCAAGTGGTGCTCTACCTGCGCGCCGGGTACTTCGTGCAGTGGAATCAGCCGGACACCGTTGGCTCGTACGGCCCGGCGCTGAAAAGCGCCGTCCAGGGCGGCCTGGACGCCTTCTTCGCCTCGCCCCGCGCTTTCGACGTGAACGACGCCAACGGCCAGATCCTGGCCGAGTCGGTCACTCTGATCGACAGCTCCAGGGAGAACGCCCGCTACCTCAGCGTGGTCAAGCGGCTGCTGAAGGCCTACAACTCCTCCTACAACAGCCACTGGTGGATGGTGGCGGCGGTCAACAACACCTACACCGTGCTGTTCCGCGGCCACTACCTGCCGGATTTCGTGTCCGCCGTGCAGAGCGACCCGAGCGTTCTGACGGTGCTGCGCGACTTCGCCGTCGCCCACGACGGCCTGCTTGGCACCGACAAGGCCTACCTGACCTCCAACGCCGGGCGTGAACTGAGCCGCTTCCTGCAGCACTCGGCGCTCCGGACCACCGTCCGCCCGCTGGTCAAGCAACTGCTCGACCGCAGCGCGATCACCGGCCGCACCGCCCCGCTCTGGGTCGGCGTGGCCGAGATGACGGACGAGTACGACAAGGCCAACTGCGCCTACTTCGGCACCTGTGACCTGCAGAACCGGGTACGTAACGCCGTGCTGACGGTCAAGCACACCTGTGGTGCGAGCCTGCGGATCGTCGCCCAGCAGGTGACGGCCGCCGAACTGTCGGCCACCTGCACCAGCCTGCTCAACCAGGACGCCTACTTCCACGGCGTGGTGAAGGACAACGGGCCGGTCGCCGACGACCACAACACCACCCTCGAAGTGGTGGTGTTCGACTCCAGTACCGACTACAAGACCTACGCCGGGGTCGTCTTCGGCATCAGCACCGACAACGGCGGCATGTACCTGGAAGGCGACCCCGCCCAGGCCGGCAACCTGCCGCGCTTCATCGCGTACGAGGCGGAGTGGCTGCGCCCCGACTTCCAGATCTGGAATCTCAACCACGAGTACACCCACTACCTCGACGGCCGCTACGACATGTACGGCGACTTCGAAGAAGGGGAGTCCACGCCGACCGTGATGTGGGTGGAGGGCCTGGCCGAGTACATCTCCTACTCGTACCGCAACGTCACCTACGACAAGGCGATCACCGAGGCCGGCAAGAACACCTACCCGCTCAGCCGGCTCTTCGACACCACCTACGCCAACTCCGACACCACCCGGATCTACCAGTGGGGCTATCTGGCAGTCCGCTACCTGATCCAGTCCCATCCGCAGGACGTTTCCACCCTGCTCGGCCACTACCGCACCGGCAACTGGGCCGCCGCACGCACGCTGCTCACCAGCACCATCGGCACCCGGTACGACGCCGACTTCGCCCGCTGGCTGAGCAAGTGCGCCGCCGGCGACTGCGGCGCTGCCCCAGGTCTGCCGGAGTGCTCCTCGGCCGACTCCCGTGAGCTCGGCAAGAACTGCCGCCGCTCCAACGTCTCGGCCACCACCGGGAACCATGCGTACCTGTACCTGAAGATCCCGGCCGGCACCGGCTCACTCACGGTCACCGTCTCTGGGGGC
The DNA here is from genome assembly GCF_044334895.1 of Streptomyces sp. NPDC020681. Taxonomy (NCBI): domain Bacteria; kingdom Bacillati; phylum Actinomycetota; class Actinomycetes; order Kitasatosporales; family Streptomycetaceae; genus Streptomyces; species Streptomyces sp. NPDC020681. Next base: position 576,845 of record NZ_JBIRTX010000004.1, on the reverse strand, counting down.
ACCGGCGACGCCGACCTCTACTACAACCCCAAGGGCTGGGCCACCGTCCGCGACAACACCGCCCGCTCGGTGCACACCGGCAACGCGGAGACGCTGACGATCCGGCAGCCACCGTCCGGCTACGTCTACCTCAGCCTGTACGCCACCAAGGGCTTCGACCAGGTCTCGGTCACCACCGAGTACTGACCCCGGGCGATACCGGTGCCCCATTCGCGACCGGCGAATGGGGCACCAACCGTGCACGGCGGCTACTTGACAGAACCCGCCATCACCCCCTGCACGAAGTGCCGTTGGAAGGCGAAGAACACGACCAGCGGCACCACGACGGACAGGAACGCACCCGGCGCCAGCACCCCGATGTTGCTCCCGAACTGCCGCATCTCCGACTGGAGCGCGACCGTCAGCGGCTGGGACTCGCTGTCCGCGAAAAGCAGGGCCACCAGCATGTCGTTCCAGACCCACAGGAACTGGAAGATGGCCAGACTGGCCAGGGCGGGCCGGCCCAGGGGCAGGATCAGTTGGCTGAAGATCCGCCACTCCGTGCCACCGTCCATCCGGGCCGCCTCCAGCATCTCGCGAGGGATCTCCGCGAAGTAGTTGCGGAGCAGGAAGATCGCGAACGGCAGCCCGTAGGCGACATGGAAGAGGATCACGCCCGGGATGGTGCCAAAGAGTCCGATGGCGCCGAACAGTTTGGCGACGGGCAGCAGCCCGACCTGGACGGGCACCACGAGGAGGCCGACGACAACGAGGAAGATGGCGTTGCGGCCGGGGAACTCCAGCCAGGCGAAGGCGTATCCGGCCAGTGCGGCGATGGCGACGACCAGCGCGGTGGCGGGCACCGAGATCAGAACCGTGTTCCAGAAGGCCTGGGTGATTCCGGAGTTCTCGAAGAGGGCAGTGTAGTTGTCCAGGGACAGCTGCCCGGGGTCGGTCAGCGCCGTCCACCAGCCCTCGGCCGCGTTGTCCCCGTCGGAGCGCATCGAGGACAGGAACAGCCCGGCCAGCGGCGTGATCCAGATGAGAGCCACGACGAGCAGGACGGCCTGGACCACCCCCTTGCCCAGCCATGAGGTCACCCGGGCAAGAGGCCGTCGGCGCGGGCGTGCCGGCGACGGCGGGACGGGCACCTGGAGGGAGGGCTTGGCCATCCTCGGGAACGACTTGGGCTCGACGGTCGCGTGGCCGCTCATGCTCCGCTCCTTCGGAAGCGCCGGACGTTGAAGATCATGGCGGGTACGACCAGCAGGAGGAGGAGCACGCTGATCGCGCTGCCGAGTCCTTGGTTGTTGCCGCCGCCGAAGGACACCAGCCACATCCGGGTCGCCAGGACGTTGGCCTCTTCCTGGACGGGTCCCGGAGCGATGATGTAGACGAGGTCGAAGACCTTCATCACATTGATGACGAGGGTCACGAAGACCACCGTCAGCACCGGCGCGAGCAGCGGCACCGTGATCTTCCGGAAGATCTGCCACTCGGTGGCGCCGTCCATCCGGGCCGCCTCGAGTGCGTCCCGCGGCAGGGCGGCCAGTCCCGCCCCGATCAGCACCATCGCGAAGCCGGTCCAGATCCACAGATAGGCACCGATGATCGCCGGGGTGACAAGAGCGGGCCCGAGCCAGGAGATGCCCTGGTAGGGCGCGGCGAAGTTCGACGCCGGAAGCCGGACGGTGTACGAACCCGCTTCCAGGCCGGGGAAGGTGAACGAGCCGTCCGCGGCGGTGGTGGCCTTCGCGGCCACCTGTCCGTCGCGTACCGCCTCGACCGACATCCCCGGCAGCCCCCTCTCGGCCGGGTCGACCTTGCCGGGCTTACCGCCGCCGCCGGCCGTGAAGTCCAGGTAGACCACGCCCCTGACCTCGTCGGCGGCAGGCTTCGCGGTGGCCGCCGCCCGGGCGAACCGTGCCTCGGAGGGCATCTTGTCGGGTGCGACGCCCACGAAGCCGAGGCTGAGGGACTGCCCAGGAGCCACCGCGTCGGTCGTCCGGTACGAGCCGCCGTCGGCCGCGGCCAGGCCGTGGCCCTGCCGGGCGCGTGCCGTCGGATACGCGGACCGGTCGTCGAAGACGTCGTGTACGCCGACGGCGACGGCGTTGAGTACGCCCCGGTTCGGGTCCTCCTCGTACGCGAGCCGGAAGATGATGCCGGCGGCCAGGAACGACACCGCCATCGGCAGGAAGAGGACGAGCTTGAATGCGGTCGCCCAGCGCACCTTCTCGGTGAGCACCGCGAGGACGAGCCCGAGACCGGTCAGCAGAACCGGTGCCACGACCACCCAGATGGTGCTGTTGCGGATCGCCTTGAGCGTCGCCGGGTCGCTGAATATCTCGGCGTAGTTCTCGCCGCCGACGAACCGGTCGCCGGTGGCGTCGAACAGGGAGCGGCCCGCGGAGAACAGCACCGGATAGACGACCAGGGCGCCGAGCAGCAGCAGCGCGGGGAGGACGAACAACACCGCCGCGTACCGCTTTTTGAGCTGGGCCCGGCGCCGCGGATTCGCGGCGCGGGCGGACGGGATGACTGCCATGGTCGCTGCCTCAGCTCTGGTACGCCTTGGCGGCCGCGGCTTCGAGTGCGGCAGCGGTGGCCTTGGGGTCGGAGGGGTCGCCGAGGAAGTCCTGCAGGAGCTTCCACTCCCCCGCTCCCTTGGTCCCGCCGAACGCGGCCGGCGCCTGGTCGGACATGTCGAAGCGGACCGAGTCACCGGCGTCGACAAGGGACTTGGCCGTGGCGCGTGTGGTGTCGTCGGCGTACGAGGCGAGGTCGACGTCCTTGTTGGGCGACAGGAAACCGCCCGCGCCGGCCCACACGGAAGCCGCTTCGGGAGTGGCCAGGAACTCGAGGAACCGCTGCGCGCCCTTCGCGTTCTTGCCGTCCTTGAGGACAACGGCCGCGTCACCGCCGCTCACCACAGGGGCCTTGCCGCCCGCTACGGCGGGGAACGGGAAGAACTTGGCGTCCTCGCCGAGCTTCTTGCCGAAGTCGTCCTTGGCCACGCCGCCGACGAAGTCGCCCTCGTAGACCATGCCGGCCTTGGGCTCGGGTCCGAAGACCTGCTCTACGGAGTGGGGGAAGTCGGTGCGCAGGGCGCCCTTCGCGCCGCCGGCGACGAGCTGCTTGTCCTTGAACACCTCTCCGAGGGTGGTCAGCGCCTTGACGACACTGGCGTCGGTCCACGGCAGAGTGTGGGCGGCCAGCTGGTCGTACTTCTCGGGCCCGGCCTGAGAGAGGTAGATGTTCTCGAACCAGTCGGTGAGCGTCCAGCCGTCCTCGCCGGCGACGGAGAAGGCGGGAAGCCCGGAGTCGGCGATCGCCCGGCCGGTCTTGAGCATGTCCTCGTAGCTCTTGGGCTCCGCCACTCCGGCCTGCTCGAAGGCGCTCGGGCTGTACCAGACGGTGGACTTGTGGGCGGCCTTGAAGTAGAGGCCGTAGTAGGTCTTGTCGACCGTGCCGTAGTTCTTCCAGACGGCAGCGAGGTTGGCCTCGGCGGTCGTGGCTGCCTTCTCCGACAGCGGTGCGAGCCAGCCCTCCTTGGCGAACTGCTGGAGCACACCCACCTGCGGGACCATGGCGACGTCCGGGGCGTTCCCGCCCTCGATCTTGCTGCCGACGAAGGTGGAGACGTTGTCGCCGGTGGGTACGAAGACGGTCTTCGCGCCGGTCTTCGCGGTGAAGGCGTCGAGCACCTTGCGGAAGTTCTTCTGCTCGCTGCCGGTCCACACTCCAGCCACGGTCACGGTCTGGCCGTCGAGTTCCTTGCCGCTCGCCGGGCCCGCATTGCCGCCGCAGGCCGTGGCGCCGATGACGAGGGAGAGCACTGCAGACGCGGCCGCGGCCGTCCGCCGGTTTATAGAGAGTCGTCGCATGGTGGGAGTCCTTCCGAGGGTTTGTGTGAGGAGCGGAGTTCAGGGAGTGGGGCAGTCGCCCGTCCACCACGCGGCGGTGGCTCCGGGGAGCACACCGTCCGGGCAGGGGCCGCTGGACAGAAGGGGCGTCCCGATCACGGGGGCGGGCACGGGCTCGATGCCGAAGTTGACGGCGCAGATCAGCCCGTCGCCACGGACCATGGCCAGGACCTGTGGAGGCGCCTCCAGCCAGCGCAGCGTTCCTTCGCCCAACTGAGGCAGGCTGCGCCGCAGTTGGAGTCCTTCGCGATACAGGTGCCAGAACGAACGGGTGTCGGCGAGCGCGCGGTCGGTGGCGTGCGCGGCGAACCACTCGGGCTGCGGCAGCCACGGCCGGGCACCGGCCGCGCCCTGGCTGAAGCCGAACGGGGAGGCATGGCCCGACCAGGGCAGCGGGACCCGGCAGCCGTCGCGGATGCGGGCCCGGCTGCCGGTCCGGTGGAAGATCGGATCGGTGAGCACTTCGTCCGGCAGGTCCAGGACCTCGGGGAGGCCGAGCTCCTCGCCCTGGTAGACGTACGCCGCGCCGGGCAGGGCCAGCATCAGCAGCGCGGCGGCGCGGGCGCGGGCGGCGCCGAGCCCGCTGGCCTCCACACCCGGCTCACCCGCGTAACGCGTGACCGTGCGGACCTGGTCGTGGTTGTTGAGGACCCAGGTGACGGTGGAGCCGGTCCCTGCGATGTCGCGTATCGCCTCCGTTATGGTCTCGCGGAAGGCGTCGGCGTCCCAGGGGGCGCTGAGGAGGTCGAAGAAGAACGCCTGGTGGAGCTCGTCGGACCGGACGTACTCGGCGTGTTCGCGCGCGGTCGGTACGGAGACCTCACCGACGAGCAGGCGCTCGCTGCCGTCCCGGGCCGCGTACTCCTCGCACACCGATCGCCAGCGGCGCCACACCTGGTGGACCTCTGGCTGGTTCCAGGCCAGCGGGTTCACCGAGTCCCGGGAGCGTTCGTCGGCGTCCGGGTCGGGCGAGTCCGGCAGCTGCGGGTGCTTGAACAGACCGGCGGCGACATCGATGCGGAAACCGTCGACGCCTCGGTCCAGCCAGAAGCGGAGCACCTGCTCGAAGGAGTCGCCGACCTCCGGGTTCCGCCAGTTCAGATCGGGCTGCTGCGGAGTGAACAGGTGCAGGTACCACTGTCCCGGGGTTCCGTCGGACTCGGTGATCCGGCTCCAGGCGGGACCTCCGAACATCGCCCGCCAGTTGTTGGGGGGCTCGTCGCCGTCCGGGCCGCGCCCGTCGGCGAAGTGGAAGCGGGCGCGGGAGGCGCTGCCGGGTGCGGCGGCGAGCGCCTCGCGGAACCACGGATGCTCGCTGGAGCAGTGGTTGGGGACGATGTCCAGCAGGAGCTTGAGCCCGAGGCGACGGGCGTCGCCCATCAGCAGGTCGAATTCGGCGAGGTCGCCGTAGACGGGGTCGACGTCGCGGTAGTCGGCGACGTCGTAGCCGTGATCGTGCTGCGGCGAGGGATAGAACGGGCTGAGCCAGATGCCGTCGACACCGAGTTTCCTGAGGTACGGGAGCCCGGCGCGCACGCCGGCGAGGTCTCCGATGCCGTCGCCCGTGCTGTCGAGGAAGCTGCGGACGTACACCTGGTAGATCACCGCGTCGCGCCACCAGGCGGTGGCCGTGCGGGAGGGGTGGCCTGGGGTGGCCGGAAGGGCTGTGAGCATCTCGCGTCGACCTGTTCCTGCTGGATGCGAGGGCGCCCCGATCGGGTGCGCTGTTATGCATGCATGTTAAGTAGAGGTGACGGCGGGGTGTCAACGATGTCGACCAAAACAGCCCGGATTTGCCCGATTATCTCCGCATACAGCAGAACGGCTTGCTACTTAACATGTAAGTAGCAAGCCGTTGGAAGGGCAGGCAGTCTCAGCCTCTGCGGGCGATCGGTCCCAGCTCCCGGGACATCCGCACCGCGGCCTGTTCGGGCGTCTGCCGCAGCGCCATGACGTCCTGGACGACGGCCTGCACGACGAGGCTCACCTGGTCGTAGCGCGGGCTCTTGGGGCGCGGCTCGGCCGACAGCACGCTCTGCCGCAGGGTCGGCAGATACGGATAGGTCCGGATCAGGTCGGGGTCCTCGTACAGGTCCGCACGCACCGGCGGCAGCGAACCCTCGGTCAGCACCTGCCGCTGGACACGCTCGCTGGTGAGATAGGCGATCAAGTCGGCGGCCGACTCCGGGTGCCGGGAGTGACTGCTGACGGCGAGGTTGGAGCCGCCCAGCACGCTCGTACCCGGACCGGAAGGACCCGGGAGCGGCACCGCGCCGAACTTGCCGGCCACCTTCGATCCCGGCCCGTTGGCCACCGAGTACACATAGGGCCAGTTCCGCAGGAAGAGCAGCCGGCCGTCCTGGAAGGCCTGCCGGGACTCCTCCTCCTTGTAGCTGCGCGCCTCCGGGGAGATCCAGCCCTCCCGTACCCCGCCGGCCAGGAACTCCAGTCCGGTGCGGGCGGCCGCCGAGTCCACCGTGACCCGGGCGCCGTCGTCGCGCAGGATCGAACCGCCGGCCGAATGCACCACCTCGGTGGCGTTGACCGTCAGCCCCTCGTACGGGAGGAACTGGCCGGCATAGCCGTCCACGCCGTACTCCGGAGCGAGCTTCCTGGCCTGCCGGGCCAGCTCCGCCCAGGTGCGCGGCGGCTGTTCGCCCGCCTTGTCGAGGATGTCCTTGCGGTAGTACAGCAGTCCGGCGTTGGTGACATACGGGACGGCGTACAGACGGTCGTCAAAGGTGGCCGTGTTCACCACCGGCGCCAGGAAGCTGTCCAGCGGGAACCGGTCGCGCTGCAAGGGAGAGATCCAGCCCGCGGCGGCGAACTCCGAGGTCCAGGCCACATCGATGTTCAGCACGTCGAACCGGTCGCCGCCGGAACGCAGTTCGCTGCTCATCTGTGCATGGGTCTCGTCGGCCGAGTCCGGCAGTTCGAGCACCGTGACCCGTTCCCGCGGGTGGTTGTTGTTCCAGTCGTCGAGCAGTGGACCGAGATAGTCGGTCAGATCGCCCGCGGTCACCAGAGTCATCGGTCCGCGCCCCTTGGGGACCACACCGGGCTGAGTGCCGAAACCGGCATATCCGGCCAGCAGCACGGCAGCCACGAGGAAGCCCCTACCCGCGGCATGCATCCACCGCATAGGTTCCTCCCAGTGCACCGATCCGGCCGCGCCGCCGTTCAATGTGGCCTATGTATACCCGTTAGGCATGGGCGATACTAGACGTCCAGGCAGAGAAGGCGGGTGGCGCGAGCCACACCCCGCGTCCGAGCCAACAAGAAACTAACGGACCGGGAGGGAGGGGAGCGCGTGCGGCTGCCGCTCCTGGCACTTCTCACCCGTGGCCCGGCCCACGGTTACGAGCTCAAGCAGGACCTTGAGAAGCTCCTGGGCGCCGCGTACCCTCAGCCGAACGTCGGCCAGATCTACGTCACCCTCGGGCGGTTGGAAAAGGCCGGTCTGATCGCCGGCGAAGACGTCGCACAGGCGGGCAGGCCCAACAAACGAACCTACCGGCTCACCGATGCCGGGCACGAGGCCGTTCTGGCCTGGTTCGAGGAGACCACCGACGAGGCACGGGTCCGGGACGAGTTCTTCATGAAGATCGCCCTCGCTCCCGAGTCCGGCCTGGCCGATCCGGTCGTGCTGATCAACAAGCAGCGTCGGCAGTATCTGAACACCATGCGTGATCTGTCGAAGCTCGCGGCCACCGAGGACCGGGACAACAGGATCTCCCAGCTGCTGATCGAAGGCGCGATGCTGCACCTGCAGGCCGACCTCGACTGGCTCGAACGCTGTCAGGAGGAGCTGGAATGAGCGACGCCGCCGCTCCCGCCGACTCGGGCGCACCCGGTGCGCCGGGCGTCGTACCGATCGTGCGCGCCGAAGGGCTGACCAAGACCCATCACGGCGAAGGCGCGCCGGTGCACGCCGTACGCGGGGTGGACCTGACCGTCCAGCCCGGCGAGTTCGTCGCCGTCACCGGGCCGTCCGGTGCCGGCAAGTCCACGCTGCTCCATCTGATCGGCGGGCTCCAGCGGCCCGACAGCGGCAGTCTCTGGCTCGACGGCCGCCAGGTCGACGCCTATCGCGAGGCGCGCTGGGCGATGCTGCGCCGCAAGAGCATCGGCATCGTCTTCCAGTTCTTCAACCTGGTCTCCGACCTCACGGTCGCCGACAACGTGGAACTGCCCGCGCTGCTCGCGGGCGCATCCCCCAGGGCCGCCCGGGAGAGCCGGGCCGAGCTGCTCTCCGAACTCGGCCTCGAAGGCAGGGAACGGTCCATGCCGGGCGAACTCTCCGGCGGTGAGCAGCAGCGCGTCGCTCTCGCCAGGGCGCTGGTGAACCATCCGGCGCTGCTGCTCGCCGACGAGCCCGCCGGCAGCCTGGACAGCAAGGGAACCCGGGAGGTGCTCCGGCTGCTGTCCCGCTTCCACCAGCGCGGCCAGACGATCCTGCTGGTCACCCACGACGCCAGGATGGCCAGCGCGGCCGACCGGGTCATCAGCTTCTTCGACGGGCGCATAGCCGACGACGCGACCCTCGGCGCGGGGCAGCGCACCACGGGCCGCGGAGTCTCCGGCGTGCTCGAACTGAAGGAGTGACGGTGCGGGCCACTCTTCGCTGGGCGCACGCCGATCTGCGGGCCCACCGCGGGCAGTCGGTCTTCGTCGTCCTCGCCAGCGCCGGGATCATCGGCTCCCTGCTGCTGGCCGTGGCCCTGTTCAGCTACGCGGCCAACCCCTGGCAGCGCATCTTCACCCAGTCCAAGGGTGCCCATGTCTGGCTCCACACCCGGGCCGCCGCGGACACGGACATACTGTCGGGCCTCGACTCGGTCGCCGGGGTCTCGGGTCCGTACCGCACGAGCCAGGCCACTCTCGAGTCGCGCGGTGTCCGTGCGAGCGTGTCCCTGCGGGCGTCCAGCACCCAGCAGCCGGAGATCGCCCGGCCGCTCGTCACCGCCGGCCACTGGCTCAACACGCAAGCCGGCGGCATCGTCCTGGAGAGCTCCGTCGCCCGCGTCCTGTGGGCGGAGCCCGGCGACACCCTGACCGTCAAGGGACCCGACGGCATGCCGCGCACTCTGCGTGTGACCGGTGTGGCCGAGGCCGCGGAACCCCGCTACCGGCCCGGGGGCGATCCCGGAATCGGCTGGGTGCTGCCCGGCACGCTCGACCAGGTCGCCCCACGGAGCACCGGACAGAGCATCGGGCTGCGCCTGGAGGATCCGGCCGATCTCGACTTCACCGTCCAGCAGGCCGTCACGCTCCTCGGCGCGGACCGCGTCGCCGAGGTGACCAAGTGGCAGCAGGCGCGGGCCGAGGCCGGCAGCGACGACCGGCTGCTCGGCCAGCTGTTCGCGGTGTTCGGGCTGGGCGCCCTGCTCTCCGCCGCGCTCGCCGCGTCCGGAGCGATCAGCGCCCGTATCCGCGGACAGCTGCGGGACATCTCCATCCTCAAGGCGATCGGTTTCACGCCTGGCCAGGTGGTACGCGGCTTTCTCGTGCAGCACCTCGCCTTCGCCCTGTTCGGGGTCGCCCTGGGAACGGCGGCGATCGAGCTGCTGGGGAGCCTGATACCGGGCCGGATCGGCGAGGCGGCCGGGGTGTGGCAGGACCTGCCCGGACACACCGCCCTCATGATCGGCGTCTCGAGCGGCGCGGTGCTGCTGATCGCGACCGCCACGTCCCTCGCCGCCTGGCGGGCGGGCCGGGTCCCGCCGGTGCCGATCGCGCGGGCGGCCCTGCCGTCGGCACCTCCGATGACCGGACTGGGCCGGCGGGCGCTCGGAATGCGGGTACCGCCGGCGCTGGTGCTCGGGTGGCGTGCCGCGTTCCCGCGCCGGCCGCGCAGCGCGGTCACCGTGCTCAGGCTGGCGCTGCCGCTCCTCCTGATCACCGTCGCACTGGTCGCCTGGTCCACGCTGGACACGTTCCGCAGCCGCCCCGCGGACATGGGAGTGCCCGCGGCGCTGACCGTACGGGCCGGACAGCCTGGCGGTCTCTCCGGTCAGAACCTCGATCGTCTGCTGGCCGCGCCGCCGGACGTCGCCGCGGTCCACCCGGGCGTGGAGGTCGCGGCCCTGATGCCGGGGCAGACCGGCACCATCACCCTGCGCGGACTCGGCACCGCTCGGGCCCCCTACCCCTTCACCGTGGTCGAAGGGCGTCCGGCCCACGGCCTCGACGAGGCGGTCGCGGGCCAGGGCCTGCTCGACCTGCTGGACGTACAGGTCGGTGACTGGGTGCGGATGACGGTGGAAGGACGGCCGCAGATCCTGCACATCGTCGGGCGCAGCATCGAACCGGAAGCCGGCGGCCGGGTGCTCTCGACGACGATCGACACCCTGGCGGAGCGCGATCCGGCGCTGCTGCCCGACTTCTACCATCTCGTCCTGCGGCCGGGCGCCGACGCCCGTACGGTGAGCGACGATCTCGCCGACACGGCGGGGAGCGCCCTGGAGATCCGGGAGACGCCGAATCCGGCCGACCGGCTGGAACCGGCGCGGGGAGTGATCGCCACCCTGATCGGAGTGCTGGCGCTGATCGGATTCACCGAACTGCTGACGCTCATCGGATCCTCTGTGCGCGAGCGCGGCCGCGACCTGCTCGCGCTCAAGGCGATCGGGCTGACCCCCCGCCAGATCAGCGCCGCGATCATCACGGCCGCCGGTTTCACCGCGTTGCTGGCCGCCGTGCTGGGAACGGGGCTCGGGGTGCTGTCCGGCAGCTGGCTGGTGAACATCCAGGGCCGCTCCAGCGGCATGGGTGCCGGAATCGCCCATGTCCCGCCCGCGCTGCTGCTGGCCTCGGTCGCGGCCGGGGCGGTGCTGGGCGCGGTCGTTGCCGCGGCGGTGCCCGCCACCCGCGCGGCTCGACGCCGGCTGGCCGACTCCCTGGCCGAGACGCTCTGACGGCCCGCCCGCACCTCTACGCGGACGGCCGGCCCGGGAACCTCACCCGGGCCGGCCGCGTACGCACGCACCATGCAGGCGTCAGCCGAGCTCGATGAGCAGATCGCCCGCCTCGACCTGCTGGATCTTCCCGATCGCCAGCCGCCCGACCGTGCCCGCGCACTGGGCGGTGATGGAGGCCTCCATCTTCATCGCCTCGATGGTGGCCACCGTCTGACCGGCCGACACCGAGGAGCCCTCCTCCACCTGGAGCGTCACCACTCCCGCGAACGGCGCGGCGACATGCCGGTCGTTGCCGCGCTCGGCCTTCTCCGCGGCCTTGACCTCGGTGGCGACGGACTTGTCCCGCACCGGCACCGGGCGCAGCTGACCGTTGAGCGTGGCCATCACCGTACGGAAGCCCCGCTCGTCGGCCTCGGAGATCGCCTCCAGCTCGATCAGCAGCGTGACTCCGGCACCGAGGGTGACCGTGTGCTCGGTGTCCGGCTCCAGGCCGTAGAAGAAGTCCTGCGTGGGCAGTACGGACGTGTCGCCGTACGCCTCGCGGTGAGCGTCGAACTCCTTGGTCGGGCCGGGGAACAGCAGCCGGTTCAGCGTCGCACGCCGGCCCTTGTCGAGTCCCTCGCGGTCCTCGTCCGACAGGGTCGGGGTCTCGGCCTGCCCGGGACGGCCCTGGAGCGCGCGCGTACGGAACGGCTCGGGCCAGCCGCCGGGCGGGTCGCCCAGTTCGCCGCGGAGGAATCCGATCACCGAGTCCGGTACGTCGAACTTGCCGGGGTCGGACTCGAAGTCGGCTGCCTCGACGCCGGCTCCGACCAGGTGCAGGGCGAGGTCGCCGACCACCTTCGATGAGGGGGTCACCTTGACCAGGCGGCCCAGCATCCGGTCGGCGGCCGCGTAGCAGTCCTCGATCAGTTCGAAGCGGTCGCCGAGGCCGAGCGCGATGGCCTGCTGACGCAGGTTCGACAGCTGTCCGCCGGGGATCTCGTGGTGGTAGACGCGACCGGTGGGCGAGGCGAGCCCCGACTCGAAGGGCGCGTAGACCTTGCGCATCGCTTCCCAGTACGGCTCGAGGCCCCCGACCGCGTCGAGCGAGAGGCCGGTCGCACGCTCGGTGTGGTCGGTGGCCGCGACGAGCGCCGACAGGGACGGCTGACTGGTGGTGCCCGCCATCGAGGCGACGGCCGCGTCGACGGCGTCGACGCCCGCGTCGATCGCGGCGATCAGCGTCGCGAGCTGGCCGCCCGCCGTGTCATGGGTGTGCAGATGCACCGGCAGGTCGAAGCGCTCGCGCAGCGCGGTCACCAGGGTGCGGGCGGCGGGCGGGCGCAGCAGCCCGGCCATGTCCTTGATGGCCAGTACGTGCGCGCCGGCCTCGACGATCTGCTCCGCGAGGCGCAGGTAGTAGTCGAGCGTGTAGAGCTGTTCGGCCGGGTCGGACAGGTCCGCGGTGTAGCAGAGCGCGACCTCGGCCAGCGCGGTGCCGGTGGACCGTACGGCGTCGATGGCGGGACGCATCTGCGAGACGTCGTTGAGCGCGTCGAAGATCCGGAAGATGTCCATGCCGGTCGCCGCCGCCTCGGCGACGAAGGCCTCGGTCACCTCGACGGGGTAGGGCGTGTAGCCGACGGTGTTGCGCCCGCGCAGCAGCATCTGCGTACAGATGTTGGGCACCGCCTCGCGCAGGGCCGCGAGACGCTCCCAGGGATCCTCGGCGAGGAACCGCAGGGCCACGTCGTAGGTGGCGCCGCCCCAGCACTCCAGGCTCAGCAACTCCGGTGCTGTGCGGGCGACATGAGGGGCGACGGCCAGCAGATCGCGCGTCCTCACCCGGGTGGCCAGCAGGGACTGGTGCGCGTCGCGGAAGGTCGTGTCCGTCACCGCGACGGCACGCTGCGCGCGCAGCTCCGCCGCGAACGCCTCCGGCCCCAGTGCTGCGAGGCGCTGCCGGGAGCCTTCGGCCGGCGGACTGCCCAGCGAGACGGGAGGGAGCTTGACGGCCGGGTCGATGACCTGGGGGCGCGGGCCGTGGGGACGGTTGACGGTCGTCTCGGCGAGATAGGTGAGCATGCGGCTTCCGCGGTCGGCGGACGGCCGCGCTCGGACCAGCTCCGGATGCTCGTCGATGAAGCTCGTTGTGATCCGGCCCTCGCGGAACACCGGGTGGTCGAGCACTGCGCCGAGGAAGGGCAGGTTGGTGGCGACTCCGCGGATCCGGAACTCGGCGATCGCACGCCGTGCGCGGCGGGCGGCGTTGGAGAAGTCGTGGCCGTGGCAGGTCAGCTTGACCAGCATCGAGTCGAAGTGGGCGGACACTTCGGCGCCGGTGTGCACGGTGCCGCCGTCGAGCCGGACGCCGGGGCCGCCCGGGGAACGGTACGCGGAGATGGTGCCGGTGTCGGGGCGGAAACCGTTGGCGGGGTCCTCAGTGGTGATACGGCACTGCAGGGCGGTGCCCGTGAGGACGATGTCGTCCTGCGTCAGGTTCAGTTCGGGAAGCGTGCGTCCCGCGGCGATCCGCAGCTGTCCGATCACCAGGTCCCGGCCGGTGACCTGCTCGGTGACCGTGTGCTCGACCTGGATACGGGGGTTCATCTCGATGAAGACGTGATTGCCGCGCTCGTCGACCAGGAACTCCACGGTGCCCGCGTTGACATACCCGATGTGCCGGGCGAACGCGACGGCGTCGGCGCAGATGCGCGCGCGCAGCTCCGGGTCGAGATTCGGCGCCGGGGCGATCTCGACGACCTTCTGGTGACGCCGCTGCAGCGAACAGTCCCGCTCGTACAGGTGGACGACATTGCCGTGGGCGTCGGCCAGGATCTGCACTTCGATATGGCGCGGGTTGACGACGGCCTGCTCCAGGAACACGGTGGCGTCTCCGAACGCCGACTCCGCTTCACGCATCGCCGCGTCGATCGCCTCCCGCAGCTCGGAGGGCTGGGCGACGCGCCGCATTCCTCGCCCGCCGCCGCCGGCGACGGCCTTGACGAACACGGGGAACCCGATGGAGTCGGCGGCACCCAGCAGCGCGTCCACGTCGGTGGACGGCTCCGACGACTTCAGTACGGGAACCCCGGCCTCGCGGGCGGCCGCCACGGCGCGGGACTTGTTGCCGGTGAGGTGCAGTACGGAAGCGGGCGGTCCGACAAAGGTGATCCCGGCCTCGGCGCACGCGGCGGCGAGGTGGGGGTTCTCCGACAGGAACCCGTATCCGGGGTAGATGGCGTCGGCACCGGCCTTGCGAGCGGCCTTGATGACCTCGTCGACCGAGAGATAGGCCCGCACCGGGTGGCCCTTTTCGCCGATCTGGTAGGCCTCGTCCGCCTTGGCCCGGTGGAGCGAGTTGCGGTCTTCGTAGGGGAACACGGCCACGGTGGAGATACCGAGTTCGAACGCCGCGCGGAAGGCGCGGATCGCGATCTCGCCCCGGTTGGCGACCAATACCTTGCGGAACATCAATGTCCCCTGTCGTGTTGCGGGCGCGCGGCCTCAAGGACTGACGACGTCATTCCGGCTGCCGGGATCGGCATCCGCTGTTCCCGTGGACGGTACCGATCAGTATCGACTGCGTCGATCTCCCGCCGACGGGAGTTACGTCACTCCGCGCTTGCGCTCGAACCCGGTACGCGAGCGCGATTGCTCCGGTTTGAACCGCAGGACGGAGCGAGGGTCCCTGCCGCGACTCGCTGAAGGCAGGGCGACAAAAAAGTCCAGGTCGGCCCGCGAGGGCCGACCTGGACGTAAGGATCAGACGAGGTCGAAGCGGTCCAGGTTCATCACCTTGGTCCACGCCGCGACGAAGTCGTTCACGAACTTCTCCTTCGCGTCATCGCTCGCGTAGACCTCCGCGACCGCACGCAGCTCGGAGTTCGACCCGAAGACCAGGTCGGCACGGCTGCCGGTCCACTTGACCTCGCCGGCGGCGTCGCTGCCCTCGAAGGTGTTCGCGTCCTCGGACGTCGCCTTCCACGTCGTACCCAGGTCGAGCAGGTTGACGAAGAAGTCGTTGGTCAGCGACCCGGGCGTCGTGGTGAAGACGCCGTGCGGCGACTGCTGGTGGTTCGCACCGATGACGCGCAGGCCACCGACGAGGACCGTCAGCTCGGGGGCGCTCAGCGTCAGCAGGTTCGCCTTGTCGAGCAGCAGGTACTCGGCCGGCAGCCGGTTGCCCTTCCCGAGGTAGTTGCGGAACCCGTCGGCGGTCGGCTCGAGCGCGGCGAACGACTCCACGTCCGTCTGCTCCTGGGTCGCGTCCGCGCGGCCCGGCGAGAAGGGAACCTCGACGTCGAATCCGGCGTCCTTGGCAGCCTTCTCGACGCCAACGCCACCGGCGAGCACGATCAGATCGGCGAGCGAGACCTGCTTGCCGCCGGTCTGGGCCGCGTTGAACACCGCCTGGATTCCCTCCAGGGTGCGCAGCACGGTCGCCAGCTGGTCGGGGTCGTTGACCTCCCACCCGCTCTGCGGCTGGAGGCGGAGGCGCGCACCGTTGGCGCCGCCGCGCTTGTCGCTGCCGCGGAAGGACGAGGCCGACGCCCACGCGGCGGACACGAGCTGGGACACCGACAGGCCCGAGGCGAGGATCTGGCTCTTGAGGGAGGCGATGTCCTCGGCGTTGACGAGCTCGTGCGTCACGGCGGGGAGCGGGTCCTGCCACAGCAGCATCTCGGACGGGACCTCCGGGCCGAGGTAGCGCACGATCGGGCCCATGTCGCGGTGGGTCAGCTTGAACCACGCGCGGGCGAACGCGTCCGCGAACTCGGCGGGGTTGTCCTTGAAGCGACGCGAGATCTGCTCGTAGGCCGGGTCGACCCGGAGCGAGAGGTCGGTCGTCAGCATCGTCGGGGCGTGGGTCTTCGACGCGTCGTGGGCGTCGGGCACGGTGCCCGCACCGGCGCCGCCCTTCGGCCGCCACTGGTGGGCGCCGGCGGGGCTCTTGAACTGCTCCCACTCGTAGCCGAACAGGATCTCGAAGAAGCTGTTGTCCCACGTGGTCGGCGTGTTCGTCCAGATGCCCTCGAGGCCGCTGGTGATCGCGTCGCCGCCCTTGCCGGTCCCGAAGGAGCTCGCCCAGCCGAGGCCCTGCGCCTCGAGCGGGGCGGCCTCGGGGTCGGCGCCGACGCTCTCCGCCGGGCCCGCGCCGTGGGTCTTGCCGAAGGTGTGACCGCCCGCGATCAGGGCGACCGTCTCCTCGTCGTTCATCGCCATCCGGCGGAACGTCTCACGGATGTCGCGCGCCGCGGCGATCGGGTCCGGATTGCCGTTGGGGCCCTCCGGGTTGACGTAGATGAGGCCCATCTGGACCGCGCCGAGCGGGTTCTCCAGCTCACGGTCGCCGGTGTAGCGCTCGTCGTCGAGCCAGGTGGTCTCGGGACCCCAGTAGACGTCCTCGTCGGGCTCCCACACGTCCGGACGACCGCCGCCGAAGCCGAAGGTCTCGAAGCCCATCTGCTCCAGGGCGACGTTGCCGGTGAGGATCATGAGGTCGGCCCACGAGAGGCTCTTGCCGTACTTCTTCTTGACCGGCCACAGCAGGCGGCGGGCCTTGTCGAGGTTGCCGTTGTCCGGCCAGCTGTTGAGGGGCGCGAAGCGCTGCTGGCCGGCCCCGGCGCCGCCGCGGCCGTCGCTGATGCGGTAGGTACCGGCGCTGTGCCACGCCATCCGGATCATGAACGGGCCGTAGTGGCCGAAGTCGGCGGGCCACCAGTCCTGCGAGGTCGTCAGCACCTCCGCGATGTCCTGCTTGACTGCCGGGAGGTCGAGGGTCTTGAACGCCGCGGCGTAGTCGAACTCCTCACCGAGGGGGTTGGCCACGGCGGGGTTCTTGGCGAGGATCTTCAGGTTGAGCTGCTCCGGCCACCACTGGCGGTTTCCGCCCCCCTGAGTCGGGTGCGGCGCGCGCCCGTGCGCGACCGGGCAGCCGCCTGCGCCCTCCGTCTTGGCGTCTGTGACGATTGCGTCAGGGTTCTCAGACATGACAATCCTTCCGGACTTGTTGCATCACGGTGCTCAGGAAATACGGGAGGAAAAAAGTCGGGGCGGCAGGGCTGTCGACCGGTTCCGTGCGGCGTACGCACGCCTGTGAGGCGGTCGCCTCGACGCCGAGGCGATCACCGTCGCGGGCGGTCTCGAGCAGCGCGACGCGGGCGGCTGTCACCGAGCTGACCGGCACCGCGCCACTCCTCGGCGGTGTCCCGTCACGTCTCTGTCTCCTGCCGTACTGGAGTCTTCCTGCCCCTTGGCTATCGCCGGAACCGATCCTACGATGGACAGGATCTAAGTCAAGAAGCGCGTCAAACCCATATCCGATCGGAACCCGGACAACCACTGGTAAACTCCGTGTATACCACCGAACTTGAATAGGTGCACAGATATGAGTGACCTGCTGGAGCGACTGCGAGGGCGTGGCTGGCGGATGACCTCCCAGCGGCGTGTCGTTGCTGAGGTCCTCGACGGCGATCATGTGCATCTCACCGCCGACGAGGTGCACGCCCGTGCAGTAGAACGGCTGCCGGAGATCTCCCGGGCGACCGTCTACAACGCCCTGGGCGAGCTGGTCTCTCTCGGCGAGGTCATCGAGGTTTCCACCGAAGGCCGCGCCAAGCGCTACGACCCCAACGCACACCACCCGCATCAGCACCTAGTGTGCTCCAACTGCGGCACCATCCGCGATGTCCACCCGGTCGGCGATCCCATGGCCGCCCTCCCGGCGGAGGAACGGTTCGGTTTCACGGTGTCCGACGTCGAGGTCACCTACCGCGGGCTCTGCCCGTCCTGTGCCTAGGCGAAGACGACTGGGCCGAGTGCTCGATCAAGGCCCCTGGCCGCCGCCAAGGGTGCCCCGTCTTCGCGGGGCACCCTCGCCGTGTCACATGCGCAGGCGCTTCAGGCCGACGGCATCAGCACCCGCGCCGCTCCTTTCTCCTTGTTGTGCCGGTCGGCCCAGGTGGTGAGGGCCGTGCTGCACGCGTGATCGACATGCCGCAGATCGAGCAGGTCGAGCTCGATGCGCCGGTCCTTCGGCAGCCCTTCGAGGGTGTCGAGGATCCGGGGCAGCCGCAGGAACGTCGCGTTGCCGGAGAGGACCACGCGCAGGGGGGCGTTCCGGTCGGAGCCTTCGTCCACCTGCACGTGGACGTGCGACGTCTCCCAGGCCGTCTTGGCGACGGCGAGCAGCAGCCCGGCCAGCACGCCCTCGAACATGCTGGTGGCGACGATCGCGACCGCGGTCGCCACCAGGATCAGCGCTTCTCCGCGGTGCTCGCGCCACAGCGGCCCGAGTTCCTTCAGCGGGATGAGCTTCCAGCCGGAGTAGACCAGGATGCCGGCGAGCGCGGCGACCGGTATGAGACCGAGCGCAGCCGGTACGAGCGCCGCGAAGAGCAGCAGCCACACACCGTGCAGCACCCGTGACGCCTTGGTTCGGGCACCCGCTTGCACATTGGCCGCGCTGCGCACGATGACGGCGGTCATCGGCAGCGCCCCGAGGGCTCCGCACAAGGTGTTGCCCGCGCCCTGCGCCATCAGCTCCTTGTCGTAGTCGGTACCGGGTCCGCTGTGCAGCCGGTCCACGGCGGCGGCGCTGAACAGACTCTCCGCCGAGGCGATAAGCGTGATGGCGACGACCGTGCCGATCGCACCGATCAGTCCGGCATCCATGATGCCGCCGAGGTCGTCGGGGGACGGTGGCCGGATCGCGCCCAGCAGCCCCTGCACGTCGACCCGCTTCACGGACAGTCCGAACAGCGCGACGACGGACGTGGTCAGAGCGACGGCTGCCAGCGGTGCGGGGACCACCCGGACCTTCGGCGGCAGATGCTTCCACAGTGCCATCAGCACCACGGTGACCGCGCCGAGGCCGAAGGCGGTCAGCGCTTCGGGCGAGCGGGTCGTACTGATGAGCATCCCGGGCAGGCCCAGCAGGTTGGCCGGGCCCGAGCCGGGCGCCTTCGCGTCGGCCATGGCGTAGAACTGACCGGCGATCAGCACGAGACCGATCCCGGCCAGCATCCCTTCCACCACGGCGATGGAGATGGCGCGGAACCAGCGGCCGAGCCGCAGGGCTCCCATGACCAGTTGGAGAACGCCCGCCGTGAGGACGAAGACGCCGAGGGCCCCGAGTCCGAATTCGTTGACGGCTTCGAGGACGAGAACCGTCAACCCCGCGGCGGGTCCGCTGACTTGGAGGCTGCTTCCGGGGAGCAGCCCGGTGACGAGCCCGCCGACGATGCCGGTCACCAGGCCGAGTTCGGCCGGGACACCGGAAGCGACGGCCACGCCCACGCACAGCGGCAGGGCGACCAGGAAGACGACGACGGACGCGGTGAGATCGGCTCGCAGCGTCGAGGCGGAGGGTCGCTCCACGCGCTGCTGCGCGGCCCGCCGGTGGCGTCCGCGGTTCCCGCGCTCGCGGGTTTCGTCGGCGCTCACAGCGGAAGGAACGCGTCGTCGTGCGGCCGGTGTACGAGCACCGAGCCGGTGTCTATCTCGTAGAACCAGCCGTGCAGCCTCAGCCGTCCGTCCGCGGCACGGCGGGCGACGCAGGGGTAGTCGTACAACCGGCTGAGCTGGCGCAGCACATGGTGCTGGACGGCCTCGGCGATGGCGGGGGACGAAGCGTCCGCGAAGAGGGGCGGGGGTGTGGCACTTTCGAGCCAGCCGCGGACCGCGGGGACGGCGGAGAGGTCTTCGCCGCGCACCATCGCGCCGACGGCACCGCAGTGGGAGTGGCCGCAGACGACGATGTCGGCGACGCCCAGCACTTCTACGGCGTACTCGATGGTGGCTGCCTCGCTCGAGTGCCGGTCGGGATCGTGTTCGGGGATGATGCTGCCGGCCGTGCGGAGCTCGAAGAGCTCGCCGGGGCGGGCGCCGGTGATCAGCGAAGGGATCACCCGCGAATCGGAGCAGGTGATGAACATCGCTTCCGGGGACTGGCCGTCCGCGAGGCGGCCGAACTCCTCGGCCTGGGCGGCGGCCCGGTGCCGGAAGGCGCGGGCATTCTTCATGAGCATGTGCATGGGGGTGTGCCTCCAGCGCGCCGGAGCGCGCGGTGGTGAGTCGTCATATCGGATCGGATCGCAGGTACTTGGTGGGGGTCCGTGCGGGATTCGACGCGTCGATCAGAGGCGGAACACCAGCGGCACGGCGGGCCGTGCCGGGCGCTGTCCGGGTGGACCGAGAGGTGGTGCCCCGTGCACCGGGGAGGCGGCGGAGCCGCCGTCATCTGTGGGGGCCGATGCGGGGCGATCGCCTGTGGGCGGATTCCGGGCGGCCTGCGGTGTGTTGGGCCGGCTGCCGTTGCAAGAAGGGGATGCCTTGTCCAAGGGATTCGGATCGTCCCGGGAGGAGTTGGCGGTTGAGCCGCGTAAGCCGGGTCCCTCGGTCGGGAGTGCTGCTTTTCGCCGCGTCACGGTGCCTCCCGACTTCGGCCGACAACAATTGGTCCAACTGGTCAGTAACTCCAGCCTCTTGAGTCACTGTGACACCACGAGGTCGCAAAAGTCAGCGATTCGTTAAACATTCGTGAGCGTCACACCACTTGACAGTCGCCAGGCAGCAGGGCTACCGCGGGTCACCCCAGTTGAGGCGCCGATGACGCCAGGACCGCCGTAGGACGGCTTCATACGCCGGCGGACGTGCCCGGGGCGCGCCCTGGCACCCGCGATGAGCGGGCGTCGCGCGAAACCGCCGCGGACGGCGTCCCGCCAGTGATGTTGCTCTCCTGGACGGCGAGTGGGACCAGAGGGTTCCCTGCCGGCAGCAGGTCATTACTTTCGCCAACTTCAGCACGACAAAGGGTCCCTGGTGGGATAGTCGGTCCATTGCGTCCGAGCAGTGATCAGGGCCGTCGTGTCGGTAGGTGCTCCGGGCACGATCGTCCAGTACAGGGGGGCCGCGCGCGATGGATGCGCTGGGACTGGCGGAGACGGTGGAGGCGCTGCGCGCCGAGTTGGCCCGGGCGGCGGCCGCGGGGGCGGGGTCCGGGTTCCAGTTCCCGCTGACGGGGGTACAGCTGGAGTTCCATGTGGCAGTGACCCGGACTGCCGAGGGAAGCGCCGGGGTGAAGTTCTGGGTGGTGGAGCTGGGCGGCGCGGGCGGCTACGCGCGAGAGGAGATTCAGACCGTAACGGTGACCCTGGGTGCGCCTGTGGGTCCGGACGGCCTCCCGGTCAAGATTCACCGTGGTTCCGCCGGGAAGCCTTGAGTCGGCGCAGCTCTATGGACGACGCGTACGGCACCGGGACTGGCCGGGCAGTCGAGGTGCTCTATGACCGTGGCAAGGACGCTCCACCACCGCTGCTTCGGTGGAGCGCCGGTTCGGGCTATCTCATCGGCGGTCACCTGGTACTGACCGCCGCGCACAACCTCGACTACCGGCAGGAACTCAGCCGTGATGAAAAGCTGTTGGTGCGCGACATCAACGGTTCCGAGTACATGGCGAAGGTCCTGCTCGTCTGCGACCGAAGCTCCGACGAGGACCTCGCCCTTCTGGTGATCGACGATCCCGCGTTCCCAGACATGTCTGCGGTCTCCTTCGCCCAGGTGAACCGGGACAGCCCCGAGGCGGTAACGGGCTGCTGGGCCGTCGGCTTCCCGAAGTTCGTGGAGGCCGGTCCGGTTCTGCCTGAAGGCAGCCCCAGGGACACATGGCATGTCCACGGCGAGATACCCCCCGGGGGGAGACAGCGCGCCGGCACGCTGGCCCTGCGCGTGAATGACGCCCCACTCCCGCTCCGTGACTCGGCATGGCAGGGAATGTCCGGTGCCGTCGCCTTTGCCGGTAGCCCGGGCGGCCCTCAGCATGCCGTCGGGGTCGTCATCGAGCATCACACGTCTGAGGGAGAATCGACTCTCACCGTCGAACCGGTCAACGCCATCATCGATCCGGACAGGGCGAGACAGTGGTGGGAGTACCTCGGAGTGGGCGAACCGGACGGCCTCCCGGTGCTGCCGCAGCCGCGGCGCGGTTCTGCTCCCCGCCCACAACGCGGCTGGGAACGCGGGTATCTCGGAATGCTTCGCGACAAGCACGCGGGGGTGACGGTTCCACTGTCGTCCGAGGACCAGTCCGTGGCCCTCGAGCGCGTCTACCTGCCGCTGGACCTCAGCCCCGGTGACGGGCACGGCACCGTAACCGCCGAGGACCTGCTCCAGGCCAAGGTCGCCGTCGTCATCGGCGATGCGGGTTCCGGCAAGTCCACGTTCTTGAGGTGGCTGACGATATGGCTCGCCAAGAAGCGGCTGGAGCAGCAGCATCCGACGGCGGGCAGCGCACCCGCGGTTTCCGGGCCCCGTGCGCGTCTGCCTGTCTGGATGCCGGCGGTGGACGCTCTGGAATCGTTGAGCGGGTCCGGCAGTGGCCGCGCAGCGAGCCCGAGGAACATCGGGGACAGCTGGACGAAGGCGCTTTCCCGTCAACTGAACCTCCAGCCTGAACAGGCCCGGAGGCTGCTCGACGACGGCGATCTGATCGTCGTCCTCGACGGTCTCGACGAAATCCCGGACGCGGACGCACGCATCGGCCTGGTCGAGGCGATCCACGTGCTCCACCACATGCTCTCGCCCAGCGCGGTGCACTTGGTCATCAGTTCCCGTCCAGGGGCATGGACGCCCGCACTCCCGAACGCCACCCGGGTGCACTTGCTGCCGATGACCGAGGACAAGAGGGACCAGTACCTCCAGAAATGGTGTGAGGGGGTCCGGACGCCAGACCCGGAGCGGGCGCGGAGATTCATCGACGATGCCATCAGGGGATCCAGCGGCCTCGCCAACCTCGCCACGAATCCGCAGTTCGCCGCAATGCTCGTGCAGATCGCGAGTGGACCGATCCCGCATCAGCGCGTTCCTCTGTACGAGGCGTTCATCGAAAACGTCCTGGCCAAGCCGGCCGTGAGAAAGTTGGGCATCTCGCCGACGGTGTTGCGCGGTCATCTCGAAGCAATGGCGGTCGTTTTGCAGCGAGAACGCTCCCGACCCACCTCGTCGACCGGTTACCTGCGCATCGAGGCCGCACACCGAATTCTCGCCGAGCGAATCGCCGCCACGGAGCCGGCCGATACCGCCAGATCCCTCCTCGACAGCCTTGTTCTGCACACGGGCCTGCTCGCGGTCAAGAGACCCTCGCCCTTCGACTGCACCGTCGCCTTCGCGCATCAGACGTTCCAGGAGTTTCTCGCGGCCGGTCACTTCGCAACCCGGCCCAAAGAGCTGGCCGAGCATCTCACCGATGCCGCCTGGGTTGAGACCATCGCGCTGGCCGCAGGCATCCGTGCACGCAGTGATCCCGACAGACTGCCCGCCTTCTTCACCGCACTCCTACGACCGCCCGGGATCCTGCCCGGCAGCGACGCTGCGAGCCGGGACACATGGATCGAGTGGGCACCGAGGCTGGCGGCTGTGACGGTGGCACTCGAAGAGGTCGACGCCTTCCTGCCCGAAGACCGGAAGGCGGACCTGCTCGCACCCGTACACGCCGTACAGAGGGACATCAAGCCGGTGTGGGCGTCTCTTCAGCTCCAAGACCGGCGCCGTATCGCCGCGGGATTCTGCAGGGTCCTCGACAGCGACTTCAAAGTGCCGGAGCGCTGGGCGGAGATACCGGCCGGGGTGTTCATCCGCGGGTCGGACGACCTCGACGCCTGGGACCACGAACGACCGGCGAAGCCGATCCGGCTCGACCGATACATGATTCAGCGGTGGCCCGTGACCGTCGGCGACTACGCACGTTTCCTCGCCGACCGAGGCCAGCACGACAACAGATGGTGGGACGGGGAAGGATGCGCGTGGCGTGACCGCGAAGACGCCGTGACGCCACTCGGCTGGGACGCCCAGCGTGTCCACACCAACCGCCCGGTGACCGGCGTCTCCTTCTGGGAGGCGACCGCCTATGCACGGTGGCTCTCCCGATGCGGCCCCGTCCCCGAAGGCCATGTCGCGGCACTCCCCACCGAGGCACAGTGGGAGAAGGCAGCCCGAAGCCCTGCAGTCGAGACGGAGCCCCGTGCGGAGCGGTTTCCGTGGGGCGACGAATGGCTCGACGACCGGGCGAACTGCCGCCGGTCGAACGTCGGTATCTGCCCGGTGATGCTGTTTCCCCCCGGCCCTTACCGGATCTGGGACATGGCCGGCAATGTCGCCGAGCGCTGTCGCGACGGCTTCGTCGGACACTGCGAGGCGGAGACCTCCGACGTCAATCCCGCGGTGACGGACTACAGACACGGGCATGTGGTCAAGGGCGGCGGGTTCCGCTCCTTCCCCATGGACCTCCGCGTCTCTGCGCGCTTCGGCGACGACAGGGCCGCCCGTGCGGACTGGATCGGTTTTCGACTCGCCGCCGTACCAACCGACCCCGAGGGGTAGGCCATGACGCAGCCGCAAGAGCCCGTTGCGGGCTTTCCCACCACACGTTTCCGCGAGCTGCTGCGCCAGGCCCGATCGCTGCTGGGCACCGCCGACGACCGCACCAGGCTGCGTGCGAGCCTTCGCCTGGCCGATCCGGACGAGGCACGGCAGACCGAGCCGGGGAGCAGGGACAGTGATAAGGGCCCGGACACCCATGGGTCTGCCGGCATCACGGCCGAACACAGCGCGCTCACCGCCGACAGCACCGCGACAGAAGGCCGTCGGGAGGACCTCGCGCATGTTTCGCGCGCCCACCACGCCGCGCGGGATTTCACCTCGGACCGGGTCTTCGCCGACGCGCTCCTGCGCCAGCTAGCGATGGCCGATCATCTCGACGCGGCGGTCCGCCTGGCTCACCGAGCCGTCCATGTGCTGCCCCAACACGAACGCGAACAATGGGAGGACCTCGTCGCAACGCTGGAGCGCCTCCGTACGGCACATCGCCGCCGGACGATCGGTCATGAACAGGACACGGACCTCGACACCTACCGTCGCCGGGCCAACTTCGAGTGTGTTCACTCCTACTCACTGACGGACGAATTCATCGGACGCGAGGACGATCTGCGAGCACTCAAGCAGTGGGCCTCCGACCCAGAGGGGAGCACCGTCCTCTGTCTTTGCGCCCTCGGCGGGGGCGGCAAGTCCGCGATCGCATGGCAGTGGATCAACCGCGTCCTGACCGAATGGCACAACAGCGGCTACCGCGGCGCGTTCTGGTGCAGTTTCTACGACAAGGGATTCGCCTTCGAAGACT
Source organism: Streptomyces sp. NPDC020681 (assembly GCF_044334895.1). NCBI lineage: Bacteria > Bacillati > Actinomycetota > Actinomycetes > Kitasatosporales > Streptomycetaceae > Streptomyces > Streptomyces sp. NPDC020681. The sequence goes on along the minus strand of NZ_JBIRTX010000004.1, from coordinate 551,862 downwards.
TCCTGCGCCGGGCACTGGTGTTCTGCGGGGGCATGAAGGAGGCCGCGGTCCGGGCCCTGCCGCGCGCCCGGGTGGAAGAGATGCTTCTTGAGGCGCTGGCAGGTGATCGTTTTGTGCTGGTGATCGACGGCTTGGAGCGCCTGATGACGGCCTACGCACGCGCCGCCGACCGCGCGATCGACGAGGAAGGTGCACGTGCCGCCAACGATTTCACCTACGCATCCCCCGCCCAGCGCAGCATGTCCGACCCGCGCGACGGCGAATTCCTGCGCCGTCTGGCCGGGACCGGCAGCGGCACGAGGGTGCTCATCACAACCCGGCTCCGGCCTACCGAACTGGAGCCCAAGGACGGCCAGAACGCGGGTGCGGTGGCAGCCTTCCATGACCTCGAAGGGCTGAACAGGGACGAGACATTCGAGTTGTGGGACAGCATCGTCCGGGACAGCCCGTCCGACGATGTCCTGGACGCCCTGTTCGACCAGTGCGGCGACCATCCGCTCACCGTCGGCGTTCTGGCCCGGGCGGTCGCCAAGAGCGGGGGCTGGATAGCCTGGCTGACCGCGCACCCCGACTTCGCCCCCGAGGGCCCGCCCGCCCGGGCACAGGCGTACATCATCGGCACCTGTGTGCGCGACCTCGGGGAGGACCGGCTCGAGGTGTTGTTCGTACTGACCATGACCGGTCGGCCCATGCTGCACCGGGAGGTGACGGAGACGCTGCGGTTCGGCTCGATCTCCGACGACGGGGAGCGGTGGGCCGAGCCAGATCGTGTCGCCGAAGTCCTCGACCACCTGATCGAACGCGGGCTGGTCGGCCGGGTGAGGGCGGAGGAGACCTGGGAGTACGACGTGCATCCGGTCGTACGGGGGCAGATGTGGGAGGCGCTCACGGAGACCGGGACTGGACGCGACCGGTTCCTCGATCACGCGCTGTCGGAACTGACCGCGATTCCCGACCCGCAGCGCCCGCTGGATCTGCACCATCTGCAACGCGCCATCAAGGTGTACGGCATGTACGCCCGTGCGGAGCAGTTCGACCGTGCCTGGGAACTCTTCTACTACCGGCTCTGGTATCCGCTCGAATCCCAAGGTGCCACCCGCGAGTTACTGGACCTCCTTTGCCTGCTGCTGCCCGCGGGGGATCTGTACCAGCTGCCCCCGCTGACGTCCCGGCGGCAACAGGCGATCGCGACCGGCGCTCTCGCCGATCTCCTGGTCCAGATGGGCGACAGTGGTATCGACCGGGACGGACTCGGCGATGTGCTGCTCCGATGGAGTGGCGCGATCTCACTGCGCCTCGGCGATGTCTTCATGTTCCTGAGTTCCCACCACAGCCGCACATGGATGTCGCTCTACGAGGGTCGGCTCTACGAGACGGAGATCAAGCTACGACGTCTGCGCTCGCTGAGCGTGGGTGTCGGCGCATTTGACATGGTGGGGCCGATCGACCTGTGGATCGGCATCGTCCTCGCGCTCCGCGGCGAGGAGTCGGAGGGCCTCGCTCGACTCGGCAACCCCATGGGCAGCTTCGACTCCGAACGGTGGCGCAAGCAGACGACGGCCGAGGGGCTTCTATACGCGAACCGGCCCACTGAAGCGCTGTGGCTGCTCGACTACCTGACCGAGCAGGGTACGGACGCTTCGGAAGGGTACAACCAGCTCGCATGGGAGTATCTGACCAGGGGCGTGGCGAAGTACCGTGCCGGCGCCGACTCGCCGGAAGGGCTGACTGAGGCGTACGACGACGTCGCCACTGCGCTGAGTACCGCGCGGGGCACCGAGTACGCGATTGTCCAGTGCTTCGCCCTCACCGCGCTGGCGCAGATCCGGCTCGACCAGGACAGCGTGCAGGCCGCGGCCGACCTCGTCGACAAGTACTTCCTCGTGGATCCGAAGGGCCGCTACCGACTCACCGCTTCCGATGCCTACCGGATTCGCGCAGAGTGCGCCCGGAGGCGAGGGGACATCGAGCGGGCGGTCACCGACGCGCGGAAGTCGTACGAGCGTGCCGCCTGTGACGGACCGCCGTTCGTCTACCGGGACGGGCTCATCCGCGCCCGTGCCCTGCTCACATCCCTCGGCGAATCGGTGCCCAGGGTGGACGCGGAGCTACCACCGGAGTGGGCGACGGTGCTGAGCGAACAGGTCTGCCGGGAGGCGGAACAGCGGGAGGCGGAACGGAGCGACGCGCTGGTCACTCGTCGGCAGCCCCGTCGGCCCGCCGGGCGGAGCGGGGACACCAGCGCGATGATCCTGCGTGTGGACCGGATGGCCCGCGCCGCGACCGACGACGACCAGCGCTGGTGGTCCGACGTCACCGGCGACCACTCGACGATCACGCTTCTACTCGGAAAGACCATGGTCGAACTTGGGCTCACCCTCGCGGATGCTCGGGCGCGCTTCGAGCAGAGCGCCCACCGATCGATCGAGGTGCTGTATCACGAGCTGTGGGCGATGCGGGTCCTGCATCCCGAGGAGCCCAGGCAGGCCGCCGACGCGTCGGCAGAGCAGCGCGAGTCGTGGCTTGCCGACACCGCGGCACAGGATGTCCAGCTCGAAGCGTTCCTCAGCGGCGAGCGCGCAAAGGACGCGGCTCGTGCATTCGACGACCATGGTCTCGACGAGAGAGGCATGCGGGTGTTCCTCGACGACGGCCTCCGGCGCATCGACTTCGCGAACGCTCCGGATCACGCCCGCCGATGGTGGCACCAGGCCGAACAACGCCGCGGCCTGAGCGGGCCGAACGGCCTGCGCGACATGCTGGTCATCGCCGACTGTGTGCAGTCGATCCCGGGCACGCTCGGGCAGTTCGTCGACGCGATCTCCCTGCGCGGGGCCGAAGGGATCGAGTACGCCTTCCGCGCACTCGACGTGGCACGGTCCACCGAACAGCCGCAGATCACATGGGTGTCCAGGGTCGACGGCTGGCCGCGCTGGCGAATCCTCCTCCGGCTGCAGGCCGTCCTGTACCGGCTCGACTGGCCGTCGGCCTCACCCGAGGTACGGGACTTCTGGCGGCGGCGGACCCACCCCGACGACTCGCGGCTGGACCGGGTCCTGCACCTGGCGGAAGAGATCGCGCTGCGGGAGGGCGCTTCGCTCACCGACTACCACAACGCGTGGCTCAGCGGGGGCACAGAGAACATTCAAGCGATCCTGTGCTTCCTCGACTACCAGCGGGCGAAGTCCGCGCCGGTGGGCGAGGAGCCCTGGTCCGACAGCAACGCCGCGACCCGGTGGCCGTACGACACCAGGTCGCCCAGCTTCACCGACACATCGGCGTGGCGGGCCGACCGGATCACGCGACGCCTAGGCCAGTTGAAGAACCGCATCGGCTACGGCGTGGCGAGCAGTCCGGCACGCGCCTGGTGGGACGGTCTGGAACACCAGGTGTGCGGCGCGGCCATGGTCCGGCTCGCGGAGGAGCTCGATACCCGCGGTGAAACCGTCGAAGCCTTCCATCTCGCCCATGTCGACGCCCAGACCGACAATCCCCTGGCCACGCTCGCCTATCTCGATTTCGACATGCTGCGGGACACATACGGCGACACTGGCGCCGAAGCGGCCGCGCAGTCACACAACGAGAACGGGAACCGGAAGTACGCCAATGGGGACTACGACCCCGCGATCGCCAGTTACGAGGCTGCCATCGGGAAGGACCCGACCAGGCCGGTGTACTACACCAACCTCGCCGGGGCGTGGCAGAAGAAACTGGGCTCGGCCGCCGGAGCGCGCAAGGCGATCGAGGTGATTCGCCTCGGTTTGGACCGGTGCACGGACAAGTCCGATCTGGAGGGCGAACTGGCTCGGCTCGACCTCTGGGTCCGCGGGATGGCGCGGCGTGGCGCGAAGGACGAAGCGGAAACCCGGGCCAGCATCGTCGCCCGGGTCGTGGTCGAACTCTCCCAAGCCCTGCAGGACGATACGGAAGGGCTGGTGAAGCGGACCGACGACGTGCGCGGTGAGATCGCGGCGACCGTCGGTGTGACGCTGCCACCCGTCCGGTACCGCGACAATGACGCGCTGGCTGCCGGCCACTACGTCATCGTGATCAACGAGGTACGACGCGTCCCGGGAGTCACTGTGCCGAGCGCGGTCTTCGTCCGGTCCGACGGTGACGCGCGGGATCCGCTGGATGGCGCATCCGGCGGGTGGAAGACCACCACGCACAACGCGGCCCTGCCCGAGGGCGCGTTGAGCCCGTACGACTTCCTTCTGCGCCATCTCCGCCAAGCGGTGCTGGCGGACACCTCGTGGCTTCACGAGGCGGACATCGCCGCGACACTCGAGGAACGCTGGGCGGACCCGCTCAACCCGGTCGCGGATCTCCCAATTCTGGCCGACTTCACCACGGTCGTGCGGGCCATGCTGGACGACGGGGTACCGGTGGTGGCGATGGAGGTACTGCTCGACGCATACCGGGTGGCCCGGGACCGGGGCGAGAACATCGACGAGGCGATTCAGAGTCTCCGCGTGCTGCCAGGCGTCCGGCCGCAGTTGCCGGGGAACTCGCCCCGCGGTGAACTCGTGCGCCTTGGCGATGACCTCGAACGGATTCTGCGATCCGCTCTCGTCGATGCGGGTGACCAGCACGTTGTAGTACTCAACGCACGGGACGCGTACACGGTTCTCGATGTGCTCCGCCAAGAATTCGAGGATCGCCGACCCGATGAGAGGCGAACTCTGCTCACCACGGATCCGCTGGTGCGCCGCTACCTACGACTCCTGGTCAGAACCGAGTTTCCCTGGCTGCACGTCATCGCGGATGCCGAACTCCTCGGCCGGCGTGGGGCTGGCCGCACAGCGACATCGACCGATGCCCGGGATCGACCATGATGGAAAACGGCGCCACCGACCAGGCCGAATCCGCCGACACGATCACAGTCGAGATCGGGTTGCCGGGACCTGTTGATCCATCCGGGACCGCGCCGATCGAAGCCGCGGTGCGAAGCACCGTACAGCGACTGGTCACCGACCTCGCCCTGCCACTCTCACCTGACGTGGAGGTGGCTGTCAGTACCTCGGAACGGCTCCTGATGCACATCAACGGACGCCGGTGCCGCATGGTCGAACGACAGTACTTCGCATCGCTCGACCAGTCGTTGCCCGCCCGGCTCGCCCACGCGGTGGACACAAGCCCGGAGCTGTTGCTCACCCCGGCGGTGATCGCGGCGCTGTGGTCCCGGTGGGGTGGGAAGACGAGTCGGCCACCGGAGGCGTTCGCCGCCACGCTGCGCTCGCTTGTTCGCCATCGTGTGCGCCCCGACCGGTTGGCCACTGCCACGGCCATGTGGTCCGACGACCAGGCCGGCCGGGCATTCGAGGATGCCTTGTGTGAGGCGAGCGCGCCCTTGAGCATCATGGTCGACCCGCTGACGCATATCGAAATCAACAAGGATGAGGAGCAGGTAAGCGCGAACACCGCATGGTTGGCCGAAGGGGTGTTCGTGGAACTCGGGATCGTGCTCGGACGGCCGCGCGTCGGCCTCGACGAGAGTCTTCCGCCGTACCACTTCACGGTGAGAATCAACGACTGCCGACTGAACACACAGCCTGGGATCCGCCCCGGCACAGCCTTGGTCAACAACACCGCGGAAAGACTCAGGGAAATGGACGTGCACGCGGAGCCGGTGACGAACCCCGCGACGGGGCAGCCTGCCGCCGTAGTCGCCACCAGGCATGTGGCCATGCTCGAGGCGGCCGGCCACACGACGTGGACGGTGTTGGGCACTGTCATCCTGGTGGCTGCGGAAAAGGTCCGGCGCCATGCGGGCGCCCTGCTCAGCCGTGACATCGTCGAATGCCAGCTGGGCACGGTGTCCGCCACCGCCGCCGCCATGGCTGCGTCGCTGGGCGGCCCCGACGCACTCACGCCCGTCATGCGGGACCTTGCGTCGGAGGGCGTAAATGTACGTGATCTGACCGGTATCGTAGGATCGCTGTACCGCACGCCCACAATGCCCGCTTGGGTGAACGAGCGTGTGGTCATCGCGCCGGCGTCCTACCGGCCGGGGCTGCCCGACGCTCCGGAACTGCGGAACACCGGGCTGGCGTCCTCTGTGGAGGCCGTACGCATGGCCTTGGCGCCGGCTGTCTCGTCCAAGGTCGCAGGCACTACCAAGACCCTGGTGGTGTACCTGCTGGCAGCACAGATCGAGGTCCGGCTGGGTGATCCCACACCGTACTCGGAGGCCGAACGTGACGATCTGATTGGCCTCATAATGGAGGAAATCCGATTCTTGCCACCTACCGCACTGGCGCCCGGAATCCTCACCCGGGTCGGTGCGCGCCGGAGACTGCGCGAGCTCATCCGGGCCGAACTGCCACAGGTGCCCGTCCTCTCGTACCGGGACGTCGACCCTGAGTTCAATGTCCAGCCGATCGCGCGGATCGGTTGACGTGCTTACTTGGACGTGTTGTTGAAGCAGCCCTCGATGATTTCAAGCGTCATCGGCTTGTAGACCCTGCTACCACAAAACAGGCATACCCCTTGTGGACTCCTCGACAGCACGACGGTCTTGCCCTGAACGCACATCGATATCGGGGTGCTCCGCGGGGAGTACCGCCCACCACATGAGCAGATGCCAAACTCCACTGCCATACACCTACCTCGCCCCACTTGGCGCAGGCGCTCTGACACCACATCCATGTCCTGGGATGCAAAGTAGGCCCCGGCCAGTGGTCCGTCAATCACCGACCAGGTCCCTGCCGCCTGCGGACACGACCCTGAGCGGATGCGCCCGAACTGTAGGACACCGTCCGGTACTCCAGTGAGACTTCGTGCGGAAGTCGCGGGTTGGGCTACGGAATTGGAGTCTGCCTTCGCGCCGTGGCGGGGCGGTTCGGGCGGGTGGATCTGATGTCTGGGACTACTTTGCCGAACAGCTCGGACCGGACGGTGTGTTGATCATCGACACCGGGTTCATCAAGAAGGGCAGCTCGTCGTGCGGGGTGTTCACCCCATTTCAGCGCACCCGTCCCCGTGCCTTCAGCGCCACCGGCGGCAGTTCCGGAGCGGACAGCCGATCGCCGTCGAACCCCTTCACCTCGCCGAAACGGGAGCCCACCATCCAGTCCTGCCGCGCCTGTTCGATCTCCTCATGAGACCGCCCGATGAAGTTCCACCACATCACGATCTCCTCCTCGAACGGCTCCCCGCCGAGCAGCATCAGACCCGCGTCGGACTCGGCGCGCAGCGGGAGTTCGGTGCGGCCGCAGCCCAGGTAGAGCATCGAGCCGGGCAGGACCGGTACGCCGTCGACATGGGACTCGCCGGACATGGCGAGTACGGCGTACTCGAAGTCCGGGTCCAGCGGCAGGCTCGTCTCGGTGCCGCTGGTGAGTGCCAGGTCCGCGCCGACCAGGGGCGTGTACGTCGTGCCGGGCGAGGCCGCGCCGTCGAGGGTGCCGAGGATGACCGTGGCCGTCAGGCCGGGCGCGGTGACCGTCGGCAGTTCGCTGTGGTGCTGGAAGTCCGGTTCGACGTCGCGGTGCCCGTCGGGCAGCGCGACCCAGAGCTGCGCACCGTGCAGCATGCGGGCGTGCGGTTTGGGGCTCTCCTCGGAGTGGGCGATCGCTCTGCCGGAGGTCATCAGGCCGAGTTCGCGCGGCCGGATCGTCGCCAGGCTGCCCGTGCTGTCGCGGTGCAGCACCTCGCCGTCGTGGAGCCAGCTGACGGTCTGCAGGCCCATGTGCGGATGCGGCGGCACCTGCATTCCGGGCTCGTCCGCGATGTCGTCCGGACCGTAGTGGTCGACGAAGGCCCAGGCGCCGACCATGCGCCGGCCGAGGTTGGGCAGCAGGCGGCGCACCTCGGTGGACTCGCCGAGCTGGACCCGGCGGGGGCTGAGGAGTTCACGGACGGGTTCGGCTACGACAAAACCACGACCGCCGCACACGGAGAGGGCGGCCTGACGATCGAGATTGCTCATGGCGCTCAACCTATTCCTGTACGGGCGTGAGCCGTCAGCCCCACGCCCGAAACAATAGTGGAATGTTCAACCATAATCCTGTGTTGACGCGTACGCAGCCGACCGGACGAGGCTCCGAGGAAGAGGAGGACGAATGATCGACACCTACTACGAGTTCGGCACCGCCGCCGAGCGCTGGGGCCGTGCGCAGATGTTCTTCGACGCCAAGGAGTACCTGATCGCCGCCCGCATTCTGCGTGGCCTGGTGGACGAGGTTCCGGAGCAGGTCGCGCCGCGGCTGCTGCTGGCCCGCGCCTACTACCACTCCGCGCAACTGCGCCGCGCCGAGACCGAGTTGCTCGCCGTTCTGGAGCTCAGCCCGGTGGAGCACTACGCGCGGCTGATGCTGGGCCGCACGCTGGAGCGGCAGGGCCGGCCCGAGGACGCCGCGCCGCATCTGCGGATGGCGGAGGCGATGTCCGGCATCTGACGTGTGAGCGGTCCGATGCGGGAGCAGCCCGACCCGTGAGCCTGACCGCCGCGCCGTACGGCGGGGCGGTCAGGCGAGCAGCCAGGTGATCGCCGACAGCGATGCCATCGACAGCAGCGTGGACAACAGCACCGCATCTCTCGCGAGGTCGGTGTTCAGCTGGTACTCGGACGCGAAGATGAACGCGTTCTGCGCCGTCGGAAGGCCCGCGCAGAGCACCACCGCGTACAGCTCGTGACCTCCGAGGCCGAACGCCCACCTCGCCAGCGCGTAGGCCAGCAGCGGCTGGACCATGATCTTGAGGCCGACCAGCACCCGCCGCTCGGTGCGGCCGTCCGCCGTGGCCCGGCGGCCGCGGGCGCTGAGCGACATCCCGAGCGCGAACAGCGCCGCGGGCACGGCCGCACCGCCGAGCATCTGCACCGGAGCGGTCAGCCCGTCCGGCAGCCGCCAGCCCGCGGCGGCCACCGTCACACCGGCGGCGGAGGCCGCGATGATCGGGTTCCGCAGCGGGAGTTGAAGGATCCGGCGCCGGCGGTCGCGGGCTTCGCGCCGTACGTCGAGGTCTATCAGGATCAGTATCAGCGGCGTGACGAACAGCGTCTGGAACAGCGCCGCGGCGATCATGAACGAGGCATCGTCGAGGACATGGACGGCGATGGGAATGCCGAGATTGGCGGAGTTGACATACGCGCCGGCCATCGCCCCTATGGCGCGGTCGGCCCGTCGCCGCCGGAAGACCCAGCGGCCGAGCAGCAGACCGACCGTGAACACGATGAGCAGGCTCACCGCGAACACCGCCACGCCCGGACTGACCAGTTCGGAGACACGTGAGCGGGAGAGGGTCAGGAACAGCAGCGCGGGCATGGCGAACGCGAAGGCGAACCGGCCCAGTACATGCTGCGCCTGGCTTCCGAGCACATTGAACCGGCCCGCTGCCCAACCGAGGGCGGTGATGGCCCAGATGGGCAGAAAGCCGGAGAGTACGGTCACCGCGCCAGCATGCCCGACAACGATCACCACATCCGGGCCGGCCCCGCCGCCCGGGCCCCGGAATCGTCAGATCCGGTGGCTCACGACGTTGACGACACGGCCGTTGGGGTCGCGTACGAAGAACCGGCGCACGCCCCACTCCTCGTCCTGCAGCGGGTGCACGATCTCCGCGCCGCGCTCCAGCATCGCCGCGTACACCGTGTCGGCGTCCTCCACCTCGATGCTCAGGTCGGCCCACACGGGCGCGCTCGCGTCATGGGTGGCGAGCGTGAGCTGGGCCGTCGGGTTGGACGGCGAAGCCAGCGTCATGACCCAGCCGAGGTTCATGACCTCCTCGAGACCGATGAGACCGTAGAACTCCCGGCTCTCGGCCATGGACTCGGCCGACGCGGTCCGGATGTCGGGCACGACACGGCGTACAGACATGGGCAGTTCCTCTCCGCGGAATCGTTCGCACATGCCGCGGACGGCGGTCCCGGCACCACACCGCCGGAGCCCGCCGCCCGCACAACGTAAGGGAGTCAGCCGCGGTACGTCTCCAGCAGCCGCAGCCAGATCTCGCTGACCGTGGGATACGCGGGCACGGCATGCCACAGCCGGTCGATCGGCACCTCGCCGACGACCGCCACGGTCGCCGAGTGCAGCAGCTCGCCGACGCCGGGACCGACGAAGGTGACGCCGAGCACGACCTCGCGGTCCAGGTCGACCACCATCCGGGCGCGGCCGCGGTAGCCGTCGCCGTACAGTCCCGCGCCCGAGACGGAGGCGATGTCGTAGTCCACCGCGCGGACCCGGTGACCCGCCGTCTCGGCCTCCGCGAGCGACAGGCCCACGGCCGCGGCCTCCGGGTCGGTGAAAACGACCTGCGGGGCGCCGGCGATGTCGGCGGTCGCTGAGTGCGCGCCCCAGCGGTCGGTCTCCAGCAGCGGGACCCGCCGTGCCCTGGCCGCGATGGCGGCCCCGGCGATGCGGGCCTGGTACTTGCCCTGATGGGTCAGGAGCGCGCGGTGGTTGACGTCGCCCACGGCATACAGCCAGTCGCTGCCCTGCACGCGGCAGCTCTCGTCGACCGGCAGCCAGGAGCCCGGCTCCAGGCCCACCGTCTCCAGACCGATGTCCTCGGTGCGCGGCGCCCGGCCGGTGGCGAAGAGGACCTCGTCGGCCTCGATCCGCTCGCCGTTCTGGAGCACCAGCGTGACGGGGCCGGTGCCGTCGGCGCGTTCGACGGATGCGACATCGGTGTTGGTACGGATCTTGGCCCCGGCCTCGGTCAGGGCATCGGCGACATGCTCGCCGACGAAGGCTTCCATCCGCGGCAGCAGCCCGTCGCCGCGGACCAGCAGGGTGACCTGGGAGCCGAGCGCCTGCCAGGCGGTGGCCATCTCCACGCCGACCACGCCGCCGCCGACGACCGCGAGCCGTCCGGGGACGTGCTGGCCGCTGGTGGCCTCGCGGCTGGTCCAGGCCTTCGCGCCGGCCAGACCCGGCAGATTCGGCAGTACCGCACGGCTGCCGGTGCACACGGCGACAGCGTGCCGCGCGGTCAGTACGTGGCGCTCGCCCTCGGGTCCCTCGACGACGACCTTCTTGGGGCCGTGCAGCCTGGCCTGGCCGCGGTAGAGGCGCGCGCCCGTCGAATCCATCCACGCGACCTGGCCGTCGTCCTTCCAGTGCGAGGCGAACTGGTCGCGATGGGCCAGTACGGCCGGTGCGTCAAGGGCACCCTGTACGGATTGACGCAGTCCCGGCACGCGGCGGGCGTCCGCGCGGGCGATCACCGGGCGCAGCAGCGCTTTGCTGGGCATGCAGGCCCAGTACGAACATTCACCGCCGACCAGTTCGCTCTCCACCACCGCGGTGCTCAGGCCCGCCGCCCTCAGCCGGTCCACCACATTCTCGCCGGTCGGGCCCGCGCCCAGCACAACCACGTCGTACTCCACAGCTTCCGTCATAGAGCCAGTCTGGTCCCGGGTGTGCGCCTTGGCCACATGGGCAGGGGCAGGAATAGCACGGCCCCGGGCACCGTTGTCGGGGGCGAGTCCTTCGGACACACCGGACATCAGGGAGAGGTTGCACGCCATGAGCACTGTTGAGCTCACCAAGGAGAACTTCGATCAGGTCGTCAGTGACAACGACTTCGTTCTGATCGATTTCTGGGCTTCCTGGTGCGGCCCTTGCCGACAGTTCGCCCCGGTGTACGAGGGTGCCGCCGAGCGCCACCCCGACCTGGTCTTCGCGAAGGTCGACACGGAGGCCCAGCAGGAGCTGGCCGCCGCGTTCGAGATCCGTTCCATCCCGACGCTGATGATCGTCCGCGACAATGTCGCGGTCTTCGCCCAGCCCGGCGCGCTGCCCGAGGCCGCGCTGGAGGACGTCATCGGTCAGGCGCGCAGTCTGGACATGGACGAGGTACGCAAGTCGATCAAGGAAGCCGAGGCCAAGGCGGCCGGAGCGGATTCCTCGACCGAGAGCTGACGACGTCGACGGGCCCGCCATCCGGCATGGCGGGCCCGTCTCTGTCTCAGATGTGCGGCGTCCGGCGTCTCACCCTCGGGATGCGGGCGGTGAGAGCGGGACGGCAGGGCGGGACGTCAGCGATCGGCCGGCGGTTCGACGACCCGCGCCGAGAGCCCGTAGTCCAGTTCCGCTCCGTCGACCAGCAGCGCTTCCACCGTCCGCGTCGCAGGGTCGATATCGGCCTCCAGGCCATGGCCGACATAGCGCGGATAACCGGACGAGCCGCGCCGCCCCGTCGCCTCCACGACGGCCGAGCGGATGGCGGCATCGGCCAGGGACGTGGCGTCGCTGTCCTCGACATGCTCGGGCACCAGCAGAATCTCGAAACGCTGCGGGTCTGTGCTCATGGACGTGACGCTAGCTCGACTCGCGGTGGACCGCCCGCGCTCCCATCAGATCGTGCCGTTCGGGCTCGATACCCGGGTCGCGGACGACGCTGTCGACGAGTTCGGCGAGCCGCTGACCGGTGACCATGTCGATGTGGACCGTGCTGAGCCGCGGCCGCAGCAGTCTGCCGAGCAGCAGATCGTCGGCGCCGATCACCGCGGTGCCGCCCGGGACATCGACGTCCTGGTCCTGCAGGGCGCGCATGAGGAGCATGGCGTACTCGTCGTTGTAGGCGTAGACGGCGTCGAGGCCGAGTTCGCGCCAGCTTGCGGCGAGCGCGCGCGCCGACTCCTCGTCGTACGACAGCGGCAGCGGCTGGATCCGCGCGCCGAGTGCCGCCGCGGCCCTGCGCGCGCCCTCGACGCGGGGCTCGGAGAAGAGTTCCAGTCCCGGCTCCTGCGGCACGACGACGCCGATGGCGCGCCGCCCGCGCTCGACCAGGTGTGTCACCGCGCGGCTGCCGATCTCGCTCTGGTCCATGACGAGCGAGTGGGCGCCTTCGACGCGGCGCGGGCCGAGCGTTATGACGGCCTTCGCGCCGGAGCGCTTGAGCACGCCGACGCCGTGCGGGGTGAGCGCCACCTCGCCGAGCGACACGACGGCGACGGGCCGCAGTTCGGCCCAGGCGCGGGCGGCCTCGTCGCCGTCGAGGCCGAGGCTGCCGTACTGCACCACGGTGTAGTCGAGGCGGCGCAGGGCCCACTGGAGCTCGTTGAAGAACTCGCTGTAGAGGGGGCCGACCGGCACATGGGCGGTGGGCAGCAGAACCATGCGGGTGTGTCCGGCGCGCAGGCTGCGGGCGGCGGCGTGGGGCACATAGCCGAGCTCTTCGGCGGCCTCGCGGACCCGGCGTCGGGTGGGCTCGCTGATGCGCACGGCCGAGGTGTTGTTGAGCACGTAAGAGACGGTCGCCCTGGAAACTCCGGCCAGCCGGGCGACGTCGGCGCTGGTGGGGACGGGGCGTTCAGTGGACTGCTTGGGTGTCTGGCTCATCGCCCTCGGCATCCTTCCAGAACGGTTCCGCCGGGGTTTTCGCGGATGGCCGGAAATCAACTCCGCATTGTGTTTACACGTGCCACTTGGCGCGTGTAAACACGAACTTCGGCTTGATCGGGGCGCGCCGGCCGCACCTCGCGATCCGTACGGATCGCCGGCCCCGTCCTCGCATCGGAGATACTTCCGCGCACCACACCCGAAAGGCACCAACGTGCAGCTGCACACGACCACTTGGGGCGAGGGCGACCGCGTCGCGCTTTTGATCCACGGCATCATGGCCGACCACCGCACCTGGCGGCGGGTCGGTCCGGCGCTCGCCGGCCGGGGCTATCGCGTGCTCGCCGTCGACCTGCGAGGCCACGGTGCCAGCGGCCGCGCGGGCTCGTACACTCCCGAGGACTACGCCGACGATCTCGTCGAGACGCTGCCTGCCGACGCCGAGTTGGCGATCGGGCACTCCCTCGGCGGGCTCGCGCTCGGGTTGGCGGTGCGGCGGCTGGCTCCCCGGCGCGCGGTCTACTCCGATCCGGCCTGGCATCTGCCGGCCGGCGACGACGGCTACCGGCCCGAGATGTTCACGCAGGCCAAGTCGCTGAAGCGGGAGCAGATCCAGACGATGAACCCGCGCTGGGAGGCGGTCGACGTCGGGATCGAGCTGGAGACGCTGCGGCTGTGGGACGAGGCGACGGCGTACGACCTGGTGGACATCGCGGGCAGGGATCTGCTGCCGGTGAAGCCTCTCGTGCCGTCGCTGGTGCCGATCGCCGATCCGAGTTTCCTGGTCAACAAGGAGCGGGCCGCGCTGCTCACGGAGCGCGGCTTCGAGGTCCGTACGGTCGCCGGTGCGGGCCACACCATCCACCGCGACGACTTCGACGGTTTCATGGCCGCGCTCGACGGCTGGATCTGACGCGTCGCGTCGCTACTTGGCACCCGCCCCGCCCGCGGACCGCAGCAGGCCCTACCGTGGGGCGGGTGACGATCTTCTCCGATCTGCCCGGCCAGAGCGGCCCCTCGGCCACGACCGAGGCCGATCCCCAGCACGTGGGTCCGGTCCGCACCTCCTACGCACCGGACCGCGACGGCGATCCCGACCCCGGCGAGATCGTCTGGACCTGGGTGCCTTTCGAGGAGAACGACGGTCGCGGCAAGGACCGTCCCGTGCTCGTGGTGGCCCGTGAGAAGGCGGGCACGCTGCTCGCCGTGCAGCTGTCCAGCAAGCGGCACGACCAGGACCGCGAGTGGGTGCCGATCGGCACCGGGCCCTGGGACCGGGCGGGACGCGAGTCCTGGGTCGATCTGGACCGGGTGCTGCGCGTGCACGAGGACGGCATGCGCCGTGAGGCGTGCGCGCTGGACCGGCCGCGGTTCGACGTCGTGGTGCAGCGGCTGCGGGAGCGCTACGGCTGGAGCTGAGCCGCGAAGGCCCGGCGGAAGGCCCCGAGCGTGGCACCGTCGGCCGTACGGTCCAGCACGCCGAAGACGATCTGCTCGAAGTGGCCGGCGAACCGGCCGCCGTCACCGCCCGCGGTGAGCAGCGTGCGGAACGCGCCGGCGACCGCTTCCGGGTCGTTGCGGAAGACGCCGCAGCCCCAGGCGCCGAGCACCAGACGGCGGTATCCGCGCTCGGCCGCCGTCTCCAGGACCCGCTCGGCGCGGGACGCGAGCGCGGCCGGGATGCGGTGTGCCTGGTCGGGGCTCCGCTGCGTGATCACTCCGGCGTTCGGTGCCGCCGCGGTGAGGAAGCCGACGGTGTACGGCGCGTCGAGCAGCCGTCCGCGGTCGTCGCGGAAGACCGGGACGCCGGGCGAGTGGATGACGCGGTCCGAGTAGAACGGGCTGCGGTCGGCGCGGTGGTGAGCGTAGAACTCGGGTGCGCGCAGCAGGGTGGCGTACAGGGCGGAGGCGCGGCACAGCGCCTCCTCCTGGGCCTGTGCGCCGTTGAGATAGCCGCCGCCCGGGTTCCGTGCCGAGGCGAAGTTCAGGACCGCGACCGGCGCCGGGCCGGCCGCGGTGAGCCGTCGGGCGGCGGCCGTGCTGCTCTCGCCGGTGACCTCGAAGGCGGTCCTACGGTCGGTGTCCGGAGTGACGGGGACGGCGTCGGGGCCGTACCTCCTGGTCCCGGCCAGTGCGGCGGTCAGATCCGCCGCGATCTCCACCGTCCGCCCGTCGGGCGCCTGGTAGTAGCCCGCGTCAACGATGTCCTCGGTATGGCGTGCGATCCCCCGCAGTCGTGCACTCATGCCCGACATCGTCCGTGACCAGCGGTGACCGCGGCAATCGGATTTCTTACGTCCCACGAACACCACGGGCACTCTTGTGCGAAGCGGCGGCCGTGGCCTTAGGTTGGCAGGGTGCCTTCGAAAGAGGAACCAGACATGCACCCACCCGATCCCGGCGGCTTCGGCCCTCCCATCGAGGAATCAGAGGCAGAAGATCTTCTCCGATGTATCTGCTTCAAGAACGGTCCACCCCGTTCCGTGGGTGTGGAACTGGAATGGCTCGTGCATGAACAGCACCGACCCGACCGACCCGTACCGGCCGACCGCCTGATCGCGGCTCACGACCTGGTGCGCAAACTGCCACTGGTCTCGGCCCTGACCTTCGAACCCGGCGGGCAGCTGGAGCTCAGCTCGCCTCCCGCCAACTCCCTGATGGAGTGCATCGACTCCGTCGCCGCCGATCTGGACGCCGTACGCACCGCGCTCCGGCAGGCAGGCCTCACACTTACCGGAATCGGACTCGACCCCTTCAATCCGCCGCGCCGGGTGCTGCACGAACCCCGATACGACGCCATGGAGGCTTATTTCGACCGGACGGGTCCCGCCGGCCGAGCCATGATGTGCAGCTCCGCCTCGATACAGGTGTGCCTCGACGCGGGCGTCGAGGAACCGGGGCCGCTCGGCCACGGCCGGCGCTGGCAGCTCGCGCATCTGCTGGGCGCGGTGCTGCTGGCCGCGTTCGCCAACTCACCGGTGCAGGAAGGCCGTGACACCGGTTGGCGCTCGCGCCGGCAGGCCGTGTGGGCCGAGCTGGACGCCTTTCGGCCCCTCGCGCCGCCGATGGATCTGGAGCCGCGGGCGGCGTGGACCGCACATGTGCTGGACTCACCGGTGATGTGCGTGCGGATGGACGACGAGCCGTGGGAGCTGCCGGACGGACTCACCTTCCGCCAGTGGATGCGCTCGGGCCTGCCGCGCCCGCCGACCCGGCAGGATCTCGACTACCACCTGACCACGCTGTTCCCGCCGGTGCGGCCGCGTGGCCATCTCGAACTGCGCATGATGGACGCCCAGTCCGGCGAGGACGGCTGGATGGTGCCGCTCGCGGTCACCACGGCCCTGTTCGACGACGCCGAGGCGGCGGAGACGGTGTACCGCGCCGTGAAGCCGCTGGCGGAGTACGCCGGTTCGCTGCCCGCGCCGCGCAATCCGCTGTGGATCAGCGCGGCCCGGCACGGCCTCGCCGACTCCGAGCTGCACGCCGCCGCCGTCACCTGCTTCGACGTCGCTCTGGAGGCGCTCCCCCGGATCGGCGCGTCCAAGGCGGTCCAGGACGCGGTCGCGGACTTCAACGAGCGCCATGTCCAGCGGGGCCGATGTCCCGCCGACGATCTGCGCATCCCGTCACTCGGGAAGGAACCGAGCACATGACCGACGAACTCCGGCGCCGCGCCGTCGACGCGCTGACCGCCGCACGAGCCCGTACAGCCACGCTCACCACGTGCGTCGACGACCATGAACTGACCGCCCAGCACTCCCCGTTGATGTCGCCGCTGGTCTGGGACCTCGCGCACATCGGCAACCAGGAGGAGCAGTGGCTGCTGCGTACGGTGGGCGGCCGTGAGGCGCTGCGGCCCGAGATCGACTCCGTCTACGACGCCTTCGAGCATCCGCGCGCCGCGCGGCCCACGCTGCCGCTGCTGGCACCGGCCGAGGCCCGTGTCTACGCCTCCGACGTACGCGGCCGGGTGCTGGACATCCTGGAGCGCACCCCGCTGGAGGGCGGTCCGCTCATCGACGCCGGGTTCGCCTTCGGCATGATCGCGCAGCACGAGCAGCAGCACGACGAGACGATGCTGATCACGCACCAGCTGCGCAAGGGCCCTGTGGCACTGACGGCTCCGGAGCCGCCCGCCGGCAGCACACAGGGTCTGCCGGCCGAAGTCCTCGTGCCCGGCGGCCCGTTCACCATGGGCACTTCGACCGAGCCGTGGGCGCTGGACAACGAACGCCCGGCACACCAGCGGGTCGTACCGGCGTTCTTCATCGACACGGTCCCGGTCACCTGCGGCGCGTACCAGGCGTTCATCAAGGACGGCGGTTACAACGATCCCCAGTGGTGGGCGGCCGAGGGCTGGGACCAGATCCGGCAGCACGACATCGGCGCGCCGCTGTTCTGGCGGCGGGACGGCGGCCAGTGGCTGCGCCGCCGCTTCGGAGTGACCGAGCCGGTGCCGGCCGACGAGCCGGTGCTGCATGTGAGCTGGTACGAGGCCGACGCATACGCCCGCTGGGCCGGCCGGCGGCTGCCGACCGAGGCCGAGTGGGAGAAGGCGGCCCGGCACGACCAGGACTCCGACCGCTCGCGCCGCTTCCCGTGGGGCGACGACGATCCGACGCCGTCACACGCCAATCTCGGCCAGCGCCATCTGCGGCCCGCTCCGGCCGGCAGCTATCCGGACGGTGAGTCGCCGCTCGGTGTACGGCAGTTGATCGGTGACGTGTGGGAGTGGACGGCGAGCGACTTCCTGCCGTATCCGGGCTTTGCCGCCTTCCCGTACCGCGAGTACTCCGAGGTGTTCTTCGGCCCGGCCCACAAGGTGCTGCGCGGCGGTTCCTTCGGCGTGGACGCGGTGGCCTGCCGCGGCACCTTCCGCAACTGGGACCTGCCGGTGCGTCGGCAGATCTTCTCCGGGTTCCGCACCGCGCGGGACGCCCGGCCGAACCAGGACGTGGCCTGATGTGCCGCCATATCGCCTATCTCGGCCCGCCGCTGCCGCTCGGGCAGCTGCTGGTCGAGCCGGCGCACGGACTGCTCCGGCAGTCGTGGGCGCCGCGCCGCCAGCGCCACGGGACCGTCAACGCCGACGGGTTCGGCGTCGGCTGGTACGCCGAGGGTGATCCCGTGCCCGCGCGCTACCGGCGCGCCGGCCCCATCTGGGCCGATCCTTCCTTCGCCGATCTCGCCCGGGTGGTCAGCAGCGGCGCGCTGCTCGCCGCCGTGCGCGATGCCACCGAGCCGGGCGCGGACGGCGAGGCCGCGGCGGCTCCGTTCGCCGCCGGGCCGTGGCTGTTCAGTCACAACGGCGCGGTCAAGGGCTGGCCCGGCACGATGGCCCGGCTCGCGCTCACGCTGCCTGCCGTCGAACTGCTGTCGCTGGAGGCGCGTTGCGACTCCGCGCTGGTGTGGGCCCTGGTGCTGCACCGGCTGCGCGACGGCGACGAGCCGGGTCAGGCACTCGCCGAAACCGTCCGCGAGGCCGCGGAGGCCGTGCCGGGCTCCCGGCTCAACCTGCTGCTCACCGACGGCGAGACGATCGCGGCGACCGCCTGGGGCGACACGCTGTGGTACCTCGCCGAGCCCGGCCGCCGCACGGTCGTCGCCTCGGAGCCGTACGACGACGATCCGCACTGGCGAGAGGTGCCCGACCGCACCCTGCTCGCCGCAACCCGCACCGATGTACTCCTCACACCGCTCAAGGAGCCCACTTCGTGAGCCCGTTCCAGCTGACCCGCACCCTGCCCGAGGACGCCACGGACGCCGCGCTGCGCGGTGACGTGCTGCACGGGCTGACCCGTACACCCAAGACACTGCCGCCCAAGTGGTTCTACGACGCCCGCGGCAGCGAGCTGTTCGAGGAGATCACCCGGCTGCCCGAGTACTACCCGACCCGCGCCGAGCGGGAGATCCTCGCCGCCCGCGCGCCCGAGATCGCCGCGGCCACCCAGGCGCAGACCTTGGTGGAGCTGGGCTCCGGCTCGTCGGAGAAGACCCGGCTGCTGCTCGACGCACTGACCGCACTGCACAGCTATGTGCCCGTCGACGTGAGCGAGAGCGCGCTGACCGGCGCGGCCGAGGGCCTGCTGAAGGACCATCCGGGGCTCCATGTCCATGCCCTGATCGCCGACTTCACCCGTGGTCTGGCGCTGCCCGGTACTCCGGGGCCGCGGCTGGTCGCCTTCCTCGGCGGCACGATCGGAAATCTGCTGCCCGCCGAGCGCTCGGCGTTCCTGCGCTCCGTGCGGGCGCTGCTCGACCCGGGTGACGCGCTGCTGCTGGGCACGGACCTGGTCAAGGACGAGTCGGTGCTGGTGCGCGCGTACGACGACGCGGCAGGGGTGACGGCCGCGTTCAACAAGAACGTGCTGAGCGTCATCGCGCGGGAACTGGGCGCGGACGTCGACCCCGCCGACTTCGAGCATGTGGCGCTGTGGGACCCGCAGGAGGAGTGGATCGAGATGCGCCTGCGGGCGCGCTCCGCGCTGACCGTGAAGATCCCGGAGCTGGATCTCGTGGTGACGTTCGACAAGGGCGAGGAGATGCGTACGGAGGTGTCGGCGAAGTTCCGTCAGGAAGGTGTGCGCACCGAACTGGCCGATGCCGGGCTGGAGTTGACGAACTGGTGGACGGACACGGAGGGCAGATTCGCACTGTCCCTCTCGACGGCGCGCTGAGCCGCGCGGGCCAGTGAGCGACGGTCGGGGTGGCTCCCCGCGGGGATCGCCGGCAGCAGCCGGATCTCCGCGGTGAGCTCGCCGGCCGTCACCACCCGCCACAGCGAGGCGGGCAGCGAGTCCTCTCCGACGAACGCGGCGGCGCCGGTGGGCAGATAGGTGATGCGCAGGGGCTGCACGCTCGCGCCCGCGTCCAGCGCGGACTGGAAGACCGCGTGCCGGAACCTGCCCTGCTCGCGGCCGCACCACGTGGAGCCCTCCGGGAAGGCGATGACCCGCGCGCCGCCTTCGAGCGCGGACGCCATCTCGCGCACCGTGCCGGGCAGCGTACGGAGCCGGTCGCGCTCCACGAAGAAGGTGCCGCCGCGGGCGGCCAGCGGGCCGAGCAGCGGCCAGTGTCTGACTTCGGTCTTGGCGAGCATCCGCCCGGGGAGCGCCGCGGCGATCAGCGGTATGTCGAGCCACGAGATGTGGTTGGCGACCACCAGCGAGCCCCGGGGGGCGTACGGCCGGCCGACGATGCGTATGCGTACGCCGAAGGCACGCACCACAGCGCGCGCCCAGAGGCGGGTCATGAAATGCCGGAACCGGGTGCCGAAGACCGTCGCGAGCAGCGCGACCACCGGCCCGATGAGGAGGCCCGCGAGCACGGTGACGATGCCCGCCACCAGCCGGACGACGGCGGTGGCCCGCCCGGCGACCGTGCTGTGGTGGGTCGCGCAGCCGCTCGGCGTGCAGGGCGCGCTGGGCAGCCAGACGCTCATCAGACCGGCGCCAGCGAGAGGAAGTGCTTCAGGTAGCGAGGGTTGGTGCGGCGCAGCGAGAGCAGCACATAGAGGTCGGCGCAGCCGAAGTCGGGGTCGTGGGCCGGCGCTCCGCACACCCAGGCGCCGAGACGCAGATAGCCGCGGAGCAGCGGGGGCAGCTCGGTGCGGCCCTCGGGTCGTGCGACGGTGTCCGCGTTCCAGAGCTTGTGCGGGCTGACCCAGTACTCCTCGGGCGCGAGGTTCTTGGCCTTGACCGTGTCCCAGGTGGCCGCGGCGAGGGTGCCGCCGTCGGCGAGCGGGATGGAGCAGCAGCCGGCCAGCCAGTTGTGGCCGGTGCGGGCCATGTAGCGGGCGAGCCCGGCCCAGATCAGCGCGATGACGGCGCCGTTGCGGTGCAGCGGGTGGACGCAGGAGCGGCCGACCTCGACGAGGTCGTCACGGATCGGCCCGAGCCGGGTCAGGTCGAACTCGGTCTCGGAGTAGAGCCGGCCGGCGGCGCGGGCGCGCTCCGGCGGCAGCAGCCGGTAGGTGCCGACGACCTCGCCGGTCTCGGCCTCGCGCACCAGCAGGTGGTCGCAGTACGCGTCGAAGGCGTCGATGTCCAGGCCGGGCTCGGGTCCGTCGAGCCGTGCGCCCATCTCGCCGGCGAACACCTGGTGACGCAGTCGCTGCGCCGCCCTTACGTCCTCCTCATTGCGGGCGAGGCAGACTACGTATCGCTGGTCGTCCCCGGCGTTCGCCGCGGGGAGCTGTGCAGGGACGACGGCGGGTGCGGCCGGTGCGGCGATCGGGGCGGGAACGACTGCTGGCGATGCGGGCATGGCGGTCTCCTGTGCCGGACGGTTGGGGGACGGACCGCGGGTGCGGCGGTCCGGCTCCTTACTTCTTCCTTGGCAGGCTGGATTTGACATGACCGCACGGCGGAGAGCGGATTAGCGACGGCTGAATGCCGGGGGCTCGCCGGGACGGAAGGGCCGGTTCACTAGTGGGGCGCGAGCGCCGCGGTGATGCGCTCGGACGCCTGGCGTGCCGCGCGAGCAGGTTCCCTGCCCTGGAGCACGGCCGTCATATAGGGCTTGATCGGGTTGTCGAGCTCGACCTCGGCCCACTGCGGGGAGTTCGGTGTGGCCCGGCCTCGGGCGGCGCCGGCGGCCATGGCCGCCGTGCTCTCCTCGCCTTCGATGACGCCCGCGAGGGTCGTCTTGTTGGGCACGTAGTGCATCGTACGCGCAAGGTCGGTCTGCCACTGTTCACCGGCGAGAGCCTTGACAACCTCGATCGCGGCGGATCTCTCGCGCGCGTTCTCCGGGATGATCAGGTCGGAGCCGCCGGTGAAGACGGCGCCGGGTCTGTTCGCCGATTTGCCCGGCACGGGAAAGAAGCCGAGCAGGCCCTTGAGCTCGGGGTTGGCCTTCTCGATCACGGTCGCGGCGCTGGGCACGGCGATGATCTGGGCGACGTCGCCCTTGGCGAAGACCTCGGCCTGCGGCGGTGTCTGCTCGTCGGCGTTCTTGGGCCCTTCGCCGTACGACTGCAGGGTCTTGTAGAAGGCCATGCCACGCAGCGCGGCCGGGGTGTCGAGCGCGCCCCGCCACTCGCCGCCGCTGTCCACGGCCAGGTCGCCGCCCTCGTCCCAGATGAAGCCCGACAGGGTGTACCAGTCCTGGCCGGAGAGATAAATGCCCTGCACTCCGCCTCGGTTGAGCCGTTCGCAGGCGCTGAGCCACTGGGCCCTGTTCTTCGGCGGCTGCTTGATCCCGGCGTCGGCGAAGAGCTGCTTGTTGTAGATGACGACGCGGTTGGCCGCGTACCACGGGATGCCGTACTGCGAGCCGTTGATGCTGCCGGGTTCCGCGAGGCCGGGCAGCCACTGCTCGTTGCCGAGGTCGCGCACGGATTCGAGGGTCAGGTCCATCAGGGCGTTGCTCTCGGCGTACTGGGCGACCTGGGTGTTGCCGACCTCGATGATGTCCGGTCCGTCCTCGCCCTCCAGCGCGGCGGTGACCTTCTTCCCGATGCCGGTCCACTCCTGGAAGGTCACCTCGAGGTTCACGGACGGGTTGTCGTTCTCGTAGGCGGTGGTGAACCGCTCGAGGAAGTCGTCGGAGACGCTGTCCTTCATCAGCCAGATGCTGACGGTGCGGGTCTCGGACCCGGTGCCCGGGATGACTCCGCAGCCGCTGAGCGCGAGTGCGGAGACGAGCACGACGGACAGGGCGAGCGAGCGGTTCGTCACAGCGGCCACCTTCGGCACGGGGGCAGGAGCGTGGACCCGACATGGGGGGAAGCGCGCTCCGCGCTCGCACGGGTGTGTGACCGGAGTTTGGTCTGTACCAATCGACAGGTCAAGGGGCGGACGCGCGATCCGCGTCCGCCCCTCAGCACGGGATCACTGACCGGGAACGGTGTCCTCGAAGGTCGTCCCGGCCGTCCGGTAGCCGGCGACGATGGTGCTGACCTGCGCGGGAGTCAGCACCTGGTCCTTGACGTGCAGGACGTAGTCGACCTTCTGGTCGTATGCGCGCGGCGTGGTGCTGGTCTGTCCGGCCAGGTCGATCAGCCACTGGTTGAAGTTGATGGACATGGGACGTTCCGGCAGATAGCGGGCGTCGTGCCGGCCGAACTCCTGCCCGTCGACGTAGTACGTGATGTTGCTGTTGTCGATCGTGACGACGAGGTCGTGCCAGCCCGCGTAGCTCGCGCGCACCTCGGAGTGCTGGTTGACCGCCTCCCAGGGGTCGGGCCGGTAGGTCTCCCAGGAGGTGGTGTAGAGGATGTTGGCGGGCTCGCCCCAGCCGCCGTTGGGCAGATACTCGAAGTCGTACTCCGCGTAGTCGTCCGCCATCGGCGCCGTGAGATCGTTGATGGTGAAGAACGTCTGGACGAGGTGGTCGCCGTCGGGTCCCGACTTCGGCGCGTCGGAGAACCTCACGCGTGCGGCGTAGGTGCCGTTCTTGAACTTCATTGACTTGGTGAGGACTTCGGTGTGCCGAGTCGACTCGCCGGTGCCCGCCGTGGAGGTCTCCAGATTCATGATCGAGTTGGTCCCCTCCTTGGCGAAGGTGACGTTCTGCGGTGCCCAGGTCGCGCCCGGCACCCCGGGGCCGCCGGAGTTGGAGCGCACGTTCCACCCGTGCGAGCCGATCGCCGGGTCGGTGTGCGAGGTGTAGTTGAAGTCGTCGAACAGCCGCGGCCCGTCGGCGGGCGGGTCGGTCGGGTCCGGGTCGGGGTCGCCGCCCACCGGGCCCGTGCCCCAGACCGTCGTACCGCCGACGGTCGCGGTGACCTTGGCCCAGTCTCCGTACGCCGTCTGTGTCGCGGAGAACGAGTAGTCGTCGCTCTGGTTCAGCGGCTGCCAGTTGGACCGGTGGAAGCGCAGCTGCATGTCGCCGGTGTCCGCGCCGGGCGCGAGTGAGCCCGCGCCCGCCGTGAAGCCGATCTCCAGATAGCGGTCGGCGGTGGGAGTGGACTGCGCGAGCGTGCCGAAGGTGCCGGTGATGTTGGCGCAGCCCTTGACCGCCCAGGAGCAGGCGAAGGTGTAAGAGGCGCCCGCGTCGGCCTTGAAGTAGTACCGGATCTTCACCTGGTTCAACGCGACGGAGCTGCTGCCGGTGTTGACGACCTTGAACCAGGGCTCGGCCTGGTCGCTGCCGGTGGCGCTCTGCCGGTACTGCACCTTGATCTGCTCTCCGGCGGCAGCGGCGGGCAGCGCGGTCAGCATCGCGCAGCCGAGGCCCGTCACCGCTGCTGCGGCGACGGCGGCGCGTATGCGCAGGGGGCTGTGGCTCATGGGGTTTCCTCTCCGGGGGGTTGGTGCGTGGGGGGACGGCCCGGCACGCCGAGCGCGTCGAGCCGGGCTCTGTGGAGGTGCATGCGGTGCTGGAATCCCGGCCAGTCGCGGCCGCCGGACCAGGCGGTGTCGGCCAGGGCGCACAGCCGCGGGAAGGCGAGATATTCGGCGTGCTCGGCGGTGGGGACGTACTCGGTCCACAACTGGGCCTGGGTGCCGAGGACTTGGGCAGCCGCAGCCGGCTGCCAGTGGGCGGGTGCGGGGTCGGTTCCGTACACGGTCCGCAGATCGACGACCTGTCCCGGCTGGCCGGGCGGCTCACCGGGCCGGGCCGACTGCGGATAGTCGAGATAGGTGGAGCGGTACGGGGCCATGACCACCTGATGGCCGCGGCCGGCCGCGGCCAGTCCGTGCTCGGCGTCGCGCCACGGCACCACCGTGAACGCGTCAGGCAGGTCGCGGCCGGTCTCGGTCCAGGCGAGCGGCCGGCGGCCGCGCTCGACGAGGAAGTCGCCGATGCTGCGCATGAACCAGCCGTGCAGCGCCTGCGGGCCGTCGAGCCCCTGCTCCGCGACGCGTGCACGGGCGGCCGGCGACCGCTGCCACTCGGTCGTCGGGCACTCCTCCCCGCCGACATGGACGTACGGCGACGGAAAGGTCTCCATGACCTCGTCCAGTACGGTGCGGCAGAAGTCGAGCACCTCGTCGTGGACGCCGAGGACGGTGTCGCACACACCCCACCGCCGCCAGACGTCGAGCTGCCGCTCCGGACGGTTCCCGAGGTGCGGATAGGCGGCGAGCGCGGCGCGCACATGGCCGGGCATCTCGATCTCCGGGACGACCGTGACACCGCGTCCGGCCGCGTAGGCGACCAGCTCGGCCAGCTCCCGGCGGGTGTACGCGCCGCCGTGCGGCACACCGCCCACCTCGGTGAGCTTGGGGTAGGCGGCGACGGGCATCCGCCAGCCCTGGTCGTCGGTGAGATGCAGATGCAGGACGTTCAGCTTGTGCAGGGCCAGCAGATCGGTGAAGCGCCGTAGGAAGGACACCGGCCGGAAGTGGCGGGCCACATCGAGCATCGCGCCGCGCCAGCCGAACCGCGGCACATCGGTGATCTGCACACAGGGCATGGACCACTCGGCGTCGCGGACCGGCGCGGCGGACAGCACGGCCGGAGGCAGCAGCTGACGGAGTGTCTGCACGCCGTGCAGGAGCCCGCCGGGACGGGCGGCGCGCAGCAGAACCGCGTCGGGGCCGACGGTCAGTCCGTATCCCTCCTCACCCAGACCGCTCAGGCCGGGGTCGACGGCCAGCACGATCCGGCCGTCCGCCGCGACTGGCAGCGGCAGCCCGGTCGCCGGTGCGAGCAGGGTGCGCAGCAGGGAGACCGCGGGCTCCGCGCCGGGTGTGGCACGGATCGCCGTGCGGTCGTCGAAGGTGAACCGGCCGGGCAGCGCGGTGAGTTGGGACGGACGCGGTACGAGAGCGGGGCTGCGGAGCATGCGCATGGCGGCGGCCCCTATCCCTTGACCGCTCCGCCGGTCATCCCGGCGGCGACCCGGCTCTGGAGCACCAGGAAGAGGATGAGGACCGGCAGTGCGAAGAGGGTGGAGGCGGCCATGGTCGCGCCCCAGTCGGTGCCGAAGACATTGGAGAACGAGGAGAGCCAGACCGGAAGGGTGCGGTCGTCCTGGTTCTTGATGATCAGCATGTTGGCGAAGGCGAACTCGTTCCAGGCGGTGATGAAGCCGAACAGCGAGGTCGCGAGCAGGCCGGGCGCGAGCAGCGGGAAGGTGATCCGGCGGAAGGCGGCCGCGCGGGTACAGCCGTCGACCTGCGCGGCCTCCTCCAGCTCCACCGGGATCGCGGTGAGAAAGCTGCGCAGCGTCACGATGGTGAACGGCAGTGTGATCATGAAGTAGACGAGCGTCAGCGTGGCGAGCCGGTCGAGCATGTCGGTGTCGCGGGCGATGACATACATCGGGATGAGCAGCGCCTCCCAGGGCGCGACCTGTGCGATGAAGACCATCAGCACAAATCCGCGCCGGCCCCTGAAGCGCAGCCGCGCCACGGCGAACGCCGAGCCGAGCGCCACCACCAGGGCCAGCAGCACACAACCGCCGGTGACGATCAGGCTGTTGCGCCAGAAGGACCAGAAGCCGTCGGCCTGCACGGCGGTGGCGAAGTGCTCCAGGGTGAGCGAGGCGGGCAGGAAAACGGGCGTCTCGGCCTGGATGTCCGCGGTCGGTTTGAACGCGGTCAGGATCATCCAGTAGACGGGAAAGACACAGAGCACGAAGACGATCAGCGCGCCCGCGTTCAGCGGCAGCCGGCGCAGTGCGACGGGTCCGGGGCGTGGTGGTCTCACAGCTCGGCCTCCTGCCGGAACATCTGACGGAAGTAGAGGATCAGCGCGGCGATCAGGATCAGCACGGTGAGGGTCGCGGCGGCCGCGCCGAGGTCGTAGCGGTGCAGCGACTGGGCCACCTGGTAGGCGTAGACCGGCAGGGTCGTGGTCGCGCCGCCGGGTCCGCCCCTGGTGATCGCCCAGATCTGGGCGAAGCACCGGAAGACCCAGATCACTTCGAGGCACAGGACAAGGCCGAAGACCGGTCTGAGGACGGGCAGCGTGATGGAGCGGAAGATCCGCCAGCCGCCCGCGCCGTCGATCCTCGCCGACTCGAAGAGCTCGGCGGGAACGGTGGTCAGTGCGGCATGCAGAGTGATGGCGACGAACGGCACGGACTGCCAGACGACCAGCAGCACCAGGATGGCGAAGGCCGCGGGCCCGTGCGCCAGCCAGGAGTAGCCCTCGTACGACTCGAACCCCAGCTCCACCAGCAGCCAGTTGACCACTCCCAGACGGGAGGAGAAGAGCCACTGGAAGACGGTGGTGGTGGCGATCACCGGGCTGGCCCAGGCGAGCACCAGGCCGCTCATGACCAGGATCCGCATCCGCTTGCCGAGCCGCTGGAGCATCAGCGCGACCGCGGTGCCGATGACCATGATCAGTACGACGTTGAGCGCGGTCCACCACAGGGTGCGGCGGACCACCACCCAGAACTCCGCGTCGCTCAGGATCTCCCGGTAGTTCTCCAGACCGGCGAAGCCCGCGTCGCCGCGGATCAGCTCGGCCATTCCGTAGTGCTGGAAGGACATCAGCAGATTGCGGGCCAGCGGATAGGCGAGCAGCAGGACCGCGGCGACGACGGTCGGCGCGATGAGGAGATACGGCCAGAGCGCACGGGGAGACGCACGCGGTGCCGGGGGCGGGGCCGCTCGGGGCGTCGCGCGAGGGGCGACGCGGCGAGCGGCCGGGGGCGCAGTCCTCACGAGTTGAGGGTCTTGCCGATGGACTCGGACGCGTCCTTGGCCGCCTTCTTCGGATCGCTGCCGGTCAGCACGGCGGTCATGTACTGCTTGATCGGGTTGGAGGCCTCGACGGCGGCCCACTGCGGGGAGTTGGGCGTGGCGCGGCCCTGGGCCGCCGCCGCGGCCATGGCGGCGGTGCCTTCGTTGTTTTCGATGACCTTGGCGAGCGAGGTGCGGTTCGGGACGTAACTCATGGTCCTGGCGAGGTCCGTCTGCCACTTCTCGCCGGCCAGCGCCTTGACCACCTGGTACGCGGCGTCCTGGTGGGCGGAGGCGGCCGGGACGATCAGGTCCGAGCCGCCGGTGAAGGTGGCACCGGGCTTGCCCGCGGTCCGGCCCGGGATCGGGAAGAAGCCGAGTTTGCCGGCGAGTGCGGGATTGGCCTGCTCGACGATCTTCGCGCCGCCCGGTACGGAGATGATCTGCGCGACATCGCCCTTGGCGAAGACGTCCGCCTGCGGCGGCTTGGCCTCGTCGGAGTCCTTGGGGCCCTTGCCGAGCGCCTGGAGGCTCCGGTAGAAGTCCATCCCGCTGAGGGCTTCGGGGCTGTCGAGGGTTCCCTTCCAGGTGCCGCCGCTCTCCTCGGCGAGCTCGCCGCCGTCCTCCCAGATGAAGCCGGCGAGGGTGTACCAGTTCTGCCCCGGCAGGTAAATGCCCTGCCTCGTCCCCTTGTTGAGCTTGCCGGTGATCTGCAGCCACTCGTCGCGGGTCTTGGGCGGACCGGTGATGCCGGCCTTGGTGAAGAGGTCCTTGTTGTAGATGACGACGCGGTTGGCCGCGTACCAGGGGATGCCGTACTGCTTGCCGTCGACCTTGCCCGGTTCCGCGAGGCCGGGCAGCCAGTCCTCGCCCTTCAGTTCGCCGACCTTGCCGCCGAGGTCGGTGACTCCCCCGCTCGCCGCGTACTGCGCGACCTGGGTGTTGCCGACCTCGATCACGTCCGGCGCGTCCTTGCTGGCCAGTGCGGCGGTGACCTTCTCGCCGATGCCGTCCCACTCCTGGATCTGGATGTCCAGGGCGGTGTCCTTGTGCTGCTGCTCGAAGTCCTTCTTGAACCGGGCGAGATAGGCGTCGGAGACGCTGTCCTTCATGATCCAGACGGTGAGTTTCTCCGGGCCTCCGGCCGCGTCGGAGCCGGACGACGAGCCGCCGCAGGCGGTGAGGGCGGTGGCTGCCGCGAGCGCACCGGCAGCGGCGATGAAGCGGACCTTCAATGGAGTCACCTCGAAGATAAGTTGACCAATTGGTCAACTGGCCAACGGCGTGGCTAGAAGGTGGCATGGACCAATGTTGTCGTCAAGGGCCCTGAAAACATGGGCTGTTCACGGAGTCAGCCGGATATGCCACTGGATGGGCCAACGCCCTGGATGTCCTTTACCATCTGACCAGTTGTCGACGGAGTGAACAGAGAGGCCGGGTCCATGGAGAGCAGCTCTTCAGGTGCCGTACTGAAGCGGGAGCGGGTCAGGGAGTTCCTGCTCGCACTGGTCGAGGACCGCCGCCCCGGCGACGCCATCCCCTCCGAGCGCACCCTCAGCGCCGAACTCGGCGTCTCCCGCCCGACCTTGCGCGCCGCCGTCGACGAACTCGTCGCCACCGGACAGCTCGTACGCGAACATGGCCGCGGCATGTTCGTCGCCCCGGCCAAAATCACCCAGGAACTCGTCTCCGACGACGCGGCGTTCGTCGTGCCCCGCGCGGCGGGAGCCTGGTCCAGCACCGTCCTTGAGCTCGCCACCATCCGGGCGGGCGCGCGCATCGGCCGCAAGCTGCGGGTGTCGCCCGCCGCGGAACTCGTCTACATCGCACGGCTGCGGCTGGTCGACGGCGCCCCGATGGCCATCGAGCATCTGCACATCCCGGCCGAACTGGTGCCGGCCCTCACCCCGCAGGAGCTGGAGGCCGGCGATCTCTACGACCATCTGCGCGAGCACCACAGCGTGTACGTGAACGAGGCCGTGCAGTCGATCGAACCGACCGTCGTCAACGAGGCCGAGGCCGCCGTCCTCGACGTCCCGGTCCTCTCTCCCGCCCTGCTGGTGGAGCGGCTGACCACCGACACCGGTGGCCACCCCGTCGAGTACGTCCACTCCGTCTACCGCGGCGACCGCTACCGCATCGTCTCCCGGCTCGCCCTCGGCACGTCCGTGCCCCATCCGCGCCCGGAGGGCCACCACCCCGGCATCCCGCCCGGCGACTTCGCGCACGGCGACATCATCACCTCGTCGACCACGGGAGATGCATACTGACCTGCGACGGCCCTGAGCCAGGGGTGCACGATTCGGGGGAGGACGCGTGGACGACGACCGCTCTCCCAAAACCGTGCTCAAGCGGGAGCGGGTCAGGGCGTTCCTGCTGGCACTGGTCGAGGACCGCCGCCCCGGCGACGCCATTCCCTCCGAGCGCACCCTCAGCGCCGAACTCGGCGTCTCCCGCCCGACCTTGCGCGCCGCCGTCGACGAACTCGTCGCCACCGGACAGCTCGTACGCGAACACGGCCGCGGCATGTTCGTCGCCCCCGCCAAAATCACCCAGGAGCTGGTGGCCGAGAGCCATCCGGCCGCGGCCCCGCGGGCGCCGGGGGCCTGGGCCAGCCAGGTGCTGGAGTTCCGCACCATCACGGCCGGAGCGAGGATCGGCCGGCGGCTCAGGATCTCCCCGGCCGCAGAGCTCGTGTACGTGGCCCGGCTGCGGCTGGTCGACGGCTCGCCCATCGCGCTGGAGTATCTGCACATCCCGGCCGCCCTCGTGCCCGGACTCACGCCGCAGCAGATGGAGAGAGGGTTCTACGCCCATCTGCGCGAGGAACGCGGGGTCGCGACCGCGCAGGCCGTGCAGTCCATCGAGCCGACCGTGCTCAGCGAGGACGAGGCCGAGCTGCTGGGCGTGCCGGTCCTCTCCCCCGCCCTGCTGTTCGACCGTGTCACCTCGGACGGTGCGGGCCGGCCGGTGGAGTACGTCCGGTCGCTCTACCGCGGCGACCGGTACCGCATCGTCTCCCGTCTCGCGCTCGGGCCCACGGCCGACGACCGTCCGGCGCCCGATGTCTCGCGCACCGCGTCCTGGTGGGGCACGGTGGAGTGAACGCATCGAGAGGAGTGCGACACACATGTCGAATCACACCTACCGGGTCACCGAGATCGTCGGCACCTCGCCCGACGGCATCGACCAGGCCATCCGCAACGGCATCCACCGGGCGTCCCAGACCCTCCGGGGCCTCGACTGGTTCGAGATGACCGAGGTCCGCGGCCAGATCGTCGACGGCGAGATCCAGCACTGGCAGGTCGGTCTCAAGGTCGGATTCCGGCTCGAGGAGAGCTGACCACCGGGGCCGTACGGAGCATCGAGGCCGACCGGCTCAGGTGCGGCCCTCCCGCTCCTGCGCGTCCTTCATCGCCTCCGTCGTCCCGGTCGCCCACCTCGCCCGTACGACCCGGAACCCGGCCCGCTCGGCCTCGTCGCACACCAGCTCGTCGTCGTCCACCAGCATCCGGATCTCCCGGTCGCTGCCCAGCCGCCGCAGGATCCCGAGCTTGGTCGTGCGGGCGGGCCTGCGATCGTCGTTGCGCCGCATGTGGACCTTGCCCTCGGGCAGCTCCTGCGCGGCCAGCCAGTCGAGCGTGTCCTTGCGGCAGCGCTCCGGCCTGCCGGTCAGATAGACGACCTCGCACTCCTCGGCGGCCTCCAGACACAGCTCGATGCCCTTGGCCAGCGGCGGGTCGTCGGGCGCGGCAGCGAAGAAGGCGTCCCAGTCACGCGGCTTGCGCTCCAGGAAGTGCTGCCGGTGTCCGGAGTCCGCGAGCGTCCCGTCGAGGTCGAAAATCGCCAGTGGCCTGCTGCTTCGAGTCACGCCCCCACCCTATGGCGGTGTCTGCCGGGGAATGCCGGGCTCGGGAATCCTGGCGCGGCCGGTGCGTTGAACCCTGTGTGAGCTCAGTGATCGCGTCCACCCGCTTCTCCGTCCTCGACCGCTCCCGCACCCGCGAGGGGCACGACGGTCCCGCGGCGCTGCGCGACACCGTCCGTTTCGCCCAGCAGCTTCAGGCGCTCGGATACCACCGGTTCTGGGTCTCCGAGCATCACAGCGTGCCGGGAGTCGCGGGCTCGGCGCCGACCGTCCTCGCGGCGGCCGTCGCGGCCGCCACCTCGACGATCCGGGTCGGCACGGGCGGGGTGATGCTGCCGAACCACCAACCACTCGTCGTCGCCGAGCAGTTCGGGGTGCTGGAGTCGCTGTTCCCCGGCCGGATCGACATGGGCCTCGGCCGTTCGGTCGGCTTCACGGACGGCATACGCAAGGCGCTCGGCCGGGACAAGAAGGACGCGGACGACTTCGCCGGACAGCTGAGGGAGCTGCTCGGCTGGTTCGAAGGCCGGCAGCCGGCGCATCCTCAGGTGCATGCCCGTCCGGCGGAGGGCCTGCGAGTGCCGCCGTACATCCTGGCCACCGGCGAAGGCGCACGCATCGCCGCCGAGGCCGGGCTGCCGCTGGTCGTCGGCGATCTGCGGGGCCGCGACCGGATGCTGGCGGCCGTCGACCGCTACCGCCGCGAGTTCCGGCCCTCGTCCTGGTCCGAGCGGCCCTATGTGGTCGTCTCCGGCACGGTCGCGGTCGCCGGCACGGAGACGGAGGCCCGCCGGCTGCTGATGCCGGAGGCCTGGTCGATGGCGTACTCCCGCACCCATGGCGTGTTCCCGCCGCTCGCTCCGCCGGAGCGGATCGCCGCGCTGACGATGACCGCGAAGGAGCGGGAGTTCTACGCGTCGGGGCTGAGCGGTCATGTCGCGGGGACCGAGGAGCAGGTGACGGACGCGCTGGAGTCGGTGATCAAGGACAGCGCCGCGGACGAGGTGCTGGTCACGACGAGCACCTACGACCGCGACGCGCTGCTGGACTCGTACCGCAGGCTCGCCCGGATCGCGGGGCTGACCAGCGCGGACGCCTAGGGCCTGTCGTTCGGATCGTGCCGGGCTCGCGCAAAAGACAGGCCCTAGACTCGTCCGCCATGCACAGCCCTCACGACCCGTATGTCCGCGTCCGCGGCGCCCAGGAGCACAATCTGCGCGGCGTCGATGTGGACATCCCGCGCGATGCCATCGTCGTCTTCACCGGAGTCTCCGGGTCGGGGAAGTCCTCGCTCGCGTTCGGCACCGTCTACGCCGAGGCGCAGCGGCGCTACTTCGAGTCCGTCGCGCCTTACGCCCGGCGGCTGATCCACCAGGTCGGCGCGCCGAAGGTCGGCGAGATCACCGGGCTGCCGCCCGCGGTATCGCTGGAGCAGCGCCGTTCGTCGCCGACCTCACGCTCCTCCGTCGGCACGGTCACCACGCTCTCCAACTCACTGCGCATGCTCTTCTCGCGGGCCGGCGACTATCCGGCGGGCGCGGCGCCGCTGGACTCGGACGCCTTCTCGCCGAACACCGCCGCCGGGGCCTGCCCGCAGTGCCACGGCCTGGGCCGGATCCACCGCACCAGCGAGGAGTTGCTCGTCCCCGACCCTTCGCTGTCGATCCGGGACGGCGCGATCGCCGCCTGGCCCGGTGCCTGGCAGGGCAAGAATCTGCGCGATGTGCTGGACACGCTGGGCCACGACGTCGACCGGCCGTGGCGCGAACTGGAGCAGAAGGACCGGGACTGGATCCTGTTCACCGACGAGCAGCCGGTCGTCACCGTGCATCCGGTGCGGGAGGCGGGCCGTATCCAACGCCCGTACCAGGGCACGTACATGAGCGCGCGGCGGTATGTGCTGCACACCTTCGCCGACTCCAAGAGCCAGACGCTGCGCGCCAGGGCCGAGCGGTTCCTGGCGAGCGCGCCGTGCCCGTCGTGCGGCGGCAGCAGGCTGCGTCCCGAGTCCCTGGCGGTCACGTTCGCCGGCCGTACGATCGCCGAACTCGCGGCGCTGCCGCTGACCGCGCTCGCCGAAGTCCTCTCGGCCGTGGACGGCGACGCGACGGCGCGGGTGCTGACGGCCGATCTGCTCGCCCGTATCGCCACGGTCACCGAGCTGGGCCTCGGCTATCTCGGCCTCGACCGCGCCACGCCGACGCTCTCCAGCGGCGAGTTGCAGCGGCTGCGGCTCGCCACCCAGCTGCGATCCGGGCTCTTCGGTGTGGTGTACGTGCTGGACGAGCCGTCGGCCGGGCTGCATCCGGCGGACACGGAGTCGCTGCTGGTGGTCCTCGAGCGGCTCAAGGCGGCGGGCAATTCGGTGTTCGTGGTGGAGCACCATCTGGATGTGGTGCGCAGCGCGGACTGGATCGTCGACGTGGGACCGCGGGCGGGCGAGCACGGCGGGCTGGTGCTGCACAGCGGACCGGTCGCGGAGCTGGCGCAGGTCGAGGAGTCGGCGACACGCCGGTTTCTCTTCGACCGCGACCCGGTGCCCGTCCGTGCGGTGCGGGAGCCGACCGGGTGGCTGGAGCTCGGCCCGGTCACCCGGCACAATCTTCACGGCCTGCGGGCGCGCGTGCCGCTCGGAGTGCTGAGCGCGGTCACGGGCGTGTCCGGGTCTGGGAAGTCCACGCTGGTCGGCGAGGTGACCGTCGAACTGCCGGGAGTGGGACGGCTGGTGACGGTGGACCAGAAACCGATCGGCCGTACGCCGCGGTCCAATCTCGCCACCTACACCGGTCTGTTCGATGTGGTGCGCAAGCTCTTCACGGCCACCGACGAGGCCAGGGCCCGCGGCTACAAGGCGGGCCGGTTCTCCTTCAATGTGGCGGGCGGCCGCTGCGAGACGTGCCAGGGCGAGGGCTTCGTCTCCGTCGAGCTGCTCTTTCTGCCCAGTACGTACGCCGCCTGCCCGGACTGCCACGGCGCGCGCTACAACCCGGCGACTTTGGAAGTACGTCACGAAGGGCTGAGCATCGCCGAGGTGCTCGATCTGACCGTCGAGTCGGCCGCGGATTTCTTCGCGGCCGTGCCCGCGGCCGTACGCAGCCTGGACGCCCTGCTCGACGTGGGGCTCGGCTATCTGCGGCTCGGCCAGCCGGCCACCGAGCTGTCGGGCGGCGAGGCACAGCGGATCAAGCTCGCCACCGAACTCCAGCGCCGCCGCCGCGACCACACCCTGTACGTCCTCGACGAGCCGACGACCGGGCTGCATCCCGCCGATGTGGAAGTGCTGATGCGGCAGTTGCACGGCCTGGTGGAGGCCGGGCATTCGGTGGTCGTCGTGGAGCACGACATGGATGTGGTCGCTGGCGCGGACTGGGTCATCGACCTCGGACCGGGAGGCGGCGACGAAGGCGGAACCGTCGTCGCCGCCGGAACCCCGTCCGCCGTGGCGGCCGCGCCGGGCAGCCGTACGGCCTCGTATCTGGCCCGGTCACTGGGCCGCTGACGTGCTAGCGGCAGATGAGCTTGAAGGACGTCGCGCCCGGCCTGGCGCGGAAGGTGACTTCGTGGCCCGCGTCGTCTTTGAAGACGGCCCTGGTCCCGGACGTCACCGTCATCGTGCCGCTCTGGTACGGGTTGTCCCAGCCTTCCGGTGGGCTTCCCGCGCCGTTGGAGAGCGGGGTCTCGGCCTCGTAGTACGTCGAGCCGATACGGGCCTCGTCGATTCCGCAGTGCGTGTAGAGCTTGAACGGAATCGGCTTCGCGGCCGGTGCGGCCTTGAGCGACGGTGACGCCGTCGCGGACGGGCTCTTCTTGTCGGCCTCTCCGCCGGCACCGGCCGTGGTGCAGCCGGTGAGTGCCGCCGCGGCCAGCGCGAGGGCGAAGAGGGTCTGTCCCGCTCTCTGTGTCATGGCCGTTCGACGCCGAAGCCGTGTCCTCGGTTCCGCGCCGGCGGGCGGGTCAGGCCGCCGTGTCGTAGGTGTAGTGCGGGGTGTGGTCGAGCATGTCGGCCGGCGTCACGTCGTTCCACGGGCGCATGGTGTCGCGCAGATCCACCACATTGGCGGTGCCCGCGGCCGGGAGATACGGCGAGTTCGGGTGCAGCGCCTGCCAGTCGGCCCACAGCTTGTCGATGTACGCGTGGTGCAGCCAGAACACCGGGTCGTTGGGCGAGACTCCGGTGCCCATCTGGCCGCCGACCCACACATGAACCCGGTTGTGCAGATTGACGCCGCGCCAGCCTTCGAGATGGTTGCGGAAGCCGCTCGACGAGCTGTTCCACGGCGCGGTGTCGTACGTGCTCATGGCGAGCACGGAGTCGACCTCGGCCCGGGTCGGCAGCTGCCGGCCGCCGGCCCCGAGGTCGCGGCGGAGAAAGCCGCGTCCGTCCACGCGTACGGCGACGGGCCATCGGCCGCCGGCGAACGCGAACGGTCCGTCCATCACCTGGCCGTCTCTGCTGCGGCCGGTGCCGCCGAGGAAGTCGGCCGCCCAGAGCGAGGACGCGGCGGTGCGGTCGGCGGCCCAGTCCCAGTACGGGAGCGCGACTGACGCGTCCACGGCCTGCAGTGCCTGCTCGAACTGTATGAGGAATCTGCGGTGCCACGGCAGGAACGACGGCGAGCGGTGGCCGACCCGGTCACCGCTGTCCGTGTCGCTCATGATGAAGGCGTTGTGCGTGGTGACGAACGTGTCGTAACGGCCGCTGCGCTTGAGCTCCAGCAGGGCGTCGACGAAGCGCTTCTTCTCGGTGGCGGTGAGGTCCGCCTGGTTCTTGCGTACGGTCATGGCCGGCGCTCCGGATTCAGACGAGGGTGAGAGGGACGAGGGCGGCGCCCTGGAGTTCGGCAACGGCGGCGCGGGCCACGGCGAGCGGAGTGGCGAAGGTCTCGTAGTGGTTGACGACGCTGATCCAGGTGCCGTCGGCGTTGCGCATCACATGCAGCTCCTTGCCGTCGATGCGCACCTGGTAGCCAGTGCCGTGGTCGTGGTGTCCGCCGTGGTGGGAGGGCGCGCCCTGGATGCGGCGTCCCTGGTGGACCTCGTCGAAGGCGGCGGGCCCGGCGGCAGTTGCCTGCGGCGCGGGGGCGGCGGAGGATCCGGCGGTGGTGGCGCCGGCGGTGCTTGCCACGCCGGCGACGGCGATTCCGGCGAGGGCTCCGGCACCGGCGCCGATGGCGTGCCGTCGGGTGATTCTGGACATGGGTGTTCCCCCCAAGTTGTGGCTGTGGTCGATGGGCGTTCCGGTGGTCGGTCGGACCGCCCATGGCCATGCCTACAGGGAGGGATGCCGGAGGAAGAAGTGGTTGGCCGCGATGCGGACATGTCGGCATACGTAGTGGAGAGTTGAACAAAGTTGATCTTGCGGTGCGGCGGGCCGGGCGGAGCGCCGGGCGTAAATCTTGCGCCGAATGTGTCAATCCTGTGAATAATCTCCGGTGAGAGGGCGGGAGTTGTGCCCGTCCTCACACCGGAAACATGTCCGGAACATATGCCCGCGCCTGGCCGGCGCGCCTAGGCCTGTCGTCTGGATCAGGCCCTAGCGCCTGGCCTTGCGGGTCGCCCGCAGCCACTCCTTGTTCATCGCCGCGATCGACGGCAGCGGAATGCCCTTCGGGCAGGCCGTCGCACACTCGCCGGTCAGCGTGCAGCCGCCGAAGCCTTCCTCGTCCATCGTCGCCACCATGTCGAGGACCCGGGTCTCGCGCTCGGGCGCGCCCTGCGGCAGCACATTGAGGTGGTTGACCTTCGCCGAAGTGAACAGCATCGCCGAGCCGTTGGGGCAGGCCGCGACACAGGCACCGCAGCCGATGCACTCCGCGTGCTCGAAGGCGAAGTCGGCGTCCGGCTTGGGGACGGGCGTGGCGTGCGCCTCGGGCGCGGAGCCGGTGGGCGCGGTGATGTAACCGCCCGCCTGGATGATCCGGTCGAAGGCCGACCTGTCCACCACCAGGTCCTTCACCACCGGGAACGCGGCGGCGCGCCACGGCTCGACATCGATGGTGTCGCCGTCCTGGAAGGACCGCATATGGAGCTGACAGGTGGTGGTGCGCTCGGGGCCGTGCGCATCGCCGTTGATGACCAGGCTGCACGCGCCGCAGATGCCCTCGCGGCAGTCGTGGTCGAAGGCGACGGGATCCTCACCGCGGACGATGAGCTCCTCGTTGAGCGTGTCGAGCATCTCCAGGAACGACATGTCCTGGGAGATTCCGTCCACTTCGTAGGTGGACATCGCGCCGGATGCGTCGGCGTTCTTCTGCCGCCAGACGCGCAAGGTGAGCTTCATGCGTAGCTCCGCTGAGTGGGATGGACGTACTCGAAGACCAGGTCTTCCTTGTGCAGGACCGGGGACCCGGACCCGCGGAACTCCCAGGCCGCGGCGTAGGAGAACTGCTCGTCCCTACGCGCTGCCTCACCGTCCGGCGTCTGCGACTCCTCACGGAAGTGGCCCCCGCAGGACTCGGCGCGATGCAGGGCGTCGAGGCACATCAGCTCGGCGAGCTCCAGATAGTCGACGATCCGGTTGGCCTTCTCCAGCGACTGGTTGAACTCCTCGCCGGTGCCGGGCACCTTGATCCGCCGCCAGAACTCCGCACGGATCTGCGGGATCCGGTCGAGTGCCTTGCGCAGGCCCTGCTCGGTCCGGGCCATTCCGCAGAACTCCCACATCAGCTCGCCGAGTTCGCGGTGGAAGGAGTCCGGCGTACGGTCGCCGTCGACGGCGAGCAGCAGATGGAGGCGGTCCTCGGTCTCGGCGAGCGCCTCGGCCACCGCCGGATGCGATCCGTCCACCGTGTCGGTCAGCGGGGTGCGCGCCAGATAGTCGTTGATCGTGGACGGCAGGACGAAGTAGCCGTCGGCGAGGCCCTGCATCAGCGCGGACGCGCCGAGCCGGTTCGCGCCGTGGTCGGAGAAGTTGGCCTCGCCGATCGCGAACAGGCCGGGGACGGTGGTCTGCAGGTCGTAGTCGACCCAGAGCCCGCCCATCGTGTAGTGCACGGCGGGATAGATCCGCATCGGCACCTCGTACGGGTTCTCCGCGGTGATCCGCTCGTACATCTCGAAGAGGTTGCCGTACTGCTCCTCGACCTTCGCCCGGCCCATCCGCCGGATGGCGTCGGCGAAGTCGAGGTACACGCCCTGCCCTCCGGGGCCCACGCCCCGTCCTTCGTCGCAGACGTTCTTCGCGGCCCGGGACGCGATGTCGCGCGGCACGAGATTGCCGAAGGACGGATAGATCCGCTCCAGGTAGTAGTCCCGCTCGTCCTCGGGGATCTCGTTCGCCGGGCGCCGGTCGCCACGGGCCTTGGGCACCCAGATGCGGCCGTCGTTGCGCAGCGACTCGCTCATCAGGGTCAGCTTGGACTGGTGGTCACCGGTGCGCGGGATGCAGGTCGGATGGATCTGGGTGAAGCAGGGATTGGCGAAGTACGCGCCGCGCCGGTGTGCCCGCCAGACGGCGGTCGCGTTGGAGTTCATGGCGTTCGTCGACAGATAGAAGACATTGCCGTAGCCGCCGGTGGCCAGGACCACCGCGTCGGCGAAGTGGCTGGAGATCTTCCCGGTGATCAGATCGCGGGCGACGATGCCGCGCGCCCGGCCGTCGACGACGATCAGATCCAGCATCTCTGTGCGGGCGTGCAGGCTGACACGGCCGGCGGCGATCTGCCGGGACAGCGCCTGGTAGGCGCCGAGCAGGAGTTGCTGGCCCGTCTGCCCGCGGGCGTAGAAGGTACGGGAGACCTGCACGCCGCCGAAGGAGCGGGTGTCGAGCAGGCCGCCGTACTCGCGGGCGAACGGCACGCCCTGCGCCACACACTGGTCGATGATCTCCACGGAGATCTGCGCCAGCCGGTGCACATTCGACTCGCGCGCCCGGAAGTCGCCGCCCTTGACGGTGTCGTAGAAGAGACGGTGGATGGAATCGCCGTCGTTGCGGTAGTTCTTGGCCGCGTTGATCCCGCCCTGCGCGGCGATGGAGTGCGCCCGGCGCGGCGAGTCCTGGTAGCAGAACTGCTCGACGTGGTAGCCCTGTTCGGCGAGTGTCGCGCCCGCGGCGCCGCCGGCGAGGCCGGTGCCGACCACGATCACGGTGTGCTTGCGGCGGTTGGCGGGGTTGACCAGCTTGGCCTCGAAGCGGCGGCGGTCCCAGCGTTCGGCGATCGGCCCTTCGGGGGCTTTGGCGTCGGCGACCGGTGCGCCGGTCTCGTACTCACTGAAGCTCATGTCAGCTCACCACTCCGGTCATGACGGCGACGGGTACGGAGATGAAGCCCGCGGTCAGCACCAGCGCGAGCCCGTTGGCCACCGCCTTCAGTGCGCGGTCGCGGGCCGCGTTGCCCACGCCGAGGGTCTGGGCGGCGCTCCAGAAGCCGTGCCGGACGTGCAGGCCGACGGCGAGCATCGCGACGATGTAGATGACGTTGCCGTACCAGGTGGAGAAGGTCGCCACGACGTTCTCGTACGGATGGCCCGGCTGCGCGTTCTCGTTGACCGTGAGCGTCGTCAGGTCGAGCAGATGCCAGACGATGAACAGCACGAGGATGACGCCGCCCCAGCGCATGGTGCGGGTGGCATAGCTCGCGCGCTTGCGTTTGTGGACGTACTTGCTGGGCCGCGCGCGCAGGTCGCGCCTGCTGAGCTGGTACGCCGAGACCGCGTGCGCCACGACGGCCGCGAGCAGCACGACACGGACGATCCACAGGGCCCACCCGTAGTGCAGGACGGGCTCGCCCATGGTGCGCAGCCAGTGGCCGTACGCGTTGAACTCCCCCGGCCCGAAGAAGACCTTGAGGTTGCCCACCACATGGGCGACGAGATAGCCGAGCATGATCAGACCACTCACGGCCATGACCGTCTTCTTGCCGACCGTCGATCCCCAGAACGTGCGCGAGGGGGACGTGCGTGAGGGGGAGGGTTTTCGATCCGTCCGCGTAGCCAGAGCCATGTCAGGAACGCTAGGGCCGGAGACCTCCAGAGGTCCAAGACATGATCCGGCTGATCTCCATAGTCATGGCCTATCGTGACGTATCCTGGGATCCATGCAGTTCCAGCAGCTTCTCTACTTCGTGGCGGTCGCCGAGACCCGGCATTTCACGCATGCGGCCGAGCGCGTCCATGTCTCCCAGCCCTCGCTCTCGCAGCAGATCCGGGCACTGGAGAAGGAGCTCGGGGCCGAGCTGTTCAGCCGGGCGCGCGGCAATATCGCGCTCACCGAGGCCGGTGAGGCGCTGCTTCCGCTGGCCCGCCGGATCCTCGCCGACACCGACACGGCGCGGCACGAGGTCCAGGAGCTGGCCCAGCTGCGCCGCGGCCGGGTCAGGCTCGGCGCGACGCCCAGTCTCTGCACCGGTCTGCTGCCCGATGTGCTGCGCGTCTTCCACGATCTGCATCCGGGCATCCAGCTGCTGATCGAGGAGAGCGGCTCGCACGATCTCGTACGGGAGCTGGCGCGCGGGGCCCTGGATCTGGCGCTGATCGTGCTTCCGCTGCCGCCGGCCTCGCCCGCGCTGACCACCGTCGAGCTGCTGCGCGAGGACCTGGTCGTGGTGTCCTCTGCGGCCTCCGAAGGACCGCGGCGGCCGGTGCGGATCGCGGATCTGCGGGGCCAGCCGCTGGTGATGTTCCGGCACGGCTACGACCTGCGCGAGCTGACGGTCGCGGCCTGCCGCGCGGAGGGCTTCGAGCCGGACTTCACGGTGGAGGGCGGCGAGATGGACGCGGTTCTCGGCTTTGTACGTGCGGGTCTTGGCATCGCGGTGGTGCCGAGCATGGTGGCCGACCGGGCCGGGCACGATCTGCGGGTCACACCGCTGGCCCGGCCGGGACTGCGCCGTACGATCGCCCTCGCGCACCGCAGCGATGTCGCCCCGCCGCGCGCCGCACGCGAGCTCCAGCGGGTGCTGTTCGACTCACGGGCGGCCGTGCTGTAGTGCGGCTGCGCGGCCTTCGGACGCGCTGCGCGTTCCCGGGGCTCAGGCCCCGGGAAATTACACCGCGTCCGCCAGCGACAGCGCGTGGAGCTTGTCCGGCGGGCCCGGTCGTGCGTAGTACCAGCCCTGCGCCGTGTCGCAGCCCAGCTCCCGCAGCTGCTCCGCCTGCGCGCCGGTCTCCACTCCCTCGACCGTCACCGCGAGCGACAGGCTGTGCGCCAGCGAGACGATGCCCTCGACGATCTTCAGGTCCACCGGGTCGGCCGGGTGCCGCTGCATGCCCTGCGTGAAGGAGCGGTCCAGCTTGAGGACGCTCACCGGCAGCCGGCGCAGATTGGCGAGGTTGGAGTAGCCGGTGCCGAAGTCGTCCAGCGCTATGTCCACGCCCATCTCGGCGAGTTGGCGCAGCGGCTTGAGCACATCCTCGTCCGCGCCGATCAGCGCCGACTCGGTCACCTCCAGGCACAGCGCGCCCGGTTCGAGCCCGGAGCGCTCCAGTACGTCCACGGTGTCGGTGACCAGCCCGGGATGGTGCAGCTGGGCCGGCGAGAGGTTCACATTGATCCGCAGCGGACCGCCGTCGGAGTGGCGCTCCTGCCAGTATCTGGCCTGGCGTACGGCCTCCTGGAGCACCCAGCGGCCCAGCGGCACGATCAGCCCGGTGTGCTCCGCGAGCGGAATGAACTGGTCGGGACCGAGCACTCCGTGCTGCGGATGGCACCAGCGCACCAGCGCCTCCGCTCCGTGCACGCTCCCGTCGCCGAGGTGCACCAGCGGCTGGTACTCGATGAAGAACTCTCCGCGCTCAAGTGCCGCGGGCAGTGCGGTCGTCAGTCCGTGCCGGGTGATGGCGCGGGCGTCGGCCTCCGGGTCGGCGAGCTCGAAGCGGTTGCCGCCGGCCGACTTGGCCCGGTACATCGTGATGTCGGCGCTGCGCAGCACCTCGGCGGTGGTGCGCTCGCCCGCGGGCCCCTCGACGATGCCGATGCTGCCGCGGACCGTGAACTCCCGCCCGTCCACGGCGATCGGCGAGGCGAGCGCGATCAGGATCCGGGCGGCGAGCTCGTCGACCTCGCGCTTGGTGTCCTCCCCCGTGGTCAGCGCCACGAACTCGTCGCCGCCGAGGCGCGCCACCATCTCGCCGGGCGCGGTGGCGCAGCTCTGCAGCCGGTCGGCGACCTCCACCAGCAGCCGGTCGCCGGTGGCGTGTCCGAGGCTGTCGTTGATGGCCTTGAAGCCGTCGAGGTCGAGATAGCAGAGCCCGAAGCGGGTGCCTTCGGGGCCCGAGACCGCCTTCTCGAGACGCTCGAAGAACAGCGTCCGGTTGGGCAGTCCGGTGAGAGCGTCGTGCGTGGCTTCGTAGCGCAGCCGCAGGTTGAGCAGCCGGCGCTCGGTGGTGTCCTCCATGAGCGCCAGCTGGTACTCGGGGTTCCCGTCGGCGTCACGCAGCAGCGAGACCGTCAGATTGGTCCACAGCACGGTGCCGTCGTTGCGGAAGAACGGCTTCTCGACCCGGAAGTGCTCACGCTCTCCGCGGGT
Organism: Streptomyces sp. NPDC020681; assembly: GCF_044334895.1. NCBI lineage: Bacteria > Bacillati > Actinomycetota > Actinomycetes > Kitasatosporales > Streptomycetaceae > Streptomyces > Streptomyces sp. NPDC020681. The sequence goes on along the minus strand of NZ_JBIRTX010000004.1, from coordinate 508,652 downwards.
CAACTCGCGGTAGAGCTGCCAGACATGGGGCCGGTCCTCGGGATGGGCCCAGTCGGTCACCTTGCGGCCGCGCACATGGTGCTCCAGGCCGCCGAACATCCGTGTCAGGGTCTCGTTCACCTCAAGAACATTGCCTTCGAGGTCGGCGATGCCGATGCCGATCGCGGCGCCTTCGAACACCGCGCGGAAGCGGGTCTCGGTGGCGTGCAGCGCCTGCACCGCGTCGGTGCGGGCCAGCAGCGAGGAGCGTGCGATGGCCTCCTGCTCGGCGAGCGTCCGTTCCCGCAGTCCCTGCGCGAACCCGGCGGCGACCGCGTGCTGCAGCCGGGCGCAGCGGGCCCGGTTCTCCTCGGCGCTCTGCTCGGGGTCGCCGCCGCAGTACAGCACCAGATAGGCGTCGATGACGCCGAGCGTACGGCTGAGCGCCTCGGGGTCGGTGCAGTGGGCGTCGACGAGCGCGGCGCCGATGCGCTGCGCGACCTGCGGGTCGAAGGGCCGCGCCTGCAGCGACAGGCTCAACTCCCGGGCCAGCGGCAGCAGTAGCTGTTCGATCTCGGGCCGGGTCAGCGACGTGGCGGTGACCGGGAAGACCGCCCGGCTCCAGATCGTCGCGAACCGGCGGAGTCTGTCCTCCAGGCCGTCCGGGTCCGCCGCGGAGCCCGCCTCCTGTGTCGGCGACATCACGCCTTGCGCCCCACCCCGGCGAAGCCCGAAAAAGCGAATGGGTCCTCCTGCTCGACAGGGGTGTCGGGCCGCCAGTTCGGCATGGACACCAGACCCGGCTCCACCATCTCGTACCCCTCGAAGAACCGCGCGATCTCCTCGCGGGAGCGCATGACCAGCGGGTTGCGGATGTCCCGGTACACGTCGACTGCGCCGACCGCCTGTTCCTCGGCCACCGGTACTCCCTCGTACGAGGCATGGGTGACGACCAGCAGGCTGCCGGGTGCGAGCGCGTCCCGCAGCTCCGCGACCGCGGCGTACGGGTCTTCCTCGTCCTCCAGGAAGTGGAGCACGGCGACGAGGAGCAGGGCCACCGGCCGCTCCAGGTCGAGCAGTTGGACCTCGGGACTGTCGAGCAGCTGCTGCGGCTTGCGCAGATCGGCGGCGACCACGGTGGCCGTGTCGTCGCCTTCGAGTACGGCGCGGCCGTGCGCGACGGCCACCGGGTCGTGGTCGACATAGACGACACGGGACTCGATGCTGGCCTTCTGCGCCACTTCATGGACATTGCCGAAGGTCGGAATGCCGGAGCCGATGTCGAGGAACTGCGTGACGCCTGAGTTCACCGCGTAGTTCACGGCCCGGCGCATGAACGCCCGGTTCGCCTGCATGATCTTGGGCAGGCCCGGGATGAACTCCATGGCCTTGCGGGCTGCTTCCCGGTCGACCTCGAAATTGTGCGAGCCGCCCAGGTAGTAGTCGTAAATGCGGGACACGCTCGGCACCGATATGTCGATGCCCTGCGGGGCCCAGGCGGGACGCTCCATTGATGTCTCCAACAAGTCGCCACGGAGGAAGTCCGGCCATGTCCATGGCCAGTGTTCGAGCCGAGGCTACTGATCGCCCGCCAAGAGAGCGAGCCCAAACGGAAATTAGCGGTCCGTTCTTGGTCACACATCTTGGTTACTGGCCGGTGTCACAGCAACCGGCCCGCCATCACGCGGGGGGCGTGAGACGGGCCGGTTGGGCCGGTGCGCTGCGTGGGGACTACTTGGGCGCTCCGACCGGCTTGCCCTCCGGAGAGACGGCGTACCAAGTGCCGCCGACACCCTGCCCGTTGGTGTCACCGGGCTTGGAGTCGCCCGCGAACGTGTAGATCGGCCAGCAGTCGATTGTCTGCTGCTTGATTCCGTCGGGACGGTTGAAGGTGACGAAGCCCTTCTTGAGAACGCCTTCGGTGTCGTTCTTGTCCACGGGAGCGACAACCGGCCACTTCTTGAGGCAGTCACCGGTGCAGGCCGTCTTCATCGGCCAGGCCGAGTCCTTCATGAAGCGGTAGACGGTCATGCCGTTCTTGTCGATGACGATCTCGCCGAGCTTGGCGTCCTTCCGGGTGGAGAGACCCGCGAGGTCGGCCTGCTCGCCGCCGGCCTCCTCGCCACCGTCGCCGTAGCCGTCGCCCGATCCGGCGTCGCCGGCCGCACCGCCGCCGGCCTTCTTGCCGTCGGGGGCCGAGGCGTACCACGTGCCGCCCACACCCTGGCCCTTGGCGTCACCGGGCTTGGCGTCCTTGGCGTAGCGGTACATCGGCCAGCCGCCGATGGTCAGCTGCTTCGTGCCGTCGGAGCGGGTGACCTCGCCGATGAGCGAGGCGTCGATGCCGGGCGCCGCCGACGCGCCGCCCGCGGCGACCACTGGCCACGTCTTCGCGCACTCGCCTTCGCAACTCGACTTCGGCGGGGAGGCCGTGTCCTTGTCGAAGCGGTAGAGGGTGAAGCCGGCGCTGTCGGTGACGACCTTGCCGAGGTCCTTGCTGTCCCAGACGGCGAGCTGTCCGGCGGGCTTGGCGGCAGCGCCCTGGGCGCCGGTGTCGGAGCCGTAGTCGGCGCCGTAGCCTCCGCTGCCGGGCTGCTGGGCCGGATTGGCCGCGCCGACCGCCTGACCGTTGGGTGTTTCGTTGCCCTTCTCCTGACCGCACGCCGTCGTCAGCGCGAGTACGGCCGCCGCAGTCACCGCGAGCGAAGCGTTCCGCCAGGTGTTCATGTCCACTCCTGAAGTCCATCGAGACTGTTGCAGCGCCTGGGTGCGCCGTTCATGGCCCTAGGTACGGACGGGGATGCGTGGAGTGTTCAACGCGTCCGAAAAATTCTTCCGAGTCGCAGTCGCGAATGGTTGAATTTCCGCTTCCACCAGGGGAATTCGCCCCACCCCGGATTGGCTTGATCTCATCCGCCCCAACTGGTTCCACCCGTCACATGCGTGCGCGGGCCGGACGCGAATGAAGCGATCCGCACCCCTGCAACACCCGGACGGGCGTATCGCCTCGCACCGGATCTCCATCAGCCATTCGGAGTACCCGGGCGCAGTCCCCCGGCACACGGCGGCATGACCCGGTCGGCGGACACCGATGCCCCATTCGCGCGACAGGGATCGCGAGGCACCACGGCCCCTCATAGCGTTTCGGACATCGAGGGGCATTCTCTGCCTTGTGTGGAAATCGGTTCCGCGGCTGCTCCTCGGGGACCGGAGGAATCACCATGCGCGCGATACCTGCCGCATCCGCTGCTCTGCTGGCAGCTGCGTCTCTCGCCCTGACCGCGCCCGTTGCGGCCGGCGACGACGCCAAACAGTCGACACCCGTCTTCTCTGTCAGCCCCTCGACCGTCCAGCCGGGCGGCCGCGTCACCCTGTCCGCCAGCGGGTGCAACACCACGGCCACGGCCTCGTCAGGGGTCTTCGACACGGTGTTCATCAGTCCGGGCAGGACCGCCACCGCCATCGTCGACTCGGACGCCAGGCCGGGCGCGCAGTTCGGAGTCCAGTTCAACTGCCCGGGACAGGCGCAGGGCTCGTTCAACCTGACCATCGCGGGCGGCCGCTCCACGCCGACCACCAGCTCCACCACGCCGGCGGGCGTCCGGGGCGGCTTCGGCGGCAGCGTCGGTGAGCTGAACTCCAGTGAGGTCGCCGCCGGTGCCGGACTGGTCCTGGCCGCGGCCACCGCCACCGTCTATGTGCTGCGCCGCCGTTCCGGCAGCCGCCAGCACTGATCCCAGGCCGCGGGGCTCCGGCCCCGCGGCCCCCGCAACGCCCAACCGCCCGTCGCCCCGAGTCCTGGCCAGGACTCGGGGCGACGGGCGGTTGGGGGCCCCCCCACTGCCGACCCGGGGGGTAGGGCGGGCAGGCCA
>NZ_JBIRTX010000004.1:0-504791 GCF_044334895.1 Streptomyces sp. NPDC020681 | reverse complement strand
GCCCCCCCGCCCCCCGCGCCCCCCCCCCCCCCCCCCCGGGGGGGCGCCCCCCCCCCCCCCCCCCCCCCCCCCCCCCCCCGCCCCCCCCCCGCCCCCCCCGCGGGGGGGGGGGGCCCCGGGCGGTTGGGGGCACCCCCAAGGCCGACCGGGAGGTTCGGCCGGTCAGGCCTTTCCACTGATCGTGCGGCGGCGACGGGCGAGGAACAGGGAGCCGCCGACGGCCGCAGTGACGACCAGTCCGGCGCCGACCGCCATCTCGGCGGAGGTCGGACCGACCGAACCGCCGAGACCGCCTTCCGCGCCCCGGCCGGGCAGCACCGTGAACTGCGCGGTCGCCACCATCGGGTTGTCGTTGCACCGGACTGCCAGGTGGTACTGGCCAGGCGATGCGTCGTTGTGGATCCGGGCGGTGGCGGTCGAGGTGCCTCCGCGGTTGGCGGGGAGATTGGTCTGCGGGAAGGCGTTGGACGTGATCGTGCCGCCGCGGTTGCAGCCCTGGACGGTGATGTGCAGGTTGCCGCCCGGCTGGACGGACTGCGGACTGACGGAGACATGGATCTGGCTCTGCTGGTCGCCGCCCGCTGCGGCCACCGGGGCAGAGAGCCCGACGGCCACGCAGGCGGCCGCGGCCACTGCGAAAGCGCGTGAAGCACGCATCGTTGAACCTCCTGAGGAAGACGCCCCAAAGCGGCGCTCCGGGAAATTCGACGAGTACGCCTTCCATGACGAACCCTCACCGGGCAGAACATTCCGCGCATTTCGGCGCTGGTCCACCCCGGTGAGGCGACACGCCGACGACGCGCCGAGAGATCTGACGGAGCCGCAGGTCACAGACCGTCAGAAGTTTTGTCTGACGATCTACTCGGATGGGCCATCCCCACGTGCGCCCGCCACCCGTTCGCCCTTCCCCCGTCGCCGGTCCCGCGGCGGTCACTTAGCGTGCCTAGCAGGCGCCGAGTACGAAGGAGAACCATGGGCCAGGACTACAGCGGCTCGGAGACGAGGAAGCGCTCGCCCTGGGGCGTGCTGGCCCTCGTCATGCTCACCGGGATCGCGCTGATGAAGAACGGCGTCGACGTCTCACTCGGCCCGCCGCAGCCGGCCGCGGCCGCGTCACTGAACCGCCCGAACGGCGAGACGTTCGCGCCGCTGGTGCCGCCGCGGTCGATGACGTACGCCCCGGCAGCACGCGTCAGGATCCCCGCCATCAAGGTCGACGCCCCGGTCATGAACGTCGGCGTCGACCAGGACGGCTGGATCGAGGCCCCGCCGCCGCAGGACCCCAACATCGCCGGCTGGTACCAGAACGGCATCGCCCCGGGCCAGCGCGGCACCGCGGTCATCGTCGGCCATGTCGACAACCTCTCCGGACCGGCCGTCTTCTACGGCCTCGGCTCCATCGAGAAGGGGCAGCACGTCGAGGTGGAGCGCTTCGACGGCAAGACGGCGGTCTTCGAGGTGTACGGCGTCGAAGTGTTCTCCAAGGACAACTTCCCCGGCGCGCGGGTGTACGGCGACACGGGCTATCCCGAGCTGCGCGTGATCACCTGCGGCGGCGGCTACTCGAAGGCGACCGGCTACGACGGCAACGTCGTCGTCTTCGCCCGGTTGCTCAAGTCCAACTGATTCAAGACCCGTTGACCACCGGGTCCCGGGACGGGACCCGGTGGCTCACCGAAGGCTCAGCGGCGCGGCACGGTGATGCGGTAGCCCTCGTCCAGCAGCCGCGGCAGATAGCTCCGCAGCGCCGCGACGCTCTGCGAGCGGTCGCCTCCGGCGTCGTGCGAGAGCACCACCACGCCCGGCTCCGCGCCGTCCAGCACCCGGCGGACGATCGACCTCGTCCCGGGCTCGGTCCAGTCGAACGTGTCCAGCGTCCAGGCCAGCGGCTCCATGCCGAGCTCCGCGCCGATCTCGAAGGAGCGCTTGTTCCAGGCCCCGAACGGCGCGCGGTACCAGAGCGGCGGCATGCCGAGCACCTTCTCGATCAGCTCGCTGGTACGGCCCAGTTCGGCGCGGATACGCGACGGCGGCAGCTTGGGGATCAGCGGATGCGTCCAGGAGTGGTTGCCGACCACGTGGCCGTCGTCGGCCATCTCGCGCAGCAGGTCACGGTTGCCGGTCGCCATCTCGCCACAGACGAAGAACATCGCGGGCACGTCGTACTCGCGCAGGGTGCTCAGGATGTCCGGCGTGTAGCGGGGATCCGGGCCGTCGTCGAAGGTCAGGACCATCGTCCGGCCGGGCTCGGACAGCCGCAGGAAGGGCTGTTGGCGGACCGGCGGCAGCGCCCTGCGGAATCGCGGCGGCGTATAGGCCGTCATCGGCTGCAGCCGGTATGCCGAAGCCTTCACGGGCGGGCCCGCTGCGACCGCGGGGCCGGCGGCCGGTCGGGCGGCGGAGGCACCTCCCGGGCCCTCGGCGGCCGCGCCGCCCGTCCCCGCCCGCTCGGTGAGAAGCGTCCCCGCCGTGATGGCCACGCCGCCGAGTCCGGCGAAGATCCGGAGCATCGAACGGCGACTGGAAAGCATCTGGTCCTTTTTCATGACCAACTGCTCGCACGGCGCGCGCGGTTCGCCCTTCATCAACACGGCTCAGGGGGCGAAAGTACCCGATGAGAGCAGTGAAACGGCGCAGGCGGGCGACTGGGTGGTGTCTTCAGGTGCGGCGGACGAGGGGGAAGGGCAGGGTTTCGCGAATGGTCAGTCCGGTGAGGAACATGACCAGCCGGTCGACCCCGATGCCGAGCCCGCCGGTCGGCGGCATCGCGTACTCCAGCGCGTCCAGGAAGTCCTCGTCCAGCTCCATCGCCTCCGGGTCGCCGCCGGCCGCGAGCAGCGACTGTGCGGTGAGCCTGCGCCGCTGCTCCACCGGGTCGGTCAACTCGGAGTAGGCGGTGCCCAGTTCCGTGCCGAAGGCGACCAGGTCCCAGCGTTCGGCCAGCCGCGGGTCGCGGCGGTGCTGGCGGGTCAGCGGGGAGACGTCGGTCGGGAAGTCCTTGTAGAAGGTGGGCAGCTTGGTGCGTTCCTCGACGAGCCGTTCGTACATCTCGAGCACCACGTCGCCGCGTGTGTCGTCCGGGATGTGCGGGACTCCGGCCCGGTCGCAGAGGCTTCTGAGGGCGGCCTCGTCGGTGTCGGCGTCGATCTCGTCGCCGAGCGCCTCGGACAGCGCTCCGTACACCGTCTTGACCGGCCAGGGGCCCGAGATGTCGTGCTCGACGAGCTTTCCGTCCGCGTCGGCCTTGTGGGCGACGGGCGAGCCGAAGGCGGCGGTGGCCGCGCCCTGGATCAGTTCGCGGGTCAGCTCGAGCATCACGTCGTAGTCGGCGAAGGCCTGATAGGCCTCCAGCATCGTGAACTCGGGGTTGTGCTTGTAGGAGACGCCTTCGTTGCGGAAGGTGCGGCCCAGCTCGAAGACCTTCTCCATGCCGCCGACGCACAGCCGCTTGAGGTAGAGCTCGGGCGCGATGCGCAGATAGAGGTCGAGGTCGTAGGCGTTGATGTGGGTGGTGAAGGGCCGGGCGTTCGCGCCGCCGTGGATCTGCTGCAGCATCGGCGTCTCGACCTCGAGATAGCCGCGTTCCAGCAGCCCCTGGCGCAGCGCCTGGACGGCGGTGGACCGGCGGCGTACGACATCACGGGCGTCCGGGCTGGCCACCAGGTCCAGATAGCGGCGCCGGACCTTGGCCTCGGGGTCGGCGAGGCCGCGCCGTTTGTCGGGCAGCGGCCGCAGGCACTTCCCGGTCAGCTGCCAGTCCGTCACAAAGACCGACAGCTCGCCCTTGTCGCTGGTGCCGATCTCGCCGGTGGCCGAGACATGGTCGCCGAAGTCGACGTCGGAGGTGAACCGCGTGAGCACGGACTCGGGGCAGGTGTCCCGGGTGAGCGCCAGCTGGAGGTCGCCCGACCAGTCGCGCAGTACGGCGAAGACGACGCCGCCGAGGTCGCGTACGACCATTACGCGCCCGGCGACCGTGGCCAGTTGTCCGGTACGGCCGCCCGGGGCGAGCGCCGGGTGCGCGGCGCGGATCTCGGCGAGTGTGTGGGTGCGCCCGGCGATGCCGACGGGGTACGGCTCGGTGCCGTCGGCGCGCAGCCGTTCCAGCTTGCGGTGGCGGATGCGCACCTGCTCGGGAAGCCGCTGCTCACCCAGCGCGGCCTGCGAGTCGGGTCCCACCAGTCCGAGCGAGTCGATCGACGGCAGCCCCTCGGTGGTGGCAGGTGCCGTCACGCCCTTGGCCCTGCCCCTGCCCCAGCGCTTGCGCAGGCTCGGTACGGAGACAAAGCCCTCGGCGATCCCGGACGCGAGGCCGACCCGGGCGAGCGAGCCGGCGTCGCCGAAGCAGAGGAAGCGCGGATACCACTCGGGCTGGTACTTCACATTCGACCGGTACAGCGCCTCCAGCTGCCACCACTTGGAGAAGAAGAGCAGCAGCCTGCGCCACATCCGCAGCACCGGTCCCGCGCCGATGCGGGCGCCTTCCTCGAAGGCGGAGCGGAACACGGCGAAGTTGAGCGAGATCCGGCGTACGCCGAGCTTGCCGACGTGCGCGCAGATCTCGGCGACCATGAACTCCATGATGCCGTTGGGCGCTGCGGGGTCACGGCGCATCAGATCGAGAGAGATGCCCTCCCGGCCCCACGGCACGAAGGAGAGCAGGGCGATCAGCCTGCCTTCGCTGTCGAAGGCCTCGACGAGCAGACAGTCGTCGTCGGCAGGGTCGCCGAGGCGGTCGAGCGCCATCGAGAAGCCGCGTTCGGTCTCGGTGTCGCGCCAGGCGTCCGCCTTTTCGACGATGCGGCGCATCTCTTCCTCGGAGAGTGCGGAGTGCCGGCGGATCCGGGTGGTTGCGCCGGTCCGCCTGACCCGGTTCACGGCCTGACGGGTGACCCGCATGTCGCGGCCGTCCAGATCGAAGCGGGCGACGTTCAGGATCGCCTCGTCGCCGAGCTGGATGGCGCCGAGCCCGCAGCGGGTGAACGCCTTCGCGCCCTCCTCGGACGCGCCCATCACGGCCGGTGCCCAGGCGTACCGCCGGGCGAGGTCCATCCAGGCTTCGATGGCCTGGGTCCAGGACGCCCGGTCGCCGACCGGATCGCCGCTGGCCAGCGCGACGCCTGCCTCGACGCGGTAGGTGACGGCGGCCCTGCCGTTGGGCGAGAAGACGACGGCCTTGTCGCGGCGGGTGGCGAAGTAGCCGAGCGAGTCCTGCGAGCCGTAGGCACCGAGCAGCGCGCGGATGCGGGCCTCCTCGTCGCCTTGCAGCGCGGCCTCCATGCGCTGCGAGCGGAAGAGCGTGGCGGCCGCGTTGAGCAGGGCGATCGCGCCGAACAGGCCGAGGAGGAAGAACAGCACGCGGGCCGGGTGGCCGTCGAACTGGTCGACGGAGACCAGGCCGCCGAGTACGCGGTTGGCCGACCAGAGCAGCCGCTGGTTCTGCGGCAGACCGCCGGGGAAGATCTCGACCAGCGCCCAGCCGACCAGGATGCCGACGGCGAGCCCGAGGACCAGCACGAGCAGCGCCCTGCGCAGGGCCCCGCGCCTGGTCCGCGCGTAGAACTCGCCGCGGGCCGCCACCAGCACCGCCACTGCGATCAGGCAGATCGCCAGGTTGGGGATCCAGCCCCATTGCCTGTCGAAGGCCAGCAGCAGGATGTCCGCGATCACCAGCAGCGAAAGGTAGCCGACGACCAGCCACCACGCGGTCTTCTTGCGAGCGCCGACGGCCGCGGCGAGGAGCAGCAGGAACACGGCATAGGCGAGGTTCGCGCTGACGGGCACGGCGACCCGGTCGAGGAACATCGTGACGGGCCGCAGCAGGTGCCGCAGAGGAGGGATGAGCGAGATGACGACGCAGTACACGCCGAGTACCCCGAAGAACATCGCGAAGGCTTCGGGCACCTTGCGCAGCACTGGGCTGCGGACGTGAGTGGACTCCTCCACGGTGACGGCACTCATGATCTGCACTGTAAGGAGACTGCCGACGGCTCGCCTGTCGGGAACGACTAGGGCCTGTCGTCTGGATCTTGCCGGGCTCGCGTGCCCTGGCACCGCGCCTCGCCGCGTTGTCGTCGGTCGGCATGGCTCCGCCATGCCTCCCTCCTCCGCCTTGCGATCCACGGCACCAGACCCCGCTCACTCATCCGGCCTGACCCAGACGACAGGCCCTAACCTCAGGTATGTGACAGAGCAGCAGCCTCACCAGTTCGAGCGCGGCACCGACGGGCCCAAGGTCATCGTCGTCGGCCTGGACGGCTCCGAGTCCTCGCTGCGCGCGGCCTCGTACGCGGGCGGCCTGGCTCGCCGGCAGCATGCCCTGCTCGCCATTGTGTACGTCCAGCCGGTGATGGCGGCGGGTGCGGCGATGGGGGCGCCGGTGGCGGAGACCACCGGGGAGATCGCCGAGGGCCTGGTGGAGGAGATAAGGACCGCCGCCGAGCGGGTCAAGGGGATCTGGGACGTCCGCTGGGAGTTCCACACCTTTCACGGCGACCCGTTCAGTGGTCTGGTCTCGGCGGCTGACCAGCTGAAGGCGGACGCGGTGGTGGTCGGTGCTTCGGAGTCGGCGGGCCACCGGTTCGTCGGTTCGGTGGCGGTGCGGCTGGTGAAGGCGGGCCGCTGGCCGGTGACCGTCGTTCCGTAGCCGCGCCGATCGGCCCGATGGGCCCGCGGGTGCTCAACGGCCCATGGTGAGACCGTCCTTGGCGGCTCCGCGGCCGAGGACCGCCGTCCTGATCGCCGACTGGGCCTCGTGGTACTCGTCCCGGTCCGTGCCACGGGTGAGCGCGTCCGGCAGATTGACGAGGCGCCCTCTGTCCGTGTCCATCCACTGCGGGATGAACTCCGCCTTCTTCACCGCCCAGCGTTCACCGGGCTTCACCGGCGGCGCGAAGGTGAAGCGGCCGATGGAGCCCTGGTTACCGCGCGGGTCCCGGACGCGTTCGTAGTTGGTCATCGGGCCGGCGATCTGGTCGCCCATGCCGTAGACGACCCAGGTCCCGTTGACCTTCTCGTACGCCTGTGGGACATGGGCGTGCGTGCCGATGATCAGGTCGATGTCGGGGCGGCCCGCGGTGGTGGACGCCGTGAGCTTCCTGGCGAGGCCCAGCTGGCGCTCGTCGGGTTCGGTCTGCCATTCCGTGCCCCAGTGCACGCTGACCACGACCACGTCCGCGCCGGCTTTCCGGGCGGCGCGGGCGTCGGCGACGATCTTCTTCTCGTCGATCAGGCTGACCGCCCAGGGCTGTCCCTCGGGAAGCGGGTAGTCGTTGGTTCCATAGGTGTAGGCGAGCTGAGCGACCTTTGCGCCGCCGGCCTTGAGCCAGGCGGGCGTGCGGGCCTCGGCGGGCGACCTGGCCGAGCCCGCGTGCCGGATGCCGGCCGTGTCGAGGGCGTCCAGGGTGCGCCGGATGCCGTCGGCTCCGTCGTCCAGGGTGTGGTTGGAGGCGGTGGAGCACGAGTCGTAACCGGTGGCGGCGAGCCCCTTGGCGATCTGCGGCGGGGACTTGAAGGCCGGGTAGCCGGTGTAGTCGCCCTTCTCGCCGTACACCGTCTCCATGTGGCAGATCGCCAGGTCGGCTTCGCGGACGACGGGTCTGACGCCGGCCAGCATGGGCCGGAAGTCGTAGCCGTCGCCGTCCGCGTCGGCTTTCGCCTGCCGGATGACGGAGTCGTGCGGCAGGACGTCGCCGCTCGCGACGAGCGTGAAGTCGCTCTCCTGGGTCGCACCGCCCGCCGCGGACGGCGGTGGGTGCTGGGAGCTCGGGGGCGGCGGTGCGGCCGCCGGCTCGTCCGTCGCGGCGCAGCCTGATGCCGCTCCGAGCAGTACGGCGCCGAGTGCTGCCGTTCCCTGTCGCGTGCGTTGTGTCATGCGGCCAGCCCCAAACCAGTGCAACTCGGAATAAATATGACAATCCGAATGCACAGTTCGCGCCGGGAAGAGTCAAGCGACGCAGCCGCGCCGGTCACTGAAACGGACCTGCCCACTCCGAATGACCGCCGGTAGACCGCCGAAAGACCGCCGCCCGGATCCGGCCGCCCGCTCATCGCACCACTCGCCGCTCCGAGCGACCGCTTGCCGACGACCGCGGTGAGCCATCTGTCCCCTCGCTGCCGGATGCGTTCGTATACGGCACGAAGCAGTGACCTCTGCGCGAAAGGTGTTGGCAATGGCGACGGCAACCGTGACCGCTCCGGCGACCACCGACGAACGGGCCATCGCGGACCTGCAACGGGAGCACGGCCCGGCGCTGCTCAGCTTTCTGCTCGGCCTGACCTACGGCGACCAGCAGCGCGCCGAGGACCTGCTGCAGGAGACGCTGGTACGGGCCTGGCTGCACCCGGAGGCGTTCGACGGTCCCTACGAGTCGATGCGGCCATGGCTCTTCACCGTCGGCCGCCGTCTGGCGATCGACGCCCGCCGCTCCCGGATGTCCCGCCCCACCGAGATAGGCGACGGCGTGCTGGCCACCACCCCGGACCCGGCGGACGTCACCGAGACGGCCGTCGCCGTGCTCGACGTCCGCGCGGCGGTCGAATCGCTGAGCCGGGAGCACCAGGCCGTGCTGGTGCGGATCTACTTCCAGGGCCTGAGCGTGAACGAGGCGGCGGAGTCGCTCGGCATACCGCCGGGCACGGTCAAGTCCCGCTCGTACTACGCACTGCGTGCACTGGCCCGCTGTCTGCCGGGTTACTCACGGCCGCGCGCGACGACGGCCGGCGGCAGCTGACTGCCGACCCGCCCCGTAACGCCCTGAGGCCACGTCACGCGCGTCCCGGATGTCCCGCCGGTGTCCCCCTCTACCAGCGGTCACGGCGAATGGGCGACAGTATGCGAAACCTCACGGTGAAGTTGAGTAAAGACGGGCCCGCAAACGTGTCTCTCGGTGGAGGCTCGTGTCCGAGTCGGCATACGAAGTCGTCCCGGAAGAAGGTGGGAAGGGTGCAGCCCGAGAGTTCCAAAGGCACCAGCGGAGGCGCGCTGGCCATCCCCATGGCGTGGCTCTGCGCCGAGTACATCGCCGACGAGATGCTGCGCACGGGCGCGCTCGTGGAGGGCGGCTCGCTCGAGTACCGGGCGGGACGCGAGACACTCGCGCTCACCATCTATCTCTGCGAGGGCTCGGACGAACTCGCCGGCGTCCGGGCGGTCTCCAAGATCGAGGAGTGGCTGAACCTCACCTCGTACGGCCATCCCTGGCACGAGTGGGCGGTGGAGCGGCTGGCCGCCCGCGAGGAGCGGGAGCGCACGCTCGATCGCCGCGATCCGGATCTGGCGCTGGCGTCGGACGCCTGGAGATGGCTCCAGCAGACCGAGCTGCTCGCGGCCGACCTCGGTGACAGCGAGCCGTGGCACGCGGCAAGCCCGGGGGTCCCGATGGACACGGCCGTGGACGAGTGCGCGCAGGTGTGGACCCCGGCCTGGCAGCTGGGGCTGCCGCTGAGCCATCTGGCCATCCATCTGTTCTGACCGACCGCACGGACGGGCGGACCGGGCGACGGGACGGTCAGCCCGCGCTGCGGCGGCCGGGCGAGGAGTGCACTCCCGCCCGGTACTTGGGGATCCGGATCGTGATCTTCATGCCCGCGCCGACGCCCGTCTCGATGACGAGCCCGTGGCCGTCGCCGTACACCTGGCGCAGCCGTTCGTCGACATTGGACAGGCCGATGCCCTGCGAGGCCGTCCGCTCCCCCGCGAGGATCTCCCGCAGCACCGCGGGGTCCATGCCCACGCCGTCGTCCTCGATGGTCACCATCGCCTCGGCCCCGGCGTCCTGAGCCGCGATGGTCACACGGAACTCGTTCCTGGAGTCCTCCAGGCCGTGTTTGACCGCGTTCTCGACGAGCGGCTGCAGACACAGGAAGGGCAGCGCCACCGGCAGCACCTCCGGTGCGACCTGAAGAGTCACCTTGAGGCGGTCACCGAAGCGGGCACCGGCCAGCGCCAGGTACTGCTCGATCGAGCGCAGTTCGTCGGCGAGATTGGTGAACTCGCCGTGCCTGCGGAAGGAGTAGCGCGTGAAGTCCGCGAACTCCAGCAGCAGTTCACGGGCCCGCTCCGGATCCGTTCGGACGAAGGACGCGATCGCGGCCAGTGAGTTGAAGATGAAGTGCGGCGATATCTGGGCCCGCAGCGCACGGATCTCCGCCTCGATCAGCCGGGTGCGGGACCGGTCGAGCTCGGCCAGTTCCAGCTGTACGGAGACCCAGCGGGCCACCTCCGTCGCGGCGCGTACCAGCACCGCCGACTCCCGCGAGCCGTAGGCGACGAGCGCGCCGAGCACTCCTTCCTCGCCGGTCAGCGGGGCGATCACGGCCCAGCGCAGCGGGCACTCCAGGTCCTCGCACTCGGTGTGCACGCTCTGGCTGCGGCCGGAGTCGAGCATGTCCGCGACGCGGACCATCACCCGCTGCTCATGATGGTCGGCACCCGGGCCGTCCCAGGCCAGCACCGACTCCCGGTCGGTCAGACAGAGCGCCTCCGTGCCGAGCAGCGAGCGCAGCCGCCGGGCGGCCTTGCGCGCCGTGTCCTCGGTGAGTCCGGCGCGCAGCGGAGGCGCGGCGAGCGAGGCGGTGTGCAGGGTGTGGAACGTGGCGCGTTCGACGGGTGTGCCGAGGTCGAGGTCGGGTCTGCCGTCGCGCCGTGCCGTCCACCGCCCGACCGCGAAGCCGAGGACGAGCAGGAGGACTCCCAACGCGGCCAGCGCCGCCGCTCCGGTACCCGTCATCGTTCCGCTCCTTCCGGCTGGTCCCTGCCGACCAGGTCTTCCGGCAGATGCAGCCGCGCCAGGATCGCGGCGGCGCCGACGGGTATGTGGCCCGGCGTGGCCAGCGACACCAGCACCATGGTCAGAAAGCCGAGCGGCACCGACCACACGGCGGGCCAGGCCATCAGCGTGTTGATCCAGCCCTCGGGCGCGAGCCCGGCGCGAGTGGCCATCACCGCGGTGAGAGCGGACCCGCCGCCGACGATCAACCCGGCCGCCGCGCCCGGCGGCGTGAGTCTGCGCCACCAGATGCCGAGCACCAGCAGCGGACAGAACGACGAGGCGGAGACGGCGAAGGCGAGACCGACCGCGTCGGCGACGGGCACATTGGTCGCCACGACGCTCACGGCAAGCGGCACCGCCGTGGCGAACAGCGTCGCCAGCCGGAAATGCCGTACACCGCGCGAGGGCAGCACATCCTGCGAGATGACTCCGGCGACGGACATGGTGAGCCCGGACGCGGTGGACAGGAACGCCGCGAACGCGCCGCCGGCCAGCAGCGCGCCCAGCAGATCACCGGCCAGCCCGCCGACGATCCGCTCGGGCAGCACCAGCACGGCGGCGTCCGCCTCGCCGGTGAGGGCGAGTTCGGGTGCGTAGATCCGGCCGAGGGCGCCATAGACCGGCGGCAGCAGATAGAACGCGCCGATCAGACCGAGGACGACCAGCGTCGTCCGGCGCGCGGCGCGTCCGTTGGGGCTGGTGTAGAAGCGGACGGCGACGTGCGGCAGGCCCATCGTGCCGAGGAACGTGGCGAGGATGAGTCCGTAGGTCGCATACAGGTGGTAGCCGTCGCGCCCGCCGGACATCGGCTGGGACCAGCTCGCCGGATCGGCCTCGGACGAGGCGCGCTCGGGCACTTCGGCGCCCGGCGGAAAGCCGAGGCTCGTCCCGGACTCGATGCGATGGTCGCCCTTGCCGAGCGTGACGGTCTGTTCCTCGTACGCCGTGCCGTCGACGTCACCGTCGACGGTGAGGGTCAGTGGCTTGTCGAGTTCGATCCGTACGGTGTCGTCGACGCGTACGACGGTGTGCTCGCGCAGCACCGCCGGTGCGTCGAAGCGGGCCCGCGGCGTGTCGTCCCCGACCCAGGCGGCGACGAGGAAGAGCGCGGGCACGAGCAGCGCGGTGAGCTTGAGCCAGTACTGGAAGGCCTGCACGAAGGTGATGCTGCGCATCCCTCCGGCGGCGACCGCGCCGGTGACGACGAAGGCGACGACCAGTCCGCCGACCCAGTCGGGCGCGCCGGTGAGGATCTCCAGGGTCAGGCCCGCGCCCTGCAGTTGGGGCAGCAGATAGAGCCAGCCGATGCCGACGACGAAGAGGCTGGCGAGTCTGCGTACGGCCGCGGACTCCAGCCTGGCCTCGGCGAAGTCGGAGAGCGTGTACGCGCCGGAGCGGCGCAGCGGGGCCGCGACCAGCACCAGGAGGACGAGGTAGCCGGCGGTGTAGCCGACCGGGTACCAGAGCATGTCCGGGCCCTGAAGGAGCACCAGTCCCGCTATGCCGAGGAAGGAGGCGGCGGAGAGGTATTCGCCGCTGATGGCGGCGGCGTTGAGGCCGGGCTTGACGGTGCGGGAGGCGACATAGAAGTCGGAGGTGGTGCGGGATATGCGCAGGCCGAGCGCGCCGAGAAGCACGGTGACGAGCACCACGACGGTGACCGCGGTCACCGCGTAGGTCTGGTTCACCGCAGCTCACCCGGCAGCACTGCTCAGCGGCCTTCGACGAGTCTGGTGAAGTCCCGCTCGTTGCGCTCGGCCCGGCGTACGTACCAGCGGGCCGTCAGCCACATCACGGGATAGACGCCGACGCCGAGCGCCGCCCAGACGAAGGGCTCCGGCGAGGAGAGTGTGCCGTCGAAGGCGGCGGGCAGCGCGAAGAGCAGCGGCAGCAGGCCGACGAGGAGGGTGAGCGCCCCGAGCGCGAGAAGCGCGGCCCGCAGCTGGCTGCGCATCAACGAGCGCACATAGGTCGCGCCGAGCGTCGTCTGCTCGCTGATCTCGGAGCGGGCCGGCGCATGGCCCGGCGCGCGTCTGGCGCCACGCGGCACTCCGGTGACCACCTCGCGGCGGGGGTTCTGCTCTGCAGACATCGTCGTCCGCTCCAGCGTCGTATCGGCGAACTCGGGAGGTGGTGGAGTCTACGCAGCGGCGATTACGGACGGTAGAGCTGACCGCACGGCAATGCGGGACGCGTGTGCCGTGACGTTTCAGCGGCCGCCGGTGCGCTGCGCGCAGGCGCTCAGCGCGATCTCCAGCTCGACATACGACTCCTCGGCCCTGCGAAAAGCGACTTCGAGCGCTGCCTCGCCGCGCGGTCCGGCGAGTCCCTGGGCCGATTCATGGATGTCGTACAGCACATCGGCCCAGCGCCCGGCGGCGCTCTTCACCGCGGTGAGCAGTACCTCGAGGTCATGAGCGGTGGAAACCGGGGTCGCCGGCAGGCTCCGGAGCTCATCCAGCAGTGCTTCGATGTCGGACATCAGGCCCCTTCTCGCTCACCCGATCAAGGCTAGGCGGCGGGCGGAGCGGCCGCCGCCGATTCCAGGGCCGGCTCGTTCGGCGGACGCGGGCTGTCGCCGTACGGCAGTGCTGGCACGACGAACGGCTCGCCACGGCCGTCGAACGGTCGGCGCATCGGCCCGGGCCCCGTCCTTCGGATCAGGCCCCCGGGGCGTGTTCGCATGCCAGGCGAGACGTTGCGGACACGACCTAGGGCCTTTCGTCTGGATCATGCCGCATCAGCAGATCGCGCAACTGCCGCGCATGGCGACGGCTGACGGCGAGTTCGGCGGCGCCGACCCGGACGGTCGTCGTGCCGGCCTCCAGACGCAGTTCGTCGATGCGGGCGAGGGCGACAAGGTGGCTGCGGTGTATGCGTACGAAGCCGCGCGAGGCCCAGCGCTCCTCCAGGGTGGACAGCGGGATGCGCACCAAGTGGCTGCCGTCCTCGGTGTGCAGCCGGGCGTAGTCGCCCTGTGCCTCGACATAGGCGATGTCGTCGATCGGGACGAACCGTGTCACACCGCCCAGTTCAACCGGTATCTGGTCGGCGCTGTTCTGGACCGGCGCGTGCACTGCGGGCGGCGCTGCTGAGGCGGCGGGTTCGGGTTCGGACTGCGGCCGGGGTTCGCGCGCCGCCAGGACCAGATCGCGGACCCGGCGCACCGCCTCGGCAAGCCGCTCCTTGCGCACCGGCTTGAGGACATAGTCGACGGCCTTGAGGTCGAAGGCCTGCACGGCGAAGCCCTCATGGGCCGTGACGAACACGATCAGCGGCGGCCGGGCGAAGCCCGCGAGCAGCCTGGCGACGTCGAGTCCGGTGAGCCCCGCCATATGGATGTCGAGGAAGACGACGTCGATGGCGTCCTCGCCGTCGGGGCCCGCGTCCAGCGCGCGGCTGATGCGGCGCAGCGCCTCGGTGGCGTCCGTGGCCCCCTCGGCGCTCCTGATCCGCGAGTCGGAACGCAGGAGGTAAAGCAGCTCTTCGAGGGCCGGTCTCTCGTCGTCGACAGCCAGTACGCGCAGCATGCTGCGGAGTCTAGGGGGTGTCTTTTGGATCCTGCCGGGCTCGCGTGCCCTGGCACGGCACCTCGCCGCGTTGTCGTCAGTCGCCGACGCTCCGCGTCGTTCTCCATCCTCCGCCTTGCGATCCACCGCACCAGACCCCGCTCACTGATCCGGCCTGACCCAAAAGACACCCCCTAGGCGCGCCGCCGTCACCGGGCCACGGTGCTTCGCCGCCGGGAACATACGCGAGCTCGCGCTCGTCTGTCGCGCGGTTGAGCAGAGCTGTGTCCTGATCCGTACTCACTGGCAACAGACGGCAACAGGCGCAGCACCGCGAGACACGAAACGAGGACGCCATGAGCATGCAGCAGCGGCATCAGGACGTGGCCGCCTATGCACTGGGCGTCCTGGAGCCCGCGGACGCGTTCCGCTTCGAGGAGCACCTCACCGAGTGCGTGATGTGCACCGTTCAGCTCTCGGACTTCACCCAGGTCTCGTCCTCGCTCGCGGATCTCGCCGGGCCCGGCGGGGTCGAGACCCGTCCGTCGCCCCGGCTGCTGGAACGGCTCACCGACGAGGTCGCGCTGATCCGGCGGCGGAGCCGCAGACGCCGGCTCCGGCTGGTCGCGGCGGCGGCCGCACTGATCGTCGCGTTGCCCGGCGTCGCATTCGCGATGCGTGACGGCGGGAGCCCGAGCGTCGAACCGCGGGTCACGGCGACGGACCGGACGACCGGTGTCACGGCGTCCGCCGCCGTGGAGGGACGGGCCTGGGGCACGGCGGTCGCGATGCGGCTCACGCATCTCCCGGGTCCCGGCACCTGCCGGCTGGTCGCCGTCGGCAAGGACGGCATCGAGCATCCGGTCCTGACGTGGTCGGTGCCGGCCGGGGGCTACGGGATGCCGGGCTCCCCCGGCCATGAGGAGCCGCTGGAGATCGAGGGCGGCACGGACGTGCCGAGCACCCAGATCGGCCGCTGGGAGGTCCGCGGCCAGGACGGCAAGCCGCTGGTCACCATCACGGGCTGACGCGGGAGCGCTACTTCAGCAGTCGGGACAGTCTGCGGTCGGCGAGCGGCTTGCCGCCTGTCTGGCAGGTGGGGCAGTACTGCAGCGACGAGTCGCTGAAGGAGACCTGGCGGATGGTGTCGCCGCAGACCGGACACGGCTGCCCGGTGCGGCCGTGGACCCGCAGGCCGCTCTTCTTCTCGGCCTTGAGCCGGCCCGCCGCGAGTCCGCGCGAGCGCTCGACGGCCTCCCGCAGCGTCGCGCGCATGGCCTCGTACAGCGCGGTGACCTCGTCCTCGCCGAGGTTCTGCACCGGCTTGAACGGAGACATCTTCGCCACGTGCAGGATCTCGTCGCTGTACGCGTTGCCGATGCCGGCGATCAGGCTCTGGTCCCGCAGCGCGCCCTTGATCTGCCGCCGTTCACCGGCGAGCAGCGCGGCGAAGGCCTCCCGGTCGAAGGCGTCGGCCAGCGGATCGGGCCCGAGGCGGGCGATGCCGGGCACCTCGGCCGGATCGCGTACGAGATGGACCGCCAGTCGCTTGGTCGTGCCTGCCTCGGTGAGGTCGAAGCCGCTGCCGGAGGCGAGGACAGTACGCAGCGCCAGCGGCCCCTTGCCGGGCTTCGGCGGGGCCTTGGGGAACTCGTCCTTCCAGTGGAGCCAGCCCGCGCGGGCGAGATGGGTGACGAGATGCAGCCCGCCGGCGCTGATGTCGAGCCACTTCCCGTGCCGGTCCACGGCCGTGACCTCGGCGCCCTCGACGGCGCTCAGCGGCGGGTCGTACGTCTTGAGGACGCTGATCGCCAGCGGCACGACACGGGCGATCCGCTGTCCCACGAGATGGTCGCCGAGGAACTCTCTCAGCGCTTCGACTTCGGGCAGCTCCGGCATGCATCCAGAGTGCCAAAGGCGTGCAGCGGACGCAGGCTCACCGCCCGTTCAGTGCTCGCTCAGCCCGTAGACACGGCGTGCGGTGGCGGCGAAGACGGCGGTGCGTTCGTCGTCGGCCAGGCCCTGGGTCAGCGTCCGGGCGGCGGCGACCACCTCGGCGTAGCTCGCGGCGAGCGTGCACACCGGCCAGTCGGAGCCGAACATCAGCCGGTCGGGACCGAAGGCCTCGAGGACGGTGTCCGCGTACGGACGGAGATCGGGCGTGGTCCAGCCGGCCCAGGACGCCTCGGTGACCATGCCGGACAGCTTGCAGACGGTGTTCGGACGGGCGGCGAGCGCGCGCACATCGCTCGCCCAGGGCTGAAGTTCCTTCGCCGCGATCGGCGGCTTGCCGAGATGGTCGAGTACGAAGGTGAGTCCCGGCAGTCTGCCGGCCGCCTCGGTCGCCGCGGGCAACTGGTGGGGCTGGACCACGAGGTCGTAGACGAGTCCGGCGGCGGCGACGGCGGCGAGCCCGCGCTGTACGTCCGGCCGCAGGAGCCATTCGGGGTCGGGCTCGCCCTGGACCTGGTGGCGGATGCCGACGAGCCGGTCCCCGCCCGGGAGTTCGCGCAGTCCGGCGAGGGTGTCGGCGATGCCCGGCGCAGTGAGGTCGGTCCAGCCGACGACGCCCGCGACGAGGTCGCTGCCGTCGGCGAGCGCGAGGAACTCGGGTGTCTCGTCGGCGACGGTGATGGTCTGGACGAGGACGGTGGCGTGCACGCCCTCGGCGCGGGCCTCGGGCGCGAGGTCGGCGAGCGAGAAGTCGCGCCGGATGGGTGCCAGGTCGGGTCCGGTGATCCAGTCCTGGTCCCGTACGGACAGATCCCACACATGGTGGTGCGCGTCGATGACCGTCATCGGTTCACAGCTCCCAGACGACGGGCAGCCCGGCTTCGGCACCGTCGGCGGAGTAGTCGTGGACGACGTCGAGGAGTTCCGCCATGCGGGCCTGCCAGGCGATGTTGACCGGGAGTTTCTCCAGGGAAGCGAGCAACTGGGCGTAGTCGGCGCAGTCGAGGAGATGGAAGA
Organism: Streptomyces sp. NPDC020681; assembly: GCF_044334895.1. Lineage (NCBI taxonomy): Bacteria > Bacillati > Actinomycetota > Actinomycetes > Kitasatosporales > Streptomycetaceae > Streptomyces > Streptomyces sp. NPDC020681. The sequence continues at coordinate 487,540 of NZ_JBIRTX010000004.1, read as the reverse complement.
GGTCGGTGCCGCTGCGCCAGATGGTCCAGGAGGTGACGCCGCCGGCGCGGATCGCGGCGGTCAGCTCCTCGGGCACTTCGCGGTGCGCGGCCTCGTACGCCTCGATGCGGTCGGCGCGGACCTTGGTGTGCAGGGCCACTCTCATCGGGCCTCCTCCTTGGGCAGCAGTCCTTCGGCGCGCAGTTCGTCCCAGAGTTCGGCCGGGACGGTACGGGCGAGCAGATCCGCCGCGTCCCGTACTTCGTCGGCCGAGCGGGTGCCGACCAGGGCACCGGCGACGGCCGGGTGGCCGAGCGAGTAGTGCAGGGCGGCGGCGCGCAGCGGTACGCCGTGCCGTTCGGCGACGGCCTTGAGCCGCAGGGCGCGGTTCAGGATGTCGTCGGGCGCGGCGGCGTAGTCGAAGGTGGCGCCCGGCCTCGGATCGGCGAGGAGCCCGGAGTTGAAGACCCCGCCGACGACCACGCTCTTGCCGCGCGCGGCGGCCTCCGGCAGCAGTTCGTCCAGTGCGCTCTGGTCGAGCAGCGTGTAGCGGCCGGCGCACAGGACGGCGTCGACGTCGGTGTCGCGCAGGAAGCGGGTGAGCATGGCGGCCTGGTTCATACCGGCGCCGATCGCGCCGACGACGCCCTCGGAACGCAGCCGCTCCAGCGCCGGATAGCCGTGGTTGAAGGCTGCTTCCTCGTGCTCGTCGGGGTCGTGCAGATAGACGACGTCGACGCGGTCGAGGCCGAGGCGGGTCAGGCTCTCCTCGATGCTGCGGCGTACGCCGTCGGCGCTGAAGTCCCAGACACGGCGGTGGTCGGCGGGCACGGCGAAGCCGTTGGCGAGGTCGTCGCCGTCGGCGGAGCGGGGTTCGAGGAGGCGGCCGACCTTGGTGGAGAGGGTGTACGCGTCACGGGGCCGGGTGCGCAGCGCCTGGCCGAGTCTGCGTTCCGACAGGCCGAGTCCGTAGTGCGGTGCGGTGTCGAAGGTGCGGATGCCCGCGTCCCAGGCGGCGTCGACGGCGGCGGCTGCCGCGGCCGGTTCGACGGGTGTGAAGAGATTGCCGATTCCGGCGGCTCCGAAGGACAGTTCGGTGATCTCGACACCGCTCCGTCCGAGCGTGCTCCGTCGCATCCCGCTGCTGCCCCCTCGCCCTGGCGTCCGCCGGTCGCCGCGCGGATCGCGATGCTGATCGCGCCATCGATCACGACGAATATTCATCGGATCACTTGGCGGCGTCAACACCCTTGCCAGGGTGAGATCCTGCATCGAGCAGGCGAGCAGTCCGATCTATCGGGTGAGAGCGAGGAGTTCCGCAGTCTCCTCCGTGAGGCACCAGGCGAGCCGGTCGAGGTCCGGCACCGCCTTGCCGTCGGCCACCAGGCCCACATGCACCCGGCCGCCGTACGTGGACATCGCGATCGCCAGCGACTGACCTCGGGCCAGCGGCGCCATCGGGTAGATCTCCCGCAGCGGGCAGCCGCCGAACGACAGCGCCGAGCGCGGCAGCGGCACGCTGGTCACCAGCAGATCGAACAGGATCCGCGCGGCGCCGCCCGCCAACGGCGCGCCGAACCGGTGTGCCAGCGGCGGCAGTTGATCGGCGAGTACGGCGACGGCCCCGGCGCCGCGCGACGGACCCGCCGCCTTGTTGCGGTCCATGGCGGTGCGTACGGCGTCGAGCCGTGCCCGGGGGTCGGGCTCGGAGACGGGCAGATGGACCAGATACGCGGAGAACTTGTTGCCCGAGCTCGTCGTGCTGCCCGGCCTGCGCCGGGAGACCGGGACCAGGGCGCGCGGATCGCCGCCCGGCGGCAGCTCGCCGCGCTCCCCCAGCCAGCGCCGCAGCCCGCCCGCGACGATCGCGAGCTGCACATCGTTGGCCGTGCCCCCGGTCGCCTTCCGTACGCGCTGCACATCCTCGAGGTCGAGCACCGCAGTGCCGAGGCGGCGCGTGCCGCTGGAGCCGGCCGAGAGAGCGGGCATCCCACGCGGATCGAGCCGACTGGCCCGAACGACTGACGCGCCGACCTCGACGGCCCGGCCCAGGTCCTCGACGCGGCCCCGCGCGAACCCGGCGAGCTGCAGCGGGCCCGTGAACCAGGACCGGGCAGGCGCGGGCCTGGCCTTGCGCACGCCGTTCCTGCGCGGGTCGGCGATCTCGTCGAAGATGCCTGCCCCGATCGCGACGGCGCGCATGCCGTCCGCGAGCGCGTGATGGAGCTTGACCAGCACCGCGAAGGGACCGCCGCTCTTGCCGGTGAGGAGGTACATCTCCCACGGCGGCAGTCCTCGGCTCAGCGGGCGCTCCATCAGTTCGCCGGCGATCGCGGTGGCCTCGGCCGCGAAGTCGCCCTCCGGCAGCCGGACATGGTGCACATGCCGCCGTACGTCGAAGTCCTTGGCCACGGACCAGGCCGCGCCGCCGACGGGCAGCCACACGTCGCGCACCCGCATCCGCAGCCGGCGGATCGCGGCGGCACGCGTGGCGAGGAGTTCGAGGACGCTGTCGCTGCTCTTCTCCTCCCCGGCGGGGGCGAAGACGGCGAGTGCGCCGAGATGCATCGGGTGTCCGGCGGACTCGAGGTGCCAGAAAGCCAGGTCGAGGGGTGCGAGAAGCTCGCTGCTCACGGTGTCCTCATGTCCTAGTAGGCCGCGAAGACCGAAGTCAATCGCCTTCGGTCGGTTACGGTCAAGTACGATCACTGCACGGACAGTTAACAATAGGTAATCAGCGGATGTCCTGCCTGTCCGGAATGCTGAACTCGCACCACACGCACTTGCCGCTGCCGCGGGACTCCACACCCCACGCCTCCGCCAGCCGGTCGATCAGCAGCAACCCACGGCCGGACACGCCGGACTCGCCCGCCTCCCGCCGCCGCGGCAGCGCGCTGGAGCGGTCCTCGACCTCGACCCGAAGCCGCCGGTCCGGACCCGCCAGCACCCGCACCGTCACGATCGCGCCGCCGTCCGTGTGCATCAGCGCGTTGGTGATCATCTCGTCGGCGACCAGCTCGATCTCGTCCGTGCGATCGCCCGCGCCCCAGGCCAGTACCGCCGCGCGGACCATGTGCCGCGCCGAGCGCAGCGCCTCCGGGTCGTTCTGCGCGACATGCTGCTGCAGCCTGCCGCCGCTCTGCGGCGTGACCGCGCCCTTGCGGCGCAGCAGCAGAAGCGCCACGTCGTCGTCGCCACCGCGCTCCTCCACGACGTCGCAGAGATGGTCGGCGAGCATCTGGAGATCGCGCGGACCGCTGCGCACCAGCGCGGACAGCAGCTGCATCCCGTCGTCGAGGTCGGCGCCGGGCTGCTCCACCAGGCCGTCGGTGTACAGCAGGAGGGTCTGGCCCGGGTCCAGCTCGACGGTGCTGACCGGGTACTCCAGCCGGCCGAACTCCGCCGACAGCCCGAGCGGCAGCCCGCCCTCCACCGGCACCCTGCGGCAGCTGCCGTCCGTGTCCCGCAGCAGCGGGTCGACATGCCCTGCGCGCACCACCTGCACCACTCCGGTCGACAGATCGACCTCCGCGTACATGCAGGTCGCGAACCGCTCGGTGTCCAGCTCGTTCAGGAACACGGAGGCGCGCGCCATCACGGTCGCCGGGGTGTGCCCCTCGGCGGCGTACGCGCGCAGCACGATGCGCAGCTGTCCCATCACCGCCGCCGCGTCCGTGTCATGGCCCTGTACGTCGCCGATGACGGCGCCGACCCGGCCGCCGGGCAGCGCGATGATGTCGTACCAGTCGCCGCCGATGTCCCGGCCGATGCGCGCCGAGCGGTAGCGCACGGCGATCTGCGCACCGGGCACATCGGGGATCCGCCGCGGCAGCATCGCCTGCTGGAGCCCGGAGGCGAGATCGTGCTCCTGGTCGTAGAGCACGGCACGCTGCAGGCTCTGCGCGATGCTGCTGCCCAGCGCGACCAGCAGATTGCGCTCCTCGGAGCTGAAGCCGGTCTTGTCGCTGTAGAGCAGGCCCAGCGCACCGATCGGCCGGGCCTGCGCGATCAGCGGCAGATAGGCGGCCGAGTTGATGCCGAGGTGTCTGATGTTCGGCCAGAGCACGGGATATGACTGGGCGAAGTCCTCCCTGGACTCGATGAAGCGCGGTGCGAGGGTCCGTACCACCTCGCTCATCGGGTAGTCCTCGTCCACGCGGGTGTAGCGGGTGCCCGGCACGAAGGAGCCCTCGGGCCCTTCGGCGACCAGATGGATCCGGCCCGACTCCAGCAGTCCCATGACAAGGCTCGTCGCGCCGAAGTGCTCCAGGCCGTGGGTGTCCTTCAGTACGTCGATGACGTCGTGGACGGTCCTGGCGTGGGCGAGCGCGGCGGTGGTGCTCTCCACGACGCTGGTCTGCCTGCGCCGCTCGACGTCGGCGTCGAAGCGGGCGGTGGAGTCGGCGAGCTCTTCGGTGGCGTCGCGGACGATGCCGATGATCCGCACCGGGCGGCCCGTGTGGTCGCGTCGTACGCAGGCCTGCGTGTGGGTCCAGCGCAGGACGCCGTCACGGCGGCGGATGCGGAAGTACGCACCGTAGTTCTCGCTGCCGTTCTTGAGCGCCTGCGTCACCATCGTGTCCAGCCGGACGGCCTCATCCGTCGGCACCCGTATCGCGAGGCTGGCCGGGTGTCCGTCGTACTCACCGGGTTTCAGGTCGAACACCTCGAGAGCGGGCGTGTCCATGTGCATGAGCCCGCTGACCAGGTCCCAGTCGAAGCTGCCCATGCGGTTGAGGGTCAGACTCAGATCCGGGTCGGCCGGCCAGTCGTCGGGAAGCGACAGGGCACCCGCTGCCCGATCAACCATGGAGCCACTCTGCCATCATTTGTCGGATTCTTCGACCGGTTCGGATTTCGCTCAGCCCGGGAAGGTGTCCGGCTCGGCCGGCTGCTCGCTGGGGATGAGCAGGTCCGGATCGGTCGGTACGGCACCGTCGGACGGCACGTCGGGGACGGGCGGCGGCTGGACCTCGCTGGGGGGATCGGCCGGCGGTACCGCCGGGTCCAGTGGAGGCGAGGCCGGGCAGCCCGGCGGTACGGGAGGCAGCGTCGACGGATCGTCGCCGGGCGCCGGGGCCGTGAGCGTCGGACAGTCGGTCGCGGACGGCTGTTCGCTGCGCGGCTGGTCCCCGTTCGGACTGCTGGGATCGGTGGAGTCGGGCGGCAGGACGGGCGGGTAGCTGTAGATGTCGTCCGGGTTGACGGGCGGCAGGACGTCGGGGCGCTTGTCCTCCTCGCCGTCGCTGCCCGTCTTCCGCTCGATCCAGGTGTTGTTGACGATATTGACGATCACCAGGCTGGTGAGGACGGTCGTGGTGGGCTTGATGACCACGACCCGGTCGGGCCGGTAGCCCGTCCACGGCGTGCCCTTGTGGATCACGGCGCCCTTGACGGCGACCGGCGGCTTCAGCGGATTCCCACAGGCGCAGCGCACGCGTGGCGCTCCGTACTGGTCCACCATCACGGCCGTGCCCGCCTGGAGCACCGTCTGGTAGGCGACGGACGAGCCGCCGCGGTAGCCGTGGTTGGTCATCCGGGTGTCGGCGCGCAGCACGACGGGAGTGAGTCCGCGCAGAAAGCCGGGGATGCCGGCCTCCTGGATCCCGGCGCCCTGCGCGAAGGCACGCGCCTTGGCCTTGTCGCCGGCGAGAAAGCCGACCTGCCGCTCGACGTCGCAGCTGCCGACGGACTGGGTGCCGCCGTACAGGCCGGGCGTCGCACCGGAGAGCGTGCGCAGTGTCTGGCCGCGGGAGGGCGGTCTGCTCGCGTCGGCCGACGGCGGTGCGGGCGCGGGTGCGGAGAGGGACCTGGCCGATGAGGCGGTGTGGGGGTCCGGCCCCTGGGCGTCGACCGGCAGGAGGTAGACCTCCCCGTCCGCCGCTGTCGCCGCGGTGCTGTCCCCGCCGCATCCGGAGACCAGAAGACCGAAGGAGAGCACGGCGGACAGCGCAGCGGCCGTGGCGTACCGACGACGAGTGGGTGGACGCACGAAGTTCTCCCGCCTCTTGCACCCTGAAATTTGTTCCTCAAGTTCTGCCGGATTCCCGCAACCCTCGCGACTTGAACGCGTTCAACTAAGTCTCTAGGCTCACCCATAAGGAATTGAACACGTTCAAGCCCAGGGTGGGGTGCGTGATGTCCGTACTGGTCAACCTGATCGTGATGCTCGGCATGCTGGTGATCGTGCCCGCGGGACTGCGGCTGATCGAACCCGAAGGGCTCGCACCCGTTCGGCGCAGCTGGCCGCTGTTCGCCATTCCGGGAGCCGTCGCTCTCTGGCTGCCGCGAGGCACCGCGGCGGTCGCCCTCGCCGGCATCTATGCGCTCGGCACTCTGCTCCTTGCCGCACAGGCACCGCGCAGACTGGCCCGTACCCGCTCGCTCGCACCCGCCGAGATCGCCGTACTCACCGCGCTCGTCACGCCGTCGGTCGCCGCTCTCGCGCTGATCGCGGAACGCTCCGGCCACCAGCTGTTCGGCTTCAGCCTGCCGATCCTCGCGCTGACCGTGCCGCACTTCCACTTCGCCGGCTTCGCCGCCGCACTGGTGGCGGGCCTGGTCTGCCGCACGGCGCCCGGCGCGGCCGGACGCTTCGCCGCGCTGAGCGTGCCGCTCGGCACGCTGCTCGTCCTCGCCGGCTACTTCCTCGACGACTGGGCCGAACTGCTCGGCGCCCTGGTGCTGACCGCGGGCATGTGGGCCGTGGCGCTGCTGACCTGGCGCGATGTCAGGGCCGGCGGACCCGACCGGTTCACCCGCGGGCTGCTGGCCGTCTCGGCCGCCGTGCTGGTGGCGACGATGCTGCTCGCGCTGAGCTGGGCGCTCGGCGAGGCGACCGGAGTGCCGCACCCGAACCTCACCTGGATGGCCGCCACCCATGGCCTCGGCAACGCCCTCGGCTTCGCACTCTGCTCGGTGTTCGCCTGGCGACGACTCAAGGAGACTGCCGTATGACCCGCCTGAGCACCCTCAACTACCCCGAGACCGGCGCCACCCGGCTCGGCCCGCTGCCCGACGGCTACCACCATCTGCACCACACCGTCCGCATCGGCCGCGGCCGCGCGGTCTTCGAGGCCGCGGGAACCGCCGTCACCACCTGGCGGATGCACCGCACCTCCGGCGCACGGGTGCGCACCACGGCGGCCCGCGCCGAACCCGGAGCACGGGTCGAGGTCTCGGCCGGCCTGGGTCCGCTGCGGCTCGGTGTGCCGTGCGAGGTGGTGTGGACGGCGTACGAGAAGGACCGGACGGGCTTCGCGTACGGGACCTCGGACGGTCATCCGGAGTGCGGTGAGGAGTCGTTCGTCGTCGACATCCGCGACGACGGCTCGGTGTGGTTCACCGTCATGGCCTTCAGCCGGCCGGCCGCCTGGTACACCCGGCTCGCCGGTCCGCTCGTGCCACTGCTGCAGAAGGCGTACGCCCGCCGGCTCGGTCACACCGTGCGACGCCTCGCCGCCGACCGATACTGGATGTGATGGATTGGTTCAGCGACGGTGACTACTGGCTGAGCCGGCTGGTCTTCCAGCGGGCTCTGGCCGCCGTGTATCTGGTCGCCTTTCTCACCGCGGCGCTGCAGTTCCGGGCGCTGATCGGCGAGCGGGGCATGCTGCCGGTGCCCGCGTATGTACGCCGGGTGCGGATGCGGCACGCGCCGAGCCTGTTCCAACTGCACTACTCCGACCGGCTGTTCTCGCTCTGCGCCTGGGCCGGCTGCCTCCTCTCGGCGGGCCTGTTGGCCGGCGCGGCGGACCGGATCCCGCTCGGCGCGGCGATGGCGTGGTGGGCGGTGCTGTGGGCGCTGTATCTGTCGATCGTCAACGTCGGCCAGACCTGGTACGGCTTCGGCTGGGAGTCACTGTTGCTGGAGGTGGGCTTCCTCGCCGTGTTCCTCGGCAATGAGCGCACGGCTCCCCCGGTGCTGGTGCTGTTCCTGCTGCGCTGGGTGCTGTTCCGGGTGGAGTTCGGCGCGGGGCTGATCAAGCTCCGCGGAGACCAGTGCTGGCGCGATCTGACCTGTCTCTACTTCCACCATGAGACGCAGCCGATGCCGGGCCCGCTGAGCTGGTTCTTCCACCATCTGCCGAGGTCCTTCCACCGGGTCGAGGTGGCGGCCAACCATGTCACCCAACTCCTCCTCCCGGTCCTGCTGTTCACACCTCAGCCGATCGCGAGCGCTGCTGCGGCGGTGATCACGCTGACCCAGCTGTGGCTGGTGCTGTCCGGCAACTTCTCCTGGCTCAACTGGCTGACGATCACACTCGCGCTCTCCGCCCTGGACTTCTCGATCTTCACCGATCCGCCGGCGCTGCCCGCGCCGGCGCTTTGGTACGAGATCGTGGTCATCGCGGTCACGGTGCTGCTGGTCGGCCTGAGTCACCACCCGGCGCGCAATCTGCTGTCCCGGCGACAGCAGATGAACCGCGCCTACGATCCGCTCCATCTGGTCAACACCTACGGCGCGTTCGGGTCGGTGGGCCGGGTGCGCCATGAACTCGTGGTGGAGGGCACCGACGAGAAGGTGCTCCACCCGGGCACGGTGTGGCGGGAGTACGGATTCAAGGGCAAGCCCACGGATGTGCGCAGGCTGCCGCGCCAGTACGCGCCGTACCATCTGCGGCTCGACTGGATGATGTGGTTCGCCGCGCTCTCGCCGGCCTATGCGCAGTCCTGGTTCGGGCCGTTCGTGGAGCGGCTGCTCGACGGTGACCGGGACACACTGCGGCTGCTGGGCCGCAATCCGTTCCCGGACGCCCCGCCCGCGTATGTCCGCGCCAGGCTGTACCGCTACCGGTACACGACCTGGCGCGAACTGCGGGACACCGGCGCCTGGTGGCACCGGACCTATGTGCGCGAGTTCCTCAGGCCGACCAGGCTGCTTTGAACACCCACACGTGCCTGCCGGCCCTGCGGGCGGCGGGCGGCACGTCGATGACCAGCTTGCCGCCCGTCGTGCGCCAGTTCAGCGGCCGGTCGTAACCGAGCATGGTCACCTTGTCGCCGGGCCGGACGGGCACCGGCGCCTCGACGGTGAGCGTGGGGCCGGGCTCGGCGAGCGAGTGGATGTAGAAGGCCTTGTCGGGGCGGACGGTGAAGCGCAGATCCTCGCCGAGCTGCGGCATCCGCGCCCAGTACGTCGTGGAGTAGATGGCCTCGCCGTTGACCTTCAGCCACTCGCCGGTCTCGCGCAGCCTCCGCTCCATGATCTCCGGGATGGTGCCGTCGGCGCGCGGGCCGATGTCGAGGAGGAAGTTGCCGTTCTTGGAGACGATGTCGACGAGCGAGTGCACGACCTCCTCGGTCGTCATGTAGCGGTCGTCGGGCGTGGCCGCGTTGTAGCCGTAGCTGAACGGGTCCAGGCCGCGGCTCGACTCCCACTTGTCGGTGACGATCGAGTCGTATGTCGTGTACTCGGGCGTCGTGAAGTCGTGCGGGCCTATTCCGGAGCGGTTGTTGACGGTCACCTCGATGGGCCGGGCCCGGTTCTTGGCGTGGTTGAAGTACTCGGCCAGCACCCGGTGGCTGTCGTTGACGCCGCCGATGTCGCACCAGAGGACCTCGGGGTCGTACCCGTGGATCAGCTCCAGCATCTGCGGGGCCTGGAGGTCCTTGATGTAGTCGCCGGGCCGGTGACCGGTGTACGGGACCGGTTCGAGGGTGTACGGATTGCGCGGCGCGTGGCCCATCCACGGGTTGTCGGGGTTGAACCACTCCGGCATCGAGAAGTACAGGCCGCGGTGGAGTTCGGGCGCATACCGGCGCGAAGCGTCGAAGAGCTCCTTGATCAGGTCGCGCTTCGGGCCCATCTTCACCGAGTTGCGGTCACTGACCTTGGTGTCCCACAGCGCGAAGCCCTCGTGGTGCTTGGAGGTGAGGACGTGGTACTGCGCGCCGGCGTCGCGGAACAACTCGACCCAGGCGCGCGGGTCGAAGCGCTCGGCCTTGAACCGCGGGATGAAGTCGTCGTACGCGAAGGACTCTCCGTACGTCTGACGGTGATGGGCGTACGTCGGGTTGTTGGGGTCCTGCATGTGGTTCCAGTACCACTCGGCGTACTGCTTGCCGACCGGTGCCCACGCGGGCACCGAGTAGACGCCCCAGTGGATGAAGATGCCGAACTTGACGTCCTGGAACCAGTACGGGGCCTGGTGGGTGTTGAGCGAGGCGTCGGTGGGCTGGTAGTCGGGGACGCCGAGGGTGAGCGAGCGCCGGGCGGCGGCGGCCTGCTGACCTCGGCCGCGGGCCACGACCGCGCCCTCCTGACTGGTGCCTGGCGTGGTGCCGGGCCGGCTGCGGATGCCGATCCTGACCCGGGCCTGCTCGCCGGGGGCGAGCCGGCGGACGGTCGCGGGGTCGACGGTGCGGGCGCCGGGCACGTCCACGGCGAGCGTGAGCCGGTCGGCAGGGAGGATGCCGACCGTGCCCGCGTTGATCACGGTGGCCTCGACGCTCTGTGCGCCGGAGCCGAGCAGCGATGTCGTCGAGTGCGCGTCGCGCAGCGCCAACGCCCGTCCCTCGGCGGCGGGTTGGAGGGTGAGCGCGAAGATGTGCAGCGAGGTCTTGTTCGCCTCCGCCGGACTGGTGACGGGCAGCGTGAGCGCGACGGCTTCCTTGGTGGAGTCCATGGTGAGCTCGGCCGAGGCGATGACGACTTGGTGCGGGTCCTTCGTGCCGGACGGCGTGTAGCGGTACGGGGCGGTGAGCGCGCCGCTGCCCGAGTACCAGTCCGGTGCGCCGAGGGCGGTGGCCTGCGTGGTGCCGTCGGCGTAGTGGACGGTCGCCTTGCCGGATGCCGCGCCGTAGCTTCCGGCGACGAGGAACAGGCCGGAGAGATAGCGGCCCTTGGGGAGTTCGATGCGCTGTCCGAGGGCGACGATGTTGTTCTTCGCGCCTGCCGTAGCGGCCGGGAAGAGATAGGCGATTCCGTCGATCTCCAGTCGCCCCGACGGGAGTTCCTCGCCGGGATAGGTGTAGCCGGAGCCGTCGAAGTTTCCGCCGCGGGCGTCCGCGGTGTCGATGCCGTCGTTGTCGAACCAGCGCTCCAGCGGCACGGGCACGGCGGCGGGGACCGTGCCCCAGTCGCCGTCGTGTCCTTCGGGCTCTGCCGCTCGCGGGCTCGCATCGGCCGTGGCCGGGGTGATGAGGACGGCGCCGACTGCCGCCCCCGCCGTCATTCCGAGTACATGGCGCCTGGGAAGTTCGGTCATGAGGTCCGATGATTGAAGCGTGACGAGAACCTGTCAATACACTCAGCATGCCTTACGCCGATTTTCTCCCCAGAGCCATCGGATGATTCTGGCACCCCCGTCCGGGACCCGCCAAAAACGCCCGTACCCCCTGTCCACCGGGACAGGGGGTACGGGCGAAGCGATCCGCTCAGTCGATGCCGGGCAGGATATGCGGTTCGGCGAGGTCGTCCTCGTAACCGGCCAGCCGGATCGGAGCCGATCGGGCCCACACTTCGAGGCTTCCGAGCTCATCGGATCGGCCGGCTCGCTCGCTCTTGCGTTCGGGCGGTCGCTTCTCTTGCTGCTTCACATCTGGTGTCACCGCGCACTCCTCTGTGTCGCGTAACTGGGACAAGGGCAGTTCGGTCGCGGTGGCGCCGGCACTCGGGCGGGACCGCAGCCTGGTTGCAGACTTGTCCCAGGACGGCCAAGGGGTTTCGTGGATCCCTTGGTGGCGTCCATTCACCCCAGAGTAACCAAATGAGCGCTGCCCCGCTCGATGGGGCCTGTAACTCGGCTCGAATCCGGCCAATCGATCCGGCCAACACCCTGTGCCCGTAAGGGGCTTCGTGGCATCGTGCGCGGATGACTTCCAGGCAGGCACAAGGCAGCCTCGACGGGCGGACGGCGCTGGTCACCGGGGCATCACGGGGCATTGGCCTCGCCGCCGCCGACGCGCTCGCCGCGGCGGGCGCGAAGGTCGTGGTCACCGCCCGACACCCGGATGGCGTAGCAGCGGCCGTGACGCGGCTGCGTGAGGCAGGAGCCCAGGCGGCGGGCTGTGCGGGCAGCGTCGCGGACCCGGCGCACCTCGACCGGTGCACCGCCCTCGCGATGCGGGAGTTCGGGCGGCTGGACATTCTGGTCAACAACGCGGCGACCAACGCTCCGTACGGTCCGCTGATGGCGGCCGACCCGGATCAGTGGCGCGAGGCGTTCGCGGTGAATGTCGAGGCGGCGTTGCGGCTGGTGCAGCTGAGCTGGCGGCTCTGGATGCGCGAGCACGGCGGCGCGGTGGTCAACATCTGCACGGAGGGCACGCATGGAGTCGGTCCGCAGGTCGGCGCGTACGGCACGAGCAAGGCCGCGCTGCTGCATCTGACCCGGCAGCTGGCCGGTGAACTCGCGCCGGGCGTACGGGTCAACGCGGTCTCACCGGGTCTTGTTCGCACCGAAATGGCCAGGTTTGTCTGGGAGGGTGCGGAGCAACGGATCGCCGACGGCCTGCCGCTGGGCAGGATCGGCGAGCCGGACGATGTGGCGCGTGCGGTGCTGTGGCTGGTGTCCGACGAGGCGGCCTGGGTGACGGGAGCCGATCTGCTGGTGGATGGCGGCACGCGGGTACGCGCGGCCGCGGGCGGCGGCGCGTACGCCGTCCACGAGCAGTTGCGAGGCCATGTCCCGGGGAACAGGCCGGATCAGTGAGCGGGGTCCGGCGAGCCCACCCGGGGACGCGGGCCCGGCAGGACCCGAAAGACCGGTCCTGCCTACCAGTTCGCCGGAGCGTAGTCCTTGAGGAAGCAGCCGAAGAGGTCCTCGCCCAACTCGCCGCGCACGATCGGGTCGTAGACCCGGGCCGCGCCGTCGATCAGGTCGAGCGGGGCGTGGAAGCCCTCGTCGGCCAGGCGCATCTTGTCCGGGTGCGGACGCTCGTCGGTGATCCAGCCGGTGTCGACGGCGGTCATCAGGATGCCGTCGGACTCGAACATCTCCTGCGCGCTGGTGCGGGTGAGCATGTTCAGCGCGGCCTTGGCCATGTTGGTGTGCGGGTGGCCCGCACCCTTGTAGCCGCGGCTGAAGACGCCCTCCATCGCGGAGACGTTCACCACGTAGGTGCGCTTGGCCTCGGCGGCGGCCATCGCCGGGCGGAGCCGGCTGATGAGGATGAACGGCGCGGTGGAGTTGCAGAGCTGGACCTCGAGCAGCTCGACCGGGTCGACCTCGGAGACCGTCTGGATCCAGCTGTTGGTGTCGTGCAGATCGGGCACGAGTCCGCCGGCGTCGATCGCCGTGCCGGCCTCGATCCTGGCGAGCGAGGCGGAGCCGGAGACCAGCGCGAGCTCGGTGACGTCCTGCGGCGTCAGGGCCTCGGTCCGGGCGGCCGGCAGCGCGGCCACCGAGTCCACGGCGCCGCTGCCGAAGGTGCCGATGATCTCGGCGGCGGGCAGCTCACCGGCCGGCAGCGGGGCGGATTCGGCGCTGACCAGTTCGCTGTACGCCTGCGGGGAGCGGCGTACGGTCTGCGCGGCGTTGTTGATCAGGATGTCCAGCGGGCCCTGGGCCGCGACCGAGTCGGCGAGCGCGACGACCTGGGCCGGGTCGCGCAGGTCGATGCCGACGATCCTGAGGCGGTGTATCCACTCGGCGCTGTCCGGCATCGCCTTGAAGCGGCGGATCGCGTCGTTCGGGAAGCGCGTGGTGATCGTGGTGTGAGCACCGTCGCGGAGCAGCCGCAGCGCGATGTACATGCCGATCTTGGCGCGGCCGCCGGTGAGCAGGGCGCGCTTGCCGGTGAGGTCGGTGCGGGCGTCGCGGCGGGCGCGGTTCTCGGCCGCGCACTCCTGGCAGAGCTGGTGGTAGAAGGCGTCGACCTCGACATAGCGGGTCTTGCAGATGTAGCAGGACCGGGGGCGCTGGAGTATGCCCGCGATCTCCCCGGTGACCGAGGAGGACGGCAGCAGGCCCTCGGTCTCGTCGTCGATCCGCTCGGCGGAGCCGGTCGCGGTGGCCTCGGTGACCGCCTTGTCGTGGGCGGTCTTGGCGGCCCGGCGCTCCTGGCGGCGGCGCTGCTTCACGGTCCGGTAGATGCCGGCGGTGGCGCGCCGCACGGCGATCGCGTCGGGGTGGTCTACGTCCAGCTTGTCGAGCTCGTCGAGAACGCTCAGGCAGACGGCCAGACGCTCGGGGTCGATGCCCGGGCCGAAGGCCGTACTGTCCTCTGTCACCGTCATGGCCTTTGCCGTTCCTCGATCACTCGCGCGCTGGGGGTTTCAAAAGCGCAACTTTACTGAGCAAAAGGGTGACGGCAAAATCCGATGAGCAGGGGCCCCGGCCCCTGCTCATCGCGGCTCCGGGGGCCGAAGCCTCCGGTCCCCTCGGAACGCGGTCACGCAAACAGGCCGGTCAGCCACGACCGCCACGCGTCCTCGTTCTTCTGCGCGTCCGCGCCCGGGGCGAAGTCGTGGACGCTGACGCCGACCGGCGCGCCGAAGTGGTTGCGGCCGAAGACGCGGTACAGCGCCTCGTCCGTGCGCAGTCCGACGAAGTACGCGTTGCGGTAGTCGACGACCGCGTCGACCCGACCCGCGCCGGGCAGCTCGACCCGTACGGTCGCGCCTTCCGCGGTGTCGTCGGGCAGCCCCAGTCCGCGCCGGACGACCTCGAGCCCGTCCGGGACATTCGATGTGCCGGGCGCGTCCAGCGTGGCGAAGGTCACGGGCCTGCCGGAGAAGTAGGTGAGGTACTGCCGCAGCGTGTGCAGATAGAAGTCGGTGTGCTTGTTCGCGCCGTCGTACTGGTTGTCCCAGTCGTCGACCAGGATCCCGCTGTGCACATAGCGCACCCAGGAGCCGCCGCCTTCGCGCGGCTCGATGACATGGTCGAGCTGGTTGAAGGTCTGCACGTCGACGCCTTCGGCGTCCTCGGTGCGGGCGGTCAGGTGGCGCGGCGGGTCCCACGCGGTGACGGTGCCGCCGTATGGGGCCGCGCCGCCTTCCCGCGGCTCGTACTCCATCGGCCAGAGCCAACCGCCGGTGCCGGTGGTGATCGCGTCCCAGACCTGCTCGGGACTGGCGTCGACCGCGAACTCGCGGACGATCTCGAATTCCTTTTCCTGCGACATGACGTCTCCTGGTGCTCGGACTACTCGGACTGCGGGGATGGCGCGGTCTCGATGGCGGGTGCGGTGGGCGGGATCTTCACCGTGGGATGGAGCGCCACGACGAGGCGGTGATCGCGTCCGCCGGGCGCGTCCTCGTCGTGGTACTTGGCGATCAGCGCGCCGACGCCCTGCGTCAGCTCCTGCACGAACGCGGCCCGGTCGGCGGCGGAGGCGAACCGCACCTCGCCGTCGAGGGCATAGGTCGCGAGGCGCTTTCGCGCCTTCGTCGCCCCCGTGATCAGGCTGCCGACGTCGCGCACCAGCCGCGCGGCGAGGGCCAGCATCCAGCGGGCGGAGAGCTGGTCGCGGAAGCCGGCCGGGTCGGGCTGGACCGCGGCCAGGGCGAGCGGCGAGATCACGTACGAGGCCGCGGTGGCGCGCATCAGCCGCTCGGTGACATTGCCCTTTCTGCGCTCGCCGGCCAGCTCGACCAGGCCGTGCCGCTCCAGGGCCTTGAGGTGGTAGTTCACCTTCTGGCGGGGCAGCCCGACCCGGCTCGCGAGCATCGTCGCCGACGCGGGCCCGGCGGTGAGCTCGGCGAGAAGCCGGGAGCGCATCGGGTCCAGCGAGACGGCGGCTGCCGCCGAGTCCTCGATCACGGTCACGTCCAACATGGCTCCACCGTCTCACCGACAACTTTTTTTGTCCAGCATCATTTTCCTGTCGGCAGGAAGAGACGACGGATGGCCGAATCGCGCGAGTCGGGTGTCACCGCCGCGATCGCCGCCGAACTCGACGGCTCGGGAACGCCGTACACCGCAGGATTTCGACTTCGCCGTGAACGAGGAGTGCGCGCAGTTCGGCGAGTGCGCGGCACTCAAGCCGTTCGTGCAGGCCGGCAAGGCGGTCTTCGATGTCGAGTACGCGATCGGCGTGGGCGCGTTCTGCGAGGGCTCGCGTCGGCTGGGGCTGAGTTCGATGCGCGAGAAGCTCGATCTGGGCGCGTGGCGTCAGCCGTGCTGACGACCGCGCGGCGGGCGGGGCCGCGATCAGGACGCGGCGAGCACAGCCTGTACGGTCTTGCCGCCGCCGGGCCCGCCCCGTACCGCGAAGTGCCGGGAGAGTTCGCGCACCATCACCATGCCCCGGCCGCTCTCGTCGGTCTCCAGCGGTGAACACAGCCTCGGGTGCACCGGGCTCGCGTCCTCCACCTCGACGGTCACGGTCCCGGGGTCGACATGCAGCCGCAGCCGGCAGCTGCTGCGGCCGTGCCGCATGGCGTTGGTGACCAGCTCGGAGACGACCAGTGTGGCGTCCTCCACCTGGTCGCAGGTCACTTCCTCACCGCAGCCGCGGGTGAGGAACACCGTGGTCAGGTGCCGTGCCCAGAGGGCAGATGTCTCCGCCTGCGGCAGCAGGTACGTAGCACGCGTGGCGCGCCGACGGGTGCGCCTTTGCGTACGCATCCCCATCACTCCGTTCCGATCAGGCCAGTCTGTTGGCGTACGGGAAAGCAGGAGCGGGGCGGTCGTTGGCGGGCGGATGCGCAACGACGAGCCCCTTCCTCCCTGTGTTGCCCAGACCGTGAGATCGGCAATCGGCCAATTGGCTCAGACCACCTTCTGTCCCTTGCCCAGCGCGATGACTCCGTTCTTGGAGACGGTGTAGAGCTCCTGGTCACGCTCGGGATTGACACCGATCGTCGCGCCGGGCGGCACATCCACGTTCTTGTCCAGGATCGAGCCGCGCACGACCGCGCCACGACCTATGCGCACGTTGTCGTGGAGCACCGAGCCCTGCACCACCGCGCCTTCGGCGACGGTCACACCGGGCGAGAGCACGGACCGGGTGACCTGGCCCCGGACGACACAGCCGGGACTGATGATCGACTCGCTCGCGATGCCGGCGCCGATGAAGCGGGCCGGCGGCAGCTGGCTGTGGTGGGTGTAGATGGGCCAGCTCCGGTTGTCGAGATCGAAGGCCGGCCGGTCCGGTATCAGATCCATATGGGCTTCGTAGTACGTGTCGAGCGTGCCCACATCGCGCCAGTAGCCGTGCTCCCGCGCGCTCTCGCCCGGCACATGGTTCGCATTGAAGTCGTAGATCTGCGCCATACCCCGCTCGGTGAGCATCGGCAGGATCGAGCCGCCCATGTCATGGACGGAGTGCTCGTCCTCGGCGTCCCGGTGCAGGGCGTCGACCAGGACCTTGGTGGTGAAGAGGTAGTTGCCCATGGAGGCGAAGACCCGGTCGGGATCGCCGGGCAGTCCCGGCGGGTCGGTGGGCTTCTCCAGGAACTGCTCGACGCCGGCGCCGTCCGAGGACGGCGTGATGATCCCGAAGGACGACGCCTCGGCGCGCGGCACCTTGATTCCGGCGACCGTGACGCCCGCGCCGCCTTCGATGTGCTGCGCCAGCATCTGCCGCGGGTCCATCCGGTACACATGGTCCGCGCCGAACACCGCGATGTAGTCCGGCTGTTCGTCATGGACCAGGTTCAGGGACTGCAGGATGGCGTCCGCGCTGCCGAGATACCAGCGGCGGCCGAGCCGCTGCTGTGCCGGGACGGGCGTCACATAGTTGCCGAGCAGGCTCGACATCCGCCAGGTGGTGGTCACATGGCGGTCCAGCGAATGCGATTTGTACTGCGTGAGCACGCAGATGCGCAGGATGTCGCCGTTGACGAGGCTGGAGAGCACGAAGTCCACGAGGCGGTACATGCCGCCGAAGGTCACCGCGGGTTTGGCCCGGTCCGCGGTGAGCGGCATCAGCCGTTTGCCCTCCCCGCCCGCCAGTACGATTCCGAGCACCGAAGGTCCACCGCGCATCGACCGCCCCTCCCGCCTGTTGCGCCTGCCACGCCTGTTGCTCCTGTTGTGCCCTACTCCTGCTTGAGCAACTCCTCGTACAGCTCGTACGTCCGCCGGGCGACCTGGTCCCAGCCGAACTCGCGCACCGCACGCTGCCGTCCGGCGGCGCCCATCCGGGCCGCCTCCGCCGGGTCGTCGAGCACGCGGTTCACCGCCTGGGTGAGCCCGGCCTCGAAGGCCTCGGGGTGAGCGGAGTCGTACGGCACGAGCAGTCCGGTGCGTCCGTCGTCCACGACCTCGGGGATGCCGCCGACGGCGGAGGCGACGACGGCCGTGCCGCACGCCATGGCCTCCAGGTTCACGATGCCCAGCGGCTCGTACACCGACGGGCAGACGAACACCGCGGCGTGGCTGAGCAGTTGGATGACCTGGGGCCGCGGCAGCATCTCCGGGATCCAGTGCACGCCGTCCCGCACCCGCTCCAGCTCCTCGACCAGCTCCCGGAACTCCGCGCCGATCTCGGGCGTGTCCGGCGCGCCCGCGCAGAGCACCAGCTGGGCGTCCGGGTCGAAGGTGCGGGCTGCCCGCAGCAGGTGCGGTACGCCCTTCTGACGGGTGATGCGGCCGACGAAGAGGACGAAGGGGCGGTCCGGGTCGAGGCCGATCCGCTCGAGCGCGGTGGTGTCGTGGTCGGGGCGGTACAGGCGGGTGTCGATGCCGTTGTGGACGACATGCACCTTGTCCGGGTCGAGCGTGGGATAGCAGCCGAGGATGTCGCTGCGCATCCCGCGGGAGACGGCGACGACGGCGTCCGCCGCCTCGATCGCCGTACGCTCGGCCCAGCTGGAGAGCGCGTAGCCGCCGCCGAGCTGCTCGGCCTTCCAGGGGCGCAGCGGCTCCAGGGAGTGCGCGGTCATCACATGCGGCACGCCGTAGAGCAGCTTGGCGAGATGGCCGGCGAGATTGGCGTACCAGGTGTGGGAGTGGACCAGCTCGCGGCCCGCCAGCTCGGCGGCCATCGCCAGGTCCACGGAGAAGGTGCGCAGCGCGTCGTTCGCGCCGTCGAGTCCGGCGAACGCCCGGTGCCGCAGCACTCCTTCGGCCTCGCCCTCGCCCCAGCAGTGCACTTCGAGATCGGTGAAGGCGCGCAACTCCCTTGCGAGGAACTCCACATGGACCCCGGCGCCCCCGTAGACGTCCGGAGGGTACTCGCGCGTGAGCAGTCCCACCTTCACCCCATGATGGTCACTCACATGGGGCGCGCGGGGAAGACCGCGGTCCGGGTCACTGCAATGCCGATCCGTGCGGCGGACGGCCGCAGGCTCGGCTCTGGCAGCGGCGGCGGGTCCGTCGCTCGGCGGACCCGCGGGCGGCCGACGGCCACAGGCGGGAGGCGCGTCCGGGAGTGGCGGATCACAGGTGGGGCGCGAGCGCACGTCGACGCTCCTCCCCCGCCTCTCTCCCCTCCCTTGCGGTCAGGCTGCCGTCAGCCTCCTGTCAGCTTGGCCGCGGCCGCTGCCCGCACCCGTCGCGGGCAGCGATACCGTCGGCGGGCTCCACCCCCCGCTGACCTGCACGACCGTCGCACGGGGGACTTTTGGCCTAGGCTCGTACTACTCCGGCAGTACGTCGAATGGCCTGCTCAAGGACGACGACGTGAACGCTGAAGAGGGAGATCGTGGTCTTTATGAGTTCCCTCGTGCTGGCAGTGGTGCTGTCACTGATCTCCGCGGTCGCCTATGCGGCCGGGGCGATCGTGCAGGAGCATGTCGCAGCCTCCACCGCCGCCCGCCCCTACGCCCCGCTGCACCACTCGGGGTGGTGGTTCGCCGTGGCGCTGAACAGCCTCGGCGCGGTGCTGCATGTGATGGCGCTGGCGTACGGGCCGCTCAGCCTGGTCCAGCCGCTCGGCGCGCTGACGATCGTGTTCGCGCTGCCGATGGCTGCTCTCTTCGTACGGCGCAAGGCCGGATCCGCCGCCTGGCGCGGCGCGCTGATGGCGACGGTGGGCCTCGCCGGGCTGCTGATGCTCGTCGGCACGGCCGATTCGCACTCGCTGGACGGCGGACAGCGCGGGGTGCTGGCCGCGGCGACGTTCGGCGGTGTGGCGCTGCTGTTCCTGGTCGCGCAGACCATCGGCCGGCCGGTACTGCGCAGTGTGCTGCTGGCTGCCGCCGCGGGCGTGGCCTTCGGCATCGCCTCGGTGTTCACCAAGACGGTCGCGGTGGACTGGGTGTGGTCCGATCCGCTCGCGCAGTGGCCGAGCCTGCTGGTGATGGCCGTCCTCGCGATCGGCGGGCTGCTGCTCTCGCAGGCCTCCTACCGCGGCGCGGGCCTCGCGGCCCCGCTGGCCACGGTCACGGTCATCAATCCCGTCATCGCCGCCGCCGTCGGCATCACGATGTTCGGCGAGACCTTCCGCTACGGCATCACGGGCACGCTCCTGGCACTCGGCTTCGCCGTCGTCACGGCCGGCGGTCTGATCCTGCTGACGACGGAGCGGCTGGCCGCGTCCGCCCGTGAGCACAAGGATCCGGCCGGGTCCTCAGCCGCCCCGGCCGGTGACGGCGTTGCCGCGGCGCCGGAAGCCCGCCCTGCGTCTGCGCCGTGCTCGGTCCGCTCGTCGGTCCCGTCGGCTCCCCGGGCCCGTCGGCGTCAGACCGAGACGCCGCCCGCCCTGAGGTAGGCGAGGGGGTCGATGTCGGACCCGTACCCCGGGCCCGTACGGACCTCGAAGTGAAGGTGCGGCCCCGAGCTGTTGCCGGTGGAGCCCGAGCGGGCGATTCGCTGACCGCTGGTGACCTGCTGGCCGGAGCGCACGGTGAGCGCCGACAGATGCGCGTACTGGCTGTACCGGCCGTCGGTGTGGCGGATGACGACCTGGTAGCCGTAGGCACCGCCCCACCCCGCCGAGACGACGCGGCCGGAGGCGACGGCCTTGACGGAGGTGCCGGTCGGGACGGGGAAGTCCACACCGGTGTGATAGCCGCTGGCCCAGGAAGAGCCCGCCTTGCGGTACGGGGTGCCGATTGAGGCGTCGACGGGCGCGCTGAGACCGGTCTTGGGAGCGGGCTTGGTGGCGCGGACCGGCTTGGCCTGCTTCTTGGGAGCCTGCTTCTGCGGGGCCTGCTTCGGGGCCTGCTTTTGAGGGGCCGCCTGCTTCGGTGCTTGCTGCTGCGGGATCCGCTTCTGGGGAGCCTTCGGGGCCTGTTGCTTCGCGGCCGGGCGCGGCGTGGGCTTGGCCTTGGGGGCCTCGATGCGCAGGATCAGCTTCTGGCCGGGGTGGATCAGATCGGGGTCGGAGCCGACGACCGTACGGTTCTGCGCGTACAGCCGCTGCCAGCCGCCGCGTACCTCCTCGGTCTCCGCGATCTTGGAGAGCGAGTCGCCGCGGGCCACGGTGTAACCCTCGCGGTGCGTGGGCACGGTGGTCGGCGTCGCCTTGCGCGGCTGGGTCTCCGGCCGGGTCTGGTGCTGGGTCTGCTGGGTCTGCGCGGCTAATCGCCTCGCGGGTGCGATCTCGGGAGCGTCGCCGCCGCGGGTGAGACCGGCGCGCGTCGAGCACACGGGCCAGGCCCTGGGCCCCTGGCCCTTGAGCACCTTCTCGGCGATCGCGATCTGCTGGTCCTTGCTGGCGAGATCGGCGCGCGGCGCGTAGTGCCGGCCGCCGTACGCCTCCCAGGTGGACTGGCTGAACTGGAGACCGCCGTAGTAGCCGTTACCGGTGTTGATCTTCCAGTGGCTGGTGGACTCGCAGGCCGCGACCTTCTCCCAGATGTCCACGGAGGCCGCGTGCGTGGTGCCCGCGCCGATGAGCGGCAGAGCCATGCCGGCGCCGCCCGCGGTGACGGTGAGAGAGGCACGGTTGATCCGGCTCGGCTGGTGCCGACGGTGCCGACCGGTTGCGGCCATGGTGACTCCCCCACTGACAAGACGGTCACATCGCAATCGGTCAACTTAGGCGCTGTACAAGGCTCATGACAAGGGTTCACACCGGGGCTCACGGGCTCACTGAGACGCGGGGCCTGCTGCCTCCCCGCGCCAGGAAGTCCGCCAGCGGCAGCGTCGCGGCCCCCACGGTGACCGCGTCGGGACCGAGCCTGCCGAGCTCGATGACCGTGCGGGCGGCGGCGTGGTCCAGCGCGTACTCGCTCGCGTACCGCCGTACTTCGGGCAGCAGGTGCGGCCCGATCAGCAGTCCCGCCCAGCCGCCGAGCAGGATCCGTTCGGGCCGGAAGAGATTGATCAGGTCGGCGACGGCGGCGCCCAGGTACTCGGCGGTGTCGTCGAGCAGGGAGACCGCGACCGGGTCGGGGGCGGGGCCGCCCGGGGCGGGGAAGGCGGCGGTGAGCAGCGTGGCGAGGGCGGTCTCGTCGTCGGCGTTGGCCGGCAGCGGCCCGCCGGCCTCCTGCCAGCGCTCGCGCAGGGCCTCCGCTCCGGCGTACGCCTCGAGGCAGCCGAGCGATCCGCAGCGGCAGCGCCGGCCCCGGATCCGTACGGTCGTGTGGCCCCACTCAAGGGCGTCGGCGCGGGCGGTCTCGTCGGGCGTGCCCGCGTGCACCACGCATGCGCCGACGCCGGATCCGATCAGCGCGACGGCCGCCTGCCGGGCGCCGCGGCCGCCGCCGAACCACATCTCGGCCTGGCCGAGGGTCTTGGCTCCGTTGTCGATGAACAGCGGTACTTCCGGCGGCAGTTCGACGGCGTCGCGGATCAGCCGCTCGAAGGGGACGGCGCTCCAGCCGATGGTCTGGCCGTGCACGATCGCCCCGCCGCCCGGGTCCCGCTCGATGATGCCGGGCACGCCGATGCCGATGCCCAGCAGGCTCGTCATCTCCGCGTCGGCGTCCCGCAGCACGTCGGCGACGCCGGCGCAGACATGTCCGACGATGCGTTCGACGTCATAGCCGTGCTGGGCCAGCAGCCGTTCGGTGCGGGCGAGTTCGGTGAGCGAGAGGTCGAACAGCTCGACGCGGACCCGGGTCTCGCCGATGTCGATGCCGATCAGCAGTCCGGCGCCGGGCGTGACGCGCAGCAGGGTGCGCGGGCGGCCGCCGTCGGAGTCGACGACCCCGGCCTCCTCCAGCACACCTTCGGCGGCCAGCTCGGCGACGACATTGCTGATAGAGCCTGAACTCAGTCCGGTGGCAGGGCCGAGCTCCTGGCGGCTCAGCGGGCCGTCGAAATACAACCGTTGCAGAACCCTCGCACGGTTGCCCCGCCGCAGGTCACGCACTGTCCGTCTGTTGCGCTCCGCCATGGTGCTCCTTCCCTCGAGGCAACATACCCCGGTCGCAGACCTTGACGCGACCTTCTCTCACCTCTTAAATCACGATCTAAATTAAGTCAAGGAGGCCCGTTCGGTTCTCGAACGCAGCCACCCCCGGGAAGGGGCCACCTCTCATGCGCATGATCAGAGCCGCAGCAGCCGTCACCGTCCTCAGCGCCCTGGCCGCCGTCACCGGATGCGGTGGCGGCACGACCGACGGAGGTGGCAGCAACGATTCGCCCAAGACGCTCACCTACTGGGCCTCCAACCAGGGCCCCAGTGTCGAGGCCGACAAGAAGATCCTCACCGCCGAACTCAAGAAGTTCGAGAAGCAGACCGGCATCAAGGTCAAGCTCGAGGTGATCCCCTGGTCCGATCTGCTCAACCGGATCCTCGCCGCCACCACCTCCGGTCAGGGCCCCGACGTCCTCAACATAGGCAACACCTGGTCCGCCTCGCTCCAGGCGACCGGCGCCCTGCTGCCCTGGGACCAGAAGAACTTCGACGCGATAGGCGGCCGGGACCGCTTCGTCGACTCGGCCGTCGCCTCCGCCGGAGCCGAGGGCAAGGACCCCGCGGCCGTGCCGCTGTACTCGCTCGCCTACGCGCTCTACTACAACAAGAAGATGTTCAGCGAGGCGGGCATCTCCCAGCCGCCCGCCACCTGGGACCAACTGGTCGCGGACGGCAAGAAGATCTCCAAGGACGGGAAGTGGGCGCTCGGCGCCGAGGGCGGCAATCTCGCCAACAACATCCACCAGGTCTTCGTCCTCGGTAAGCAGCACGGCGCCGACTTCTTCGACTCCGCGGGCAAGCCGACCTTCACCTCGGACGGCGCCGTCGCCGCGGTGAAGCAGTACGTCGACTTCATGGCCAAGGACAAGATCGTCGCACCTGGCAACGCCGAGTACGCCCAGAACCAGTCGTTGCAGGACTTCGCGCGCGGCAAGACGGCGATGGTGCTGTGGCAGGCCGCCGCCTCGACGTTCGCCGCGCAGGGCATGAAGCCGGCGGACTGGGGCGTGGCTCCCGTGCCGGTGCCCGCGGGCGCTCCGGGCACGGGTAAGAACACCAACTCCATGGTCGCCGGCATCAACATGGCCGTCTTCAAGAACACCAAGAACATCGACGGCGCCAAAGAGTTCGTGAAGTTCATGACGAGTGACGCCGAGCAGAAGCTGCTCAACAAGACGTACGGATCGATTCCGCCGGTCAAGGCCGCGCAGGAGGACCCGGCGTTCGCCGCGCCCGAACTGAAGGTGCTGCGCGACACGCTCGCCAAGAGCGCCGCGCCGCTGCCTCAGGTGCCCACGGAGTCGCAGTTCGAGACGACCGTCGGGACGGCCGTCAAGGAGCTGTGGGCCGATGCGGCCGCCGGAATCCCGGTGACCACGGAGTCGGTCAAGGAAAAGCTGACCAAGGCCCAGCAGCAGATGCAGCAGTGAGGCCCGCCCGATGACCGTTACTGTGTCGCCGGGCCGCACCGGCCCGGCGGACAGCGGCGAGAGCGTGGGCACCAAGGACGCGCGGCGGAAACTGCCGCGCATCCCGGACCGGATCCGCCACGGCGGCCTGCCCTATCTCCTGCTGCTGCCCGCCGTCGTACTCGAACTGCTCATCCATATCGTCCCGATGGCGATCGGGATCGTGATGAGCTTCCGCCGGCTCACCCAGTTCTACATCCGCAACTGGGGCGAGGCCCCGTGGACGGCCTTCGACAACTACAAGTTCGCCGTCGACTTCAACGCGCCGATCGGCGAGGCGCTGCTCAACTCCTTCTTTGTCACCTGTGTCTTCACCGTGCTGGCCGTCGGCCTGTCCTGGCTGTTCGGCGTCGCGGCGGCGATCATGATGCAGGAGAACTTCCGCGGCCGGGGCCTGCTGCGGGCCGTGTTCCTCACTCCGTACGCCCTGCCGGTGTACGCGGCCGTCATCACCTGGGCCTTCATGTTCCAGCGCGACAACGGCCTCATCAACCACGTGCTGCACGACCAACTGGGACTGACCGACGAGCCGTCCTTCTGGCTGATCGGCGACAACAGCTTTGTCGCGCTGGTCGTGGTGGCGGTCTGGAAGTCGTGGCCGTTCGCCTTCCTCATCGTGATGGCGGGGCTCCAGAACATCCCGCGCGAGCTGTACGAGGCGGCCGCGATCGACGGCGCCGGCGTCTGGCAGCAGATCCGCAAGATCACACTGCCGTTCCTTCGGCCGGTCAACCAGGTGCTGGTGCTGGTGCTGTTCCTGTGGACGTTCAACGACTTCAACACGCCCTATGTGCTCTTCGGACGGGCCGCGCCCGAGGCGGCGGATCTGATCTCGGTGCACATCTACCAGTCGTCGTTCGTCACCTGGAACTTCGGCCAGGGCTCGGCGATGTCCGTGCTCCTGCTGCTCTTCCTGCTGGCCGTCACGGCCGTCTATCTGCTGCTGACCACCGCCCGCGGAAGGAAGAGTGCCGATGCCTAGGCCGCCCAGGTCCCCGAGCGCGCCGCCGCAGTCCTTCCTCTGGACCCGCCGCGTCGTGCTGACCTTCCTCACGGCCTTCGCGCTGCTGCCCGTCTATGTGATGGTCTCCAGCTCGGTCAAGCCGCTGCAGGACGTCTCGGGCAAGTTCCAGTGGATCCCGTCCGGGCTCACGATCCGCCCGTACATCGACATCTGGACGACCGTTCCTCTCGCCCGCTACTTCGTCAACTCGCTGATCGTGGCGGGCTCGGCGACCGTGCTGTCCGTGCTGATCGCGGTGTTCGCCGCGTATGCGGTGAGCCGCTACCGGTTCCGCGGGAAGCGGGTCTTCACGGTCACGGTGCTCTCCACGCAGATGTTCCCCGGGATCCTGTTCCTTCTCCCGCTGTTCCTGATCTTCGTCAATATCGGCAACAGCACCGGAATCGCTCTGTACGGCTCGCGCGGCGGGCTGATCCTCACCTATCTGACGTTCTCGCTGCCCTTCTCCATCTGGATGCTGATCGGCTACTTCGACTCCATCCCGCGGGATCTGGACGAGGCCGCGATGGTGGACGGCTGCGGGGCGCTCGGTGCGTTGTTCCGGGTCGTGGTGCCGGCCGCCGTGCCCGGCATCGTCGCCGTGTCCGTCTACTCGTTCATGACGGCCTGGGGCGAGGTCCTGTTCGCCTCCGTGATGACGAACGACACCACCCGCACGCTCTCCGTCGGCCTGCGCGGCTATGCCACGCAGAACGACGTCTATTGGAACCAGGTCATGGCCGCGTCGCTGGTCGTCAGCGTGCCCGTGGTCGCCGGATTCCTCCTCCTCCAGCGCTATCTCGTCGCCGGCCTCACCGCGGGCGCCGTCAAGTGACACAAGTGCCCCCTGCAGAAAGGCTGTCCGTGAACGACCTCAACGCCCTTCCGGCCGACTTCACCTGGGGTGTCGCCACCGCCGCGTACCAGATCGAGGGGGCCGTGGCCGAGGACGGCCGCTCGCCGTCGATCTGGGACACCTTCTCGCACACGCCGGGCAAGGTCGCGGGCGGCGACACCGGCGACGTGGCCTGCGACCACTACCACCGCTGGCCGCAGGACATCGGGCTGATGTCGCAGCTCGGCGTCGGCGCGTACCGCTTCTCCATCGCCTGGCCGCGGATCGTGCCCGGCGGCGACGGTCCGGTCAATGCCGCCGGTCTCGCCTTCTACGACCGGCTGGTCGACGGCCTGCTCGAGGCGGGCATCACGCCGTATCCCACGCTGTACCACTGGGATCTGCCGCAGGCGCTCCAGGACCGCGGCGGCTGGCCGGCGCGCGAGACCGCCGAGCACTTCGCCTCGTACGCCGCCGTCGTCGCCGAGCGGCTCGGCGACCGGGTCAAAGACTGGGCGACGCTGAACGAGCCGCTGTGCTCGGCGTGGATCGGCCATCTGGAAGGCACGATGGCACCCGGGCTCACCGATCTCCGGGCCGCGGTGCACGCCTCGTACCATCTGCACCTCGGACACGGTCTGGCCGTCCAGGCGATCCGCGCGGCCTGCCCGGACGCACGCGTCGGGATCGTCAACAACCTCAGCCCGATCGAACCGGCGACCGAGCGCGACGAGGACCGCGCGGCGGCCGTACGCGCGGACGGTCACACCAACCGCTGGTGGCTCGACCCGATCCACGGCCGCGGCTATCCGCAGGACATGCTCGATCTGTACGGAGTCGAACTGCCCGAACGGACCGGCGACTTGGCGACCATCGCCGCGCCGCTGGACTGGCTGGGGCTGAACTACTACTTCCGCCAGATCGTCACCGCCGACCCGACCGGCTCGGCGCCGTACGCCAAGCAGATCTATCTGCCGGGCGCCCGGCACACCGCGATGGACTGGGAGGTGCACGCGGACGGCCTCGAGCAGCTGCTGATGCGGCTGACCGAGGAGTACGGCGCGCAGCGCATCCATGTCACGGAGAACGGCTCGGCGTATCCGGACGTGGTCCGCGCGGACGGCACGGTCGACGATCCGGAGCGCGTCCGCTACTTGGAGGAGCACCTGGCGGCCTGCGGCCGGGCGGCACGCCAAGGGGCCCCGGTGGCGGGCTACTTCGCCTGGTCGCTGATGGACAACTTCGAGTGGGCGTACGGCTACGACAAGCGGTTCGGCCTGATCCATGTCGACTACGCGACGCAGCGCCGCACGATCAAGGGCAGCGGCCACCGGTACGCGGACGTCATCCGCGCGGCGACCCGGCGGGCGCGCAGGGCGGCGTGATCCGGTTGCCCGGGTGAAGCCCAGGCCGGTCGACACCCGGCCTGGGCTGCGGGACCGCGCCCGCCGGCGATGGCCTCGGCGGTGGCGAGGCCGACGGGTGGGATCAAACCGTTTGCCCCTCAAGAAGCCTTCCTAGAAGGATGCCCGAATGGCCTTGCCCGTCGCCGCGCCGTCCCGCCTCTGGACCCGGAACTTCAGCCTCTACTTCACCGCCCGCATCGCGTCGATGCTCGGCGACACGATGATCCCGGTCGCCATGTCGGTCGCGATGCTCTCGCTCGGATACGGCGTGAGCGCGGTCGGGTTTGCGCTCGGCGCGTGGATGGGCGCGTTCGCTCTCTTCGTCGTCTTCGGCGGGGTGCTCGCGGACCGGTTCCACCCCAGGCCGCAGATGATCGGCGCGGACGCGGTCCGGTGCGTGATCATGGGCGCGCTCGGGGCCTACTTCTGGCTCGGTCATCCGCCGCTGTGGTTCATCATCGTCGTGGCTTTGCTCGGCGGGACCGCGACCGCGATGTTCCAGCCGGGTGTCTCCAGCCTGGTGCCACAGGTGGCCGCCGACCCGCAACAGGCCAACGGGGTGCTGCGGGTGGGTCAGGGGATCTCCACGATGGCAGGGCCCGCGCTCGCCGGAACGCTGGTCGCCACCACCTCGGCGGCCACGGTGTTCGCGAGTGCCGCGGCCACCTTCGCGGTCAGCGGGATCGGTCTGGTGGCGCTGCGGCTGCCCCGCTTCGAGGTGGACCGGTCGGCCTCCACGCTCGCGAACCTGCGCACCGGGTGGCACGAGTTCCGGTCCCGGTCGTGGCTGTGGGGGGGCATCCTGATCTGGTGGTTCCTGGGCGTGTTCGTCTGGGGACCTCTCACGCCGCTCGGCGCGGCCTCCATCATCGACGCGCACGGCAAGGCGGCGTTCGGCTACGCCGAGAGCGCGTTCGGGGCGGGCTGTGTACTCGGCGGCCTGATCGCGATCCGGCTCCGCGCGTCCCGTCCGCTCCTCGCCGGCGGGCTCGCGATGTTCCTGTTCCCGCTGATGCCGCTGATGGCGGCGCTGGTCCCCGCGCTGCCGCTGCTCATGCTCGGGTACGGGGTGAGCGGGGTCGGCTGGGCGTACTGGGGCGTCCAGTGGGCCACCACCGTGCAGACCCAGATACCCGAGGACCGGCTCAACCGGGTCACCGCCTACGAGATCGCCGGCTCGATCCTGGCCGTCCCCTTCGGCCAGGCCGTCGCCGGCCCGGCCAGCGCCCTCTTCGGCGTCCGCCAACTCCTCTTGGTCGGGGCCGTGATCAGCCTCTGCTGCGCCATCGCTCTGATCGCCGTTCCGCCGATCCGCCGCCTTCCCCGCGCGCTGGCCGCGCCACGGCGCGGTGGTGTCCGGGGAACGGATCAGCGACCGGGTGACGTGTGCGCGGCGAAGGAGGCACGGTAGGCGCGCGGGCTCGTCGTGAGGCGTGAGGCGAAGTGCTGGCGCATGGTGATTTCGCTGCCGAAGCCCGTGCGGCGGGCGATCTCGGGCATCGGCAGGTCGGTGTGTTCGAGGAGCTTCTGGGCCGCGGCGACGCGCTGGTCCAGGAGCCAGCGCAGCGGGGTCGTGCCGGTGGCCGCGGCGAAGTGGCGGGCGAAGGAGCGTGCCGACATGCCCGCGCGCTCGGCGAGATCGGCGACCGCGAGCGGTTCGTGGAGGTGCTGGAGCGCGTATTCGCGTACGGATGCGAGTGCGTCGGCGTCCCGGTCGGTGCGCGGGGTGGGGTGCTCGATGAACTGGGCCTGGGTTCCGGTGCGGAAGGGCGCGGTGACCATCGAGCGGGCGATCATCGCGGCCGCCTCCGCGCCGTGGGCCGTACGGACCAGATGCAGGCACAGGTCGATGCCGGCGGCCGTACCGGCGGCGGTCCAGATGTTGCCGTCCTCGATGAAGAGCGCGTCGGGTTCGACCATGACCCGCGGGTGATGGGCGCGCAGCAGGTCGACGAGGTTCCAGTGGGTGATCGCGCGGCGGCCGTCGAGAAGGCCGGCCTGGGCGAGGGTGAAGGCGCCGCCGCACAGGGCGGCGATGGTGGTGCCGCGGGCGTGTGCCCGGCGCAGGGCCTCGAGTACCGGTGCGGGTGCCGGGGTGAGATGGTCGTCGAGGCCGGGAATCAGGACCAGATCGGCCCGCGCCAGCCAGGCCAGCGTGCGGTCGGGGGTGAGGCTGAAACCCCCGCGCATGGGGACGGGCGTGCAGTCGGCGGCGACGCGTCGAAGGTCGAACGCGGGGACGCCGCGGTCGGTGCGGTCCGTGCCCCAGACCTCGGTGATCACGGAGACGTCGAAGGCCCGGACGCCCGGGAAGCTGACGAGGGCGACTCGGTACGGAACGGGGTCGGTGGCCACCTTGGCAGTAAACCATCGATCGCTGACTTGTGCGCATCTGGGGCGAGGGCGGCCGAGGCGGCAGCATCGTGGGCATGGAGATAGCAGAGAACGCGGCACTGGTCGTGGTGGACGTCATGAAGGGCTTCGAGGAGCCGGACTTCTGGGGCCCGCGGAACAACCCGGAGGCCGACGAGAACATCGCCTCGCTCATCGACGTATGGCAGGCCACGGGACGGCCGGTCGTCTTCGTACGGCACGACTCGACGAATCCGGACTCGCCGCTGCGGCCGGGGCACCCGGGCAACGGCCTCAAGGAGTACGTGGAGCAGCGGCGCGGCAAGGGCACCGCGGCCGAGCTGTTCGTCACGAAGACCGTGAACTCGGCCTTCTACGGGACGCCGGACCTGGACGCGTGGTTCAGGGCCGAGGGCATCTCGCAGTTCGTGGTGGCCGGGATCCAGACCAATATGTGCGCGGAGACGACGGCACGGATGGGCGGAAACCTCGGATACGAGGTGTTCTTCGCGCTGGACGCGACGTACACCTTCGACCTCGAGGGGCCGTTCGGCTGGCGGCGGACCGCGGACGAACTGGCGCAGGCCTCCGCCGTGACACTGCACGGCGGAGGCTTCGCGACGGTGGTGACGACCAAGGACCTTGTCACCGCGGTGGCCTGAGCGAGCCACGGGGGCTCAGACCTGAGCCGGGGCCGTCGGCTCCGTGCCCGTCTGTGTGACGACCGATGCCGCGATCTGCGACGCGAAGTCCAGCATCGCTGCGGCACGGTCCGGCGAGAGCTCCCGTTGCCACCCGCCTTCGGTGCCGAGCCAGGCGAGCACTCCCGCCATGAACGCATCGCCCGCGCCGATGGTGTTGACCACCTCGACCGCCACGGCCGGCACGGAGACGGACGCGCCTCCGGGCACAAAGGCTGTCGCGCCCCGGTCGCCGCGGGTCAGCACCACCAGCCGGCCCTCCTCGGCGAGCTTCCGGCAGCTGTGATCCGGGTCGGTGTCCGGCCACAGCCGCCGGAGGTCTTCGTCGCTGGCCTTGACGACATGGGCCAGCTCGCAGAGCTCGCGGAGCAGTTGATGACCCCGGTCGGGGTCGATGGTGCGGTCCTCGCGCACATTGGGGTCCACCACCAGCAGCGAATGCCGGGCGGCCGCGCGCGCGGTGGCGGCGACGGCCCCCGCCGCCGGTTCGACGACGGCGGCGAGACCTCCGGCGTACACGGCTCCGAAATGCGTGGACTCGGCCTCGCGCGGCGGGAATTGGAACGTCGCCGTGGACTCGAGATGGAAGTGGTAGCCGTTGCCCGTCGGTCCCGGGTCGGCGACCGCGAGCGCCGTCGGCAGCGGTGGGCGCGCACACAGCGACAGATCGACGCCGGCGTCCGTGAGCCGCCGCTCGATGGCGCGGGCGAAGCCGTCCGAGCCGAGCGCTCCGGCGAAGGAGACGGGCGTGCCGAGACGTGCCAGGCCGACCGCCACGTTGGCGGGCGCGCCGCCGGGCTGCGCACGCTCCAACTCCCGCTCGCCGGAACCGGTGACGGTGATGGAACCGCGGCCGGAGAACCCATCGATGACGGAGGCGGCGACCGGCACGAGGTCAATGAGCGCCTCGCCGAGCACCAGCACTCCGTCGGCCCGCCCGGTCACGGCTCCACCACGATCTTGCGGCCGAGGCCCGCCTTGAACTGGTCGATCGCCTGCGGATACCGCTCCAGCGGCAGCCGGTCGCTGATGAACACCGACGGGTCGAGCACCCCGGCGGCGAAGAGCGCCGCGGCCCGCTCGTAGCTGTGCAGCACCGCCATCGAGCCGGTGATGGTGATCTCCTGGTTGTAGATGCGGTACGGCTCGATCACCGCGGTCGTCGCGTAGTCGGCGACACCGAACTGGAGGAAGGTGCCGCCCTTGGCGACCCGACCGAGGCCGTCCTGGATGGCCCCGGCGTTGCCCGTCGCGTCGATCACGAAGTCCCAGCCGCCGGGCTGGTCCAGCTCCTCGGCATGCGCTGCCGAGCGGGAGCAGCCGAGCAGAGAGGCCGTCGCGAGCCGGTCCGGATTGATGTCGAGCACGTCCACGCCGGCGGCGCCGGTGCGCTTGGCGAGCTCCAGCATCATCAGGCCCATGGTCCCGGAGCCGTAGATCAGCACGCTGGAGCCGAGCGTGCTGCTGTTGAGTACGTCGTATCCGCGCACCGCACAGGACAGCGGCTCGATCAGCGCCGCGTCCTTGACGTCGATGTGGTCCGGCAGCCGTACGCAGTTCGCGACCGGAGCGACGGCGAATTCGGCCGCGCCGCCGGGGACGGTGACGCCGATGGCGGCCCAGTTGTCGCAGAGGTTGCCGCGGCCGGCCCGGCAGTAGCGGCATTCGTGACAGTGCAGGGACGGGTCGACGGCGACCTTGTCCCCGACGGCCACTTCGGTGACCCTGCTCCCGACGCCCACGACCTCACCGGCGAACTCATGCCCCGGCAGGATCGGCAGCGTCGGCGCGAACTCGCCCTGCAGGATGTGCAGATCGGTGCCGCACAGACCGCACGAGGCCACCGAGACGACAACCTCCCGCGGTCCCGGGGTGGGGTCGGGAACCGTCGTGACGGAGACCTTGCCGGGGGCTTCGACGATCGCTGCCCTCATTTAACAGCTCCAAGCGAGAGGCCCTGGACGAGCTTGTCCTGGGCGGCGTAGCCGGCGGCGAGCACCGGCAGGGACACAACGACGGACGCGGCGCACAGCTGGGCGAGGAACAGGCCCTGGCTGGTGACGACTCCGATCAGATAGACGGGCGCGGTCTGGGCGACGACGCCGGTGAGCACCCGCGCGAAGAGCAGCTCGTTCCAGCTGAAGATGAAGCAGATCAGCGCGGTGGCCGCGATTCCCGGAGCGGCGATGGGCGCGACCACGCGGGCCAGGACGGTGGGCAGCCGGGCGCCGTCCACCTGGGCCGCCTCGATGATCGAGACCGGCACGTCGGCGAGGAAGGACTGCATCATCCACACCGCGATCGGCAGATTCATCGAGGTGTAGAGCAGAACGAGGAGCCAGACGTTGTCCAGCATTCCGGTGTTCTTCGCGAACAGATAGATGGGCAGCAGGCCCGCGACGACCGGCAGCATCTTGGTGGACAGGAAGAAGAACATCACGTCCGTCCACTTGCGTACGCGCCGGATGGAGAGCGCGTAGGCGGCCGGGATCGCCAGCACGAGCACCAGCAGAGTGGAGAACAGCGAGGCGGAGAGGGAGTTGATCAGGGAGGGCCAGGGAGTCGGCCCGCCGCCCGCGCCGAAGAACTCCCGGTATCCGTCGAGGGTCAGCGACGCGGCGATGGACGGCGGATTGGTCGCCGCGTCCGACTCCGCGTGCAGCGAGGTCAGCAGCATCCACAGGGCGGGCAGACAGAAGCCGATGCCCGCCACCCAGGCCACCACGCCCAGTGCGGTGGAGCGGCGCTTGGCGCGGCGTGCCGCGGGCGGCAGCTGCGGCTTTACGCGGGGGGCTGTTGCGGTGGGAGCGGTCATGCGCGGTTCGCCTCCTCACGGAAGAGGGACGAGACCACCCGGAGCGCGAAGGTCGCGATGATCATCGTGCCGATCACGACGACGACTCCCACGGCGGACGCCAGTCCGTACTCGTGAGCCTGGTAGAAGGTGTTGTAGATGGTGTACGGGAGGTTGGCGGTGCCGAGCCCTCCGCCGGTGATGGTGAACACCGCGTCGAAGTTCTGCACGATGTACACGGAGCCGAGCAGTACGCCCAGTTCGAGGTACCGCCGCAGATGCGGCAGCGTCAGATAGCGGAACATCTGCCAGCTGCTCGCCCCGTCGAGACGCGCGGCCTCCATCATGTCGGCGGGCCTGCTCTGCAGTCCGGCGAGCAGGATCAGCATCATGAAGGGCGTCCACTGCCACACCAGGGAGGCCTCGACGGCGAGCAGCGGCATGTCGGAGATCCAGTCCGGCTGCGCCGGGGTCGTATCGCCGAACAGCTCGCCGACCCAGGTCAGGGCCCCGTTGAAGAGCCCGTACTCCGGGTTGTAGAGCGCGTGCTTCCACAGCAGCGCCGCCGAGACCGGGACGAGCAGGAACGGCGTGATGAGCAGGGTGCGCACCATGCCGCGCCCGAAGAAGGTGCGGTCGAGCAGCAGCGCGAGCAGCAGTCCGAGCACCACCGAGGTGATGACGACGCTCGCGGTGATCATGACGGTGGTGAGGACCGATTCACGCAGCTCCGAGTCGGTGACCACCTCGGAGTAGTTGGAGAGGCCGGCGAAGCTGCGCGCGTCGGGGTCGAGGGAGTTCCAGTCGAAGAGCGAGATCACCAGCGTTGCCACAAAGGGCAGTTGGGTGACGGCGATCAAAAAGACGAGGGCGGGCAGGAGCGGGGCCCGGGTGGCCCAGGCCCGCGGTCCCGACTTCCGCGTCCTGGGCCGCCGCGCCTGCTCCGACCGAACCTGCGGGTTCAGCGGCGGGGTGGTGACGGAGGCGGTCACTGGTACTCCTTGCCGACCTTCTCGGCCAGCTTCTGGGAGGCGGCCAGTGCCTGGTCGACGGTCTGGCGGCCGGCGATGGCCGAGCTGATCTCCTGCGAGACCTTGGTGCCGAGGTCGGTGAACTCGGGGATGCCGACGAACTGGATACCGGCCGCGGGGCGGGGCTGGACGCCGGGGTTCTCCGGGTTGGCGCTCGCGATGGCCTTCTCGGTGATCTCCGCGAAGGCGCCGGCGGCCTTCTTGTACTCGGCGTTGGCGTAGGTCGACGCCCGCTTGCCCGCGGGGACGTTGGACCAGCCGCTCGTCTTGCCGACCAGCTCCTCGTACTCCTTGCTGGACGCCCAGGAGATGAACTTCCAGGCGCTGTCGGACTTCTTGGAGGCCTTCTGCATGCCCCAGGCCCAGGTGTAGAGCCAGCCGGAGCTCTCGGTCTTCTCCACCGGAGCCGGTACGTAGCCGATCTTGCCCTTCACCGGCGAATCGGGCGCCTCCAGGGAGCCGGCCCCGGCGGTGGCGTCGTACCACATGGCCGTCTTGCCCTGGGTCATGTTGTTGAGGCACTCGGCGTACCCGGACTGGGCCGCGCCGGCCTCACCGTGCTTGCGCACCAGGTCGACATAGAACTGGGTGGCCTTCTTGAACTCCGGCGAGGTGAGCTTGGCCTCCCACTTGTCGGTGAACCAGGTGCCGCCCATGGTGTTGACGACGGTGGTCAGCGGCGCAATGACCTCGCCCCAGCCGGGGAGTCCGCGCAGACAGATGCCCTTCATGCCGGGCTCGGCGCCGTCCGCCTTCGCGGCGATGTCGGCCACCTGTGTCCAGGTGGGCTTGGCCGGCATCGTCAGGTTCTTCGCCGCCAGCACGTCCTTGCGGTACATGAGGAAGGACGACTCGCCGTAGAACGGCTCGGCGTAGAGCTTTCCGTCCGCCGCGGTGAGCGACTCCGTCAGCGGCTTGAGGATGTCGCCCTGGTCGAAGGCGGTGTCCTTCTTGGCGTAGTCGTCCAGGGCGTGCAACCAGCCGTTCTTGGCGTAGAACGGCACCTCGTAGTTGCTGATGGTGGCCACGTCGTACTGGCCCGCCTGGTTGGAGAAGTCCTGACTGATCTTGTCGCGGACGTCGTTCTCCGGCAGCACGGTGAAGTTGACCTTGATACCGGTCTCCTTGGTGAAGTTGGCCGCGGTCAGCTTCTGCAGCTCGACCATCTGCGGGTTGTTCACCATCAGTACGTTCACCGTGTCGCTCTCTCCGGAGGAGGAGGCGCCTGCTCCGCTGCACCCCGCGAGCAGTGCCATGGCGGCCGTGCCCGCCCCCACACTCAGGCTGATTGCGCGTCGTCGTCGCTGGAGGGGCATTGGTTTCTCCTGATCGTTTGTTGCGGCTCGTGATCGGATCGGTGTTCAGGACGTGTTTGGCCTGCCCTCGGCCAACCGGCCGGGGATCAACGCGCTCATGAGGTGATGCAGTTGTGCGGCTCCGGCCGCTCAGACCCGGATGACCTGCGGTCCGAGCAGGGAGTAGCGGTGTGCTTCGGCGGACGGCAGGCCGACGTCGGTGACGACGGCCTCGAAGTCTTCGACGCCGGCGAAGCGGCAGAAGCTGACGGCGCCGAACTTGGTGTGGATTCCGGCGAAGATCCGGCGGCGGGAGCTGCGCATGGCCTGTGCCTTCACCTCGCTGACCGCGGGGTCGGGCGTGGTCAGTCCGTACTCCCGCGAGATTCCGTTCGCGCCGACGTACGCCAGGTCGATGACGAAGCCGGCGAGCATTCTGGTGGCCCAGTGGTCGACGGTGGCCATGGTGCCGCCGCGGACCCGACCGCCGAGGAGCAGGACGGCGATCTTCTCGGCGTCCGCGAGTACGGTCGCCACGGCCAGCGACGCGGTGACCACGGTCAGCGGCCGGTCCCGCGGCAGCGCCTCGGCGACGAGCTGCGGCGTGAAGCCCTCGTCGACGAAGACGGTTTCCGCGTCGCCGAGGAGATCGGCCGCTGCTGCCGCGATCCGCGACTTCTGCGGCACATGCCGGGTGGTCCGCACGGCGAGCGTGGTCTCGAATCCGGCGGACTCCACCGGGTAGGCCCCGCCGTGCGTACGGCGTACCAGTCCGTGCTCCTCCAGTGCGTGCAGGTCCCGCCTGATGGTCTCCTTGGCCACCTGGAATTGACCAGCGAGATCGTTGACGTCCACGGCGCCGTCGCGTCGGGCCGTCTCGAGAATTCCTCTTCGGCGTTCGTCGGTGTCCACAGCGCACTTCCCTGGTTCTGCTCGCTGCTGCACGGTGTGTGCGGCGGGGCCTGGAGTCCGTTCGGGCCCATGGGTCGTTTGTACAAGCAATTCCGGCCGCTGGACCAGGCCCTTCACATCATTCGCTGTGCCCGTTCGTGCCCGTTTTGCATGTGCCGTCGCCGCTGGTGGGGCAGTTTGTGCAGGTAGCGGCGGCAGGTGTCGCTGCCCGCTTGACCCTGTTGCCGCGTCCGAACCGTGCCCGCGGGCAGTCGCTGGCGCGCAGCGGGTGTCTTTCGGATCTTGCCGGGTTCGCGCGCCGGAATGCGCAAGACTCTCAAGGGCTTGAGGATCGATGAATGGCTGGATCCGCGGCTACGTATGAACGGGCGCGGACATTGGATTTTCCGACGGATCTCCAGGAGCACACGCATGAGTGGAACAGCCCAGATCGGTGTCACGGGACTCGCGGTGATGGGCCGCAATCTCGCCCGTAACTTCGCCCGCAACGGCTTCACGGTCGCCGTCCACAACCGGACGGCGGCAAAGACCCGGGCGCTGGTCGAGGAGTTCGGTGACGAGGGCGCGTTCGTGCCCGCCGAGACGGCCGAGGAGTTCGTGGCGGCGCTGGAGCGCCCGCGCCGTCTGGTGATCATGGTCAAGGCCGGTGATCCCACGGACGCGGTGATTCAGGAGTTCGCGCCGCTGCTGGAGGAGGGCGACGTCATCATCGACGGCGGCAACGCCCACTTCGCCGACACCCGCCGCCGCGAGAAGGAAATGCGGGAGCGGGGCATCCACTTCGTGGGCGTGGGCATCTCGGGCGGCGAGGAGGGCGCGCTGCACGGGCCGAGCATCATGCCGGGCGGCTCGTCCGAGTCGTACGCCTCGCTCGGGCCGCTCCTCGAGCGGATCGCGGCGAAGGCGCACGACGGCCAGCCGTGCGTGGCGCACATCGGCCCGGACGGCGCGGGCCACTTCGTGAAGATGGTGCACAACGGCATCGAGTACGCCGACATGCAGCTGATCGCCGAGGCGTATCACCTGCTGCGGGCGGTCGCCGGCTACTCCCCCGCGCAGATCGCGGAGACCTTCCGCACCTGGAACACCGGGCGGCTCGACTCGTATCTGATCGAGATCACGGCGGAGGTGCTGGCCCACACGGACGCGGCGACCGGAAAGCCGTTCGTCGACATCGTCGCGGACCAGGCCGAGCAGAAGGGCACGGGCCGATGGACCGTGCAGATCGCCCTCGATCTCGGCGTGCCGGTCTCCGGGATCGCGGAGGCGGTCTTCGCCCGCTCGGTCTCCGGCCATGCGCCGCTGCGCGACGCCTCGCGCGGACTGCCGGGGCCGACGCCGCAGCCGCTGGGCTCCGAGGAGGCGGCGCGGTTCGCCGAACGGGTCGAGCAGGCGCTGTACGCCTCCAAGATCGTGTCGTACACGCAGGGCTTCCACCAGATCCAGGCGGGCAGCGAGGCGTACGACTGGGACATCGACCTCGGTTCGGTGTCCTCGATCTGGCGGGAGGGCTGCATCATCCGCGCGGTGTTCCTGGACCGGATCCGCGGCGCGTACGACACGCAGCGCGACCTGCCGAGTCTGCTGTCGGACAAGCAGTTCGCGGCGGAGATCGGCACGGCACAGGACGACTGGCGCGAGGTGGTCGCGACGGCCGCCCGGCAGGGCGTGCCGACGCCGGGCTTCTCGGCGGCGCTCGCGTACTACGACGCCCTGCGCGCCGAGCGGCTGCCGGCGGCGCTCACTCAGGGCCAGCGCGACTTCTTCGGCGCGCACACCTACCGGCGGACCGACCGGGAGGGTTCGTTCCACACCCTCTGGGGCGGTGACCGCTCGGAGGTGAGCGGCGGCTGATCTAGACCGGGCCCGGCTGAGGCTCCGGCTCGGGCGACGGCTCAGGTCCTGGGCCAGGGCCCGGTCCGGGGCCCGGCGGCTGCGGAATGGGGTCGGGCGCGGGGCCCGGCGGTGGCGAAGGAGTGGGCACCGGCCCGGGCAGCGGGCCCGGGTCCGGTCCTGGCGGCCCCGGCGACGGGATCGGCGAAGGCGGTACGGGTGGCTGGGTCATGCCGGACCTCCAGTGGCGCGTAGGTCGTGCGTTCCCAATGTCTCCCGGTGCGCGTGCCCACGCGCGCCGGATCCACGCGTCAGGATCCGGCTGCGACTGCCTCCGCGGCCGCCTCGACGGCCGCCCGCAGCCCGGGCCGCGGGCTGGACAGGACCGGCACGGCGGTGGTCGTACGGTCGGCGGCGTCCGTCATGGACGCCTGGGCCAACACGATGACATCGGCCTCGCGCACGGTGTCGACCGCGGCGGCAACCGCGTCGAGATAGCCGTCGCGGTCACCGGCCTCCAGACGCTCCCAGGCGCCTTCGACGAACAGGGTCCGCAGGTCGACTGCGCGGCCCGCGGCCTCTTCACGGATCAGCGCGGCCGTCGGCTCGAAGGTGCTGCGCACGGTCGCGACCACCACGACCCGGTCGCAGGCGGCCGCCGCCGCTGCCATCGGCCGGTCGACCCGCAGGACCGGTACGCCGAGTTCCACCGCGGCCGCCTCGGCGACGCCGCCGACGGAGGAGCAGGTGCACAGCACCGCGCTCGCACCTTCGGCGACCGCTCCGGCGAGTACGGCGGCGACATCCGCGGCGACGGCCTGCGGGCCCTCCGCCATGGCCCGGGCGAGCAGGTCCTCGTGGACGAGGTGCCGCAGCGTGACGCCCGGGTGGTCCTGGTCGCGCAGGGCGTCGAAGACCGGGACATGGAGCGGTGAGGTGTGCAGCAGCGTCAGCACGGCCGTCACCAGAGCCGCGGGTCGGCCTTGAGCTGCTCCTCGGCAGCCCTGACCAGTTCGGCGGGCGCCTCGGGAGCCTCGTCCGGGTGCCGCTCGGCCCACTTGGCGGCGTACGGGCACAACGGCACGACGGGCACGCCCTCGCGCGCGGCCATGGCGTAGAACTCCCGCACCAGCGCGCCCGCGACACCCTTGCCCTCGTGTTCCCGCTCGACGACGGTGTGCACGGCGACGAGCGCGGCGGGCGTCGCGTCGAGCGTGAAGTAGGCGATGCGTCCGGCGACGTCGCCGTCCTCGTACGCCTCCAGCAGGCCGTCCGCTCTGTTGTCGCGGATCTCCAGCTCTGACATGCGGGCTTCTCCTCGCTTCGGGCGGCGGGCCGAATTGTCAGACTACGGCGTGCGGACTGCGTGCCGTACGGCTGCCGGGCACGGGCTCGGACAGGTCCGAGCCCAGGTCGACGATCCGGTTCGCCGCGTCGACATGCACGACGCTCGGCACGAGCGACCGTGCCTCGGCGTCGTCGACCTGGGCGTAGCTGATCAGGATGACGAGATCGCCGGGGTGCACGAGATGGGCGGCTGCGCCGTTGATGCCGATGACTCCCGAGCCGCGTGCGCCTTCGATGACATAGGTCTCCAGCCGGGCGCCGTTGGTGATGTCGACGATGTGCACCAGCTCGCCGGGCAGCAGATCGGCGGCCTCCATCAGCTCCGCGTCGACGGTGACGGACCCGACGTAGTGCAGGTCGGCCTCGGTCACGGTGGCCCGGTGGATCTTGGACTTGAACATGGTGCGCTGCACGGCGTCACACTCCTGTGAACAAAGGGTCGCGCCCCCGTGCGGGGTGCACGCCAACACCGGACAGAGTACGCCGCGCCGCTGCGCCCGTACGGGTGAGCCGGGACACCTGATCAACTGGCCGGATCCGTGCGGTAGATTTTGCGCGCCCTTGACCAGCACCATCTCATCGACACGGAGACCGCCCCCTCAATGAGCGACATCGTCAACGGACTTGGCCGCGCGAGCGCGTACGGCGCACTCGGTGTGGTCCTCCTGATCCTCGGCATAGTCCTGATCGACCTGCTGACGCCCGGCAAGCTCGGCCGACAGATCTGGGAGGACCGCAACCGCAACGCCGCGCTGCTGCTGAGCTCCGCGCTGCTGGGCATCGGCGGGATCGTGTTCACCTCGATCTGGACCACGTACGACAACTTCGGCAAGGGCCTTGTCTCCACCGCCGCGTTCGGACTGCTGGGCCTGCTGATGATGGGTGTGGCGTTCCTGGTGGTGGACCTCGTCACGCCGGGCAAGCTCGGGGCGACCCTGGTGGAGCCGGAGCCGCATCCGGCAGTGTGGGTGACGGCGTCCTGCAATCTGGCGGTGTCGGCGATCGTCTCGGCGTCCATCGCCTGAGACCCCTGGGTTCCTACGACGCGTCGTGGAACACCAGACCCAGGGTGTGCCGCCGGCCCGACCGGACCGCGCTCACTCCGTGCCGTACCGGCGACGCCGACCAGCCGCGCTTGGCGAGGACCGGGCGGTCACGGGTGGTGAAGATCAACGCATGCCCCTGCTTGAGCAGGGTCGCGGTGCCGCGTGACTGCGCCCGGGGCCGCTGCTCGACCAGCAGGAACTCGCCACCCGTGTAGTCCGCTTCGGGCTCGTCCAGGCCGATCACGACCTGCAGCGGGAAGACGGCGTCGCCGAACAGGTCACGGTGCAGGGCGTTCCAGTCGCCCGTGCCGTACCGCAGCAGGATCTGGGCGGGCCTGGTCTGTCCGGCCTCGTGGCACATCGCCAGCCAGTCCTCCAGCCGGTCGGGCCACGGTGCGGGGCGGTCGAGCCGGGCGGCCCAGTCGCGGGCGATCGGCAGCAGACGCGGATAGAACGCGGCCCGCAACTGCCGTACGGCGTCCGGGAGCGGGTCGGCGAAGTAGCGGTACTCGCCGGAGCCGAAGCGGTAGCGGGCCATGTCGACGGTGGACCGGAAGCGTTCCGTGTCGTCGTACAGCGCCGCGATCGACCGGCACGCGCCCGGGTCGAGGATCCGCGGGGTGAGCGCGCAGCCGTACTCGTCGATCTCCTCGGCGAGCTCCTTCCACTCGACGTCGGTCATCGGCAGCGTCGTCTTCACCGTCTTCGCGGGCATCGCGGTCGTCGCCTTCCGGGTCATGGCATGTTCCAGAAGTGGTGCATGGCGTACGAACTCCAGGGCCGCCAGCCTTCGGTGCCGGCCGTGCTCGCGCCCGCGCGGCGCATCGCGGCCTGCACGGCCACATCCCCGGTCAGCAGCACATCAGGGTCGCCGAGGCCGCGCATGCGGACATAGCCGGCCGTCCAGGGTCCGATGCCGGGCAGCGCGAGGAGCTGCCGCTCGGTCTCGTCGCGGTCGGCGCCGGGGTCGAGCACCACCGATCCGTCGGCGAGTGCGGCCGTCAGCGTACGGAGCGTGGCGCGCCGGGCTTCGGGCATGCCGAGCTCGTCGAGTGCCGCATCGGCGAGGGTGTCCGGCTCGGGGAACAGATGGGTGAGGCCGCCGCTGGGCTCGCACAGCGGCTGTCCGTACGCCGCGATCAGCGCGTTGCCGAGCTTGCGTCCCGCCGCCACGGAGACCTGTTGGCC
Source organism: Streptomyces sp. NPDC020681 (assembly GCF_044334895.1). Classification (NCBI taxonomy): domain Bacteria; kingdom Bacillati; phylum Actinomycetota; class Actinomycetes; order Kitasatosporales; family Streptomycetaceae; genus Streptomyces; species Streptomyces sp. NPDC020681. Next base: position 445,204 of record NZ_JBIRTX010000004.1, on the reverse strand, counting down.
CAGCACCGCTCGTACGGCCAGTTCGTGCGGGTCGGGCGTGCCCGGGGCGCGCAGGCCGGGTCGGGCGGCTACGAGCGGGGCCAACACCGGGTCGGCGCCGAGGCGTTCGGCGACGGCGCACGGGTCGGCGTCCAGGTCGAACAGCCGGCGCATCCGTTGTGTGGCCGTGGTCAGATCGCGCAGGTCGTTGAGGTGCAGCCGGCAGTCCAGCCAGCCGCCCGCTCCCGGCCGTTCGCCGACCTCGGCGATGCCAGGCCCGCCGGGCAGCCGCAGGGTGCGCCGGTAGACGCGGGAGCCGCGTTCGCCGACGATCTCCTCGATGCCGGTGAGGGCGCGGGCGGCGAGATGGCCGAAGATCTCGGCGGCGGCGTACTGACCGCGGTGGGCCAGTCGCAGCGGCACGCCCGCGGTGCCGTTCTCCGTGGCGACAGGGCCGAATCGGGTACGGCTCCCGGGCCGGGCGGAGCGCAGTTCGCTCGGCGTCGCGGCGTAGATCTCGCGGATGGTGTCGTTGAACTGCCGCACGCTCGCGAATCCGGCGGCGAAGGCGATCTCCGCGGCCTGCATGGTGGTGGTCTGCAGCAGTACGCGGGCGGTGTGGCCGCGCTGGGCCCGGGCGAGCGCGATGGGCCCGGCGCCGAGTTCGGCGGTCAGCTGGCGCTGCACCTGGCGGGCGCTGTAGCCCAGCCTGCTGGCGAGGCCCGCGACACCCTCGCGATCGACGACTCCGTCGCCGATCAGCCGCACGGCCCGGCCCACGACGTCGGCGCGGGCGTTCCACTCGGCGGAGCCCGGCACGGCGTCGGGGCGGCAGCGGCGGCAGGCGCGGTAGCCCGCGCCCTGGGCCGCGGCGGCCGTCGGGTAGAAGGTCACGTTCCGGCGCTTGGGCGTGATCGCGGGGCAACTGGGCCGGCAGTAGATTCCGGTGGTGGAGACGGCGAAGAAGAAGACTCCGTCGAACCGGGCGTCCCTGCTGCTCACCGCCTCGTATCTGCTGTCGTACCGGGTGTCCTCGATGGTCATACGGCCAGTATGGGCACCGTCCAGGAGCCGGGGCTGGCGGAAATCGGACGTGGAGTTCGGCCCGTCTTTTCGGCTAGCCCAGGGTGATCAACACGGGTCCGCCGCCGGCGTCGGCCGCTGCGATCCAGTCGGCGCGCAGACGCAGCGGACGGCCGGGCAGCGCGGGCCGCAGCAGGCGCGACCGATGCAGCACCCGGCTGTTCTGCCGCACGACGAGTCGAGGCAGGGCCAGCGGCTCGGCCGTACGCAGCATGAAGCGGCCCAGCATCGGCAGTGGACCGCGCGGGTCGATCCGGTTCGGCGCCGCCCACAGCAGCGGTCCTTCGGCCTGGACAGCAAGCCCGGGGCCGGGCCACGCCTCTCCCGCGAGATGCCGCAGCACATGGTCCGCCGCGCACCGGCCCTCCTCGGCCGCGACCGAGGCCCGCTCGGCGCCGTGCAGCAGATTGCCGGCGGCGAAGACACCGGGCTCGGCGGTGCGGAAGGCGGTGTCGATCGCCGGTCCGCGGGTGCCCTCGTCCAGCGGGATGCCGCCGCGCCTGGCCAGTTCGTGGTCCGGGATCCAGTCGCCGGTGAAGACGATCGTGTCGCAGCGGACGGTGGTGGTTCTGCCGTCCCGGTGCCGCAGCCGGACTCCGGTCAGTCGGCCGCGTCCGATCAGCTCGGTGACGTCGGTCCTGGTCAGGACCGGAACCTGGCGGCGCAGCGACGGCAACGACAGGCGCGGCTGTTCGGTGACGACCGCGACGGTCTCGACGCCACCGGCGTGCAGGGTGCGTACGGCGGAGAAGGCGACGGGTTCCGCGCCGACGACGACCGCGCGGCTGCCGACCCGCTGCCCGTGGAGGTGGACAGCCTGCTGGAGTTCGCCGGTGGTCAGCACACCGGCGGGCCGGGTGCCGGGCACCAGCCGGGCGCTGCGCGGGCGTTCGCGGGCGCCGGTGGCGAGGACGACGGCCCGCGCGGTGATGCGTTCCAGGCCCGTGGGCCCTGTGGTGTCCAGGGTGCGCGGGCCCGCCCAGCCGGTGGCCGTGACACCGGAGCGCAGCTCGGCTCCGACGCGAACGGCCTCGTCGACGAGGTGACGCGCGTACTGCGGGCCGGTCGTCGGGCGGCGCCGCTCCCGCCGTCCGAAGCCGCCGTGGCAGCAGTGACGCGGAATGCCGCCCGGCTGCTGCTCCCGTTCGAGGATCTCGACCCGGCCCGCTCCCGCTGCGGCAAGGCGGGCGGCCGCGGCCAGTCCGGCCGGTCCCGCGCCCACGACAAGGACGTCGACCGCACGCTCCGGCCGGCTCATCGGCGTGCCTCGAAGAGCTCGCGCACCGCGGGCCCGCAGTAGAAGCCCTGGCAGCGGCCGCCGCGTGCCCGGGTGCGCCGCCGCAATCCGTCGAGCGAGCCGGGTGGGACCGTGCTGTCGAGTGCGTCGCGGATCTCGCCGTGCGAGACCCGCTCGCAGTGGCAGACGAGCGTGCCGTACGCGGGGTCGGCGGCGATGAGCTCGGCCCGCTGGTAGGGCCTCGGCGACAACTCGCCGATGTTCGGCATGCGTACGGGCTCAAGCTCGCGCGCCGGTCCGAGGTCGAGACCGGAGTCCGCGAGGAGAACGGCGACATGGGCGGCGATGGCCATGGAGGCGGTCAGTCCGGTGGACCGGATGCCGCCGACCGTGATGTACCGCTGCCGTGGATGGGCCCGGATGCGGTAGTCGTCGTGCTCGGTGGCGGCACGCAGGCCCGCGTAGACGGCGGTCACCTCCTCGGTCACCAGCTCGGGCACGATCCGCCGGCCCTTCTCGAGGAGGCCGGCCAGTCCTTCGGCGGTCGATCCGGTGGCCTGCTTGTCGTCGAGGTCTTCGGCCGTCGGGCCGAGCATCACATTGCCGTACACGGTCGGTGAGACGAGGACGCCCTTGCCGAGCGCGGTCGGCACCGGCAGCAGGATGTGACGGACGAGATCGCGGGCGAACTTGTCGAAGACGATCAGCTGGCCGCGGCGCGGAGTGACGGTGAAGTCGTCGTGGCCGAGCCGACGGTCGAGTTCGTCGGCGTGCAGTCCGGCGGCGTTGACGAGATAGCGGGTACGCAACAGGCCCCGCCCGGTGGCCAGTTCATGATGGGTGCCGCTGGTGACGCTTTCCACGGGGCAGTTCAGATGCAGGTCGACTCCGGCGCGTACGGCCTGGGTGGCGTAGGCCAGCGTCGTGGTCCACGGACAGATGATGCTCTCGCCCGGGACGTCCAGTGCGCCGAGCGCGCCGGGGCCGAGGTGCGGTTCACGGCGGCGTACTTCGTCGGCGTCGATCAGCCGCGCGTCGTGGTAGCCGTTGCGTTCGGCCTTGGCGGCGAGCGCCGGGAGCGCGGCGAGCTGTTCCTGGTTCCAGGCGACAAGCAGCGCGCCGAGTGGTTCGAGCGGGATCCCGGCCTCTTCGGCGTAGGCGGCGAGTCTGCGCTGTCCTTCGCGTACGAGCCGGGATTCGAGTGAGCCGGGCACCGCGTCGAAACCGGTGTGCAGGATGGCGGTGTTGGCCTTGGACGTGCCGTTGCCGACATCGTCGGACCCGTCCACGAGTGCGGTGCGCAGCCGGTGGCGGGCGAGTTCGCGGGCGATCGCCGACCCGACCACTCCGGCGCCGACGACGATCACATCGTGCATGGTCTGCGGCAGCTGCCCCGAGGTCGTGACGCTCATGGTGCTCCTGGTGCCGGCGGCGTGCGGTCCAGCAGTGCGGCGACCTCGGCGCGGAAGCGCCCGAGCCGTTCGGCCGCCTCGGCGGCACTGATCCGCGGCTCGTAGACCGCGGACGGCTCCCAGGCGGGAATCGCCTGCTCGGGGCTGAGGCTCTGGTCCATGCCGAGCCGTGCGACGGCCCCGACGCCGAGCGCGGTGACATCCGGCAGCGCCGAGACCTCGACGGGCAGTTGGAGCAGATCCGCCTGCGTCTGCATGAGCAGGGACGAGCGGGTCAGACCGCCGTCGACCCGCAGTCCCGTCAGCGGCCGGCCGAGATCGGCCGCGACCGCGTCGGTGAGCGAGACGACCTGCGCGGCGATGCCTTCGCACAGCGCCCGCACCAGATGACCGGGGCCGGTGTCGAGTCCGAGGCCGGTCAGCGAGCCGCGCAGATCGCCGCGCCACCACGGCGCGGCGAGCCCGGCGAGCGCCGGTACGAACGTGACGCCGCCGCTGTCCGGCACGGCGGAGCCGACCGGGTCCAGGTCTGCGGCGCCGGAGATCACGCCGAGGTCGCTGAGCCAGCGCACGGCGGAAGCGGCCGTGTAGACCTGACCGTCGAGGCAGTAGCTGGTCCGTCCGCCGAGCCTCCAGGCGACGCAGCTGACGAGTCCGCTGGTGGTACGGCGTGGGCTGGACCCGGTCTGGGCGAGCAGGAACGCACCCGTGCCATAGGTGCACTTGGCGGTGCCCGGTTCGGTGACGCTCTGGGCGAGCAGCGCCGCCTGCTGGTCGACGAGGAGTCCGGTCAGCGGAATGCCGTCGCCGAAGGCGGTGGTGATGCCGACCGGGCCGTCCGCGTCGACGACCTCCGGCAGCCGCTCGTCGCCCAGCCCGAAGATGTCGAGGGCCTCGGGCGACCAGGCCACCCGGTCGAGGTCGAGGAGCTGGGTACGTCCGGCGGTCGCCGCATCGGTGACATACGCGCCGGTCAGCCGGTGGATCAGCCAGGCGTCGCTGGTGGTGACGACGCCTTCGCGGGTGAGTTCCCGGCGTATCCATGCCATTTTGGGCGCGGCGAAGTAGGGATCGAGAGGCAGACCGGTCAGCCGGGTCAGTTCGTCGGCGTGCGGGGCGAGTTCGGCGCAGAGCGGCTCGGCCCGCCGGTCCTGCCAGACGATCGCGTCGGTCAGCGGCTCGCCGCTGACCGGGTCCCAGGCCAGTACCGTCTCGCCCTGATTGGCGAGGCCGACGGCGGCGACGGGCTCGGCCGCCTCGGCCAGGGCCTGGCGTCCGGCGTCGACGACCGAACTCAGCAGGGCCCTTGGGTCGACCTCCACTCTTCCGCCGGGGCCGTAGCGCGGGCTCACCGATGCGGAGCCGGAGCCGATCACACCGCGCTCCGGGCAGATGACCAGGGCCTTTGTCCCGGAGGTGCCTTGGTCGACGGCAAGCACAGGGCCTGGCATCGGCTACCTCGCTGTCCGGTAAAACCTTGATCGTTGACGAGAGAAGCCTGGAGCAGGCCGGGGCCTTCGTCAAGGGACAGCCTGAACGATCGCTTTTGGCTGACACTTCATCAACTTCTTGTCGATATCGAACAGTTGAGTAAGATCGGCGCGACCATCTGGAAGCGGAACTCTCCTTCCGCAGCCGGTACGACCCTCCACCGCCAGCAGAGGACCGCATGATCCCGGTGTACCACCCGGCGGGCCACGACAGTGAGCTGCGGACTGCCATGCAGGACTTACGCACGGGTCGCTGGCTGTCGATGCGCAATCTGCTGGCCGCCACCTCCGACTGGGGCGTGTGGACCCAGCGGACACAGGTGCTCGCGGCGGTGGCCGCCGGATCCGATGCCGTGCAGGCCTGGCGCTCGGAGGAGCCCCGGTCGCTCGCCGCGACCGTGATGCACGGCAGGGTCACCGTCGAGCGGGTGCTCCGGGCCCATCGCGAGGGCCATCGGCGCACCAAGGAGTTATGGCACGAGGCCTGGGAGGCCTGCCGGATCGCCGCACATCAGTCGCCCGACGATCCGGTGCCGTGGGTCTGTCTGCTGGCGCTGGCCCAGCTCGACGAGAACCAGCGGATGGACGAGCACCGGGCGGTGCCGCCCGGGCCGATGCTGTTTCCCGGGCCGTGGGGACTGCTGGCGGAGGCCGACAAACGCGACCCGTACAACCGCGAGGCGTACCACCGGATGCTCCAGTTCGTCTACGCCCGAAGATCCGGCGGTCAGCTCTCCGAAGCGTTCAACTTCGTTCAGTGGGCGGCCACTTCCGCACCCGGCGGCTCGGCCGTGCTGGCGCTTCCGCTGTATGTACGCGTGGAGCGCTATCGCCGCGACAAGGGCCATGAGCGGGCGCTGGATCTGCACTGGGTGACGGACGACGCGGCGAGGGAGTCGCTGCGCGCGCTGCACGGCTGGTTCGACGAGGTGGATCCGGCCCGGTGCTCACTTCTGGATCTCAACCATCTGGCCCACGCCCTGTGGGGGTCGGACCAGTTCGCCGACGCCGCCCGGGTGTTCACGGCGCTGGGCCCGTACTACACCTCACCGCCGTGGTCGTACCGGACCCAGAGCCCGGGCGACACAGGACTGGCGCAAGAGCTGTTCCTCCGTGCCCGCAGCCGATGTCTCGCCGCCGCGGGCGACGCGGACGGCTGACGCCGGACCTCGATCCATCGCACTGCACCACTCCCCTGTCCGCCCAGTGCATCTTCCTTTCCCCGGAGGTATTTCGATGTCCATATCCCCGCCGAGGTTCTCGAGTTCCGACCCGGCGCTCCCCAAGGACGAGGAGGAACGGCTGCGGGAACTCGGCTATCAGCCCGTTCTGGCGCGCCGCATGGGAGGCTTCGGCAATTTCGCCATCAGCTTCTCCGTCATCTCCATCCTCTCCGGCTGTATGACGCTGTACGGCTTCGGCATGAACACCGGCGGACCCGCGGTGATGCTGTGGGGCTGGGCGGGCGTCGGCCTGTTCGTGCTCTGCGTCGGCATGGCGCTCGCCGAGGTCACCAGCGCCTATCCGACGTCCGGCGCGCTGTACTACATGGCGGACCGGCTCGGCGGCCGCAAGTGGGGCTGGTACACGGGCTGGCTGAATCTGCTGGGCCTGCTGGGCGCGATCGCCGGCATCGACTACGGCTGCGCGCTGTTCACCGGCGCGTTCATGAATCTGCAGTGGGGCTTCGATCCCACACCCGGCTCCACAATGATCATCTTCATGTGCATTCTGCTGGTGCACGCCACCTTGAATCTGTTCGGCGTACGGCTGGTCAGTGTGCTCAACTCGGTGAGCGTGTGGTGGCACCTGGGCGGTGTCGCGCTGATCGTCGGCGCGCTCGCGATCGTGCCGTCCGACCACCAGTCCCCGGAGTTCGTCTTCACCGAGTTCGTCAACGGCACGGGCTGGGAGAACCCCATCTATGTGGCGGCGATCGGCCTGCTGCTGGCCCAGTACACCTTCTCCGGCTATGACGCGTCGGCGCATCTGTCGGAGGAGACCTCCAATGCCTCCGTATCCGCAGCGCGTGGCATCGTGCGTTCCATCTGGGTCTCCTGGATCGCCGGTTTCGCGCTGCTCGCGGGGCTGACCTTCGCCATCCAGGACTACGCGGGCACGCAGGAGACATCGACCGGCGTGCCGCCGGCGCAGATCCTGCTCGATGCGCTCGGCACCGGAGGCGCGTCCGCGCTGCTGCTGGTGGTCATCGTGGCGCAGCTGTTCTGCGGCAACGCCGAGGTCGCCGCGGCCAGCCGCATGGTCTTCGCGTTCAGCCGGGACAACGCGCTGCCCGGCTCGGCCCTGTGGCGCAAGGTCAGCAGCCGCACCCAGACCCCGGTCCCGGCGGTGTGGCTGTCGGTGGGCTTCGCCTGTCTGCTGGCGGTGCCGTCGCTGTACTCCACGACCGCGTACGGCGCGGTGACCGCGATCAATGTCATCGGCATCACTCCGGCGTATGCCATCCCGGTCTATCTGCGGCTGCGCGCCGGGGACCGGTTCGAGCCGGGTCCGTGGAACCTGGGCCGCTGGAGCAAGCCGATCGGCTGGATCGCGGTGGTGTGGGTGGCCGGTGTGACCGTGCTGTTCTGTCTGCCGCAGTCGAACCCGGTGACGGTCGACACGATGAACTACGCCTCGGTCGCATTGGTCACCGTGCTGGTACTGGCGACGGTGTGGTGGTTCGTGGCGCGCCGCTCGTACGGCACACCGCAGGCGTACGGCTCCGCGCGTGAGCAGGCGGAGATCGCCGACCAGATCGTCTGAGACACGCAGGAGAGCGGTTCGGGGCCCGTCCGTTGACGGGCCCCGAACCGTTTTCGTCAGTCCTTCGCGGGCCTGCCCGTGACCTTGAGGTCGCGCAGGCTGCCGACATTGTCGAAGGAGCCGAAGCCGACCCGGCCCGCGCCGAGGGTCTTGTCCACGGCGGTCATCAGCGGATGCCCGGACCCGTCGACATAGACCGCGATCTCTCCGCTGTCGGCGCAGTGCACCACGCGTACGTCGTGCCAGGCGGCGTCGGCGATCGCGGGCGGCGCTCCGGTGGAGCCGTTCCACTGGTGGTCCAGCCGGAGCCGGTCGGCGTCGTTGACCACGAAGATGCCGTTGTGCGGGTAGATGGTGTTGTCGGACGAGAGATGGGCGTAGTAGAACTTCGTGTCCGACTGGTGGCCGAAGACGAGGATCACGTCCCGGTTGCTGATCTCGACCGGTGTGTCGAGGCGGACTTCGGCGTCGATCCGCACGGAGCCGAACCGCGGCCCGGCGGTGAGCACCGCGTACTCGAACGGCCTGCGCGGGCCCGGACGAGCCACGCCGGCCTCGGCGAGGGTCACCTGGCCGGGCGGGAAGCGCCACTTGGCGGGCGTCACCGGCGCCCAGTTCTTCGCCGCCGTGACATGGCCGATCGTCGTGCCGCTGGTACGGCAGTCGGCGAACCGGCGGGTCCCGGTGACCTTCCAGATCTTCCCGTTGGCTTTGGACAGCAGATAGAGCTCGCCGCGGGCGTCCTGGCCGAAGCGCAGGTCGACGCGGGTGTCACCGGCCAGTTCAGGCATGGTGAGGCGGTTGCCGGCACGGTCGAAGAGCATCAGCCGGTAGGTGTCGGCGAGTTGGCCCGAGCCGCGGCGCATCTCGCTCGTCTCGGCGTAGAGCAGCCGGCCGTCGACGAGATCGCCGTAGAGGTACTTGCCGCGCAGCGCCGGAGCGTTGTGGCCGCGGTAGACGAAGCCGCCGACGACGGCACGGCCGAGGTCGGACTTGCAGTTCCAGCCGGCGGGCGGGTCGTGGTCGTAAGCGGCGACTGGATAGAGGTAGCCGTACTTGGCGTCGTCCTCGGGCAGTTCCAGCAGCCGGTCGCAGGGGTTGGCCGCGGTCTTGTCGTAGACGAAGGACCCTTCGCGCTCGCTCCAGCCGAGATTGTCGCCTGCCCGCACCTCGTAGACGCCTTCGACGGCGTGCTCGCCGATGTGTCCGAGGTACATCCGGTGCGGCCGGGCGGAGTCCCAGCTGAAACGGTGCGGGTCGCGCATCCCGTACGCGTAGATCTCGCCGAGCGCGCCGGCCTTGCCGACGAACGGATTGGACGCCGGGATGCCGTACTCGCCGTTGGCGCCGGACCGCCCGCGCGGATCGATGCGCAGGATCTTGCCGTGCGGCAGGCTCAGATCCTGCGGTTCGGTGTTGTTCACGCCTTGAGCGCCGTCGCCCGCGGCGACGTAGAGCAGGCCGTAGTCCCGGTCGCCGGGCCGGGCTGTCGGGTTGAAGTCGATCTGCTGGATGCCGTGGCCGCCGCCGGCGAATCCGATGCGCAGCACCTCGCGGCGGTTGCCGCCGAAGGTGCCGGAGGCCGGGTCGTCGGCCGTCCACTCCGTGATCACACCGTGGTAGTTGGTGGTCGCCTGCTGGACGAAGTCCGGCTGTGCGGTGGTGGCGGAGGCCTTCTCGGTGTGGACGGTGTAGAAGCGGCCGGTGCGGCGGAAGTCGGGTGCGAAGGTGACGAAGCCGAGGCCCGAGCCCATGCCGCTGCTGGCGAAGAAGGCGGGGCCGACGGTCTGGGCGACGTCGAGATAGACCTTGGGCTGTCCGCGCTCGACGAGATAGAGCCTGCCGTTGAGGTCGGGGACGGCCATCCGCCCGGAGCGGTCGGGCAGTTCGCTCAGGAAGTTGATCCGGGCGTGGCGCTTCAGGCGCGGATCGGTGACCGGTCCGGGCACGGGTTCGGTCTTGGGGAAGGCGGCGTACTCCTCGACGACCAGGCCCAGACCGGACTCGATCGGCTGCTGCGGGATCGGGTCATGGACCGGTGCGCCGGTTTCCGCGGCCCTCGCGGTGTACGGCGTGGCCGCCAGCGCGGAGACCAGCAGGGCGAGAGCCAACAGGGCGATGAGAACGGGTGAGCGACGGCGCGACGTGCTGCTGAGTGGGGCCGGCAACGCTGGTCTCCTTAGGCGGGGAGGAAGCGAGGACTCAACCATGTAATCGGCGTTCGAGTGCCTGAACAATGGTCGCGCAAGCACCAGTTGGAGATGCCGGGTGCAATACGCGATTTCTTGACAGCACTTCGGGTGATCCGTAGCTTCCTGTGCACAGACAAGACTATTGGTCACATACGAGAACGGGTGGGATTGTGAGTCCACGGCAGATCGTGGTGTCGGGCGGCGGTACGGGCATTGGCCTCGCGGTGGCCGAGGCGTTCGCCGCGGACGGTGACAAGGTCACGCTCCTCGGCCGCAGGGAGGAGGTGCTGCGCGCGGCCGCCGAGAAGATCAACGCCACGCGCGGCGACCGCACGGCGAGCTGGTGCCCGGCCGATCTGTCCGAGCCCGAACAGGTGCGCAGCGCGGCCCGGTTCATTGCCGAGCGGAGCGAGACCGTCGACGTCCTGGTTACCAACGCGGGCGGCAATGTCGCTCCCGGGCACGACGGCACGCTCGAGTCCATCGCCGACAGCTACCGTCGCAACTTCGCCGCGAACGTGCTGACCTCGGTGCTGCTCACCGAGGCGCTCCTCCCCCACGTGCGGCGGCCCGGCGGCCGGATCGTCCATCTGTCGTCGATAGCGGCGCTGCGCGGCCCGGGTTCGTACGGCGGCTCCAAGGCCGCGGTCAACACCTACACCTTCGACCTGGCGCAGCGGCTCGGGGCCGACGGGATCACCGTCAACGCCGTCGCGCCCGGGTTCGTCGCTGACACGGAGTTCTTCGGCGACCGCGCCACACCGGAGTTCGTCGCCTCCCGGGTCAAGCAGACACTGACCGGCAAGCCGGGACTCCCGGCGGAGATCGCCGCGCTGGTGCGCTATGCCGCGGCACCCGAAGCCGCCTATCTGACGGGCCAGATTCTGCACATCAACGGGGGTGCGGCGCTCGGCCGCTGATCGATTGTCAGTGCCGCGCGAGATGCTGGACGGTCCGACACCTTCTCCAAGGGGGAATGCGCCATGACCGATCAGGAACTCGCCGCGGCACAGGCCTATGTGCGGCTGCTCCAGACCACCCGTGCGGTCCTCGCCGACGGGCGCCAGCCGCTCCTTCCGCTGCTGACCGTCCCGATCACGGAGGCGGACAAGGCGCTCGACGCGCTGGGCATGGCGGGCAACGAGGAGGCGTTCTTCCGCCTGGTCAGCAGGCTTCAGCCCGTGCTGGGCGAGGAGCAACGGGTGCCGTGAGCGCGCCGGGCGGCGTCAGCCGATGCCGAAGAGCGGCTTGGTGATCGTCAGGCCGAGGTCTCCTCCTGCGTACGAGAAGAAGGCGATGAGCATCAGCGCCGCGCCACCCAGCGCGGTGTCCTTGAAGAACATCGTCATCTCGAGCTGGCGGGCCTGTGCCTCGCTCTCCTTCCAGAACGGGTGCATCAGCAGAGCCGTCGGGAAGAGGAAGACAGCCAGCAGCAGCGCTCCGAGATCCGCCCAGATACCGAGCGCCACGCTCAGCGCGCCCGCCAGCAGCAGGACGCCGGAGGCGACGGTGGCAGGGACGGGTGCAGGCACGCCACGGGACGCGGCGTAGCCGGCGAGGACTTTCGTCTGAGTCAGATGGGCAAAGGCCGAGCTGAGAAAGAGCACGACGAAGATGATGCGTCCCACGAGTACCAGGACGTCCATGGTGTCCTCCAGGCTTGCGAGCCAGGTGATTGAACAGAGAACTACCCGACTCCACGGTACTCCGGATCAGGCGGTACGGCCCAGCATGTTTGGCGTCCTCGCTGACCGGTCACCCGATCAATAGGTGAACGCGATGAAAGACAGTGATGTGGTGAGCCGGCTACTGGAGTCGTACGGCCGCAGCTTCGCGCAGGATGCGGGCATCCGGCTGCGCGACACTCCTCAGCCGCTGTACCAACTGCTGGTCCTGGCCTGCCTGTTGAGCACCAGGATCCGCAGCAGCACCGCCGTCGCGGCCGCGCGGGCGCTGAACGAGGACGGACTGCGTACGCCGCGCCGCATGCTGGCGTCGACCTGGCAGCAGCGCGTCGACGCCCTCGGTCGGGGCGGCTACCGCAGATACGACGAGAGCACGGCGACGCGCCTCGCCGACGGCGCACAACTACTGCTGGACGAGTGGGCCGGAGATCTGCGCCGGCTGCGCGCCGAGGCCGGCGGCGATGTGCCCGCGCTGAGCCGACTGCTCCAGAAGGTCCCCGGAATCGGGCCCACGGGAGCCGACATCTATCTGCGCGAGGTGCAGGACCTCTGGCCGGAGACCGCGCCCTACCTGGACGACAAGGCCCTCCAGGGAGCGCGGCTGCTGGGACTGCCGGACCGGCCGCGGAGGCTGGCCCGGCTGGCGGCGGACTCGTCCTCGCCGGGGGCCGTGTTCGCCGCCGCGCTGGTGCGGGCGGCGCTGGACAAGAAGGTCGCCGCGGAGCTCCTCGGGACGGCCTGACACGGCCCGCACCTGGGGCGATCGCCCCAGGTGCACAGTGCCGCGGTGCTACCGTCCGCTCGGCTTCTTCATCCGCTCGCCGGGCTTGTGCGCGGTTCCGTGGGTGTGGCCGGAGTTCTGCTCGCCACGGCCCTCCATCTGGAGGCCCGGGTCGTCAATGGCCTTGCCGATGGTTTCCTTCATCCGGCCCTTGGCCTGCTTCGCCTTGGCTTTCGACTTTCCCATGACGGTGTCCTTTCGGGAGCGTGGGAAGGGGTTGACGTAAACACCCTGACCCGATCACCTCGAGTACGCAAACCGGCACATACAGTGACAAGCGCTTGAGTCATGGCCCCGCCCCGTGCCGGACAGGAGCTGGACAGGAGCCTGGCAAGCAGAAGAGGCCGTACCGGAAATTCCGATACGACCTCTGACCCGCGTAAACGCTGGTCGGGACGACAGGATTTGAACCTGCGACCCCTTGACCCCCAGTCAAGTGCGCTACCAAGCTGCGCCACGTCCCGCTGCGCGCCACCACCGGTCCTCCGGCCGTGCACGCAAGAGAACAGTACCCCACGGCGCGAAGCCGCCGGTCACACCTGATGGTTCATGGATCGAGCCGGTACTCGACGAGGGCCCCAGTCATCTGATCTCGCACCCGGGCGTCGATCTTCTCCGACTCCCCCGGCTTTGACTTGAACTCCTTCGTCTCGCCCTTGAATGCGCGGTCCCTCGACAGGTACCTCGTCAACAGGTACGGCGCCCCGACAGGAGGGCACAGCATGACAGTTCGAGCAGCGGGCCTGTCTCCGAGGACCTCATGCAGCGAACTCGGCACGGGCAAGTCGGTCTGGGTACAGACAGGAGAGACTCGGCCTTCAAAGTCTTCGCCACAGTCATTGGTGACCTTCGAGTCACCATTATGCGTGAGCAAGGACGTATGAACGGTCAGCCGAACTACCTCCTGCTTGTCGTTGCTGGCATCGAAGACAAATGTTGTCGACCACTTCTGGCCGGGAGCCAAGGTTTCTCCAGCCTTCAGGACATCATCCATCTTGAGTAGCCCCTTGTACTCTCCCAGATGACGTTGATCGCGAGAAGCCAGGTCCAAGACGTCGTGCGCTGTTTTATTTGCACCCAATCGCTCGGACTTCTCCGTGCTGTGCCCCGTAATGGTGTACGCCGCCCCCAGAACGTCCACCGCGGCCGCGCCACTGTTGTTCAGCGTGATGGTTCCGCGCATGTGGGTGACCTTGCCGTAGTGCCTCAATTCTTCCAGTTTGGCGACCACGTCAACGCGCGGGCGGTCATGAGCCGGTTTATAGAAGTTGACGAACCAGAACTGCACCACCGCCGCCAGTGGAAGAAGCGCAACAACGGCAGTCCATGCCCTGTTCAGCTCCACCCCTGGCCGCCGCATAATGGCGCAGGTGATCACTCCGAGGGCGAACAAGAACAGCGCACCAGCGGCCACCAGTACCGCAATATCAGCGAACTCATCAGTAAAGGGGCTGTGCACTTCTACCCATAGCGGGATAAAGAGAATCGGCGCAGCCGACAGCTGGGCGGCAAAAACGCTGGGCAGCTCCCAGGCGTCACTTCCCCATTCCCCGGAGTCCAAGGATCTGTGCAATTTCCATACGTCCGAAGCAGCCACTGCGTTGACAATCGCGATCGCGATGCGAAGCAGCGCCATAGGGAGCTGGACATGCCGCGCGAGTGCGAGGTCAATGATGGCCGTGCTGACAAATAGCAGGGCGTCAAGGCTCAGCACGACAGCAAGGGTGACGACTAGGTAACGGCGCCAGTTCCGAGGTTCCACGGGGCAACGCTAGAGCGCCCGGCGCTCGTGCCCGGTGAGCCACGCTGGACGCGAGTCAGGGGGACAATCGAAGCGTGGACAAGGCAGCGAGGGACCGTGACATCGAAGGACGCGCGCGCAATGCGCGGCCGCGCGACGGGCTCGGGCGGCCCCTTCCGTACGGAGCGGCGGGTGTTGAGCGGCAGCCCGAAGGAATCGTGCGGTCGCCCGCCCAGACGCTGGACCAGGCGCAGCGACTGCTCGACGAGGGCAAGCCGTTCCATGCGCATGAGGTCTTCGAGGACGCCTGGAAGTCCGGTCCCGAGCCCGAGCGTGAGCTGTGGAGAGGGCTCGCGCAGCTGGCGGTGGGGCTCACGCATGCGGCCCGTGGCAATGCCACCGGCGGTGCGCGGCTGCTGCTGCGGGGCGCGGACCGGATCGCCGGGTACCGGGATCCGTACGCCATCGATGTGGCCCGGCTCGGGGCCTGGGCGCGGGAGCTCGCGGGCCGGCTCGACGACCCGGTGGACGCGGCCGCCGAGGCTCCCCGGCTGATCCGGAAGGACTGACGGCAGGACTGACGGCAGGTCTAGTCGAGCAGCAGGACGACCTCGAGCGTGCGCGGGCCGTGGACGCCCTCGACGCGGTCGAGTTCGATGTCGCTGGTGGCCGACGGGCCGGAGATCCAGGTCAGCGGACGGGTCGGGTCGAGCCGCGGCATCGCCTGCGGCACGGAGGCGACCACCTGCCCGGGTGCTCGTACGACGCAGATATGAAGGTCCGGGACGAGCGTCAGCGCCCGGCGGCCCTGCCCCGGGCCCGCGTCCAGCACGATGGTTCCGGTCTCGGCGATCGCCAGCGCGCAGCCGGTGATCACGGCGTCGGTGGCGTCGAGTTCGTACGGAGTGAGCGGGCCGTCGTCCGTGCGCCGCTCGGCGTCGGCGGCCGCCAGCCAGCCGGCGGGCAGCCCGTCCGGCACGACCACCGATCTCGCGCCGTGATCGGCGAGCAACTCCGCGATCAGATCCGGTAGTTCGGCCGGAGTGACGCGGTGCACGATCGCACGGTAGTCGACGAGGTTCTCGTGCAGCAGATCGAGGATCGCGGCCGGGTCGTCGGGGGTGTGGCTGGACAGATAGCCGCGAGCGGCCTCCGGCACGTCGGGCGATTCCGCGACGGCGGACCGGATCCGGGCGAGGATGCGGTCGCGTGAGGATCCGGTCATCGGCGGTTCTTCTTCCACCAGTCGCGGAACGACTCCGCGGGCAGTTCGGGCAGGTCTCGGCTGTCGGTCCAGGCGCCCGCGCCGGGCGGCCGCGCCGGATGGAGCCGCCGGGTCTTCGACGCGAGCCGCTCTCCGGCGGCCAGCGCGCCGGGATGGTTCAGCACCCAGCCCGCCGCCTTGATCGCAGCCTTCTCCAGGCGGTGCCCCTTGCCTCCGCGGTCTGCGACGCTCTCGCGGAGGTGCACGAGGACTTCGGGGATGTCGATGGCGACCGGGCACACCTCGTAGCACGCGCCGCACAGCGACGATGCGTACGGCAGGGAGGCGTCGATCTCGCTCTGGATGCCGCGCAGTTGGGGACTGAGGATCGCGCCGATCGGCCCGGGATAGACCGAGCCGTACGCATGGCCGCCGGCCCGTTCGTACACCGGGCAGACATTGAGGCAGGCGGAGCAGCGGATGCAGCGCAGGGCCTGTCGGCCCACCTCGTCGGCCAGTGTCCCGGTCCGGCCGTTGTCGAGGAGGACGAGATGGAAGTTCTGGGGTCCGTCGCCCGTCCTTCCGTCGGCGGTGGTGGTCGTGCCGGTCCACATGGAGTTGTACGGGTTCATCCGCTCGGCGGTCGATGAGCGCGGCAGCGTCTGCAGGAACACCTCCAGATCCCGCCAGGTGGGCACCACTTTCTCGATGCCGACGACGGAGATCAGCGTCTCGGGAAGGGTCAGGCACATCCGGCCGTTGCCCTCGGACTCGAAGACGACGAGTGTGCCGGTCTCGGCGACCATGAAGTTGGCGCCGGAGATGCCGACCTTGGCGCGGAGGAACTTCTCGCGCAGGTGCAGGCGGGCCGCCTCGGCGAGTTCGGCGGGTGTGTCGGTCAGTCCGTCGGGTGCCGCCCGTCCCCAGGCGGCCATCTCCTTGCGGAAGATGTCGCGGATCTCGCCGCGGTTGCGGTGGATCGCGGGCACCAGGATGTGCGAGGGCCGGTCGTCGCCGAGCTGCACGATGAGTTCGGCGAGATCGGTCTCGTACGCCGCGATGCCTTCGGCCTCCAGGGCTTCGTTGAGGCCGATCTCCTGCGTGGCCATCGACTTGACCTTGACGACCTCGCGCTCGCCGGTGGCTTTGACCAGGCCGGTGACGATGCGGTTGGCCTCTTCGGCGTCCGCGGCCCAGTGGACCGTGCCGCCGGCCGCGGTGACCGCGCTCTCCAACTGCTCCAGGTACCGGTCGAGATGGCGCAGTGTGTGGTTCTTGATCTGCTTGCCGGCCTCGCGCAGCTCCGCCCAGTCCTCGAGCTCCGCGACCGCCTTCGCGCGCTTGTCGCGGATCGTGTGCGTGGCGTGCCGCAGATTGGCGCGCAGCGTCACATTGTGGACGGCGTCCTTGGCGGCCGTCGGGAAGGACGGCATGCCGAGATACGTCCCGCTCATGCGTGCGGCTCCTCTTCGGTAGAGCTGAGGATCTCGGCGATGTGCAGCGCGCGCAGCGGATCGTCCTGGCGCCGGATGATGCCGCCGAGGTGCATCAGACAGGAGTTGTCCGCTCCGCACAGCACGGAGGCCTTGGTGGAGACGGCGTTGCGGACCTTGTCCTGGCCCATGGCGGCGGAGACATCGGAGTTCTTGACGGCGAAGGTGCCGCCGAAGCCGCAGCACTCGTCGGCGCCGGGCAGCTCGCGCAGCTCCAGGCCCTTGACCGCCTCGAGCAGCCTGCGCGGCCGGTCGCCGAGGCCCAGCGTCCGCAGGCCGTGGCAGGAGGGGTGGTAGGTGACGGTGTGCGGGAAGTAGGCCCCGACGTCGGTGACGCCGAGGACATCGACCAGGAATTCGGTCAGTTCGTACATCCGCTGCGGAAGCGCCGTCTCGCCGAACTTCGGGTAGTGCTCGCGCACCATCGCCGCGCACGATCCGGACGGGGTCACCACATACTCGTAGTCCTCGAAGGCCCGTGCCGTCCGCCGTACCAGCGGCTGAGTCTCGCGCCGGTAGCCCGTGTTGAACTGCGGCTGCCCGCAGCAGGTCTGTGCGGCCGGGAAGTCCACCTCCACACCGAGCCGTTCCAGCAGTCTCACGGTCGCGATGCCCGTGGCCGGGAACAACGCGTCATTGACGCAGGTGACGAAGAGTGCGACACGCATGGTCGGAGGATATGCCGCCGACGGTAGCCCCGGTAGGTCCTCCGATCATCCTGATGCGGCAGACTCGTCGGCGTGAGGAAGATCTATGTCATCGGCATCGGAGCGGGCGACCCCGACCATCTGACACTGCAGGCGGTCAAGGCGCTGAACAAGGCGGATGCGTTCTTCATCCTCGACAAGGGCGAGGAGAAGGCGGATCTGACCCGGCTGCGGCGGGACATTCTGGACGCGCACATCGAGAGCCCCTCGTACCGTCTGGTCGAGGCGCGCGATCCGGAACGGGACCGCCAAACATCCGACTACTCCCCCGCCGTCGACGACTGGCGCAGCCGCCGGGCCGATCTGTACGAGCGGTTCATCGCCGAGCAGCTGGCCGACGGCGAGTGCGGTGCGTTTCTGGTCTGGGGCGATCCGGCGCTGTACGACTCCACGCTCGGCATCCTTGAGGAGATCCTCGAACGCGGCACGGTCGCCTTCGACCACGAGGTGGTGCCCGGCATCAGCAGTGTCTCCGCGCTGCTGGCCAGGCACCGTACGGGCCTCAACAGGGTCGCGCGACCGGTGCAGATCACCACCGGCCGGCGGCTCGCCGAGGGCTGGCCGGAGGGCGTGGACGACGTGGTCGTGATGCTCGACGCCCGTCAGGCGTTCACCCGCCATCTGGACCAGGACCTGTTCATCTACTGGGGCGCGTATGTCGGCACCGAGGACGAGATCCTGGTGTCGGGACGGTTGTCGGAGGTGTCGGACCGGATCGAGGAGCTGCGGGCCGAGGCGCGCGCCCGCAAGGGCTGGATCATGGACACCTATCTGCTGCGGCGCGGCTGAGCAGCGCGAGCACACCCGGGACGTCCTCCGCGGTCGGCACGCCGTCGGGCGCCGGAGGGCGGCGGACCACGACGACGGGCACGGAAAGCTCACGCGCGGCGGTGAGTTTGGCCGCGGTGGCCGGTCCGCCGCTGTCCTTGGTGACGAGGACGTCGATGCGGTGCGTACGCAGCAGTTCGCGTTCGCCGTCGACGGTGAAAGGACCGCGCTCCAGGATCACGCTGGTGTGGCGGGGCAGCGGCGGGCCGGGGGCCTCGACGGACCGTACGAGAAAGCGCAGTTGGCCGAGGTCCGCGAACGCGGCGAGGCCGAGCCGTCCGGTGGTGAGGAAGACCCGGCGGCCCAGGGCCGGCAGCTGTGCGGCGGCGTCGGCGAGCGACGCCGCGTCGTGCCAGCGGTCGCCGGGTCGGGCATGCCAGCCCGGCCTGCGCAGCGCGACCAGCGCGGTACCGGTGGCGGCCGCGGCTGCGACGGCGTTGGCGCTGATGGTGGCGGCGAAGGGGTGCGTGGCGTCGACGACGACATCGACACGGTGTTCCCTCAGCCACTCGGCGAGCCCCTCCGGTCCCCCGAACCCGCCGATGCGCACCTCGCCGACGGGCGTCCGCGGCCGGGCCACGCGCCCGGCGAGGGAGGTGGTGACCCTGGTGCCGGGGAGGCCGCCGAGCTCGGCGGCCAGCTGCCGGGCTTCGGCCGTGCCGCCGAGGACGAGGATGTGCGTGCCGGGCATGGCGTCGAGGCTACTTCGCCCACAGATCCCGTACGTGGCCGAGGTGGCGGGTCATGACCTCCCGTACCGCTTCCTCGTCCCGGGCCAGCAGCGCGTCCAGCAGCTCGTGGTGTTCCTCCGCGGAGTCCTCCAGCAGCCCCCGTTCGGCGAGCGCGGTCAGCCCGTACAGCCGGGAACGCTTGCGCAGCTCACCGACCACCTGCACCAGGTGCTCGTTTCCGGCGAGTGCGAGCAGGCCGAGATGGAAGCGGCGGTCGGCCTCGACATAGCCGATCAGGTCGCCCGCGGCCGCCGTCGTCACGATCTCGGCGGCGGCCGGGCGGAGTGCTTCGAGGTCCGCCGGGTCCGCGGTCGCGGTCAGGCCGGTGACGGTCGGGATCTCGATGAGTGCGCGTATGTGGAGGTATTCGTCGAGCTGCCGCTCGGTGACCTCGGTGACCCGGAAGCCCTTGTTGGGCAGAGCGGTGACCAGGCCCTCCTTCACGAGGTCGAGCATCGCCTCGCGTACCGGCGTCGCGGACACGCCGAAGCGGGCGGCGAGCGCGGGTGCGGAGTAGACCTCGCCGGGCAGCAGTCCGCCGGAGATCAGGGCGGCGCGCAGCGCGTCGGCGACGCGTTCGCGGTAGTTCGTACGGCCGCCGAGTGCGGGCAGCGGTGGTGTCGGCACGCTGGTCACAGCAGGAACCCTCCGGGAAAGGGGTCGGTGGGATCGAGCGGATCTGGGTCAGGGGGTGATCGGGGCCGTGGCCTCGGCGGTGGCGGCGCGCACGGTCTCCTGCTGGTCCGGCAGCAACGGCTCGCGCGGCGGCCGGCAGGGCCCGCCGTGACGACCCACGACATCCATCGAGAGCTTGATCGCCTGGACGAACGCGGTGTGGGAGTCCCAGCGCAGCAGCGGATGGAGCCGGCGGTAGAGCGGCACGGCGCGGTTGAGGTCACCGGCGACGGCCGCGCGGTAGAGCGCGACACAATCGGCGGGCAGGGCGTTCGGGGAGCCGGCGATCCAGCCCTTCGCTCCGGCCACGGCGAGTTCCAGCAGTACGTCGTCGGCGCCTGCCAACAGGTCGAGTCCGGGAGCGAGTTCGGCGATCCGGTAAGCCCGGCGCACATCGCCGCTGAACTCCTTCACTGCCTGGATGTGGCCGTCGGCGTGGAGCGCTGCCAGCAGCTCCGGAGTCAGGTCGATCCTGGTGTCGTGCGGGTTGTTGTACGCGACGACCGGCAGGCCCTCCTTGGCGACGTCGGCGAAGTGGGAGCGCACGGACCGCTCGTCGCCACGGTAGGCGTTGGGCGGGAGCAGCATCACACTGGCGCAGCCCGCGTCGCGGGCGTGCTCGGCCCAGCGCCGAGCCTCTGCCGATCCGTACGCCGATACGCCGGGCATCACCCGCTCGCCGCCGATCGCGGTGACGGCGGTCTCGACGACGCGGGCGCGTTCCTCGGGTGTGAGGACCTGGTACTCGCCGAGCGAGCCGTTCGGCACGACGCCGTCGCAGCCGTTGCCGACGAGCCAGGCGCAGTGCGCGGCGTAGGCGTCGTAGTCGATGCTCAGGTCGTCGCGGAAAGGGAGCGCGGTGGCGACCATCACTCCGCGCCAGGGCTTGGGGTCACTCGTCATGACTGGGCCTTCCGGCAGTCGGGGGACGCGGGCGAGTACGGAGTTCGCGCCACAGGCGCAGCGAGAGCAGCGCGAGCTTCAGCTCCGGACCCGGCTCCTTGAAGGCCCCGGCGGCGCCGACCATTCCGGCCTCGATGATCACGACGTCGCAGGTCAGGCGAGTGCTCACCTGGGTACCGTGTCACATGTCATTGGCCTCGACCAGAGCGCATACATCATCCGCCGGAAAGGGATCTTCGACCGATCGGCTCACCAGACCAGATGGAGCGCCTGCGGCGACCGGTGGATCATGGTCGGTCGCATCACCGGCGGCGGCTGGTCCTCGTCGATCCGCAGCCCGGGCATTCTGCGGGCGAACAGGGCGATGGTCAGCCGCAGTTGCTCCCGGGCGAGCTGAGAGCCCGGGCAGCCGTGCGCGCCATGGCCGAAGGCCACATGCTGCCGGGAGAGGGGCCTGGTGATGTCGAAGACGTCGGGCCGGTCATGGCGCTCGTCGTCCCGGTTGGCCGATCCGTACGCGACGAACACCGTCGCCCCGGCGGGCAGCTCCGTCCCGGCGATGGTGACGGGCCGTGTCGCGATCCGACGGAAGCCCTGGACCGCGGTGTCGTACCGCGCGGCCTCCTCGACGGCTGCCGGTATCAACTCCGGGTCGGCGCATATCAGTTCCCACTGGCGCCGGTCGCTCAGCAGATGGAGCAGCGTGCCGCCGATCAGCGCGGTCGTGGTGAGATGCCCGGCGATCAGGAAGTTCTGCAGGTTCGACACCAGCTCGTGGCGCTGGTCGAGGGTGAGTTCGCCCTCTCCGGGCGCGAGCGCGGCAACCATCCCGGAGCACAGATCGTCGCGCGGGCTCTCCCTGCGGTCCCGCACATAGCCGTCGAGAAGCCGTTGAAGCGCGACGACGTCCTCGGCAGCGCGCACTTGCCCGTCCGGGTCGAGCGGCCGGAACAGCAGCTCCTCCGCGCGGTAGCCGCCGTGCACCGCCGCGGGCACGTCGGCCGGGTCGAACCCGATCAGTCGCCCTATCACCCGGCCGGGCAGCCGCCGTGCGTATGCCTCCATCAGCTCGACGCGGCCGTCCGCCGCGAACCCGTCGACAAGCGCCTCGGCGCACTCGGCGGCGAACGGAACGAGTTCCGCCACCCGCCCGGCCGACAGCCCACGGTTCAGCGGGGCCCGGTGGCGCTGGTGGGCCGGCCCGTCGGTGGAGACCACGGTCGGGCGTTTGCCATAACCCTTGGCCAGCACCTCCAGCGCCGGAGGCGAGGGCATCACATCGGGCAGCAGGGCGCGGGCGGACGAGAAGTCGTCGGCCCGCCGCAGCACTTCCCGTACATCCGCGTCCCTGGCCACCAGCCAGGCGTCGAGCTCAGGCACAAAGGTCAGCCCTTCGGCCCGGCGCGCTCGCGCATAGAGCGGATAGGGATCGCGGTACAGCTCGTCGAGCCTTGCGTGATCTTTGCTCGCCACGCGGCGCCTCCAGGTCGTTCGCTCAGGATCCACACGCTCGTTCACCTGTACGTCCGGCCATGGTGCACCAGCGCTGCCGCACCGGAAAGGGCACAACAGGCTTCAGAGCAGCAGCAGTTGGAGTCCGCCGAGCACGGTCGCCGCGAGGACCAGCCGTTCGAAGAGCAGCTGGTCGATGCGGTCGACGCACGCCTTCCCGATGAACGCGCCCGGCAGCACGAAGAGCACCAGCACCGCGTCCAGCAGCAGCGAACGCCGGTCGATCAGCCCGAGGCCCACGCTGAACGGCACCTTCGAGGTGTTGACGATCAGAAAGAACCACGCCGACGTGCCAAGGAAGCCGAGCTTCCGGAAGCCCGCGGAGATCAGATACAGCGACAGCACCGGACCGCCGGCGTTGGCGACCATGGTGGTGAATCCGCCGAGCACTCCGTACGACCGGGCCTTCACCCGCCCTCGGCGGCCCTCCGCCGACGCGAGCTTCTCCTCCGCGCCCGGCCGTCGGCGCCAGACCGCAGCCGCGGCCATCAGCAGCAGAATCGCGCCGATGGAGGTGCGTACGGCGGCGTCGTCGGCCAAGAACATGAAGACCGTCCCGACCACCACTCCGGCGGCGACCGCGGGGAACAGTTTGAGCAGTGTGGGCCAGTGAGCATGCCGCCGGTAGGTGAGCACGGCGACCACATCGCCGACGATCAGCACCGGCAGCAGCACACCCGTGGACTCACGGGCGGGCAGCACGGCCGCGAAGATCGCCAGGCTGACGGTGTTCGCACCGCTCACGGCGGTCTTGGAGAATCCGACGAGCGCCGCCGCGGCGGCGAGAGCGACCAGGTCCCAGCTCAAGCGGCCGGACCCTAGCGCTTGATCGCCACGCCTCCGAACACATCCGTCGGCTCCGGAGTGGAGCCGGGCTCCGGGCGCCACAGCGGGCACGAGACGATGCCGGGCTCCATGAGCTCCAGGCCGTCGTAGTACGCCGACACCTGCTCGGGACTGCGCAGCACGTACGGAACGGCGCCCGTGTCGTCGTAGCCCTCCTGCGCCTCCTTCAGCGCCGCGTCGGTGTCCGTGCTGTCGTAGTGCACGAAGTAGCTGCCCGCCGGCAGGGCCGCCTGGAGGCGCCGGACGATCGACTTGGCCTCTTCGTACTTCTGGACATGGCCGAGGATGCCCATGAGCATCAGCGCGACCGGCTGGCTCAAGTCCAGTATCTTGCCGGCGGCTTCGAGAATCCGCTCCGGCTCGTGCAGGTCGGCGTCGATGTAGTCGGTGACGCCCTCGGGTGTGCTGGTGAGCAGGGCCTGCGCGTGGCGCAACACCAGAGGGTCGTTGTCGACGTAGACGATGCGGGAGTCGGGGGCGATGCGCTGGGCGACCTGGTGGGTGTTGTCATAGGTCGGCAGGCCCGTTCCGATGTCCAGGAACTGGCGAATGCCGCACTCCTCGGTCACAAAGGTCACCGTGCGGATCAGATAACCGCGCGAGGCCCGCGCCATGGTCTCGATGTTCGGTGCGGTCTCCCGGTATGCGTCGCCCGCAACGCGGTCGACCTCGTAGTTGTCCTTCCCGCCCATCCAGTAGTTCCAGATACGGGCGGAGTGCGGCACCGTGGTGTCGATCTTGGACAGCGCTTCCTGATCGGGCGTCTGCGGGCCGTCTGCCATGGGATGTCTCCTGACTTGCTTCGCGCGGGCTGTCGCTAACCTACCGTCAACTTCCTTGCCTTCAACCAGCGTTGGGAGCGGCGCAGGACAGGAGCACGGATGGGGTGACCGACTTCGCGGATGTCGACGGTCACCACGGGCACATGCTGGGCGAGCGTACGGAACGCCCGCTCGTAGGCGGTGATTTCCTCGACGGCGGCCGCCTCGGCCACGCCGGGGGCGACGCGGCCGGGCAGCCCGCACTCCGGCGCCGACGCGGGCGCGACCAGATGGAGTATCGCGCCGTCACGTTCGGCCACGGCTTCGGCGAAGTCGAGGGCCTGGATCCAGGTCACGCGGGAACGACCGCGTCGCAGCGGGCCGTAGACAAGCTCCCGGATCATGCTGCCGTCGACGGCCAGCAGGCCCGGCGCGGCGAGGAGTTCGCGGTAGGGCTGGGTCGGATCCACATGGTGCAGATCCTCGGGCGGGCGTCTGATCAGGAATCCCTGGCGGGCCAGTTCAGCGAGGAGTGCGTTTCTGGCGATGCCGTCACGGCCCTCGACGACCAGGGTCCGGCACCCCACGATGGCCTGCTGGACATTCATTCCCGAACCTCGGCTGCGGCCCGGCCGGGGGCACCGGGTCCGGGGACACGGTGCCCAGCGACACGAAGCCCGGGGACACGAAGGGGAGTGCGCATGCCGCTCCCTTCGGGTCGTCGAGCTGCGGATGAGCAGATTCCTCAGTGTGTCCGGAAATCCCGCGGCTCGGGAGTGCGCCTACGAGTTGTCCGGTTGTGCGGGCGTAGTGGCGGATCGGGTGGGCGTAGTGGAGCCGGGAGACAGCTGTGGTCCGGGGCTCAGACGACCAGGAAGTCAGCCCGGCCGGCCTTGGCGCCCTCGATGAACGCGATCATCTCGTCCCGCGTGTAGACGAGCGCGGGACCGGCCGGATCGGTCGACTGACGGACCGCGACGCTGCCGTCCGGCAGCCGCTTGGCCTCGACGCAACTGCCGCCATTGGTACCGCTCCAAGGCTTCTCCCAGCCTTCGGCCCCGAGGTCGAAGGCCGGCATGCCGCTGTAGACGGGGCCCGAGGTTCCCATGGTCACAACTCCTTACGCAGTTCTCCCAGGATTGACCTGGTTCGAGCGACCGGTTCCGCCTGCACGGTCATCCGGTCCATTACTTCGAGGTAGTTCACGACGTCGTCCGGCTGGTCGACATAGACCGCGCCGGCGAGGCTCTCGGTGTAGACGACGTCCGGCAGTTCGGAGAAGCCGAAGCGGAAGTAGTGGAAGGGGCCGAAGGCGCCCGGATGCGCTCCTGCCGCGAAGCGCATGATCTGGATCCTGACCTTCGGCAGCTCCAGCACCTCGCTGAGGTGGTCGATCTGGGCCCGCATCACCTCTGCCCCGCCCACCGGGCGGCGCAGAACCGTCTCTTCCAGAACGGCCCATATCGCGGGCGCGTCCGGTCTGGAGAGCAGTTCCTGACGTCTGACGCGCAGCTCGACCCGGCGCGCGATCTCTTCCTCGTCGCCGTTGGGGAAGCCGACACGCATGAGCGCGGCGGCATAGTCGTCCGTCTGCAACAGGCCGGGAACGTAGTGGGGTTCGTAGAGGCGGATGACGCTGGCTTCGCTCTCCAGGCTCACGTACGCGCGGAACCAGTCGGGCAGCACGTCGCGGTACTTGTACCACCAGCCGGGCTCGTTGGCCTTTCGGGCGAGCGCGAGGAAGTCTTCGACCTCGTCGGCCTGCACCCCGTAGGTCCCCAACAGCTCCTTCACATAGGGGATACGGAGCCCCACCTCTGCCTTCTCCATCCGGCGGATGGTCAGAGGAGTCACATCGATCACCCGCGCGGCATCGTCGAACGACACCCCTGCCCGCTCCCGCAGATACCGCAGCCGCTTGCCGAGGACCATCCGCAGAACCGTCGGTGCACTGCCGCCCGAGCGGGTGTCGCTCACGTGCTACCTCCCGGTCAGGCCGTCCCAGCGTGCAGTGTGCCATGCCGTCCGACGACACAGACAGACCCTTGCGGAACGTTTTGAAATTATCAGAACGCAGGTTGCGTGCCGAGTATTTCGGGCACCATAGTGCTCGAGTGACCTGTCGCACATTCCGCGACTGTGTCCACCAACAGCCCCTGGGTTTCCCGTAGTCGAGCACCGGTCCCACGCCGGGGTCCGCCGGGCGGGGAAGGCACCACAGTGAAGCGAGTCCCTGGATGGTCACCGTGAAGAACGGGCAGTCGAAAAGCCCGGGCAAGGGCTCCACCGGGGCCAATGCGGCCCTGGCTTCCGCAGTCAAGGACGCGGGTTGCTCCTATGCGTCACTTTCCCTCCGGGTCAACGAACTGGGCCGCCGTCAGGGCCTGGAGACCAACTACGACAAGGCGTCCGTGACGCGCTGGCTCCAGGGCCAGCAACCCCGGGGCATGGCAGCGGAGTTGATCGCCGCAGTGCTCTCCGAGCGGCTGGGCCGCACCGTCTCGCCCACCGACCTCGGCTTCCTTCCCGAACAGCAACGCCCGGTCGTGGGACGGGCGCTCACCTACCGCGAAGACGTGGCAGAGACCTTGCACACACTGGCTGAACTGGGCTCGACCGACATCTCCCGCCGCAGTCTGCTCGGCACGGTCCCCTTTGTGGCCGGCGCTCTGACCGCCCCTCAGCGCGAGTGGCTGCTCTGGCTCGTCGAGCAGGCCGACGACCACACCGCGGCTGCCACCCGGCTGAGGTCCGTGTCCGGCGACGGGCCGGTCGAACAGGTCCACGCGATGATCGGCATGTTCGACCAGATGGACAACCACTACGGCGGCGGCGGGGTGCGCACCAGCATCGTGCACTACCTGTCCACCGAGGTCATCCCGCTGCTGCAGCAGCGCGGCACCGCGCCGCACCAGCTGCGGCAGTTGTTCGCCGCCGCCGCCCGGCTCGCCGCCATGGCCGGCTGGAGCTCGTACGACGCGGGTGAGTACGGCCTGGCGCAGCGCTATATGACGCAGGGCCTGAGGCTCTGCGCCGAAGGCCGGGACAGGGTGCTCGGCGGCCAGATCCTCGCGGGGCTCTCCCATCTGGCGACCAGCCTGGGACGGCCCGACGAAGGCGTTGCGCTGGCCCGGGCCGGCATCGCCACCGCGAAGAACGGGGGCAGTCCTCTCGGCCTGATGCGGCTGTACGCCATGTCCGCACGCGGACATGCGGCGCTCGGCCGTCCGGACGACACCGCGGAGGCGCTGCGCGCGGCCGAGGACCATCTCGCCGCGAGCCGTGGGGCGGAGCAGGAGTCCCGCTGGGTCCGCTTCCTCGACCACCACTATCTCCAGGCGGAGTCCGCGGTGTGCTTCCGCGATCTCGGGCTCGCCTCACAGGCCGAGCGCACGGCGGTGGAGTCAGTACGTGCCAACGCCGACCGGCGCCGGCGGCAGGCCATCAGCCGTTCCGTACTGGCGACGGCCCATCTCCAGCAGAACCGGCTGGACGAGGCCATCGGCACGGCGACCGAGGCTCTCGGCACGCTCAGTTCGGTGCACAGCGAGCGGTCGATCCAGGCGCTCCGCGACTTCCGCGGCCGGCTTCAGCCGCATCGGCGCGAGCCCCTTGTGCAGGAGTTCGAGCGCCGTTCACGAGCGGTGCTGGGTGCGGCGGCCTAGGTCCTCCGGTCGATCAGGCCGGAGGGGACCTGGATGGGCGGGGCGTCAGTAGCCGTCGGGAGTGGGGGCGTTCTGGGCCCTGTCGACCGGCAGGTTGGCTCCAGAGATCCCGCTGGACCAGTCCGACAGCAGGAAGGCGACCACCCGGGCGACCTCCTGCGGCGCGACCGGTCCGCCGCCGGGCAGTTCGGCCGACACGAATCCGGCGAAGGTCTCGGGGTCCTCGGTGCGCATGCGGTCCCAGCGGCGGCCGGGAATGAGCATGGATCCGGGCGAGACGGCGTTGACCCGGATCCCGTCGGAGCCGAGCTCGCGGGCCAGCGACGCGGACAGATGGATCTGGGCGGATTTCGCCGCCCCGTACTGGGCGTTCGGACCCGGCTTCCAGCCGGAGATCGAGGCGATCACGACAACCGAGCCGCCGCCCGCGGCCCGCAGGTGGGCGACGGCCGACCGCACGAGCCGCGCGGTGTGTCCGACGTTCACCTCCCAGGTCGCCGTCCAGTCGGCGGCGGCGGCCTCCTCGAACCGGCCGCCGTGGGAGCCGCCGGTGCAGGCCACCACACCGTCAAGACCAGAAAAACGTTTCGCCACCGCGGCGACAAAGGCCTCGAGGCGCTCCGGCTCGGTGACGTCCAGCGCCTCGGTGTACAGCCGGTCGCGTCCCTCCGGGCCCATGGATTCGGCCAGCTCCGCCAGGTCTCCGGCCGTGCGCGCACAGGTCGCCACGCGGGCGCCCTCGGCGACCAGCAGGCGCACGATCTGCTCGCCCAGGCCGCGGGTGCCCCCGGTGACGAGCACCCGCTTGCCCCGCACGCCGGGCCATCCGCTGGAACCGTTCCGGCGCCCGGCGGTCGCCTCCTCGCTCACATCGATCACGTTTTCGAACATACAACGCCACTCGCGATGTCCCCGCAGGGGCCGCACCACTACGCCGCTGCAACCGGACAACCCCCGCACCCCCTGGCGACCGGACGACCCCGGCCTGTTGGCTGCACGGACAGCCTCCGAGGCTCCACCACCCCCCACCCGTGCCGCACACGAAGGAAGACCGATGACGGCAACAGGAGCGCGACACCGGCCGTCTCAGTCGTCGGCAGACGGCGGCCACCGGACGGCCGGGACCTCGTCGGCCCCGTCCACCTCGTCCGCCTCGTCCACCGGGCAGGACCTCGCGGTGAGGCTGCCGTGATGCCGCTCAGCAGACCACGCGTCGTACAGACCGCGGTCCCCGCGCTCGCCTCGTCCGCCTCCGAGGTGCGCCGCACGGTGGCGGCACAGCTCACGCACTGGCAGCTCACCGAGCTGCTTGACAACGCTGTCCTCGCGACGGACGAGCTCTTCGCCAACGCGGTACGGCACGCGAGCAGCGGCCCGTACGACACCGTCGTCGTCACACTCGAGTGCTTCGAGCGCGAGCTGCGCGTCTCGGTCGCGGACTCCTCGCCACGGCTCCCCCGGCCCCGTACGGCGGACGTGGCCGCGGAGTCGGGGCGCGGACTGTCCATCGTGGCCGCGCTCGTCGACGGCTGGGGCTCGGCTCCGCCGGAACCCGGCACCGAGGGAAAGAAGGTCTGGTTCACCCTCGCCATCAAGGAGGCGACATGAGCACCACGGCACCGAGCGCCCAGGCACGGAGCATCACTGCACCGGCAGAGACCGCGCACGGGCCGGTGGTCGCGGAACTCGCCGCCGATCTGGTCCGCAGGGCCGAAGAGGACCGGCAGCTCACGCTGCAGGCGCAGCGGACCGGCACCCCGAACTGCCGTCGCCTTCTGGCGCAGTGCCGGGACCACAACGCCGAGGCCCTCATGACCGTCGTCGGCCGCCACGGCTGGCCCACGGCCGAACTTGTCGGAGACGAGGCGTCGACGGCGGCCCTGATGATCCTGCTGCACACACCCGACCTCGGGTTCCAGCTGGCATGCCGCGATCTGATCGCCG
Organism: Streptomyces sp. NPDC020681; assembly: GCF_044334895.1. Classification (NCBI taxonomy): domain Bacteria; kingdom Bacillati; phylum Actinomycetota; class Actinomycetes; order Kitasatosporales; family Streptomycetaceae; genus Streptomyces; species Streptomyces sp. NPDC020681. The sequence goes on along the minus strand of NZ_JBIRTX010000004.1, from coordinate 415,569 downwards.
AGGCCGCAGCGGCCGGCGGCTGCCCGGCGGTGCACCACGCGTTCATCGCGGACCACTGTGCCGTCGAGCTCGGTGAGCCACAGTTCTACGGGACCCGGGTCGACGCCGAAACGCTCCGCCCGTACGCCATACGGCATCCTCAGACGCTCGACGAACGCCGCCGCGACGTGGGGCTCGCCCCGCTGTCCGAGCAGATGCGGACATTGCACCACTGCACCTGACCCCGCCCTGACCCGGCCCTGACCCCGCCCTGGCCTGGCCGGGAGCGCCCGGCGCTGCGTACAACGCTCGGTGCGGCCGCGCGAACAGCCGTGTCAGTGACGCGTGCCAGGATGGCGGTGTGCCACAGACCGCATTCAAGACGCCGTTCGTCGGCCGGGGAGACGAACTCGCTCGCCTGACGGGCGTGCTGGACCGCGCCCGGGCGGGTGAGGCCCGCGCCATGCTGGTCGCGGGAGACGCCGGAGTGGGCAAGACCCGCGTGCTGGCCGAGGCCGCCGAGCGCGCCGCGGCAGCGGGCATGACCGTGCTCATCGGACACTGCGTCGATCTCGGCGATGTCGGCCTCCCCTACCTCCCGTTCACCGAGATGCTCGGCGTCCTCGCCGCCGACGAGCGGTTCGCCGACGCCCTGGCCGCGCATCCGGTGGTCGACCCGCTGCTCGGCGGCAGCACTGCCCATGTGCGGGACGCGGGCGGCCGTCTGCAGTTCTTCGAGGGCATGGCCGGTCTCCTGGCCGACCTTTCCGAGATCGCTCCGCTTCTCCTGGTCATCGAGGACCTCCACTGGGCTGATCAGTCGTCGCGCGATCTGCTGCGCTTCCTGCTCAGTCGTGGGATCCCGCAGGGTCCCTCCGGCGGCGGCCCCGCCTCCCGTCTGGCGGTCTTCGCGTCGTACCGCACCGACGATCTGCATCGGCGCCACCCGCTCCGTCCCCAGCTGGCCGAACTGGTCCGGCTGCCCGCGGTCGACCGCATCGAGATCCGCCCGCTGGCCGACGCCGAGATGGCGCGCCTGCTGCGCGGTCTGCGCGCCCCCGTGCCCGACGCCGCCGTCCGCCGGATCGTCGACCGGGCAGAGGGCAACGCGTTCTACGCCGAGGAGCTGCTCGCCGCCACCGCCGACGCGGCCACCGGCGGCTCCACCCCGGAGTCCGACGCCGTGCCCAGCGGCCTGGCCGACGTGCTTCTGAGCCGCTTCGAGCAGCTGTCCGGCACCGCTCAGCAGGTGCTGCGCACGGCCGCCGTCGCCGGCCGCAGCGTTGAGCACGATCTGCTGCGGGACGCCGTGGGGATGCCCGACGGAGAACTGGAGTCGGCGCTGCGCGAAGCCGTCGGCCGCCAACTCCTCGTCTCCGGCGACCGCGACACGTACTCCTTCCGGCACGCCCTCACCCGCGAGGCCGTTTACGAAGATCTGCTGCCGGGTGAACGGGTGCGGCTGCACGGCGAGTTCGCCAGGCTGCTGGCCGCACGCGGCCGCCCGGGCAGCGCGGCGGAGCGTGCCCACCACGCCCGGCAGAGCCACGATCTCGCGGGCGCGATCGCGGCATCGCTGGAGGCGGCGGACCATGCCCAGCGGGTGGGCGCGCCCGCCGAGGAGCTGCGTCACCTGGAGACCGCCCTCGACCTGTGGGAGGCGGTGGACGCGGCCGCGCGGCCCTCGGACGGCGGGATCGACGCGGTGACGCTGATGCTGCGCGCATCGGCCGCGGCCGCGCATGCCGGAGAGACCCACCGCGCGGTCTCGCTCACCCGGGCGGCGCTCGCCCGCGTCGGCTCGGACGCGGACTCCGAACTCGCCGCGCGCGTCCGGTACACGCTGGCCGGCAACCTGATGGGCATCGACAGCCTTGCTCCGGCGTTCGCCTACAGCAGCGAGGCGCTCGCCATGATCCCGGCCGAGCCGCCGTCGCGGACCTGGGTGTGGGCCGCGGCCACCCATGTCATGGCCGCGAGGTACGTGGGCGACACCGAGACCGCGGAGCGGGTCGGCCGGCAGGCGCTGCGTGCCGCCGAGGAGCTCGGGGCGACCGATGCCCAGGCCGATCTGCTGATCTCCCTCGTCGGTCTCGAAGAGCAGAACCGCCGGACGCCACAGGGCCGGGACCGTCTGCGGCAGGCCCGCGATCTGGCCCGCCGCGCCGGCAATGTCTCCGTCGAAATGCGCGCGATCTTCAATATCTCCATCGGCTGCTACGAGTCCGGAGCCCTCGACGAGTGCCTGAGCTCGCTCTCCGACGGACTGGACCGTGCCCGCAGTACGGGACTGCTCTCCTCGCCCTACCCGCTGGAGATGCGCTACCTCCGCTCCTTGGCGCTCTACACCCTGGGCCGCTGGGACGAGTGCGCGCGCGTGTCCGCGGCGGACAGCGAGGCGCTGCCGACCGCGGGCGGGTTCACGATCGGGCCCGCGCTCCATGTGGCCCTGGCCCGTGGCGATCAGGGCGCCGCCGACCGCGCCCGGGCGCTGCTGGACCAGCCCTTCGAATGGATGGCGAGGCTGGTCGCGGGAATCGTGCTGACCGACGCCGCGGCTCTGCGCGGCGATCCCGAAGCGGCCGTCGAACAGGTCCGGGCCTCGGTGGCGGCACTCACCGAGGGCTCCGGCGGCGAGCGACCCGATGTCAGCGTGCGGCTGGCCGCGCTCGCTCTTGCCGCCGTCGCGGACGCGGCCGTTGAGCTGCGCCTCACCTCCGACGAGAAGGGCGCCGGCCGCTGGACGGAAACCGCGACCGAGCTTGTGGAGCTGGCTCGCGCTACGGCCTCCCATGGCGAGGACGGCTCTCAGCAGGGCCCCGAGGGCTTGGCTTGGCTGGCCCGCGCCGAGGCGGAGTGGACCCGGGCCGTCAGCGGGCCCGACGTCGCGGCATGGGAGAAGGCCGTCGACGCGTTCGGCTACGGCGATGTCTACGAGGGCGCCCGCTGCCGACTACGGCTGGCGGAGGCTCTGCTCTGGGCCGGGCGCAACGACGAGGCCGCCGAGCAGGCCCGCGCAGTGCGCGAGACGGCCTTCGGGCTCGGTGCCGAGCCCTTGCTCGAGGCAGTGGACGCCCTGGCCCGTCGCGGTCGCCTCGCGGTGCCGCAGCCCGGTGCCGGCGGCGCCGGTGTGCTGACCGCACGTGAGAACGACGTCCTGCTGCTCCTCGCCCGCGGCCGCACCAATCGCCAGATCGGCGAGGAGCTGTTCATCAGCGGCAAGACGGCGAGCGTGCATGTCTCCAACATCCTCGCCAAGCTCGGCGCGGCCAGCCGCACCCAGGCCGTTTCCATCGCCTACCGCGAGGGCCTGATCGAGCCGGGGGCCGATTCCGTCGCCTAGAGCCTGTCGTCTGGATCAGGCCGGATCAGTGAGCGGGGTCCGGTGCCGTTTCAGGCGGCCGCGGCCGAGCGCTCCGGTTGGCCGGCCAGGGCCCCGCTTCGCCGGCACCGGCGGCTCCCTGGCCTGTGGGATGGTGGTCGAGTGACGCTGGAGGACCTCGTCCGGCTGCGCCGGGCCCGTGACCAGATGGACCGCGAGTACGCGGAGCCTCTGGACGTTCCGGCGCTGGCGCGGACCGCCCTCATGTCTCCGGGCCATTTCTCCCGCAGCTTCCGCGCCGCCTTCGGGGAGACGCCGTACAGCTACCTGATGACGCGCCGCATCGAGCGGGCCAAGGCGCTGCTGCGGCGCGGTGACCTGACGGTGACGGAGGTCTGCTTCGCGGTCGGATGTACGTCACTGGGGTCGTTCAGCTCGCGGTTCACCGAGCTCGTCGGTGAGAGCCCGAGCGCGTACCGGGCCCGCGACCACGATCACGGCGCCGCCATCCCGGCCTGCGTCGCCAAGATCCACACACGACCGGTCAGGAACGGAGAAGCAAAACCTGACCCCCGCCCGTAGCGTTGCACGCATGGACATCAACCTTTCGCAGTGCTTCATCGCCGTCGACGACCACGACAAGGCGCTCGCCTTCTACCGGGACGTACTCGGCCTGGAGGTGCGCAATGACGTCGGCTTCGAGGGGATGCGCTGGGTGACCGTCGGTTCGCCGTCGCAGCCGGATGTAGAGATCGTCCTCGAGCCGCCGCTCGCGGACCCGAACGCCTCTCCCGCCGACAAGGAGGCCATGGCGGAACTGCTGGCGAAGGGCCTGCTGCGCGGTGTCATCTTCAGGACCGACGACTGCGACGCCGCCTTCGAGCGGATCCGCGCCGCGGGCGGCGAGGTGCTGCAGGAGCCGATCGACCAGCCGTACGGCGTCCGCGACTGCGCCTTCCGCGACCCCTCCGGCAACATGCTGCGCTTCAACCAGCCGCGCAAGCAGTGAGCTCCGGTCCCGCGAACCCGGCCCGCACGGCTTCCAGGCGGCCGCCCGGGCGGTAGCCGAGCGGTGAGTACGCTGGAACCGTTGCCCAGCGGGTCGAACTCCTCACCGCAGAGCAGGAGCAGTCACATCACCGATTCACGGAGCTTCGCGGAGTTGCTGCGTGGTCATCGGCATGCCGCACGTCTCACGCTGGAACAACTCGCCGAACAGACAGCCTTTTGAGGCTGACTCCCCAGCCACGACCATTGACTCGTCCTGTAGCAGTGATGCCAGCCTCAGCAGTTCTTGCGCTGCTTCTCTTTCGGTTCTTCTTCACCCTAGCGGTTACCTGAGCCTAGAGCTTTCACCCCTCTTTGATCGGAACGCTGAAGTTTCGATTTCGGATCAGAACCCGTTCGACTTCATCGCCGATCTCGAACTTGCCTTCCACATCTGTAGGTGTGATGACTTGAGTGACTGGCCCGTTGGGCTCGTCTTCAACCAAGTTCAGGTGCAGTTCGTCAGGGGTTGGGACGATCGATGGGGATGCAAGTTCCAACTTGAGTTTGTAGCCCGAGGTTTGACACGAACACGTTCCCTTCACCGTGACCCAGCGTTCACCCTTGCTGTTTCTGTACGTTGTAGCGGTGAAGTCTTGAGCACCAGCTTCGCAGGCGAAACCGTTCGCAGACCCAGACATGTCTACTCCCATCGTTGACTCGCTGCTGACGTTCACACGCGAATCCAGTGTTCGCGCGCCTGCTGGCTACCGCAATCGGGCGTGGGGTTTTCATTCATGTGGCTGCGCCTATTTTGTGGACCACCACAGACGGTGGTAAGTGTCCAAAAGATCAGGTTGGCCCGGAGGTTTTACCCACCTCCCCCGTGTCGGGGCCCTCAAGCAGGGAGACCTGCTCGGACACTTGAGGCAGCTGCGGTACTGCCCGATTTCAAAAGTGTGCGGTCTCCCTGCTCCCAACACGATGCAGGCCACCGGTCAAACCGTCAGGGGGGTGGGTTGGCGGTGCGGGAGAAGCGTGTGTCGGCGGCGGGCCGCAGGACGGAGGCTCACGCCGCGGCCGGCGATACGGCCTGTATCTGGCGGTAGTTGCCGCACCGAACAGGTGTACTTCCTCAAGCGCCCGTTTCAAGTCTTGCTTGAGGATTCGGTGTGATTCCTTGGTTCACGGACAAGGGCCACAGGATAGAAGGCGGCACCCAACGTCAGCTTGGCTTTGGGTAGCTCCTCCCAAAAATCATCGGAGACCTTCTTGCAATGGTCTTCTGGCAACGGCGTCTCGTTGATCATGGCGCGGACTAGATGGATAAGCTTCACCTTGCCCGCGGTTAGCAGCTGAGACTGAACGCCGTCCTCAGTATTCACTCGAACTGAGTAGCCGTTTCGTTTGAACCGAATACCGACGATTACGCCCTTGATTTTTGGAGGAGGTTCGTCGCAACCTCTTTTGACCTCTTTTCCGCTAGGAGTGCAGATGAGCTCCCAGCAGCGTCCCTTCGCATCCGTGTATTCTCCCGGCATGCATGGCTCTGGAGGTTCTTCCGGAGGTTCCGCTTCATCGGTGATACATCCGTCCCACCATTCGAACCAGCCCTCCGGGTCGTTGTACGAGCTGGGCGCATTCCATCCACTACACCCCGGGGCGCGGTTGTTCCAGGCCACGGCAGTCCGCCTTCTCTTGAGATCATCCTTGATCTTCAGAGGACACCACTGGGGTATGCTCGGCAACTTCTACTGCTCCGGGCCTTAGCCCGTCAGCGTCATGCGCCAGAAGCGGGTCACCGTCTCCCGATAGCCCTGGCGGGAGGGATTGCACCCGACGTGCCGGAACGCCCAATCCCGAGCGGTTTCAAAGTCCGCTTCAGCACTTGAGGTGGCATCGCATGTCGTGCATGGAGTTCATGCACCAACTTCGGGGCCTCCGTGGCGGTCTCGCGGCTCATCGTCCAGTCAGCGAACCGCATGATGCTGCGTGGCCTCACAGCAGTCTCCTTTGCTTGTCACTGGCGTTGACAACAGCGACCTTCGCGCGAAGCTGATCGTTTGCGTCAGCCAGCCGTTCGCCAGCTGAGGGGAGATCCATAAGGTTCTGTGACGAAATGTGACACAACAGTCCAGAAAATGATCAAGAGCCCTGCCTCACCGAAGTGAAGCAGGGCTCTGACCTGCGACTATGAGTGAACCTCTAGTCGGGACGACAGGATTTGAACCTGCGACCCCTTGACCCCCAGTCAAGTGCGCTACCAAGCTGCGCCACGTCCCGATGCCCGTCTGACCTGGGGTTTCCCCCGGCCGAACGCGCATGAGAACAATACCGCACTTCGGACGGTGGTCACGAACCGCTTTCCGTGCCGAGCCCGGCTTGACCCGCCGCGCCCTCCACCCTCGACCCGCTCCAGGTCCTCTACGACCGGGTGCCGCGCGTCTCCCCCGCGACCCTGGACGCTGATCAGGGACGCGCGACTGGACGATTCCGATCATGGACACGCTGCTCGACCATTTCATCTTGACCACGTCCCGGCTGGTCGACGAGCACCCACCGCCGGCCGTGGTGCTGGACGAGATCAGCGGGGACGGCCTCGACCTGGCTCACCACAGGCACCCGGACCGGATGATCAATGTCGGCATCCGCGAGCAGCCGATGATCGGCGTCGGCTGCCGCCTGGCGCTCGCCGGGGGCCTGCGCGCCCGGATCACCGCGTTCCTCAGGGGTCTAGATACCGTCGCTCAGCGGCTGCGCCAACTCCGGGTGCGCCGCGAGGAGTTTGCGCGGGGCGGCCTGACGCCAGGAGTCGACGAGGATCGCGTACAGCTCCTCCTCGTCCTCCAGCGCCGCCAACCTCACCCTCAGCCATGGCCAGTTGTCGTCGTGACCAACCCGCATGAAGAACTTCTCCGGCTCGGAAGTGATCAGCTCCGCCCGGTCCTCCTGAGGGCACTTCACGCCCATGACATTGTCCTCGTCGTCCAGCGAGGCGAAAAGCTTTCCCTTGTCCACGCGGAACGTCGGCATGCCCCAGGCAAGCTTCTCCAGCGCGCCGGGCAGCGAGAGCGCGAGTCTGCGTACGTCGTCGGCAGTGGCCATGGAAAGACCGTACGACGCGGCACTGACACTCGCCCTGTGATCCGACGGACGATCCGCCCGACGATCCGTCCTGTGATCCCTCCCGCGATCCGTCAACACATGGCTCTGCCGACCCATTGACCCCTTGTGAAGCTGGAACCTACTCTGAGCGACGTATTCAGAAAGCGCTTTCTGTCCACGGTCCGCCCCTCAGCACCGGGAGCGCAATGAGTCGTCACACACAACGCCTCAGCCGAAGATTCCTCTCCCCCTTCACCGTCATCACCGCACTGCTCGCGCTCGTACTCGGACTCGGGATGGCCGCACCGCCGCACGCCAACGCGGCGGCCTATCGCGTGCTGGTCTTCTCCAAGGTCACGAATTTCACCCACGACTCCATCCCTGCCGGGATCGAAGCGATCAAGAAGCTCGGCAGCGAGAACGGCTTCGAGGTCGAGGCCACCGACGACGCCGGCGCCTTCAACGACGCGAATCTCGCGCGCTTCCAGGCGATCGTCTTCAACAACACCAACTCCACCCCGGAGTCGGGCGATCTGCTCGACGCCACGCAACGCGCCGCGCTCCAGAAGTACATCCGGGGCGGCGGCGGCTGGGTCGGGCTGCACGCCGCATCCGCCAGCGAGCGCGACTGGACCTGGTACGAGGGTCTGGTCGGCGCGATCTTCGACAAGCACCCGGCCGTGCAGACCGGTCGGATCAAGGTGCTCGACCAGGCGCACCCCTCCACCAAGGGGCTTCCGGAGCTCTGGGAGCGCACCGAGGAGTGGTACAACTGGCGCACCAATCCCACCGGCAAGGTGCACACCCTCGCGCAGATCAAGGTCCGCGACGGCATCACCGGACTCGACGAGGGCGTCGACCACCCGTGGTCCTGGTGCCAGAACTATGACGGCGGGCGCTCATGGTTCACCGCGGGTGGTCACGCCAAGTCCGCGTTCCAGGAAGCGGGTTTCCTCCAGCACATCCTCGGTGGCATCCAGTGGGCCGCCGGCAACAAGCCCGGCGACTGCACCGCCACGAAGACCAGCGCCTTCCAGCGCACACCGCTCGCCACCAACGATCTCGCGGACCCCTTCGAGCTGGCCGTCGCGCCGGACCGCCGGGTCTTCTTCATCCAGCGCACCGGCAAGGTCAAGGTCATCGACCAGCAGACGCTGAAGGTGACCACGGCGCTGGACTTCGCGTACACGCCGGACATGACGAGTCAGTCCGACGGGCTCCTCGGTCTCGCGCTCGACCCGGACTTCGGCACGAACAACTGGCTGTATCTGCTGAACTCCGACAAGACCGAGAAACGCATCAACCTGTCGCGCTTCACGGTGACCGGCAACACCATCGACCCGGCGTCCGAGAAGCGGCTGCTCACCATTCCCACCTGGCGGGGCGAGGGCCGGGCCAACTCCCACATGGCCGGCTCGATCGCCTTCGACAAGAGCGGCAGCCTCTACATCGCGACGGGTGACAACACCGACCCGTTCGCCTCCGACGGCTTCACACCGATCGACGAGGGCGAGGGCCGCCGCGCCTGGGACGCCCAGGGCACCTCGGGAAACACCAACGACCTGCGCGGCAAGATCCTGCGCATCACGCCGAAGGACGACGGCACATACAGCGTCCCGGGCGGCAATCTCTTCGCTCCCGGCACCGACAGGACACGGGCCGAGATCTACGCGATGGGCATGCGCAACCCGTTCCGTATCACCACCGATCCGCTGAGCGGCGCGCTGCTGGTCGCGGACTACGGCCCGGACGCGCGGGCCGCCAAGCCGGACCGCGGGCCCGAAGGCACGGTCGAGTTCTCCCGGATCACCAAGGCGGGCAACTTCGGCTGGCCGTACTGCGTCGGCAACAACACACCGTTCAACGACTACAACTTCACCACCAAGGTGTCGGGTCCGGCCTTCGACTGCGCCAAGCTGGTCAATGACTCGCCGAACAACACCGGGCTGAGGGAGCTGCCGCCGGCGCAGCCCGCCACGGTCTGGTACGCGTACTCGGCGTCCGCGGAGTTCCCGGAGCTCGGCACCGGTGGCGGCGGGCCGATGAGCGGCCCGGTCTACGACTACGACGCGGCGAACACGTACCGCACCAAGTTCCCCGAGGCCTTCGAGGGCAAGTGGCTCAACTACGAGCTCACTCGCAAGTGGTTCAAGTCGTTCTCTGTCCAGCAGCACGACCAGACCTTCACCGATCCGCGGTTCCCGCCGGCGAAGGCGGGTGATCTGCAGTCGATCAACTCCGTCTTCGGCGACATGGCGTGGAACCAGCCCTTCGACGCCGACTTCGGTCCCGACGGAGCGCTGTATGTCATCGACTTCGGGCTCGGCAGCGGCACCGGCCGCGGCGGCAGCAACGAGGGCTCGGGCATCTACCGGATCGACTACGTGGGCGACGGCCGGCTGCCGGACGCCAAGGTCACGGCCGCCCCGGACACCGGATCGGTGCCGCTGACGGTGAAGTTCTCCAGCGCGGGCTCCGGGCTGCCCGGCGGCACACCGGTGAGCTACGCCTGGGACTTCGACGGCAACGGAACCACCGACTCGACCGAGGCGAGTCCGACGCATGTCTACCGGACCAAGGGCCGCTTCACGGCCCGGCTCACGGTCACCGGGCCCGGGGATCTCTCGGGGCTCGCGGTCCAGGACATCACCGTCGGAAACACCCGCCCGCAGGTCACCATCCAACAGCCGCCGAGCGGCGGGATGTTCAGCTTCGGCGACACCATCCCGTTCACGGTGAAGGTCACGGACAAGGAGGACCGCCGGATCGACTGCTCGCGCGTGGTCGTCCAGTCGCAGCTCGGCCATGACTCGCATCTGCATCCGCTGGACAACTACACCGGCTGCACCGGCGAGATCGCGACCGACGCCGGCGACAGCCACGGTCCCGGCCAGAACCTCTACTACGGCATCAGCGCGCAGTACGAGGACAAGGGGGCGCCGGGTGTGCCTGCGCTCACCGGTTCCAGCTCGCTGACGCTGCGTACGACGTTCCGTGAGGCCGAGCACCACACCACCACCGGCGGCGCGCACAGCGGCGTGGAAGTGGTGAGCCGCACCGACGCGTCCGGCGGCAAGCGGCTGGGCGAGATCGAGGACGGCGACTGGATCAGCTTCGACCCGGTCAGCCTCAAGGGAATCGACTCGGTGACGGTCGGCGCGGCGTCCGGCGGACTCGGCGGTGACGTGGAGTTCCGCGCCGGATCGCCGACCGGTCCGCTGCTGGGCAAGGTGACGGTCCCGAACACCGGGGACTTCGGCAAGGTGGTCTCGCCGACCACGGCACTCAGCAATCCGGGCGGAACCGTGAAGCTGTACGCGGTGTTCACCAATCCGCAGTGGTCTGCGGAGAAGCCCGATCTGCTGGCGCTGGACTGGCTGCACTTCAACGGGCGCGGGGTCGAGAAGTATCCGGCCACCAAGGTCTCGGTGGCGGCGACGCCCGCCACCGGAACCGCACCGCTCGCCGTGCAGCTGACGAGCCAGGTCACGCCGCTGCCGGGCCGCACCATCGCCTCGTACCACTGGGACTTCGGCGACAACACGAAGCCCACGCCACCGGAAGGAGCGACGGCCGCGCACACCTACGCCCGGCCCGGCGCGTACACCGCGCATCTGACCGTCACCGACAACACGGGTGACACGACGGTCAACTTCGTCCGGATCACCGTGAGTTGAGAAAGGACCCTGAGTTGAGAGAGGAGCTGGCATGAACGGCACACGACGCGCGTTCCTCGGCACCGCGCTCGGCGCGGCAGCGGCCACGGCGATCGCGACGGGCCCGGCCGCGTACGCCGCCGAGACCGGCGGCTGCCGGCGGATCCCGCCGTCCGGCATCGGCATGCACCTCTACACCATGCGCACCGAGCTGGCGAAGGACTTCAGGACCACCCTCGCCCGGCTCGCCGCCATGGGCTACGCGACGGTCGGCGTCAGCGGCCGGCACGGCAACGGCGCGGCCGCGATCCGGGCCATGCTGGACGAGACCCGGCTCAAGGCGGTGCTCGAGCACGTGGGTTACGACATCGTCCGAGGCAGCGGTCTGCCGCAGGCGCTGGAGGACATCCATACGCTCGGCGCCAAGTGGATCGTGGTGCCGAGCCTGCCCGGAGCCATGCACAATCCTGCCGGATCCCGGGAAGCGGCACGGGAGTTCAACAAGGCCGGGCTCGCGGCCCGCGAGTCCGGGCTCGGCCCGCTGCTCTTCCACAACCACGGCCTCGACCATGCAGTGGTCGAGGGCGAGAACCTCTACGAGCTCCTGCTGAAGGAGACGGATCCGGAGCTGGTGGCCTTCGAGCTCGATGTCTACTGGGCCACAAAGGGCGGCGCCGACCCGCGCTCGCTGTTCGTGCGGCATCGCCGCCGCTTCCCGGCGCTGCATGTGAAGGACATGGCACCGAACGGCGATTTCGCCGATGTCGGTTCCGGCATCCTCGACTTCCCGTCGATGTTCGACACGGCGCGGAGCGGTGGAGTCAAGCAGTGGCTGGTCGAACACGACTCGCCGGCCGATCCGTTCGCGACCGCGCAGAACAGCTACACGTACCTGTCGAAGCTCAGGTACTGACAGCGGCGGGTACCTGACAGCAGCAGGTACCCGCGGGCAGGGCGGAGCCCCGTACCCGTGCCAACCCTCCTTCGGGCGGCACGGGATACGGGGCTCAGTCCTGCGCGGAGGCCGCGCCGAGCAGCTCCCGGATATGCGTCGTCGCGTCGTGGAACTCCGGACGTCCCATCGTCTCCGTGTAGTTGCGCTCCGCCGGCAGCCCCACCTCGATGATCTCGGTGATGGTGCCGGGCCGCGGGCTCATCACCACCACCCGGTCGGCGAGATAGCACGCCTCCGAGATGGAGTGCGTGACCAGCAGCACGGTGGTGCCGGTCTCCCGCCAGATGCGGTTGAGCTCCATGTTCATCTGTTCGCGGGTGAGCGCGTCGAGCGCGCCGAACGGCTCGTCCATCAGCAGCACCGGCGGCTCGTGCAGCAGCGCGCGGCACAGCGCCACCCGCTGCTGCATACCGCCGGACAGCTCGTGCGGATAGGCGTCCTCGAAGCCGCCGAGACCGGTCATCTCGATCAGTTCGTCGGCACGCCGGCGCGCCAAGTCGCCCGGCATCCGGCGCATCTCGGCCTGGAGCAGGATGTTGCGGCGCGCCGAGCGCCACTCCAGCAGTGCCGCGCGCTGGAAGACATAGCCGATGTCGTGGCGCGGGCCGCGCACCTGCTCGCCGCCCAGCCGGACGGCTCCGGCGGACGGCTTCAGCAGGCCCGCGACCAGTTTGAGCAGGGTGGACTTGCCGCAACCCGAAGGGCCGACGATGGCGACGAACTCACCCATCGCGACATCGAGCGAGACCTCGCTCAGCGCGGTGACGTCCCGGTTCTTCGTACGGAACCGGACGGCCACGTCCTCGATGCCGACCGCCGCCGGACCCCGGTCCTCAGGACGGCTGTCCTCGATCGTCACGTCGGGCTCCCGCACGGTCGCGTCCTTGGCCATCGTCATCCCTTCATTGCCGCGGCGCTGTCCCAGTACTCCGTCACGGCCTTGGGGCTCTTGACCAGTCCGGCCTCGGAGAAGACGTCGATGGTCTGCTGCCAGTCGGCCTCGGTGTTGATTCCGGGGGCCTTGCCCTGGGTCGCCTGGGTGTGCAGCAGTGTCAGGGTCGTCTTGAACTGCTCGGACAGCACTTCCTTGGGCGGGAGTTGCTCACTGGCGCCCTCCATCGCGGCGACGGCCGGCTCGGGCGACTTCTCGGCGGCGGCGAAGGCCTCGCTGACCGCCTTCGCCATCCGGGTCGCGACGTCCTTCTTTCCGGTGAGGACCTTCTGCCCGGCGATCAGACCGTTGGAGTAGAAGTTGAGCCCGTTCTCCGAGAAGCGCAGATAACCCACCTGCTTCTTCGCCTTGTTCTGCATCGTCGGGCCCTGGTCGCTGGCGTAGCCGAGCAGTCCGTCGGTCTTGCCGGAGATGACGGCGGCGATCTTGCCCGCCGGGTCGGTGTTCTGGACCTTGACGTCCGACTCCTGAAGGTTGTTCTTCTTCAGGAAGATCGGGAACGTCTTGGAGAGCGCGTCGCCCGCGGTGCCGGCGATCGTCTTGCCCTTGAGGTCGGCCGGTGACTTGATGCCCTGCGACTCGAAGAACTGCACCGAGGACGGCGTCGTCTGCAGAAAGACGCCGAGGCTCTTGACCTTGACGCCCGAGTCGACGCCCGAGAGGACGGCGGGCGTGTCGGCCCAGCCGAAGTCGGTCTGTCCGGCACCGGTCGCCTGGACGGTCTTCTGGGAGCCCTGGCCGGCCTGGATGGTCAGGTCGATGCCGTGCTTCTCAAATATCTTCTGCTGCTTGCCGTAGTAGAACGGCGCGTGTTCGCCGTACGGGTACCAGTTGAGGGTCAGCGTGACCTTGTCCAGCTCCTTGCCGGATTCACTGGTCGTCTTGTCGTCGCCATCGTCGCCGCAGGCCGTGGCGACCAGGAGCAGCGGAACGAGGCCGATCAGAAGTCTGCGCGCAGTCATGACTGGTCCTTCTCGTCAGCGTGATGGTGGTGCGGGTCAGTAGGCGGTGGTGACGCTCGCGTCGCGGCGGCTGGCGTGCCACGGGAGCAGCAGCTTCTCGGCGATCTCGACGAGGACGAAGAGGATCACCCCGATCAGGGACATCACGAGCAGCCCCGCGAAGAGCATGGGGGTGTCGAGATTTCCGTTGGCCTGGAGGATCACATAGCCGAGTCCTTCGTTGGCTCCGACGAACTCGCCGACGACGGCGCCGGTCACAGCGAGGGTGACGGCGACCTTCAGCCCGGAGAAGAGATGCGGCAGCGAGGCGGGGAAGCGGATTTTCAGGAAGGTCTGCCAGGCGTTCGCGCCCATCGTCGACGACAGCTGGAGCATCTCCGGGTCGACCGCCTTGAGTCCGGTGACCATCGAGATGACGACCGGGAAGAAGGCGATGAGCACGGCGATGAGGATCTTCGGTGCGATGCCGAAGCCGAGCCAGACGACGAACAGCGGCGCGATGGCGATCTTCGGAACCACCTGGGCGAAGAGCAGGATGGGATAGAGGGTCTTCTCGACGGTCGACGAGTACACCATGATCACCGCGGCGGCCACGCCGACGGCGACGGCGATGACAAAGCCGAGCAGGGTCTCGTAGGTGGTCACCCAGCTGTGCTGCCAGATGTAGTCGGTCTTGCCGGTCAGCACCTCCAGCGTGGCGCCGGGCGAGGGCACGAGATAGGGCTCGACCAGCTCGGCGCCGGCGATCACCCACCACGCGGCGAAGCAGGCCAGCAGCAGGGCGACGGGCCGCCAGCTCTGCTCTATCGCCCGGGCAAGGCGCTCCCCCGCTCCCGGCTTGCTCCGCTGGGCAACTCCCGCCACTTTCCGCGGTGTTGCCTTGATGGCGCTCTGGCTCACGGTCAACTCCTCCGGTCTCCGGAGCGGTTAGGGCCTGTCCGGGAGCTGTCTTGGACTCCGAGGTTCGGAAAACGCTTTCAGAAAGCGCTTTCTGATAAGGTGTCGCCACGCTAATGACTGCCTGTACGCACGGTCAATAGGTCGTCCCGAAGTTTCGGGGGGTGCAGTGAGTGAACGGCAAGCAACACCCGTCCATGTGACGCTGGACGTCGTGGCCAGGGAGGCGGGCGTCTCCCTGGCCACGGCGTCCCGTGCGCTCAACGGCACCACCCGGGTCCGGGAGGATCTGCGCCGGCGGGTGCGCGCGGCTGCCGATCTGCTCGGCTACATACCCAACGCCCATGCCCAGGCACTCGCCAGCGCCTCCAACAACACCGTGGGACTCATCTGTCACGACGTCGGCGACCCCTACTTCGCCGCCATCGCCGACGGCGTGATGCGCGCCGCCGCCGAGCAGGACCTGCTCGTCATGCTCGCCAGCACCTTCCGGGAACCGGCACGGGAGGTCGCGTACGTCTCCACGCTGCGCGCCCAGCGGGCCCGCGCCATCCTGCTGATCGGCTCGGGCTTCCAGGACCGGACCTGGGAGCGGGCGCTTGCGGCCGAACTCGAGCCGTACGCCCGGGCCGGCGGGCGGGTCGCGGTGGTCAGCCGGCACCGCAGTCTGCGGGTCGACGCCGTACTGCCGGAGAACCGAGCGGGGGCGGCCGCGCTGGCGCGGGCTCTACTGGGCCTGGGACACCGCGAGTTCGCGGTGCTCAGCGGACCGCCCGAACTGACCACCGTCTCGGACCGGCTCGCGGGATTCCGGGAGGGGCTTGCCGAGGCGGGGATCACGCTCACGCCGGAACAGATCGTCCGCGGCGCCTTCACCCGCGACGGCGGATACGCCGCCGCCCGCGAGCTGTTGGCCCGACCGGCCCGGCCCACCTGTGTCTTCGCCGTGACCGACGTGATGGCCGTCGGCGCGCTGGCCGCGTTCCGCGAGGAGGGCGTCCGGGTGCCTGAGGACATCTCACTCGCGGGCTTCGACGACATCCCGCTCGTACGGGAGCTCTCGCCGCCGCTCACCACCGTCGCGCTGCCGCTCACCGCGATGGGCCAGAAGGTCATGGCCCTCGCGCTGCGCGAACCGCGCGGTCCGCGCTCGCGGGTGCTGCGGGTGGGCGGCGAGGTCGTCCTGCGCGCCAGCGTCGCTCCGCCGCCACCGAACTCGCCCGACTCCCTTGCGGAAAGGACCCGTTGATGAAGATCGAGCGCATCGAGACCTTCGCGGTCGCTCTGCCCACCCGCCGCTCCTTCGGCGTATCTGGCGGCGCTGTCGCCGTCGCCGGACAGCCGTCCGTACGCGTACTCGTCAAGGTGAGCGGGGACGGCGTGCACGGCTGGGGCGAGGCGACGCCCATCCCCGCGTGGACGTACGAGACCGCCGAGTCCATCGTCACGACCATCGACCGCTATCTCGCCCCGGCGATCCTCGGCAGCCCGGCCTGGAACCTGGACGCCGTGGACCGCGCCTTCGACCGGGCGATCAACCGTGGCTTCACCATCGGCGCACCGCTCGCCAAGAGCGCGGTGGACGTGGCGCTGCACGATCTCCTCGGACGGGCCGCCGGCGTGCCGCTCGGAGTGCTCTGGGGGCAGCGCAGGTCGGAGACGATCGAGCTCGGCTGGATCGTCTCCGGGCAGTCTCCGGCCGAGGTCGGCGACAGCGTGGCGGAGGGCTCGGACGCCGGACACCGCGCGTTCAAGGTGAAGATCGGGCTGCACGACGAGGACACCGACGCCGCGGTGGTGGCCGCCGTGCGTGAGCATGCGCCGAGCGCGCCGGTCTGGGTGGACGCCAACCAGGCGTACACCGTGGACGCCGCGCTGCGCATGGCGCGGCGTCTGGACGCCATCGGGATCACCGCCTTCGAGCAGCCTCTGCCGGCGAACGACATCGCCGGGCTTCGGCGGCTGCGCGAGCACTCGCCGGTACCGGTGTCGCTCGACGAGAGCCTGCGGCATCCGACCGATCTGGCGACGTTCGTCCGCCTCGAGGCCGTGGACGTGGCCATCGCCAAGGTGCAGCGCAGTGGCGGGCTCACGCTGTCGCGACGGCTGTGCTCGCTCGCGGAGGACTGCGGGGTGCGGCTGATGGGTTCGGGGCTCACGGACTCCGATCTGGGTCTGGCCGCCTCGCTGCACCTGTTCTCGGCGTACGGCATCGACACCCCGGTCGATCTGAATGGCCGGCAGTTCATCGAGTCCCCGTACGCGGGAGAGACGGTACGGGTGGTCAACGGCGTCGCCCAGGTGCCCGAGGGGCCGGGGCTCGGGGTCGAGGTGGACGAGTCGGTGGTGCGGGAGCTGGCGATCGACGTCCTGGAGCACCGGGGCCGGCGGCACGCGTGAAGCGCACAAGGAACCGATGAGACCGTTCCTGTCGCATTGGGTGCCAGCCTGCACGTCCATCAGGCAGGGGCGCATCCCACCGGCGAGGAATGCCTCACCAGCCCCCTGCGCCATTTCCACGCCATAAGCCCGATAACCGGCAAACGCGCATGAATGCGGCATGCATCGTGGAATGCCGAGGTCAGCATCTGGGTACTGCTCACAGCGAGCACAGGGCTATTTTGCGCCAGAGCGGAAAGATCACGTACGAGGAGACCCAGTGAAAGAAGGGGACGGAATTGTCTCTGCAGTCGGAACCACGGGTATCTGCGGGTGCGACTTTCTTGGATTACGGTCTCGCCACAGCCGCGCGCCTCTTAAATAGCGCAGGCATGGATGTCGAACAGGGCGCGAAGGTTCTCCGTACCATGCTTTCACGGTGGGGCGATAGGGAGATAACACAGCATCCTGAATGGCCCTCTGATGTGTGTGCCGACGGTTCGCCCGTCGAGTTTTCCGCCGCTATTTCGGATCACGATGTGCAAATCCGGGTGCTCGTTGAGGCTGTTCCCGAAGAGCCGAGCACCCCGGCCGCTCAGAAATCGGCACTCGGTCTGACTCAGGCGCTGATCGAAGACTTCGGGGCTGTCGGCGACCGGCTGGCAGCGGTATCGGACCTGTTCCTGCCGAGCGAAGACCCCACCGGCTTCGCCATGATGCATGCCGCCATCTTCACCTCGACCGGAGCGCCGGAGTTCAAGGTCTATCTGAACCCGAACGCCAATCACGGCATGACCGGCTCCGAGAGGACCCACGAGGCGCTGGACCGCCTGGGGTTCGGCAAGGCTTGGGAGTCCGTCGCCGCGTACGCCCGCCGGGGTTTCGACCTCGACCGAATCGTCTACCTCGGCCTCGATCTGAGTGACCGTCCCGATTCGCGGGTGAAGGTGTATTTCCGGCACTACGACATTGCCCCGGCCGACCTCGACGCCTGCATGGAGGTTTCCGCCCATCACGAGGCCGGCCTGCTGGGTGAGTTCTGCCGCAAGCTGACCGGCAGGACCGGTGAGCTGAGGGATCAACCCATTGTCAGCAATCTGACTTTTACGGATGCCGGCGGGCATACCCCCGTATCCGCCACGGCATACGTCCCGCTGTGGCTGTATGCGGAGAGCGACAGGATAATCCGGGACCGCGTCAGTTCCGTCATGGCCGATATCGGTCTCCCCAGCGGCCGCTACAGGTCCCTTCTGAACGAAATGGCCCGGCGCCCGCTGTCGGAGGGGTGCGGGATTCACACCTACGCATCGGTGCGTGTGCAGCAGGGCCGTCCCCGTATGACCACGTACTGGTCCTCGGAGCTTTACGACAGATACCCGCCCGCCCGTTATCAGAGGGGCTGATCGACATGCCGTCCCAGGCTGCGATCAGATCGCTTTTCGACGACTCCCAGGTTCAGCCCGATGTGATGCGGAGCCGATCAAATATTCGGTGGGGTGCTTATCCCCCGGATGTCATCCCGCTGACCGCGGCAGAGCCTGACTTCCCTGGGCCCCAGGCCGTCACGGATGCAGTCGTGTCGTCTCTTTCCGATGGCTACTTTCCCTATACGCCGCCTGAAGGACTCAGCGAACTCCGCGAGACGTTCTCCGCTGTGGCGAAGGCCCGCTACGGGATCAACGCGGACCCGGATTGCGTGGTGCTGGCTTCCGGCACGGCATCCGCGCTCTGGGGGGTGGTGCACCTGCTCTGCCGGAAGGGCGACGAGTGCATCCTGCTCGATCCGGTTGACCTGCTGTTCGGTCAGGCGATCGATGCCGCAGGTGCACGGCGGGTGTACTGCCCGATGGACAAGAACACAGGCCAGCTGGACCCGGATCGGCTCGCCTCTCTGATATCGCCGCGCACCGCTCTGATCTGTCTGTGCAATCCACACAACCCATTGGGTACGGTCTTCACCGAAGAGACCCTTCGCGCAGTGGCCGGGATAGCCGAAGCTCGAGGCATACCCATTCTGTCCGACGAGGTCTGGAACGAAATCGTTTATCCTCCCGCGGCGCATGTCAGCATGGCAAGTCTGGACCCCGCAACCAGCGGGAGAACCTATACGGTGACCGGACTTTCCAAGACTTTCGCGCTGCCCGGGCTGAGAATGGGTTTTGTGATCGCGCCGGACGCACGGGAAGCGATCAATCTCCAGCGCACCTTCCAGCGCCTCGGTGCCGCGTACAGCCTGACGCCCTTCGCCCAGGTCGGCGCTCTGGCCGCGCTGCGTCACGGCTGGCCCTGGAGAAATGCTTTCCTGGAACACCTTCAAGAGACGCGGAACTACTGCGTGGACCGGCTGAACGCGATGCCCGGTATATCGTGCAGCCGCCCGGACGGGACGTTCGTCCTGTTCCCCGACATTTCTTCCAGCGGGCTGAGCAGTCACGCCATGGCCGGATTCCTCCTGACGGAAGCCCGGGTGGCCGTGGTGGCCGGCACTCCTGAGTGGTTCGGCCCGGCCGCCGAAGGCAATGTCCGTATCAGCTACGCCACTTCCCGGGGGATGATGAAAGAGGCGCTGGATCGCATGGAAAGGGCCCTGCACACACTCGTGCCGGGCACCTGACTCAAGGAGCCGGTGCCCGGCAGGCGTTCTTGCCGATGGTCTTCTGGAGGACGTTCTGCAGGGTGTTATGGAGGGCCGTGGAGTTCTCCCTCCATAACCGGTCTATCACCTTCGCAGCCATGCCTTCAGCGAGCCCCACCAGGACGTGCGCGCCCTGGGAACCGAGGTCGACGGATAGGGAACAGGGGGCGGATACAAAGGCCTTGAGCCGCCATCAGTGAAGTCGCGCAGAGAACGCCCAGTGCCAGCGTCGGCTCCGGATTGACCGGCAGGCTTGGCGGAAGGGCCGGATCGACGCGCCGTGAACCGCACCGGGAGGCTTGTCAGGTGCCGCGTCATCCAGCCCGACTGCCAGCGCAACTCCTCCTCGGGGATGCTCAGTTGCAGGTCGGGCAGCCTCGTGAGCAGGATGTCGATGCCGGTGTCGGCGATGGCGCGGCCGATGTCCTGGCCGGGGCACTCCTGTGGACCGCTGCTGAAGGCGAGATGCGAGCGGTTGCCGTGCAGCGGAACCGTCGGGTCGGGTCGGACGGCCGGGTCGTGGTTCCCGGCGGCCAGCCCGAGCAGCAGCATGTCCCCCGCCTCGATCTTCTGGCCGCCGACCTCCGTGTCCACGGAGGCCCAGCGTCCCGGGATGGTCATGAGGGGCGGTTCGCTCCACAGCACATGCTCCACCACGTCGGGCAGGATCATCTGCCCGCCGGCCAGCGACGCGTGGCAACGGGGATCGGTCAGCACCATCCGCAGGGTGCTTTTGAGCAGGTTGACCGTGGTCTCGTTCGCGGCGATGAGAATGACCCGGAGATGATTCCAAACCTCCTCATCGGTCAGGCCGGAGGAGTGTTCAATCAGCCAGGACGTGACGTCATGGCCGGGATTTCCGCGCTTGCGCCACACGAGCTGCTTGAGAGTATCCACAATGAACTCGTTACTGGCCACCGAAGTCTCGGTGCCCGCCACCATGTCTCTACTGGCTTGGACGAGCCGTGGACCGTACTCGTCGGGCATTCCCAGAAGCTGCGTCAGGACGAGCATCGGCAGGTGTTCCGCGAACTCACCGGCGAGATCCGCTTCTCCTCGGTCGGCGAATCCGTCGATCAACTGGTCGGTAAAGCGGGTGACCTGGCGCCGGATTCCACGGCGGTTGAAACGCTCCAGACTTTCGGTGACTGCGAGGCGCAGACGATTGCGTTCCTCACCGTCCAGAAACAGACAGACCGGCTGCCAGGCGATCATCGGGAGCAGCGGGGAATCCGGCGGGACCTTGCCCTCCCTGAACCAGCGCCAAGTGCGGGAGTCGCGACTGAACCGGGAGGGTGTGCCGGCAACTTCCAGGATCTCGCGGTAACCGAGGACGATCCAGGCCGGAAGGTCGCCGTCCAGCAGGACGGGCGCGACAGGACCGTGCTGGGCGCGCAACTGCTCGTACAAGCCCATGGGGTCCGCGGCCGCCTCGGGCCCGAAGAGCCGTGCAAGACCGTCAGCATTCCCGGACGGGGCGTGTGCCGGGCACTCCGGAGGCGGACTGGATGCGAACGTGGTGCGCGGCTGATCAGGGAAAGAGGCAGTCACCAGGACTCCGTTGTTGTGGTGGTGGTGAGGGCGTGCAGATAGCGCACGAGGGTCAGCAGGGCATCGCGGCTGGAGTTGCGGCTGCGAGCGTCACAATCGATCATGGGCACGGTCTCGGGGACGTCCAGGGCCTCCCGGATCTCGGCCAGCGGGTACGAGGGAGCGTCCGGGAAGGCGTTGATGGCGACAATGAAGGGCACGCCGCGTTCCTCGAGTCGGCCCATCACATCGAAGCTGTCTTCCAGCCGCCGTGTGTCGACCAGGACCACCGCGCCCAACGCACCCTCGAATAGGCCGTTCCACAGGAACCAGAAGCGCTGCTGACCCGGGGTGCCGAACAGATACAGCACCAGTTCGTCACTGAGGCTGATCCGGCCGAAGTCCATGGCCACGGTGGTCTCGGTCTTGCGCTCGACTCCGGCGATGTCGTCGACCCCGACACCGGCCTGCGTCATCGTCTCCTCGGTGGTCAACGGCCGGATCTCACTGACTGATCCGACCAGGGTCGTCTTTCCGACACCGAAGCCACCGACAATCACCAGCTTGACGGCTGTGGTGACCGAGGCCGGCAGGGTGTCTTCGATGCGGGGACCGACGACGGCATCAGAGATTCTGGAGTCCATGCATCACCGCCTCCAAAAGTTCGACATCGGGCAACGACGCAGCCGGGATCGGCGCCCTGGCTTCTACATGGCGGCTCTGCAGCAGATCCGCGAGCAGTACCGTGATCACGCTGATGGGCAGGTGGAGGTACGCGGAGATCTCGGCGACGGAGAGCGGGTAGTCGCATAAGCGGACGATGGCGGCGTGTTCGGGCTGCATGCTCGCCGTGGGCCCGTTCCGGGTCACGATCAGCGTGACCATGTCCAGGGCGTTCTTGTCGGCGGGCCCGCCCCGGCCGGACGTGATCACGTAGAGCCGTTCGGGCCCGCCCTCTTCCCAGACCCTGCGCTGTTCCTGATTCGGGTCGCTCATGGGACCTGCCGGTCGTCCCGCGGCGGGCTGGTGAGGTGCTGACCGATCCGGGCGACGAGGTCACGCATACGTTCTCCCATGAGCCCGGCATCCACGTCGTCGTCGGCCAGCACCGCCAGATACGCCCCGGCGCCGGCCGCCATCAGATAGAAGAAGCCGCCGTGGACCTCGATGACGACGAGTTTCATCCGGCCGTTGCCGTGCGGGAATTCCGCGGCGATGGCCGCCGAGAGGCTTTGCAGTCCGGCGCAGGCGGCGGCGAGGCGATCTGCGGAGTCCTCGTCCGTACCGAACTGCGCCATACACAAACCGTCCGAGGACAGCACCACGACCTCACGGGTCTGGGGAACACTGGACGCCAACCCCTCGAGCATCCAGTCCATATTGAGCCGCTGCTGTGTCACCACTTAGTTACTCATCCTTACCTAATGACTCAGTTACTGCTCGGACTCTTCGTCGCTCAGGCCATGGGAACCACGTGCTGTGGACTCAGCCCGGGACTCGCCGGACACGCCCTGTTGGAACGCGGCCAGCCACATCCCGGCCTGTGGGGTTGGATCAGCTGACACCTGGGACTTGGAGTCAGTGGTGGAGACAGACCTCGCCCGCCCGGGCGGAGTCACGTCGCGCGTACGGCGCCTGCGCTGCGGGAGCCCGTTGGCGCCGCGCGGCGAGGCTGCGGGCACAGGCTCCTCGGCGGCCACCCGGGAGCGGCGCGTCGGACCCGCGGTGCGCCGGGGCGGCGGCAGGACTGCGGCCCTGGCAAGCGCTCCGCCGCGCACCGGAGTTGCGGTGATCAGTTCCGGCGGGACGATCAGGACGAGGCGTACGCCGCCGTAGGCGGACGGACGGAGCGAGACTCTGAAGTTGTTCGTATGGGAAAGCCGGCCGACCACGGCCAGGCCTAGTCGCGGTGACTCACCCAGGTCGTCGATGTCCAGTCCGCTGGAGGAGTTCTGCGCCAGGGCACGCTCGGCGCGGTTGCGGGCTTCATCGGTCAGGCCGACCCCGGCGTCCTCGATCTCGATGGCCACACCGGACTGGATCTCGATCGCGGTCAGATGGACACGTGTCTCCGGCGGCGAGTAGCGAGTGGCGTTGTCCAGCAGCTCGGACAGGGCGTGGATCAGAGGTTCGACCGCGCGTCCGAGAACGCCGACCTCTGCCACCGAGTGCAGATCGACACGCTGGTAGTCGATGATCCGGGACATGGCACCGCGCAGCACATTGAACAGCGGTACGTTCTGCTGCCACTGACGGCCGGGCCGGGCCCCACCGAGGACGGCGATGCTGTCCGCGAGCCGGCCGATCAGCGCGGTCCGGTGATCGAGGTGCAGCAAGTCCCCGAAGACGTCCGGATCCTGACCGTGCCGGTCCTCCATCTCCCGTAGTTCCTGGGCTTGTTGGTGAACGATGGCCTGGACTCGGCGGGCGATGTTGACGAAGGCCCGCTGCGCGGAGTCACGCAGATCTTCCTGGGCCTCCACGGCAAGCAGCACATAGCGCAGCACCGCCTGGTGCGCGGCTTCGAACTCGGGGCTGACGCGGGACACCTGGACGATGCCGCGCAGCACCTCGTCGGCCGGGGCTCCTTTCTGGAGCTCGGCCATGGCTGCGGGCAGGGTCTGCTCGGCCATCCGTACCGTCTCGGCCTCCTGCTCGGCCAGATGCCGCTGCAGGATTGCCTCTCTCTCGGCGAACTGCCTGCGCAGCTCGCCGATCGCACGACGCCGGCGTGCCGCCTCCCCGGCCGCGCCGACCACTACCGCCGTCGCGATGATGCCGATCCAGGCGACTTGTGCACGGGCCATGGAAGGCGTCAACGACACGGCCACGGCCGTACACACGCCCAGCAGTACGGGTGGCAACAGCCACATGCGGGTGGAGGCGGGCCCCGACCCTCTGGGTGACGAACCAGCACGAACCATCGGCATCCTCAGAGCACTAGTGGAAGGGATAGGGCGACATACATGGCACATCTGGGCACCAGGAAATGAGCCGCATGAACTAGATCGCCGGCCGTCGGGCGCGCGCTCACCAATACTTGGCCGCAGCGCAATCCAAGGCGGCGTTCCGCGCGCATGGAGCCGGGTCCCAGGACGCCCGAGCCCTCGTGCGATCAGCGGCACCACGACAACAAGTGGCGACGCGTGAAATCGCCGCAACTCGCTGCGCGACAGTGAGCATAGCGAGGTTAGTGTGATTCCGCGGCCAGAATGCAAATATCACAGGAATGCACTCATGTGCGAAATTCTGCAGAATCGTTCAACCCGATTATTCGGCGGAATTCGGAATTGGGTGATTCGCCGTCATGGCAGCACAAAGAAGCCATTGACCTGCAAGGAAGCCGTGCCGCCGGTCGGCACGGTGGCCGGCTGGCGGGACCTTGCGAGGTACTGACGATTCCCCGCCTTTTCGAACAACGATCCGCGCGGGTATTTCACGGAAGAGGGCTCGCGATGGACGGACACCCCGCCCGTCGACCGCATCGTCAATTACGCCGACGCGTCTGTGAATTCATCGAGAGCGAAGGACGTCGAGACCGAGGGACGTCCGCGGATTCCCGTGACGGAGCACGGGTTGTTCGGCCGCGCGTCGGGTGCGCGTGGTTGGGACATCGGCGTCCTCCCAGGATTCGGCGTACCGCGTGTGATCAGCTCGGCTCAACGATGTTTCATCACTGGCGAGATGAGCGCATCGTTGATCACTAGCCACACACCGTAGTTGCCAAAAAGGCACTTGCGACGGGCAGTTGCAAAACCTGCCCGCCGCAAGTCCGTCTCTGGTATGGGGCCTCGTACCGCAGCCCGAGGTAGCACCGCCCCCACCACGGCGCTGGAGCACACCGTCAGAGGTGACGTCAGGTGGTCGATGCCACCTCAGGGCTGCCCGTATCCGCGGCCTTGCCCGGCTTCGAGTCGGCGGAAGGAGCCCGGCCTCCTGCGGGCGCGGACGTCGCGGCCCGCCACCACGCTTCGGTCGGAATGCCCTCGGCACCCGGCTCGAAGGGCTCACCCGGCCGCGGCAGCGCGATACGCGCGCCCGCCTCTGCGGCCGCCGCGACCGTGCCCTCGCCCGGCTCGGCCCACGGATGCGGAGCGAGATTGAACGTGCCCCAGTGGATCGGCAGCATCGTGCCGACCGGCTGCCCGCCCTGGAGGTCGAGGTGGGCGCGCATCCCTTCGGCGGGCGTCATATGAATGTCGGGCCAGTACTTGCTGTAGGCACCGATCTGGATCATGGTGGCGTCGAACGGGCCGTGCGCGGTGCCGATGTCCTTGAATCCCGGGAAGTAGCCGGTGTCGCCGCTGTGATAAATGCGGTGCTCGGGGCCCGCGACGGCCCAGGACGCCCAGAGCGTGTGCTGCTGGTTGCGGATTCCGCGGCCGCAGAAGTGGCGTGCGGGAGTGGCGGTGAACCGCAGGCCGGCCACCTCCGCCGACTCGTTCCAGTCCAGCTCGCGCAGGCGGTCGGCGGACACGCCCCAGCGCTCCAGGTGCGCGCCGACGCCCAGCGGGACCGCGAAGACGGTGTCCGTCGAGACCAGGGCCTTGATCGTCGGCATGTCGAGGTGGTCGTAATGGTCGTGGGAGATCACGACCACATCGACCGGGCCGAGCTCGGCGAGCGGCACGGGCACGGGGTGCAGCCGCTTGGGGCCGACAAAGGCGAAGGGCGAGCAGCGGTCGCCCCAGACCGGGTCGAAGAGCACCCGCCGTCCGTCGATCTCGGCGAGCACGCTCGAATGTCCCATCCAGGTCAGCCGCAGCCCCGAGACAGGCGGTTTCGCCAGGTCGGCGAGGGTGGTGGCATGCAACGGCACCAGCCCGACGGGCGACCGGCGGGCCCGCGCCTCCTTCTGGAAGTAGATCTTGGCAAACTCGATCATGGAGCCGCCGGACGGCCTGGTCCTGGCTCCCACGGGGTTCTGGAAAACGCCGTCCGCGAAGTTCGGCGAGCGGCGGATCCGCTCCATCCGCTCTCCGGCGGGGTCGGCGCCGAACGCCGCGGGTCTGCGGGCGCGCAACCGGGATCGCAGCGTGTGAGGTGAGTCAGCGCCGGTCACGGCACCTCCAGAGGTCGGGGTCTTTTCATTATGTGCGTGGGGTACGACATCGCGGGAGGAAGATCCATCCGGTGGCGGAGCGCACGACCGGGCTGGGCCTAGCCGCGCGGCTGCCCATAGGCCCGCTCGACGCGCAGCCGCAGGACAAGGCGTTTGTCCTGGACCATCGCACGCCGGTAGTCGTCCCAGTCCGGGTGCTCGCCGCGCACGTCGCGATAGAGACTGATCAGCTCCTCCACCGTGTCGTCGTACGGATCGGCGGCCACCGGCGACAGCTCGGCGGTGCCCTCGGCGACGGTCCAGGCCCAGCGGTCCTCGCTGGTGACGTGGTACGAGGCGCGGGGGTCGCGGCGCAGGTTCACGGTCTTGGCGCGGCCGTCGGTGATCGACACCCGGATGGTCCGCTCCTGCGGGTAGTAGGCGTGATTCACATTGGACAGCTGGGGCCTGCCGTCCCTCTTGATGGTGACCAGCACGCCGCCGTCGTGGTCGGCGACCAGCTGCAGCAGGGCGTCCTGCAGCGCGTCCGGTTCCGCTCCGGCGGCCGGGCCGCCTTCTGAGTCCGATTCCGTCATGACCAGGCAACGCGCTCCCTGGTGCCGGTGTTCCTGAAGATCCCCTCGCTGCCCGAGCTCCGCGATGTCACATTCCGGGCCGCCCGTTCCGTCGCACGCGTGAAAGGACACCGTCCACGACCTTGGAGGCCCGTCATGGCCCGTATCTCCCTCACTCCACGTCGCTCGCTGCTGCTGCGCCTCACCGAGTGGTACTCGAAGCGCACCTACGGGAAGGTCCTGGACCCGGCGCTGGCGCTGGCCCACAACCCGCGGGTGCTCTGGAGCGATCTGCGCTTCGAGCAGTCGGTGGCCAAGTGGAAGGACCTCGACGCCGATCTCAAGGCGCTGGCGGTGATGGCGTCCGCCGCGTCGATCGGCTGCAGCTGGTGCATGGACTTCGGCCACTGGGAGAACCGGGAGCGCGGCATGGATGTGCGGAAGGTGCACGATGTGCCGGTGTGGCGCGACAGCGATGCCTATACGGAACTGGAGCGCGATGTCATGGAGTACGCGGAGGCGATGACCGCCAATCCGCCGACGGTCGGGGACGAGTTGGCCGAGCGGCTGCTGCGGACCCTCGGCGAGGCGGCGTTCGTCGAGCTCACCGCGATCGTGGCGGTGGAGAACCTCCGCTCCCGGATGAACTCCGCGCTCGGTCTGACGAGCCAGGGGTTCAAGGACCACTGCGAGATCCCGGCCGTCCGCAGCATCGCGCCCGGCTCCCGGGAGGTCGGCTGACGATCATGTTGACAGCGGAGCCCAGCCCTCCAGATACTGACTGACGGTTCAGTTACTCCGTCGATGTCGTGCCTGGAGGCAGCATGTCCGAGCTCCCCACCGAGCTGGTCCCGCTCACGACCGAACAGCGCGACATCGTCGAGCTCGGCCGCGCCTTCGCCCGTGAGGAGATCAGGCCGCGGGCGCGCGAGGTGGACGAGGCGGACACCCGGACTCCGTGGGACCTCTGGCGCAAGGCCGCCAAGGTCGGCATCACCGGTTTCATGCTCCCCGAGGAGTACGGAGGCGGCGGCTACACCGATGTCTTCACCCAGTGCCTCGTCCAGGAGGAGCTCTGCGTCGGAGACCTCGGGATCGGAAATCTGCTCTGCTCCAACGGCTTCTTCGCGGACCCGCTGCTCGCGCTCGGCAGCGAGGAGCAGAAGCGCGCCTGGCTCACCCCGCTGGCAGGCCCGGACACCCCGATGACCGCGCTCGCGACGACCGAGCCGGGCGCGGGCTCGGACGCCGCGTCCATCGTGACGACGGCGACCAGAGCCGACGGCGGCTATCGGCTGAACGGCCAGAAGGCGTGGATCTCCAACGCCGGCGAGGCCCAGCAGTATGTCGTCTTCGCCAAGACCGACCCGGGCCGGCGCTCGCGCGGCGTGACCGCCTTCCTCTTCCGCAAGGGCGCCGAGGGCGTCGCCTTCGGCGAGCCGATGCGCAAGATGGGCCAGCGCGCGATCGTCTGCCGGGAGATCTTCTTCTCCGACGCCTTCGTGCCGGAGGCGGACCGCCTCGGCGCAGAAGGCGAAGGCTTCCACGGCCTCATGCGTACGTTCGACATCTCCCGCACGGTGCTCGGCGCGGCGGCGACGGGGGTGGCCCGGGCGGCGTACGAGTACGCACGCGACTACGCCAAGAGCCGACGGCAGTTCGGCAAGCCGATCATCGAGCACCAGGCGGTGGCCTTCCGCCTTGCGGACATGCGCACCCGTATCGAGCAGGCCAGGCTGATGACCTGGCGCGCGGCGAAACGGCTCGACGCGGGTCTTGACGCGACGACCGAGGCGGCGATGGCGAAGCTGACGGCCTCGGAGACGGCGGCGTACTGCACCTGGGCGGCGGTCCAGACACTCGGCGGATGGGGCTACTCGCGCGAGTACCCGGTCGAGCAGTGGATGCGGGACGCCAAGCTGGAGGAGATCGAGGAAGGCACATCGGACATCATGCGGCTGATCATCTCGAGGAGCATGTGACATGGCGTCCACGCTTCTGACGGGCGGCGAGGCGGTCGTCCGCGCGCTGGCGGCGCATGGCGTCATCCAGGCGTTCGGCATTCCGGGCACGCACAACCTGGAGATCTACCGGCATCTCGCCGGGTACGGAATCTCGCATGTGACACCGCGTCATGAGCAGGGCGCGGGATACGCGGCGGACGGTTACGCCCGGGTCAGCGGGCGGCCCGGCGTCGCGATCACCACCACCGGACCCGCGCTGCTGAACATCGCGGCGGCGGTCGGCCAGGCGTACTCCGACAGCGTCCCGCTGCTCGTCGTCTCGCCCGGGATGCCGCTGCGCCATCCGCGCCAGTCGACGGGTCTGCTGCACGAGATGCGCAGCCAGACGGAGGCGCTGCGGGGTGTGGCCGCGTTCAGCCACCGGGTGTCGACGGTCGACGAGATCGGGGCGGCGGTGGCCCGGGCGTTCACACTCTTCGCCACCCAGCGGCCGCGACCGGTCCATGTCGAGGTTCCGCTCGACCTCCTGGAGACGAAGGAGTCCGTGCCGGAGATCCGGGTCGCGCCGCGCTCCTGGCCGGTCCGCCCGCCTGCCGTCGAAACCGCCCGGGCGGCCGAGGCGCTGCGCACGGCGCGCCGTCCCGGTCTGGTGGTCGGCGGGGGCGCGCGCGGGGCGTTCGGTGAAGTGCTCGCGCTGGTCGAGGAGTTGGCCGCGCCGGTGGTCACCACGGCCAACGGCAAGGGCATCGTGGACGAGTCCCACCCGCTCTGCCTCGGCGTGTCACTGCACAGCCCGGCGGTCCAGAAGTGGCTGGCGGAATGCGACGTGGTACTCGCGGTCGGCACGGAACTGGCCGAGTCCGACGTGTGGTCCGCCCCTCTCAGCCTCCCCGGCACGCTGATCCGCGTGGACCTGGACCCGGCCCAGATGTACACGGGCACGCCGGCACACCTGCCGCTGGTCGGCGACGCGCAGGAGGTCCTGGGCGCGTTGCTGGCGGACTGCCGCGCGGCGGGCGGGGAGCAGCGACGGGTCGTGGAACTGCGGCTGGTGCGAGACGGGTTGGAGCCGGACCCGTCCGGGTCGGGCGCGATGCCCCCGGCCCGGCCCGCGCCGCTGCGGCCGGCCGGGACCGACGGCCCGTCCACCGGACAGGAGGCCACGCGGCTGCGTATCGCGCGGGACGCGGACGCCACCCGGCGGCCGCAGCCGGACACCGGTCAGCACCGGCCGCAGGCGGACGCCGCCGCCGCCGTCGCGCAGGTCGCCGACCTGCGCCGCGCTCGGGATCGCGAGACGCACGACAGCGACGCCCGATGGCTGCCGTATCTGCGAGTCATCCGCGCCGTACTCGACCGCGACGCCGTCATCACCTCCGACAGCGCCCAGTGCTGCTACTACGGCGCAGTGCCCCACCTCCCGATCGGCCCCGAGGCCCGCTACCTCCACCCCACCGGCTTCGGCACTCTCGGCTACGCCCTGCCCGCCGCGATCGGAGCCAAGACCGCGCATCCGGGCCGTCAGGTCATCGCGCTCAGCGGCGACGGCGGGCTGCAGTTCTCGGTACAGGAGCTCGCCACCGCCGCGCAGTTGGGGCACCCGCTGCCCGTCGTCGTGTTCGACAACGGCGGATACGGCGAGATCCGCGACGAGATGGCCGCCCGCGGCGACACCCCTGCCGCGGTCGATCTCGCCCCCGTCGACCTGCCCGCCATCGCCCGCGCCTACGGCGGCCACGGCGAGTACGCCCGAACCCCCGAGGCCCTCGCCGCCGCGCTCACCCGCGCGCTGGCCACTCCGGGCCCCACCGTGATCACCGTTCCCGAGGAGACCGCCCGATGACCACTCCCCTGCTGTCGCTCACCTGGACCGACCATGTCACCGGCCGCCAGGGCCATTTGGTCGTGGACCGGCTGGTGCGCGGAGTCTCCAGCGGCGGACTGCGCATGCGGGAGGGCTGCACGCTCGACGAGGTAACCGGGCTCGCCCGCGGGATGAGCATGAAGGAGGCCCTGCACTACAACCCGGACGGCCCCGAAGGCAAGTACATCCCGCTCGGCGGCGCCAAGGGCGGCATCGACTGCGACCCGCAGGACCCACGGGCGTACGGGATCCTGGTCCGCTATCTGCGCGCCATGCGCCCCTACATCGAGTCCATGTGGACCACCGGCGAAGACCTCGGCCTCACACAGGACATCGTCGACCGGGCCGCCGCGGAGGCCGGTCTCGTCTCGTCCATCCAGGCCGTGTACCGGCTGCTCGACGACGAGACGGCGGCGCGCCGACGACTCGCGGACGCCTTCACCGTGGAGGTCGACGGCATCGGCCTCGACGAGCTGGTCGGCGGCTGCGGCGTCGCCGAGTCGGTGCTGGTCGCGCTCGACCGGGCGGGAGTGGCGTACGAGGGAACGCGGGTCTCCGTGCAGGGACTCGGCACGATGGGCGGGGCGACGGCGCGCTTCCTCCAGCGCGCCGGGCTGAAGATCGTCGCCGTCGCCGACATCAAGGGCACAGTCGCCAACCCGGACGGCCTGGACATCGATGCGCTGCTGGCGGCACGTGACTCGTACGGGACGGTCGACCGTACGGCCCTGCGGCCTCAGGATCTGGAGCTGACGGGCGACGCATGGCTGTCGGTCGATGCGGAGGTGCTGGTGCCCGCGGCCGTCTCGTATGCCGTCGACACCGCCAATCAGGCACAGATCACGGCGCGTTGGATCGTCGAGGCGGCGAACATGCCCGTGCTGCCGGACGCGGAGGAGCTGCTCGCGCGGCGCGGCATCACCGTGCTGCCCGATGTCGTCGTCAACTCCGGTACCAACGCGTGGTGGTGGTGGACGCTGTTCGGCGACATCGGGGCCGACGCGGACGAGGCGTTCGCGCATACGCGGCGCTCGATGCGGGACCTGATCGGCCGGATGCTGGCGCGGGCCGAGGCGGACGGTTCGACGCCGCGGGCCGCCGCTCATGCGATCGTCGCCGACCGGCTGCCGGTGATCGCGGAGCGCTTCGGCTGGTACAGATGACATCGCTCGACGCGCTGTTCGACCCGGCCTCGGTCGCCGTCGTCGGCGCGTCGGACAACCCGGCGAAGTGGGGCTACTGGCTTGCGGCGGGCGCGCTGGCGGGGCGCGAGCGCCGCACGGTCCACCTGGTCAACCGGCGTGGCGGCGGGCTGGACGGTGTGCCCTTCCTCCCGCGTCTGGCCGCGCTGCCCGCCCCGCCGGACCATGTGGTCGTCGCGGTCCCGCCGCAGCAGGTCCGGCCGGTGGTGACCGAGGGCCTCACGGCGGGCGCACGGTGCTTCACGGTGATCACCTCGGGCGGTACGAGCGCGGCGGAGGAGCACGAACTGGTGCAGCTGATCAGGGCGCACGGTGCGCGGCTGCTCGGTCCCAACTGCATGGGCATCGTCGACACGACGACCGAACTGCGGCTCAGCTGGGGCGAGTTCCCGGCGGGTTCGGTCGGACTGGTCTCGCAGAGCGGCAATCTGGCCCTGGAGATCGGCCGCCTGCTGGCCCGCGCGGGGCAGGGTTTTTCGCGCTTCGTCTCACTCGGCAACCAGCGCGACATCGACGCGGCGGACGCGCTGGAGGCGCTGATCGCACATGAGGCGACGCGGGTCGTCGCCGCGTATGTCGAGGACTTCCGCGACGGGCGCCGCCTCGCGGGCCTGCTCGCCGCGGCGAACACGGCGGGCAAGCCGCTACTGCTCCTGACGGTCGGCACGAGCGCCGCGTCCGGCCGCGCGGCCGCGTCCCACACCGGCGCGCTGGTGAGCGCCCGGGCGACGGTGGAAGCGGTCTGCCGCGACGCGGGCGCGCTACTGCTGACGACGGCCGGCGAACTGGCGGACACGGCGGTGTTGCTGGCGGGGTGCGCCACACCCGCGCCTGTGGGAGGGGCGTCAGCGGCGGGCTCCGGCGACCCGCCGACGCGCAGGACCGCGCCGCGGGCAGCACCGGTGCCCAGGACATACGCGACGCACGCCGCGCCGCAAGCGGCAGCACTGCCGACACCGACGACACCCCGGCACGCGCCACCGTCGTCGTCGGCGGCGGCGGCGGCGGCGGCGGCGGCGAAGACCACCGCACGGCGAGCTGGTGCCCGGCCGATCTGTCCGAGCCCGCCACCACCGGAGGCGCCGGAAGCACCGGAAGCACCGGCCGGGACACGCCCACATCCCCAGCCGCGCCGGTGAGGTCAGGCCAACTCGCGCCACACTCCGGCCCGGACGCCGCGCAGCGCGTCGCCGCCGGCGCAGGCAGCGGCGACCGGCGCACGTCCGCGCACCTCCGCCCCACCACCTTCCGGGTCGCCGTCGTCGGTGACAGCGGCGGACAAGGTGCCCTCGCCGCCGATGTGTTCGTGGCCCGTGGGCTGGACGTGCCCTCCCTCTCCGCGCGGACCGTCGGGCGCCTCGCGCCGCATCTGCCACCCGGCGCCGCCTGCGCCAATCCCGTCGATCTCGCGGGCGCCGGCGAAGCGGACCTCTTCAGCTACGCGCGGATCGCCGAGGTCCTTCTCCTCGGCGGGGACGCCGACGCCGTCGTCCTCACCGGGTACTTCGGCGAGTACGCCGGCGCCAACCCCGCCCAAGCCGACCTCGAATGCGCCGTGGCCCGGCAACTCGCCGCCGCCGCACACGCGTCGGGGCGAACGCTCGTCGTGCACACCATGGCCCGCGACACCCCCGCTCTCGCCGTTCTGCGCGCGGAGCGCATAGCCGTCTACGAGCGCATCGAGCAGGCCGCGACGGCCATCACAGGTCTCTCGGCGCTCGGCCGACCGAGCGTCCCGCCACCCCACCTGCCACCCACCGCGCCGTACTCCGTGCCCGACGGCGAGTACGCCACCATGCGCGAGCTGCTCGCCTCGTACGGACTCACCTTCCCCATCGCCGAGTTCGTCGACTGCGCCGACTCCGCCGCCGAAGCGGCCCACCGCACCGGCTACCCGCTCGTCCTCAAGGCGATGCGGCTGGCCCACAAGACCGAGGCCGGCGGCGTGGCGCTGCACCTCGCCGACGAGCGGGCGCTGCGCGCCGCGTTCGCGCGGATGAGTGTCGCCACCGGGGCCGGGCGGTACGCCGTGGAGGCGATGGCGACCCCGCCGTACGCGGTCGAACTCATCGTCGGCGTACGGCGCGACCCCGCCTTCGGCCCCGTCGCGATGGTAGGCATCGGCGGTGTCACCGCCGAGCTGCTCGCCGACACAGCCCTCGCCCTCGCCCCGCTCACCCCCGGCCGCGCCCGTGAACTGCTGCTCTCGCTACGGCAAACACCGCTGCTCACGGGCTGGCGCGGCGCACCGCCCGTATGCCTGGACGCCGTGGCCGCCGCGCTCTGCGCAGTCGCGCAGGCAGCCGCCGAGCATCCCGAGCTTTCCGAGTTGGAGGTGAATCCGCTGCTCGTGCACCCCGGCGGCGCCATCGCGCTCGATGCCCACGGAGTGCTGGCGAGTCGGCCGCCAAGATCGGCTGTGTAGGGTGAGTCCGTGGCTAGAGTCCGGTTGAGCGTGGCGGAGCGGCGCGAAGAGCTGCTCACCGCCGCAGTCGAGCAGATCGAGGAGCACGGCGTGGCGGCCGTGCGGATCGCCGACGTCGCCACGGCTCTCGGCGTGAGCAACGCCCTGGTGCTGTACCACTTCTCGACCAAGGAGAAGCTCGTCGCCGCGGCCTTCACGCACGCCGCGGACGGCGATCTCGCCCATCTGCGCAAGCTGCTCGGCCGCCGCACATCCGCGCTCCGCCGGCTGCGGGCCGCCGTCCGCTGGTACGCGCCGACGGGCACGGCCAAGGGCTGGCGGCTGTGGATCGAGGGCTGGGCGGCCGCGCTGCGCGAACCGGTGCTCCGTGAGGTCGCGCGCGATCTCGACCAGCAGTGGAAGGCCGCGCTGACGGAGGTCATCGCGGAGGGCGCGGCCGACGGCGAGTTCCCGTGCGAGGATCCGGCGGCGGCGGCCTGGCGGCTGACCGCGTTCCTGGACGGCCTCGCCGTGCAGATGACCTCGTACGCCGGCTCGCTCTCGCGCGCCGCGATGCTCCAGTGGACGGACGAGGCGCTCGCTCGCGAACTCGGCCTGGACCGCGAGGCGTTGACCGCAGCCTCACGCTGACCCTCGTGCGCCGGGGCCCCTGCACCCGGCCATGCGTGACCCCCCATACTGGCACCTGTGTCGCACCTGTCGCAGCAGCAGACGGACCCCACGCCCCTTCGGCCCCTCGATTCTCCTGATTCCCCTCTCGATGTGCTGGTCGTCGGCGGCAGCGGCGTGGACACGGTCGTCCGTGTCGACTCGCTGCCCGTCCCGCTCGCCGACTCCTTCGGCGTCGGCCCGATCCACGAATGGCCCGGCCACACGGGCGGCAATGTGGCGCTGGGCTGCCGGGCCCTCGGCCTTGATGTCACACTCCTCGACTACATCGGCGACGACTGGCCCGGCCGCCAGGTCCAGGAGCGACTGGCCGCGGGCGGCGTCGAGTTCGAGCCGCTGATCTCTCCGGCCGGCACCCGCCGCGCGGTCAATCTGGTCGACCCCGCGGGCCGCCGGATGTCGTTCTACGACGGCCGCGACCCCGCCGAGCTGCGGATGCCGCGCGAGTTCTACCTCCCCCAACTGCGGCGGGCCCGCCATGTCCATCTCTCGATCGTGAACTTCGCGCGGTTCCTCTTCGACGACATCGAGGATCTCGGCATCCCGGTCTCCACCGATCTGCACGACTGGGACGGACTGGCCGACCACCACCGGGAGTTCGCGCTCCGCGCGGACCTGGTCTTCCTCAGCGCTGCGGGCGCGCGCGACCGCATAGCGTCGGTGATGCGGGAGATCCTGCGCGACGGACGGGCCCAGGCGGTGGTCGCGACGGCGGGCGCGGGCGGCTCGTATCTCCTCACCCGGGACGGCAGCACAACGCCGCGCCCGATCCCCGCAACGCTGCCGCCCGCACCGGTGGTGGACTCGACCGGCGCGGGCGACGCGTATGTCTGCGGATTTCTGTACGGCCGACTGTCCGGCCGCGACCTGGAGGACAGCGCCAGGCTCGGTGCGCTGGCGGGCGCGTACGCCTGCACGGGCGCGGGCAGCACGGCGCTGATCGGTCCGGAGGAACTACAGACAGCCAGGCCCTGACACCGCCGTCACAGCGGCAGCAGATTGGGACGCTTGGCCTCGACATGGTCGCCGGAGCTCTCGCCCCGCAGCCGCCGGCCGATCCACGGCACCAGGTGCTCGCGTGCCCAGTGGATGTCGTCACGGCGCACCTCGAGCGGTCCGCGCGGCGGCTGCGGCGGCCATGGCTGGTCCGGGTCGGCGGGCACGCCGAGTCCCAGCACCTGCGCGGCGCGCAGCGCGACGCGGGTGTGTCCTTCGGGCGACAGATGGAGTCGGTCGGGGTCCCAGGCCCGCCTGTCCTGGACGGACTTGAGCGACCACAGGTCGAGTACGGGGCAGTCGTAGCGGTCGGCGATGGCCCGTACGTGCGCGGTGTAGGTGGCGACCTTGCCGCGCAGATGGCGCAGCACGGGAACGCCGCGGGTGTCGAATCCGGTGGTCACCATGACGGTGCCGACCGCGCCGGTCAGGTCGGCGACCGCGCGCTCGAAGCGCTCGGCCACGTCGTCGGGGTCGGTTCCGGGGCGGATGATGTCGTTGCCGCCTGCGCAGAACGTCACCAGGTCGGGGGCGAGTTCCTTCGCCCTCGGCACCTGTTCCGAGACGATCTGGTCGAGGAGACGGCCGCGTACGGCGAGATTGGCGTACCTGAAGGAGTGTTCCGGCGTGCGGTCGTCGAGGAGGACCGCGAAGCGGTCGGCCCAGCCGACGTACGTCCCGTCCGGGCCCGGGTCGCCGACGCCCTCGGTGAAACTGTCACCGATCGCCGCGTACGACCCGAATGAGCCACTGTTCTCTGTTCTCGAATCGTCTGCCACAAGTCCTCATCTTTCCCTTACGGATGTGACCTACGCGACCGTAAGGAGGGGTTGACGAGGGGTGACGTTTGCCACCGGTCAAATCTCGTCCAAGGCGGAATAACGCCGAATCCCCTCGCGGCACCGCCGTGGCGCGAGGGGATTCGGGGCTTTCGTCCGGGGTCAGGTCCGGAGTCAGGCGCGGTTCAGGACCCGTTCAGGTCCCGTGCCGGTCCGGCGTCAGAGAGACACGCCGTGCTGGCGCAGGTAGGCCACCGGGTCGATGTCCGAGCCGTAGCCCGGGCTGGTCCGGATCTCGAAGTGCAGGTGCGGGCCCGTGGAGTTGCCGGTGGAGCCGGAGAGGCCGATCTGCTGCCCGCCGCTCACGCTCTGCCCGGAGGAGACCGAGAGGGAGGAGAGGTGGGCGTACTGCGAGTAGGTGCCGTCGCTGTGCTGGATGACCACCTCGTTGCCGTACGCGCCGGCCCAGCCGGCGGAGACGACGGTGCCCGGACCCACGGACTTGATCGTGGTGCCGGAGGCGGCCACGAAGTCGATGCCGGTGTGGTAGCCGCTGGACCACATGGCACCGGCCGTGCGGTAGGCGGTGCTGATGTTGACCGAGTCGAGCGGGGCGGTGAAGCCGTCACTGCTGGCCTGCGGGGCGCTGTTGGCGGTCTTCTCGGCCGCGGGCTTCTCGGCCTTGGGCTGCGCGGCCTTCTCGGAGCCGGAGTCCTTGGACGTGTCGGCCGAGGACTTCTCGCGGCTCTCCTTGCGCGGCTCGGGCTTGGCGTCGGGCTTGGCCTGAGGCTTGGCCTTCGCCTTGGCTCCGAGGGTGAGCTTGAGGCCCGGGTGGATCAGCGAGGGGTCCTCGCCGACGCTCTCCCGGTTGTCCTGGTACAGCTTCTTCCAGCCGCCGCGGACATCGTGCTCGGCGGCGATCTTGGAGAGATAGTCGCCGGCGACGACGCGGTACGTGGTGGGAGCCGCGGCCGGCTTCTTGGCCGCCGGGGCTGCGACCTTGTACGGGGCCGTGGCGGCCACTGCCTTCTCCGGGGCGGCGGCGGGTGCGGCCTTGTCGGCCGCGTGGGCGCCGGCGGCGCTCATGAGCGGGATGGCGATCGCGGCGCTGCCGGTGCCGGCGGCGACGACGGTGCGCGTGAGCGGACTGGTCTTGGGACGGCGATGCTTACCCTTTGCGGGCATGGCGCTTTCCTCTCCGGCGCCTACGAGGTGAGCTGTCGGGTTCGGGCTGGAGATGCCCGGCCGCGCAACTGCGCGACTTGACCCCGAGCCGTCCGGAATTCCGGAATCGGCGTACTACCTGGGTCCCCCGCTCCTGCCACGCGTGGGTGGGTTCGAATTCCGGGCGGCGGCAGGATTAGGCGGTCCGTCCGGATTGCCGTGACGTTAAGCGAGCCGCGCCGAGCGGAACAAGTCACTCCTTTTGCCGATCAACGGCCAGTCGGGAAACCACCGGAGAATTCCGGTCACACTCCGTGAATCAATGATCTTGAGTGTCCGTCTGGCGTGCGGAATTCCGCTTTGTGCGACCGCCACACACCGTCACGAATATGATCCTGCTCACGCGCCATACCCCATCTCCCTTGTAGACGGGGCACGTTATACCGAATCATCCAATTCGGACAGAAGGGCCAGAAGAGTCAATTAGCGGCGATCGCTCTCACTTGCTTCCCAATTCCGGCCAATGACGCAGGAATTTCACCGAGACCGCCAGCTATAGAACCCTTTAGTCCGATATGCGCCGCAGCCGGATGACCGTCGCGTCCAGGTCGCCCTTGAGTCCGGTGTGCAGCCCGTGGTGCAGCAGGACAGAGCCGCGGTGTACGGCTCCGGTGTCCAGGCACTCGTACGCGGCCGCCGGGTCGATGCCGCGCAGCCTCAGCCGCGGCGGCCGCTCGCCGTAGTGCTGCGCCTGCAGCAGCGCGAGCACAACGGTCTCGGCACCGCGCACGTACTGCACGGCGCTGAGTCCGCCGTCCGGCGCGCGCAGCCGGTGCAGCTCGCCGTGCTGCACCAGCGGCCTGATCTTCTTGTAGAGCTCCACCCAGTCGCGCGCCTCCGCCAGCTCCTCATCCGTCCACTCGGTGAGGTCGCCGCCGACGCCGAGCACTCCGGCCATCGCGCTGACAAAGCGGAAGCCGAGCGTGCTGACGCGACTGTTCAGCTGGACATTGGGGCTGTCGGTGACCCATGCGGCCATGACCCGCGCCGGATGGATCTGGGTGAAGCCGTGCTGGATGGCGAGCCGGTCCAGCGGATCGGTGTTGTCCGAGGTCCACACCTGATCGGTCCGGGAGAGGATTCCCAGGTCGATCCGGCCGCCACCGCCGGAGCAGGACTCGAAGGCCACCTGCGGGTGCGCGGCCCGCAGCCGGTCGAGCAGCGCGTACAGCGCGTCCACATGCTCGACCCACAGCTTCTGCGGATACTCCTGGCCTGGCCAGCCCGCGTCCGTGAAGCAGCGGTTGAAGTCCCATTTCACATAGTCGATCGGCGCGCTGCTCAGCAGCCCGTCGAGCTGCTCCCACAGGTAGTCCTGGACGTCCTGGCGGGCGAGGTTGAGCACGAGCTGGTTGCGGAACTCGGTCCTGGCACGGCCGGGGTGGTGCTGCACCCAGTCGGGATGTGCGCGGTAGAGATCGCTGTCGGCGTTGACCATCTCCGGCTCGACCCAGATGCCGAACTGCATGCCGAGTGCGTGCACGTCGTCGGCGAGCGGCTTGAGACCGTTCGGAAAGCGTTCCGGGTTCGGCGTCCAGTCGCCGAGCCCGGCGCGGTCGCTGACGCGCCGGCCGAACCAGGCGTCGTCCACGACGAACAACTCCACACCCATGGCCGCGGCGCGCTGCGCGAGCGCGCGCTGCTGCTCCTCCGAGATGTCGAAGCCGGTGGCCTCCCAGGAGTTGTAGAGCACGGGCCGGTCGGCCGTCGCGTCCGGGACGACATGCGCCAGCTGCCAGGCGTGCCAGGCCCGGCTGGCTCCGCCGAATCCGTCGCGGCTCCACAGCCCGGCGAAGACCGGAGAGGTGTAGGACTGGCCGGGCGCGAGCCGCAGCAGGCCCGAGTCGTCGTATCCGGCGCCGCCGGTGATCTGCACCAGGCCGTCGGGCAGCTGCTGGACGGAGATCCGCCAGGACCCGGACCAGCCGAGCGCGCAGCCGTAGACCTCGCCGTCCTCCTCGGTGGCACCGTCCGCGTCGAGCGCGACCCAGGGCAGATGCTGGTGCCCGGTGTGGCCGCGGCGGCTGCCGATGACCTTCTCGCCGTACGTCAGCTCCGACCGTACGAGCAGTGATTCGGCCGCCCATCGGCCGTGCAGCTGGCTGAGCCGCCAGCCGTCCCGCTGCGGCAGCGTCCAGGCGGCGGCATCCGCGCGCAGCAGTTCAAGATCGGCGCCCTGGCCCTCGTGGGCCACGGTGACCCAGCGCTCGATCACATCGAAGTCGTCACGCATCCGGTGGTGGAGGGTGAGCCCGAGGCCGTGCACGGCGTCGGTGAAGCGCAGCCGCAGTACGTCGCCGTCGACCGCGGCGTCCGCGAACGTCCACTCGGTGCCGCGCACTTCACTCGTTCGGACGGAGAGCGACGGGCGCACGAAGCGGGGTCCGCCCTCGACCGGGTACTCCTCGTGGCCGTCGAGCTGTGACTCGAAGGGCCAGTACGGCGGCGGGCCCTCGGACGCGAGCGCTTCTGCATCGGCCGCCGAGATCCGCGGGCCCCAGTGGAGATGGAGCAGCTCATCGCCGTCGGTGAGATGAAAGGCATAGCTGCTCATCGGTCCGGACAGAACCCACGTACGCCCCTTGCCAACAGTCTCGATCATCCCGACCCCTCAGATACTCACAGGTCCGCACAGGCCCGCACATCATCCGACAGAGACCACTGCCTGTGCAACGCACTTGAGGGGGCCGAACCGAGATGATTGCCCGAGGAACCAATGTCGTATCGTCGACAACACGCCATCGTCGGCGACCGCGCCGACAGCAGTCACCCCAGGAGCCCTTGTGACGCAGCAGCTGCCGCAGGTCCCGTCGACGGAACCCGAGCTGGCCGGGGTGCGAAACTTCCGGGACGTGGGCGGACTGCCGACCGCGGACGGCCGGCAGGTGCGGTACGGACGGCTCTTCCGCAGCGGACATCTGGCACACGCCACCGAGAGCGACGCCTCGTTTCTGGCCACGCTGCGCCTGCACACGATCTTCGACTTCCGCAATGCGGCGGACATGCGGCTGGAGGGCCCGGACGTCGAGCTGCCCGGCGTACGCAATGTGAATCTGCCGCTCACCGACCCGGCCGACGGCGCCGAGTTCTGGACGATGGTCCGCGAGGGCAATATCGAGCAGCTGCGCTCGATCCTCGCCGACGGCAAGGCGGCCGGCCGGATGTCGGCGTCGTACCGGACGATCATCAAGGAGCGCACCGGCGAGCACAGCAGGGTGCTGCACGCGCTGGCCGAGGACAGCGTGCCCGCTCTGATGCACTGCGCGGCCGGCAAGGACCGGGCCGGTCTGTCGATAGCCGTTTCGCTGCTGGCGGTCGGTGTGGAGCGAGACGCCATCGAGGCGGACTACCTCAAGTCCAATGACCCGCACCGGCGTTACAAGGTCAAGCGCAAGGACGACTCACCCTCGTCCATGTCGCCCGAGGTGATGGAGCTGCTGAGCCCGCTGTTCGACGCACGCGCCGACTACCTGCGCGCCGCCTTCGAGACGATCGAGCAGACCTGGGGCAGCACGGACCGCTATCTCACCGAGGGCCTGAAGGTCGGCCCGCAGACGCGGGAGAAGCTGCGCGAGCGTCTGCTCGACGAGGCCTGAGCGGCCGGCGCTCCAACCCTCAGCCCTTGCCGCCCAGCGTGAAGAGCAGATAGAGGAACCCGGCGAACAGATGGCCCGCCACCAGGTAGGCGAAGAGCCGGATCACCAGCCCTCGGGGAAACTTCCCCTCCTCGTTGTGCTCGGAATTCCGCTCGGACGGCTCGGACAGCTTGGACACGGCGGGCCTCTCAGGGGTGTCGGACATGGGCGTGGACGTCGGGGCTCTGCAGCAGAGTGTGTACGAACAGCAGCTCGGCCCCGTCCCGGGTGGCCGCCGCGATGCGGTGCGGCGTGAGCGAGTCGAAGTGCGCGCTGTCGCCGGGATACAGCTCGTGCACCACCTCCCCGAGGCTCAGCCGCACCCGCCCGTCGAGGACATACAGCCACTCCTCGCCGGGATGCACCCGGACCAGATCGCTCTGGGTGCCGTACGGAACGGTCAGCCGCAGCGCCTGCATGGCGCGGCCGGGACTGCCGGCCTGGTGGTAGGTCCAGCCGTCGGCGGCGGCCGCCTCACGGCCGCCGGCCCGGACGACCGGATCGCGCTCGGGCGGCAGCTCCCCGAAAAGCTCGGCGACCGTCGTACCGTAGATCCTGGCCAGACCGAGCAGCATCGGCAGTGACGGCTGCCGGTTGCCGGTCTCCAGCC
This sequence comes from Streptomyces sp. NPDC020681, assembly GCF_044334895.1. Taxonomy (NCBI): domain Bacteria; kingdom Bacillati; phylum Actinomycetota; class Actinomycetes; order Kitasatosporales; family Streptomycetaceae; genus Streptomyces; species Streptomyces sp. NPDC020681. Next base: position 373,226 of record NZ_JBIRTX010000004.1, on the reverse strand, counting down.
GGGAGAGATGTGCCGGTGAAAGCCCCGCGCGAGGTGCGGCGGCTTCCAGGGTGAGTCCGCGGCGGCGGCGCAGATCGCGCAGCCGGGGCCCGACGTCGGGCAGCGCGGCGCCGGTTGCTCCGGCAGAAGTGCTCATGCACTCATTGCGCCACCAGTCTGCCTCTGAGGCAAATTTCTTGCCCCAGAGGCAAACCAGAGGCAAACAGAGCCAAGCCAGACAATGATCAGCGGTTGGCCACGGCCTGCTTCACCAGGGTCTTGCCGAAGTCCCACATCAGCCCGCCGCCGGCGTGCGCGTCGTCCATCACCGCCGTGAAGGCGTCGACGAACCGCTCCACCTCCCGCTCCCCGATGGTCAGCGGCGGAATCAGTTTGATCACTTCCAGATGGTCGCCGGAGACCTGTGTGAGGATCCGGTGCTTCTGCAGCAGCGGAACCACCACCATCTGAGCGAAGAGACCCTTGCGGGCCGCCTGCAGCATGGTCCAGCGGCTGCGCAGCCTGATCGAGTCGGGCCTGCCGAACTCGATGCCGATCATCAGCCCGCGTCCGCGCACCTCGTGCAGCAGCTCATAGCGGTCGACGAGCGCGGCAAGACGGGAGCGCAGCAGCTCGCCGGTCACCCGGGCGTTGGCGACGATCTGCTCGTCCTCGATCACCGAGAGGACCGCGAGCCCGGCGGCCATCGCCTGCGCGTTGGAACCGAAGCTCGCGGAGTGCACCAGCACCCGGTCCATCGACGAGTAGACCTTCTTGAAGATCCAGTCCTTGCCGAGGGTCGCGCCGACCGGTACGTATCCGCCGGAGAGCGCCTTCGCCACGCAGACCAGGTCCGGCTCCACGCCTTCCTCGTGCTGGTACGCGTAGAAGTCGCCGGTCCTGCCGAGGCCGGTCTGCACCTCGTCGGCGATCAGGAGCGCCTTGTGCCGGTGCAGCAGCTCCTGCGCGGCCCGCAGGAATCCGGGCGGCGGCGCCAGCACGCCCTTGCCCTGGATGGGCTCCACGACGAAGCCCGCCACGTCGCCGCGCGTCAACTCCCGCTCCAGAGCGGCCAGATCGCCCAGCTCGATCGCCGTGTCGGGCAGCAGCGGCGCGAACCCGTCCCGGAAGCCGGCCTCGCCGTTGACGGAGAGCGAGCCGGTGGTCAGCCCGTGGAAGGCGTGCGTGCAGTACAGAATCCTCGGCCGTCCGGTTGCGTACCGGGCGAACTTCAGCGCGGTCTCCACCGCTTCCGTGCCGCTGTTGCCGAAGAACACCCGGTCCAGATGCGGGCTGTGGGCCAGCAGCTTCTCGGCGAGGAGGCCGGGCAGCGGCTGGCAGTCGAAGCGGGTGAGGTCGGCGAGCGAGGCGTCGAGTACGTCGTGCAGCGCCTTGCGTACGACGGGATGGTGCCGGCCGAGCCCCATCACGCCGAAGCCCGCGAGCATGTCGAGATAGTCGTTGCCCTCGGCGTCCCAGAAGTACGCGCCCTCGGCCCGCTCGTAGACCTTGTCGAAGCCGATGGTGTGCAGCATGCGCGGCAGCTGGTGGTTGAGATGGCGGGTGTGCAGCTCGTAGCGCTCGCCGCCGCGCTCGGCGAGCAGCTTGCCCAGATCGAACTCCGTGCTCATCTGCCGTTCTCCTTGACTGCCAGGGCAGCGCTGATACGTCCCGCGATCTCCACCGGCGTGAGCCCGATGTCGGCAAGCACCTCGCCGCGTTTCGCGTGCGCCAGGAACTGCTCGGGAATGCCGAACGTCCGCAGCGGCACATCCACCCCAGCGTCGCGCAGCGACTGTCCGACGGCCGAACCGACGCCGCCGTTGCGGCTGTTGTCCTCCACCACGGCCACCAGGCGGTGGCTCGCCGCGAGCGGCGCCAGCGCTTCGTCGACGGGCTTGACCCAACGCGGGTCGACGACGGTGCAGCCGATGCCGCGCTCTTCCAGCAGCTCGGCGGTCTGCAGACAGACGGAGGCCAGCGCGCCCACCGACACCAGCAGCACATCGGCGTCCTCGGCCCGGCGCAGTACGTCCATCCCGCCGATCCGGCCGATCGCCTCGACCGGCGCGCCGACCGACTCCTTCGGGAAGCGCAGCACGGTCGGCGCGTCGGCCACGTCGCAGGCCTCGCGCAACTCCTGGCGCAGCCGTTCGGCGTCGCGCGGCGCGGCGATCCGCAGTCCCGGCACGACCTGCAGGATCGACATGTCCCACATGCCGTTGTGCGAGGGTCCGTCGACGCCGGTGACACCGGCCCGGTCCAGTACGAAAGTGACGCCGCACTTGTGCAGCGCGACATCCATCAGCAGTTGGTCGAATGCGCGGTTGAGGAAGGTGGCGTACACGGCGACGACCGGATGCAGCCCGCCCGTGGCGAGCCCGGCCGCGGAGACCGCGGCGTGCTGCTCGGCGATCCCCACGTCCCACACTCGGTCCGGGAAGCGCTCGGCGAACTTCGTCAGGCCGACGGGATGCAGCATGGCCGCGGTGATCGCCACGACGTCCGGCCGCTCGGCCCCGATGTCGGCGATCTCGTCCCCGAACACGGACGTCCAGGACGGCCCGTTGGACGGCGCGAGCGGCTCGCAGGTCAGCGGGTCCATCACGCCGACGGTGTGGAAGCGGTCGGCCTCGTCCTCCAGGGCGGGCTGGTAGCCGCGGCCCTTCTCGGTGAGGCAGTGGACCAGGACCGGCCCGTGGAAGCGTTTCGCGCGGCGCAGCGCGGATTCGACGGCCGCGATGTCGTGCCCGTCGATGGGCCCGACGTACTTGAGTCCGAGGTCCTCGAACATGCCCTGCGGCGCGAACGCGTCCTTGAAACCCTTCTTCGCGCCGTGCAGCGATTCGTACAGCGGCTTGCCAACGACCGGAGTGTGCTGGAGTACGTCCTTGCCCCAGGCCAGGAACCGCTCATAGCCGTCGGTCGTGCGGAGCGTGGCAAGGTGGTTGGCCAGGCCGCCGATGGTCGGGGCGTAGGAGCGCTCGTTGTCGTTGACGACGATGATCAGCGGCCGGTCCTTGGCGGCCGCGATGTTGTTCAGCGCCTCCCAGGCCATCCCGCCGGTGAGCGCGCCGTCGCCGATGACCGCGACGACATGGTCGCTGCTGCCGAGCACCTGGTGCGCCTTGGCGAGGCCGTCGGCCCAGCCGAGCACGGTGGAGGCGTGCGAGTTCTCGATGATGTCGTGCTCGGACTCCTCGCGGGAGGGGTAGCCGGAGAGGCCGCCCTTGCCTCGCAGCTTGGAGAAGTCCTGCCGGCCGGTGAGCAGCTTGTGCACATAGCTCTGGTGCCCGGTGTCCCAGAGAATGCGGTCGACGGGCGAGTCGAAGACCCGGTGCAGGGCGACGGTGAGCTCCACCACCCCCAGGTTGGGGCCCAGATGCCCCCCGGTCCTGGCCACCGCGTGGACCAGGAACTCTCTGATCTCCTCCGCGAGTTCATCGAGTTCGGCGCCGGTGAGCGCCTTCAGATCGTGCGGCCCCCGGATGCTCTCCAGAATCGTCACGGTCGGACCCCCTTCACTTGCTTGCCTCGGCTCACGGTGACGGCGGGCAAGCCCGGAGCCACCCCTGCGTCCTCCATGGATTCGGCGATCTGCGTCGCCCCTGGGGGGTGTCTTTTGGATCTTGCCGGGCTCGCGTGCCCTGGCACGCACATCTGCTGCGTTGTCGTCAGTCGCCGACGCTCCGCGTCGTCTCCTTCCTCCGCCTTGCAGCTGCACGCACCAGACCCCGCTCGCTCATCCGGCCTGATCCAAAAGACACCCCCTGTTGATCTGCACCGTGACGGAACCGTCCGGGCCGGCGGTCGCCGCCGGCCCGGACCTCACGTCACCCGCGGTTTCCGGAGACGGTCTCGCGTGCCGCCCTGATGGACTCCTTGAGCGAGCCCATGGTGGCGAGGACGGCGGTCGGCTCGTACCCGCAGTGCGCCATGCAGTTGGCGCAGCGCGGGTCCTTGCCGCGGCCGTACTTGCTCCAGTCGGTGTCGTCGATGAGCTCCCGGTACGTGGGCACGTATCCGTCGCTCATCAGATAGCAGGGCCGCTGCCAGCCGAAGAGCGAGTAGTTCGGGATCGCCCATGCCGTGCACGGGAAGTCCGCCTTGCCCTCCAGGAAATCGAGGAAGAGCGGCGAGTGGTTGAGACGCCAGCGCCGCCGGTTGCCGCCCGCGAAGGACTTCTTGAACAGCTCGCGGGTCTGCTCGACGCCGAGGAAGTGCTCCTGGTCGGGCGCCTTCTCGTAGGCGTACGCGGGCGAGATCATCATCTCGTCCACCTTCAGGTCGTCATTGAGGTAGTTCAGCACCTCGATCACGGTCTGCGGAGTGTCCGTGTTGAAGAAGGTCGAGTTGGTGGTGACCCGGAAGCCGCGCTTCTTGGCCTCCTTGATCGCCTCCACCGCCTCGTCGAAGACGCCTTCCTTCGCCACCGATTCGTCGTGCCGCTCGCGCAGCCCGTCGATGTGCACGGCGAAGGCGAAGTACCGGGACGGGGTGAAGTCCTCGATCTTCTTACGCAGCAGCATGGCGTTGGTGCACAGGAACACGTACTTCTTCTTGGCCACCAACTGACGCACGATCTCGTCGATCTGAGGATGCATCAGCGGCTCGCCGCCCGCGATGGAGACCATCGGCGCACCGGACTCCAGCACTGCTCCGACCGCCTGGGCGACCGGCATGCGCTGCTTCAGAATCCCAGCCGGGTGCTGGATCTTCCCACAGCCCTCACACTTCAGATTGCAGGCGAAGAGCGGTTCCAGCTCGACGATGAGCGGAAACTTCTCACGCCTGCGTAGCTTCTGTTCAAAGAGGTACGTCCCGACCCTGATGGTCTGACGAAGCGGCATGGCCATCTAGCTCACCTCCTGGGGAGCAGCAAAGAACGGTGCCATTCAAAGAAAGCAGGAAGTACGGCACGAAGAACGCGGAAGGCTGATATTCCCCCGCGGACTGTGCCAATGCGGACGAGTTCATGCTCTGGAGCGTCCACGACCACCCGGACGGCCGCAACCGGACGGGGCCCGGTGCTCCGGGCGCAGCGGAGCGTGGCGGCGGACTCCATGTCCACCGCGATCGCTCCGGTGGCCCGCAGCTCGGCCCGTTCGTGGCCGCGGACGACATGGTCGGATCCGGTCAGCGGACCGGTGTGCACGGTGCGTCCGGGCACGGCCCGGGTCAACGCCTTGACCAGCAGTTCCGTGTCCGTACAGACCGTGGTGCCGCTGGCGTGGCGGGTCACGTCGGCGACCACCAGATCGCCCGGGTGCATGCCGGGCGCGAGGCCCGCGCAGAAGCCCGAGGCGATGACGACCGCGTCCCGCATCGCCCTGTCACTCAGCACTCCCAGCACGGCACGTTCCGCGTGGTGCGGGCCCATGCCCGTGCGGAGCACGGTCAGCGGGCCGGGTGCGCCACTGCGGTCGCCGCTGCGCAGGGCGAGTTTCTCGATGCCGAGCGCACAGGCGATCAGCAGCGGCGCGGCGGAGCCGGACGGCTCCGTGGAACCGGGCATCAGCCCCCCTTGCGGCCGGACATGCGATCGGCGAACGGTTCGCCGTGCACAAAGCGGCCGAGCGCGGTGAGCGGGAAGACCTGACGGTAGAGGTGGTAGTTGATCGAGAAGTCCCAGGGGAAACCGGTGCCGGTGAAGTACGGCTCGTCCCAGGAGCCGTCGGCCCGCTGTGTCTCGGCGAGCCAGGCCACCCCGCGTTCGGCCGCCTTGCTCTCCCGCTCGCCCGCCGAGAGCAGCGCCAGCAGCGCCCAGCCGGTCTGCGACGCGGTGGACTCGCCGTGGCCGATCCAGCTCTCCTCGCGGTACGAGCGCAGATCCTCGCCCCAGCCTCCGTCGTCGTTCTGCACGGATTCGAGCCAGCGGACGGCGCGGCGGACCGCCGGATGCGAGGCGGGCAGGCCGGCCGCGATCAGCGCCGGGACCACCGACCCTGTTCCGTAGACGTAGTTGACGCCCCAGCGCCCGAACCAGGCGCCGTTCGGCTCCTGTTCGGCGAGCAGCCACTCGATGCCGCGCCGGGTGCGCGGGTGGTGTGCCTTGCCCTCGTGCGCCAGCATCTCGACGACATGCGCGGTGACATCCGCCGACGGCGGATCGATGACCTCGCCGAAGTCGCAGAACGGCAGCCGGTTCGGGAAGGTACTGGTGTTGTCGGCGTCGAACGCGGCCCATGCGCCGTTCTTGGACTGCATGCCGAGCGTCCAGCGCCCGGCCCGCGCGATGACCGCGTCGACCTGCTCGGCGTCCGGGTGCTTGACCCGCCGCAGCGCGAGGATGACCTCGGCGGTGTCGTCGATGTCCGGGTAGTTGTCGTTGTGGAACTCGAACGCCCAGCCGCCCGGACCGAGTTCGGGCCTGCGCACCGCCCAGTCGCCGGGCCGCACGATCTCCTCGCCGAGCATCCAGTCGGCGGCCTTGACCAGCGCGGGATGGTCGGCCGGCACACCGGCGTCGGCGAGCGCGATGGTGGCCAGACAGGTGTCCCAGACCGGCGACTGACAGGCCTCGATCATGCGGGCGCCGTCCTCGCGCCAGACGGCGAAGCGGTTCAGCGACTCCAGGCCGGCCCGCATCACCGGGTGCCGCAGGTCGTAGCCGAGCAGATGCAGCGCGATCAGCGAGTACACGGCGGGCGGCTGGATGCCGCCCCAGCAGCCGTCGTTCTCCTGCCGCTCGATGATCCAGCGCGCGGCGGCGTTCATGGCGACGCGGCGCAGCCGGCGCGGGGCCACCTTGTGGTACAGGTGCAGCGCCTTGTCGGCACGCTGGAAGAAACCGTCCCAACTCGCCGCGGGAGCCAGGGCCTTCGGCGGATTGGGCGTACGGGCGTCGGTGTGCAGCTCGTCCAGCGCGAACGGCGCGGGCCGCACCGGCCGCTTCGCCGAGACGACGGTCAGCGGAACGATCGTCTGCCGGGCCCAGCAGCCGAAGTCGTAGATGTTCAGCGGCATCCACTTGGGGAAGAAGATCAGCTCGGGCGGCAGCTCGGGCAGGTCGTCCCACTTCCACCAGCCGAACAGCGCCAGCCAGATCCGCGTGAAGACGCGGCTCGCCGCGATGCCGCCGCGCTGCCGGATCCAGGCGGATGCGCGGGCCATGTGCGGATCGTCCGGCCGGTCACCGGCCAGCCGGAGCGCGACATAGGCCTCGATGGTGGTGGACAGCTCGCCGGGCCCGCCGTAGAAGGTGGCCCAGGTGCCGTCCTCGCGCTGCTCGCCGCGGATGAACAGGGCGGCCGCCTCGGTGGTCCGCGCGTCCTGGATGCCAAGGAACTGACGGAGCAGCAGATCCTCTGCGTCCATCGTCACATTGGTCTCGAGGTCGCCCTTCCACCAGCCTTCGGCGTCCTGCCGGCCGAGCAGATACGCGACGGATCGTTCCGCCGCACGCGCGGCGGCTTCGCGGACATCCCCCGTGGCAATCGATTCGGTTGTTTCACTGGCCGCGGTTGCGTCGGCCCGCACGGGCCCGCTGCTTCCGTCGGTCGTCGCTGTCATGGCTTCCCCTTCGGTGCAGTACGTCTCTGCTGTGCTGGGGTCTCCGTCGGCCGGCGTCCGGTTGCCCGGTCGCCGGCCGGCGACTGCGATTCATATGGTGGACGCGATAGCGATCATCTCTTTCGTACGACGACGAAGTCGGCGAGCGCCACGAGCTGCGCCCGCACTTGCTCGGGCATGTCGACACCGCTGAGCGCCTCGATGGCGACGGCGTGCTGCCTGCGGGCCTCCTGGGAGGTCCACTCGCGGCCGCCTGCCTGCTCGATCAGGGCCGCCCTGGTGGCGAACTCCTCCTCGGAGAAGCTGTCGAAGTCACTGCTCTTGGCATCGGCCGCGAGCAGCTCCCCGAGGCGCTGTGAGGCCGGTCCGCCGGCGGCGAGCGCGGCGACGACCGGAAGGGACTTCTTGCGCTGGCGCAGATCGCTCCAGGTCTGCTTGCCGGTGGCCACCGGGTCTCCCCAGATGCCCAGCAGGTCGTCGACGGCCTGGAAGGCGAGTCCGAGGTGATAGCCGTACGCCTCGAGCGTGTCGGCGGTGCGGTCGTCCGCGCCGCCGAGGACCGCGCCGATGGAGACGGCGCAGGCCAGCAGCGCGCCGGTCTTGTTGCCCTCCATCTCCAGGCACTCCTCGACGGTGACCCGCTCGCGGTGCTCGTAGGAGATGTCCTGGGCCTGGCCGTCGATCAGCTTGCGCGTGGCGGTGGTGAGCCGGCGCGTCGCACGTCCGGCCTCGACGGTGCCGAGCTCCAGCAGGACCTCGTTCGCGAGCGCGAAGAGCGCGTCGCCGACGAGGATGGCCTGGGCGGGCCCGTGCACCTTCCAGACGGTGTCGCGGTGGCGGCGCTGCTCGTCGCCGTCCATCAGGTCGTCGTGCAGCAGCGAGAAGTTGTGCACCAGCTCGACGGCGACCGCGCCGGGGATGCCCACCTCGGGCGAGGCGCCGGCCGCTTCGGCGGACAGCAGCGCGAGCGCGGGCCGTACGGCCTTGCCGCCGTCCCCGTCCGCGGGCCGTCCTTGGGCGTCGATCCAGCCGAAGTGGTAGGCGGCGACGGTGTCCATGGGCGGCGCGAGCCGGTCCACGGCGGCGCGCAGCACGGGGGTGGACAACGTCCGCCCGCGTTCCAGCAGCGCGACGATGTCGACGCCGGCTGCGGTGTCTTCAGCCGGGTTCGCCGAGGGCACAGTCGGCACGGTCTCTCCTCTTGTTCCAGTACTCAGGCTCATGCCGCCTCCTTGAGCGGATGTTCATGGGGGCGGCCGAGGGCGGAGAGCGCGGCGCCTGCGGCGGTGAAGCCGCTGCGTACGGCACTCTCCATGGTCGCGGGCCAGCCGGTGGCGGTCCACGCGCCCGCAAGGTACAGGCCGGGAGCGCGGGTGCGGGCGCCGGGGCGCAGTCTGCCGACTCCGGGAGCGGGTGCGAAGGTCGCCGTGCGCTCCCTGGTGACGAAGAAGTCGCGCACCTCGGCTCCTCGCGCGGCGGGCAACAGCCGTTCCAGTTCGGGCAGATAGCGCTCGCGCAGCTGCGAGACGGGTGCGTCGATCTCGTCCTCGGCGGCGGACTGGGACAGCGCCAGATACTGGCCGTCCTTGAGTCCGGAGGCGTCGGTGCGGTCGAAGACCCACTGGACGGGTGTGCCGAGCGCGGCGAAGAAGGGCCGGCGCAGCACCTTGCGGTCGTACAGGACATGGATGTTCAGGATCGGCGCGGTGCCGATGTCGAGCAGCCGGTCCGGGTCCTCGATGGCCCCTTCGGGCAGCAGCGCATGGGCCTCGCGCTGGGCCACGGCCAGGACGACGGTGTCCGCCTCGAGACGCTCGCCCTCCACCTCGACGTCCCAGCGTCCGTGCTCGCCACGGGAGACGCTGCGGACACGGGTGGAGACTTCGGTGCGTACGCCGGCGGAGTCGAGGGCCTTGCGGGCCAGCGTGTCGTGGAGGTCGCCGAGCGGCACGCGGGCCCAGCCGATGTCGGCCGCGCCGGGCTCGGAGAGCAGTCCGGTCTTGAAGACCATGGCGGCGAGTCCCATGGACGCGTTCGGCGCCGTGGCGTTCAGCGTCGCCACCCCGACCAGGTCCCACAGGGCTTCGATGGTGCGCTCGGACTGGCCGTGACGGCCCAGCCAGGTGGCGAAGTCGATGCCGTCGAGCGCCGGGTCGGCCGGGTCGAGCTTGCCCAGCGCGAGAGCGGCGCGCCCGACGCTCGCCCGCTCGACGAGCGAAAGGTGCGGATAGGTGGCCAGGCTTGCGGCGAGGTGCAGCGGCACGGGCAGCGCGGTGCGGCGCAGCCGTCCGAGCCGCGGTCCGCGCCGGTGTGCCACATCGAGCACGGGCACGTCCAACCGGTCCTGGAGCGGCGCGAGTTCAGCGCCGTCGACCCGCTCGAGGAACCAGCGGTAGGCGGTGCAGCAGCGCAGATAGACATGCTGGCCGTTGTCCACGGTGAGGTCGCCGCGCCGGAAGGAGAAGGCGAGGCCGCCCAGTCGTGGGCGGCCTTCGACGAGGGTGACGTCCATGCCCGCGTCGGCGAGCTGGAGCGCCGCGGTGATTCCGGCGAGTCCGCCGCCGACCACCACCGCGTGCCGGGTCCGCAGGTCGTCGTCGCTCATGCGCCTTCCCCCTGACCCTGTGCGGCCGTTGCAGTCTGGGACGCCGCACCGGAGCGGAGGGTTGCCCGCCGGTTGTGCGCGTACGGCAGCATCACGCGCGCCCCCTGAGGCTCTGCCGGTTGACGTGCCGGGCGTCGAGTCCGGACAGGCCGCGCACGGCGACGAACGCCTTTTCGCGGCCCGGCAGCGAGACGCGGCCGCGCAGCACCGCCTCGGGGTCGCGTTCGATGCGGTCGAGCAGCCGGCGGTAGATGCCGGCCATGGCGGCGACGCATGCTCCGCTGCGCCGGTCGAGCATCGGCAGCAGCCGGTAGCCCTCGACGAAGAGCGCACGGGCGCGCCGCACTTCGAAGTGGACCAGGCCGGCGAAGTCGGAGCCGGGCGGCGGCGTTGCGCTGTGGAAGCCCGTGGAGCAGCCGAACTTGGCGAGGTCGTCGGCGGGCAGATAGGTGCGTCCGTTGCCGGCGTCCTCGCGAACGTCCCTGAGGATGTTGGTGAGTTGGAGTGCGAGCCCCAGCGTGTCGGCGTACTCGCCGGCGCGCTCGGTGCCGCGCGCGCCGGTCTGAGTGCCGAACACGCCGAGCGAGAGCCGCCCGATCGCGCCCGCGACGCAGCGGCAGTAGACCTTGAGATCGTCCCAGGTTTCGTAGGTCTCGCCGCGAACGTCCATCAGGACGCCGTCGATCAGTTCGTCGAGCCCGCCGAGCGGGAGCGGGAAGCGGCCCGCCGCGTCCGCGAGGGCCACGGCGACCGGGTCGGTGTCGTCCTCGTCGACCGCGTGCTGCCTGATCCGGTCCAGCAGTTCGCGGGTGCTTTCGAGGCGCTCGCGCTTGGCCTCGGGCGCGAGTGCGCCGTCGCCGATGTCGTCGACCCGCCGGGAGAAGGCGTACAGCGCGGACATGGCCTGTCGCTTGTCGGTCGGCAGCAGCCTGATGCCGTAGGCGAAGTTACGCGCCTGCTGCCCGGTGACGGCCTCGCAGTAGCTGTACGCGGCCTGCACCTGCGCGGACGCCTGTGTCGGTCCCTCCATCGTCCGGCTCACCCCTCTCTACGCGCTCTTCGCAAGACGGCTCCCACTTCACGCAGCAGATGGGCCTTGGCGGGCTTGGGCGCTCCGGGCAGAACATCGTGCCCTGCGGCCGCGATCGCGTTGAGTGCGGCGCGCCCGCCGGCCACAAATCCGGCGAGCAGCAGTCGCAGCCTGCCGTGGACGCTACCCACCAGCGGTGTGCCTTCATCCAGCAGTTGCCGGGCGCGATCCGCCTCGTAGCGGATCAGGGCCCGCACCGAGGCGCTGCCGGTCGGCGCGGCCAGTTCGGCCTCGGTGACGTGGAACCGGTGCATGTCCTCGGCGGGCAGGTAGATCCGGCCGCGGCCCAGGTCCTCGGTGACGTCCTGGAGATGCTCGACGATCTGGAGCGCGGTGCACACGGCGTCGGAACGGCGCACCCGTTCGGGGCTCGCGGTTCCGGTGATCTGCAGCACCAGCCGGCCGACGGGGTTGGCGGACAGCTCGCAGTAGGCGAGGAGTTCGTCATAGGTCGTGTAGCGGCTCACCAGCTGGTCCTGGCGGTTGGCCTCGATCAGGCCGATGAAGGGGGCGGTGGTGAGCGAGCGGCGGCGCACGGTCGGTTGGAGGGCCTGCAACAGCGGATGCCGCGGCGCTTCGCCGGACGCGTCGAAGACCCGGAGCAGATCGGTCTCGAAGGCGGCCAGCATCGCGAGCCGGTCGTCGGCGTCCGCGGGATCGACTCCGAGGTGGCGTGCGTCGGCGCCGCCGGGGGCGAGGTCGCCGTCGCCGATGTCGTCGACGAGGCGGGCGAAGCCGTATACGGCCATCAGGTCGTCGCGCCAGTCGCGCGGCAGGAAGAAGGGGGCTACGGGAAAGTTCTCGTCCGCGGCCTTGTCGAGCGTGGCGCGCGCGGGATTCGCCGGGAACACAGCACGCGTCTGCCGGGTGCCCGTCATGCGGAGCTGCCCGGTGCGGGGACGGCGAAAGCCTCGCGGAGCTGGAGATTTTCCGTCATTGCCGTCACATCTCCCGTTCTACACTGCCGATCCAATCCATCCTATTTCGGACACGCCGCCGGTGTTCCCGACTCCGGGGGGACCGCCTGGCGGGCACTATGCCGAGGGGGTATCGCCCCACTTGCCGTGATTCAGCACCGGTACAGCTTACGTTGTACAACGCGTAGTGATACGTCGGGGTGTTGCGCGCATTACAAGAACACTCCAATCGGGGCCAACCTTCCTCTGTCGCACAGGAATTGACCTTCGCTTGACGTTCCGGGCCGGCTGTCGAGCCGCGGTGCGGACCGCGCCGTCCCCTGCCATGACGCAAAAGACCCCCGCCTGGATGCCACGGCGGGGGTCTTTTGTCGGAACTGGCGATCGGGGCCGGGTTACCTGCCGGTCTCCTTCTCGTACGCCTTCAGGACCTCGGCCGTGGGGCCGTCCATCAGCAGCTCGCCCTTCTCCAGCCACAGCACGCGGTCGCAGGTGTCCCTGATCGAACCGAGGCTGTGGCTGACGAGGAAGACCGTGCCGGCCTCCTTGCGCAGCTCGCGGATCCGCTGCTCGGAGCGGATCTGGAACTTCCGGTCACCGGTGGCCAGTGCCTCGTCGATCATCAGGACGTCGTGGTCCTTGGCCGCCGCGATGGCGAAGCGGAGCCTGGCGCCCATGCCCGACGAGTAGGTGCGCATCGGCAGGGTGATGAAGTCGCCCTTCTCGTTGATCCCGGAGAAGTCGACGATCGACTCGTAGCGCTCGCGGACCTCCTCGCGCGACATTCCCATGGCGAGGCCGCCGAGGATGACATTGCGCTCGCCGGTCAGATCGCCCATCAGCGCGGCGTTCACACCGAGCAGCGAGGGCTGACCGTCGGTGTAGACCTTGCCGCTCTCGGTCGGCAGCAGCCCGGCTATGGCACGCAGCAGTGTGGACTTGCCGGAGCCGTTGGTGCCGATCAGTCCGATCGCCTCGCCGCGGTACGCGGTGAAGGTGACGCCCCGCACGGCGTGCACCTTGCGCACACCACGCGGCTCGCCCTTGCCGCGCTTGAGCATCCGGCTGAGCGCCGCGGTGGCACTGCCCTTGCCGCCGGCGCTGCCGTGCACGCGGTAGACGATGTGCACATCGTCGGCGATGACGGTGGGGATCCGGTCCTGCATGTTGTCTTCAGCCACGGCCGTACCGTTCTTCAGCCTTCCAGAAGTACACGAACCCGAAGACGCCGAACAGGATCGCCCAGCCGAGCGCGAACGCCCAGATGTGCGGCGGCAGGTTCTCCGAGCCGTAGCCGTCGATCAGCGCGAAGCGGATCAGGTCCATATAGACGGCGGCCGGGTTCAACTGCAGCACGGTGGCGATCCACTCGGGCTTGTCCTTCATCATCACCGGGATGGAGAACATCACGCCGGATGCGTACATCCAGGTTCGCATGATGAAGGGCATCAGCTGCGCCAGGTCCGGAGTCTTGCTGCCGAGCCTCGCCATGATCAGCGCGAGACCGGTGTTGAAGACGAACTGCAGGACCAGCGCGGGAATGATCAGGAACCAGGACAGCTTCGGGTAGCTGCCGAACCCGATGGCGATCAGGAACAGCACGATCATCGAGAACAGCAGCTGCTGGAGCTGCTGCAGGGCGAACGAGATGGGCAGCGAGGCACGGGGGAAGTGCAGTGCTCGCACCAGTCCGAGGTTGCCCGAGATCGCGCGTACGCCCGCCATCACCGAGCTCTGGGTGAAGGTGAAGACGAAGACACCCGTCACCAGGAACGGGACGAAGACCTCGTTCGAGATCCCCTCCCGGGTCCCCAGGATGAGCCCGAAGATCAAGTAGTAGACGAGCGCGTTGAGCAGCGGGGTGGCCACCTGCCACAGCTGGCCGAGTTTGGCCTGGCTGTACTGGGCCGTCAGCTTGGCCTGCGAGAAGGCCAGGATGAAGTGGCGTCGGCCCCACAGCTGCCGGATGTACTCGACCAGCCCCGGTCGGGCACCGCTGACCGACAGGCCGTACTTGGCAGCGATCTCCGCCGGGGACAGACCGTCGTCGGCGGCTGGCGGTTTGGTCAGCATGACCGCACCGTCATGAGTTGTGTCACTCACAAGTGGAAACTTTCGTCTTCAAGATGCGCGGCAATTCGGGCGCGGCTTCGGGCGTAGCCGCCTCCCCCGTGAACCCGATGCTCTCAGAACCGAGCTTGTCAGATGACAGGTGGTCGGCCCAGTCTGGTAAGCCGCCACACAGTACGCCACTTCATGGGACGGCGGGGACCGCAGGGGGTCCGCCAGCCCTCCTTGAAACCTCCGAACCAGGCCTTCAGTGCGGGCAGCGATGGCCGCCGCGCCAGCGTGAGGAGCACCCAGACACCGATGTAGACGGGGACCAGGGGCGCGGGCAGGTTGCGGCGGGCCAGCCAGACCCGGTTGCGGGCCACCATGCGGTGGTAGACCGCGTGCCGGGACGGCGGCATCGTCGGATGGAACAGCACCATGTCCGCGCGGTAGTCGATGGCCCAGCCCGCGTCCAGCGCACGCCAGGCGAGGTCGGTCTCCTCGTGGGCGTAGAAGAACTCGTCGGGCAGGCTGCCGACCTCGGCGAGCACCTTTGTCCGTACGGCGTTGGCGCCGCCGAGGAAGGTCGTCACGCGCGAGGAGCGCAGCGGGTCGGAGGCCCGCAGCCGCGGAACGTGCCGGCGCTGGGTCAGCCCGGTCTCCGGGTCGGCGATCCGGAAGCTGACGATGCCAAGACCCGGGTCGGCCGCGAAGGCCTCGCGCACCAGCTCGGCGGTGTCGGTGTTGGGCAGCAGACCGTCGTCGTCGAGGAAGAGGAGCGCGTCGACTTCGGAGCCGGACGGCCCGAAGGCCTCGATGCCGACGTTGCGTCCGCCCGGAATGCCCAGATTGTCGGGCAGGTCCACGGTGCGTACGCCCTCGGGGACATCGAGCACCGGCGCGCCGTTGCCGACGACGACCACCTGGATCGGCTCGCCTTCCTGCTTGGCGACCGAGTCGAGCAGCGCGCGCAGGTCGTCGGGGCGGTTGCCCATCGTGATGATGACCGCGCCGAGCTTCATGGGCGTACTCACTTGAGCCTGCTCGAGGCCAGGATGGACACCAGGTGCAGCAGCGTCTGGAGCAGCGCGATGCCGGCCAGCACGGCGACGCCGAGGCGCGTGAAGAACAGGTCGCCCCGGACCGCGTCCAGGATCGCGAGCAGCAGGATGAGCAGCGACGCCTCGATGCCGAGGACGAGCCGGTGGAACTTCAGCGCGCCGGCGGCCCGGCGGGCCAGCGCCATGCCGGACGAGCGGGGCTCGGACGCCGACTCCTTGACCGGCGGCAGACCGCCCTGGTGGCGGGCGACCCCGACCAGGTCGGTCTCGGCCTTGATCAGGATCGCGCCGAGCGCGGCGAGCGTGCCGAGGAAGGCCCACAGCCAGTCGATCCGCCCGGAGCCCCACAGGTCGGCGGCGCGCAGGCCGAAGCCGACCAGGACGGCGGCGTCGCACAGGTAGGCACCGACGCGGTCCAGGTATACGCCGGAGAGCGAGAACTGCTTCTTCCAGCGGGCAACCTCGCCGTCGACGCAGTCGAGCAGCAGGTAGAGCTGGACCGCCACGACGCCGAGGACGGCGCCCCAGACGCCCGGCACGAGCAGGGCGGGGGCCGCGAGGACGCCGCAGATGGTCATCAGGTAGGTCAGCTGGTTCGGCGTGACCTTGGTGGTGACCAGGCGGCGGGTGATGCGCAGGGAGACCTCGCGCATGTACAGGCGGCCGCCCCAGTGCTCCCCGCTTCGCCGGTCCTTCACTCCCTCCGGGTGAACGACCGGACGGAGTTCAGCTACTGATGGTCTTGGCATAGTCGGCGTACGCGTCCCTGATCTGATCGGTGGTGAGGTCAAGGTGCTCGAGGATGGTGAAGCGGCCCGGTCGGGTCTGCGGTGCGTACTCCACGGCCTTGGCGAACTCGTCCATGGAGAACCCGATTTCGTCGGGCAGCACCGGCAGGCCGTGCCTGCGCAGCACCTCGGCGAACAGCCGTGCTTCGTCCTGGGCTCCGCGAAGGTGCATCGCGAAGGCGGCTCCCAGTCCGACCTGTTCTCCGTGGCTTGCTGCCCGCTTGGGGTAAAGCAGGTCGAAGGCGTGGCTGATCTCGTGGCAGGCGCCGGACGCGGGCCGGGTGTCGCCGCTGATCGAGATCGCGATGCCGGTCAGCACCAGGGACTCGGCGAGCACGGTGAGGAACTCGTCGTCGCCGACTCCGCCGGGGTTGTGCAGTACGGCTTCGCCGGCGGTGCGGGCCATCGCTGCGGCCAGGCCGTCCACCGGCTCCCCGTTGACCTGGTGGGAGAGCTCCCAGTCCGCGATCGACGAGAGGTTGGAGATCGCCTCGCCGATGCCGGAGCGTACGAAACGTACCGGCGCCTCGCGGATGACGTCGAGGTCGATCACGATCGCGATCGGACCGGGGACGCCGTAGGAGCCGCGGCCGTTGTCGTTGTCCAGCGTCGCGACCGGCGAGCAGAGACCGTCGTGCGACAGGTTCGTCGCGACCGCGACCATCGGCAGGCCGACGCGGGCCGCGGCGTACTTCGCCACGTCAATGATCTTGCCGCCGCCGAGGCCGACCACGGCGTCGTAGCGCTTTCCCTTGATGGCGTCGGCCAGCCCGACCGCGGAGTCGATGTTGCCGTCGGCGATCTCGAACCAGGTGGCGCCCGGGAGCACCGGCGACAGCCTCTCGCGCAGCGCCTGGCCGGAACCGCCGCTGATCGCGATCGCCAGCTTGCCGGATCCGGAGATCCGCTGGTCGGCGAGCAGGCCGGCGAGGTCGTCCAGTGCGCCGGCGTTGATGTCGACGACGACCGGCGACGGGATGAGCCGGGTCAGTACTGGCACGCGATCTCACGGCCCTTCGCGAGGTCGTCGTGGTTGTCGATCTCGACCCACTTGACGTCCCCGATGGGAGCCACGTCCACGGTGAAGCCGCGGCCCACGAGCTCCTGGTAGCCGTCCTCGTAGTAGAGGTCGGGGTCGCGCTCGAAGGTGGCCTTCAGCGCGTCCGCGAGCTCCACGGCGGCCTCGGGCTCGATGAGGGTGACGCCGATGTACTCGCCGGTGGCGGTGGCCGGGTCCATCAGCTTGGTGATGCGCGTGACGCCCTGGCCGTCCGCGGTGATCACCTTCATCTCCTCGTCGGCGAGGTGCTTCACCGTGTCGAGGGCGAGGATGATCTTCTTGCCGTCGCCGCGGGCGGCGAGCAGGGTCCGCTCGACGGAGACCGGGTGGACGGTGTCGCCGTTGGCGAGGATGACGCCCTGCTTCAGGACCTCACGGGCGCACCACAGGGAGTAGGCGTTGTTCCACTCCTCGGCCTTGTCGTTGTCGACGAGGGTCAGCTTCAGGCCGTACTTGGCCTCCAGGGCGGCCTGGCGCTCGTAGACGGCCTCCTTGCGGTAGCCGACGACGATGGCGACCTCGGTGAGGCCGATCTCCGCGAAGTTCCCGAGCGTCAGGTCGAGGACGGTGGTGTCGCCGTCCACGGGCACGAGGGCCTTCGGGAGCGTGTCGGTGTAGGGGCGAAGACGCCGTCCGGCACCGGCTGCCAGTACGAGGCCGATCATGCGGGTTCTCCTTCGTCATGTACGGCGGGTGCGGCGGAGGACACCCAGAAGCGGATGCTCTCCGTCAGCACCACGAGTGCGACGACGGCAGCGAGCACCGTCAGCGCGATGGTGAAGTCGGTGGCGGTGACCAGCGCGGCCAGCAGCGCGACTGCGAGGACCCGCCCCTCATGGCCGCCGATCACCCGAACCAGCAGGCGCGGGGGCGCGCCCGTACCGCCGCGGATGCGGTACACCGTGTCGTAGTGATGGTAGGCGACGGCGGCCACCAGTCCGAAGGCCGCGGGCAAGGCCCCGTTCACCTCCGCCCGGGCGGCAAGGGCCAGGACGACGCCGTACTCGGCGGCTCTGAACACGGGCGGGACGAGCCAGTCGAGGGCGCCCTTGAGGGGGCGGGCGACGGCCACGCCCGAGGTGATGACATACATCACGGCCGCAACGAGGGGCCAGAGCGAGCCGTAGTCGCAGAACGCGGCAGCTGCGACGACGGCCGCGCCGCCGGCGAAGGCGATCACGGGCGGGAGCAGCGCGGGAAGCTTCCGGGCGCCGCTTGCCGCGGCGCGTGCGACGGTCTCCGCGAGCGGTCCCGAGTCGGCGAGGTCGGCCAGCGCCTGGGCGGCCCGGTCGGTCCGCTGTGCCTTGCGGGTCAGCGAGCGCAGGACGCGGCCGGCTGTGGTGTAGCAGGCGGCGAAGGAGCAGCCGATCAGCAGCGCGTAGAACACGATCCGCGGGGTGGTCACGGCGGTCAGCACGGCGATCATGGCCCAGCGCTCGCCGATCGGCAGCACGATCATCCGGCGCACCCAGACCGTCCAGCCGACGCTGTCGAGCTTGTCGGAGAGCGCGGCAGTCGGGCTGGTGTTGGACACGGCGTCGTGGTTCGCCTCGTTGAAGGAGAAGTCCACGACATGGCGGCAGCTCTGGAGCACCATCGCGCCAAGCGCCAGGGCCCACACGTCGTCGCCGCCGCGGGCCGCGCCGAGGGCGAGGCCCGCGTAGTAGGCGTACTCCTTGGCACGGTCGAAGGTCGCGTCGAGCCAGGCGCCCATCGTCGAGTACTGCAGCGAGTAGCGGGCGAGCTGGCCGTCCGTGCAGTCCAGCACGAAGGAGAAGAGCAGCAGCACGCCGGCGGCGACATAGCCGCCGCGGGTCCCGGTGGCCGCGGCGGCGGCCGCGATCAGGGCCGTGAGCAGGGAGGCGGTGGTGACCTGGTTGGGCGTCAGGCCACGGCGTGCGCACCAACGGGCGATGTAGCGGGAGTACGGGCTGATGCAGAAGGTCGTGAAGAACCCGTCACGGGCCTTCACGGCGGACCGCAGCCGGACGGCTTCGTCGTCGACGGCGGCGACGGCCTGCCGGGCCTCGTTCCGCGCCTGCGGGTCGCCGGGCACGGTCGCGACGAGCGACCCGAGCTCGGGCCGGTGCACGGCGGTGCCGGTCGCCGCGAGGGCGGCGGTGAGCGCGCCGGGCAGGTCGTCCGCCTGCACGCCGGTGTCGGTGGCTGTGTTGCTCCCGGCTTCCGTCACGGCCGCACGCGCGGCCGGTGTGCGCCCGGCCACGCCGGTGGTCGTCTCCAGCGCGCGCGTCAGCGCGCTCCGGGCCTCCGGCTGGGCCGTGAGCGCGCCCTCGACCGCGGCGGCGGGGAAGCGCGGGTCCGTCAGGGCCAGGCGCAGGGCGTGGACGTGGCCGACGAAGCGTGCGTCGACGACCGCGACCCGTTCCGACGCGGGGACGGCGGCGAGGAGCGAGCCGGTCGTGGCGGCATCCGGGGCGACCCGTACGTCGAAGCCCAGCGACCGCAGATCGCCTTCGAGCGACGATCCGGGTACCGGCGGGCCGGTGAGGATGGCGGTCGGCAGACGAACTCACTCCTTGGAGCTGCGGGTGTGCGGGTGCGCGGCGGCTCGGCCCGTATACGGGCGGCGGCTCGTCGGCAGAGGCTATCTGATGCGTGGAGGCGGGAGTTCACTGGCCGTTTACGCCCCGCTCGACGGTGCCTGCCCCGTTGTGCCGGGCGCACCGAGATCATCATCGTCGATCATCGCCTCGACCCACAAACCGCGGGTCGGCCGGGCCGGGGTCCGCCGAGGCGCGGTGCCGGGGCCCGCGAACCCGGCAGGGCCCGCGAACCCGGCAGGGCCCGCGAACCCGGCAGGACACGGCAGGGCCCGACAGGACACGGCAGGGCCCGACAGGACCCGGACGACAGGCCATAGGCTTGCGGTCATGACTTGGCTGATCACAGGTGGAGCGGGGTACATCGGCGCGCATGTGGCGCTGGCCATGAGGGAGGCGGGCGAGAAGGTCGTCGTACTCGACGATGTGTCGTCCGGAGTCGCCGAGCGGCTGCCCGAGGAGATCCCGCTGGTCCGCGGCGCCGTCCTGGACCGCGAGCTGCTGGACCGCACGCTCGCGGAGCACGATGTGACCGGCGTCGTCCATCTCGCCGCGAAGAAGCAGGTCGGACAGTCCGTCGAGGAGCCGCTGCTCTACTACCGGCAGAACCTCCACGGACTCACCGTGCTGCTGGAGGCGGTCGTCGAGGCCGGTGTGCAGCGGTTCCTGTTCTCGTCGTCGGCGGCCGTATACGGAGTGCCGGACCTGGAGATGATCCCCGAGACCGCTCCGTGCGTGCCGATCAATCCGTACGGGGAGACCAAGCTGGCCGGCGAGTGGCTGGTACGGGCCACCGGCCGGGCGCACGGCATGTCGACGGCCTGTCTGCGCTACTTCAATGTGGCGGGCGCGGCCCGTCCCGAGCTGGCCGACACCGGGGTGTTCAACATCATCCCGATGTTCTTCGACCGGATCACCCGCGGTGAGGCGCCACGGATCTTCGGCGCCGACTACCCGACGCAGGACGGCACCTGCGTCCGCGACTACATCCACGTGGCCGATCTCGCCGACGCCCATCTCACCGTTGCCCGCAGGCTGGCCGACCAGGACGGCGCCGGGGATCTGACGGTCAACATCGGCCGCGGCGTCGGCGTCTCGGTGCGTGAACTCTCCGATCTGGTGGCCGAGATCACCGGTTACGACGAGCAGCCGGTGATCGAGCCGCGCCGCCCCGGCGATGCCGCGAAGGCCGTCGCCTCCGTCGATCTGATCGCCAAGGAACTGGGCTGGACGGCCTCCCGCGGAGTGCGCGAGATGGTCGAGTCGGCCTGGGACGGCTGGTGCCTGCGGCACCCCGGAGCTCGCCTCGGATGATCTTGTGGGCGCCTCTGACCTGCGGGTCGTTTCCGCAGGTCAGGCGATATGACAACGGTGTTCAGTGCCGTGTTGCCGGATACCCCCCACCCGTAGTTCACTGAGGTCTCGGCAGATCAATTCCGACGACCTGGAGGCGTCTCGCATGGGGGCTGGGCACGACCACGGGCATTCGCACGGCGGACCGCCGCCGACCGGCACCGCGGCCTCGGCCTACCAGGGACGCCTGCGCATCGCGCTGACGATCACGCTGAGCGTGACGGTCCTGGAGATCGTCGGCGGCGTGCTCGCCGACTCGCTCGCGCTGATCGCCGACGCCGCCCACATGGCGACGGACGCGGTCGGTCTGGCGATGGCGCTGCTGGCGATCCACTTCGCCAACCGGCCGGCCGCCGGGAACCGGACCTTCGGCTTCGCACGGGCCGAGATACTCGCCGCGCTCGCCAACTGTGTGCTGCTGCTAGGCGTCGGCGCGTACCTCCTGTACGAGGCGGTGCAGCGCTTCCTCGAACCGGCCGAGACCAAGGGCGGACTGACGATCGCCTTCGCCCTGGTCGGTCTGCTGGCCAACGCCGTCTCGCTCTCACTGCTGATGCGCGGCCAGAAGGAGAGCCTCAATGTGCGCGGCGCCTATCTGGAGGTGCTCGCGGACACGCTCGGCTCGTTCATGGTCCTGGTCTCGGCCGGGATCATCCTGACCACCGGCTGGCAGGCGGCCGACCCGATCGCGTCGCTGTTGATCGGCCTGATGATCGTGCCGCGGACCTTGAAGCTGCTGCGGGAGACGCTGAACGTGCTGCTGGAGGCGGCTCCCAAGGGCGTCGACATGGGTGAGGTGCGGGCACACGTACTCGCGCTGCCGGGTGTGGAGGACGTACACGATCTGCATGCCTGGACGATCACTTCCGGAATGCCGGTGCTCTCCGCGCATGTGGTGGTGCACCAGGATGTGCTGGACGCGGTGGGGCACGAGAAGATGCTGCACGATCTGCAGGGATGCATCGGCGATCACTTCGATGTCGAGCACTGCACGTTCCAGCTGGAGCCGGTGGGCCATGCGGAGCACGAGGCCAGGCTCTGTCACTGAGACGGCGCGCCGGGCCGACGCGGCGGAATCCGGCCAAGTTTCGTGGTGCCCGATGCGGCCATGACCGGCCCGGGCCGGATGGTTCCCGTGGTGCGCGGCGGGGCAATGCGCTATCCGGGGGCTCTCAGCATCCGATGCACAGGGCGGCTTCCGCGCCGACCCACGGCGCCGGAGGAGGACATGCCCGGACTGCCGAAGTGCGGACAAGCCGCTTTTGTACGGCAGACTGGGCAGGCCCCTCAGGGCCGAGGACCGATGCGAAGGATGGTTATGCCGACCTCACCAGCCACCGCGGCGAACAGTGCGTCGAACGGCGCACCCCAAGCGATCCTGCTCGAGCTGGTCGACGAGCACGGCAATACCGTCGGCACCGCGGAGAAGCTCTCGGCCCATCAGGCGCCCGGGCAGTTGCACCGGGCGTTCTCCGTGTTCCTCTTCGACGAGCACGGCCGCCTGCTGCTGCAGCGCCGCGCGCTGGGCAAGTACCACTCCCCCGGCGTCTGGTCGAACACCTGCTGCGGGCACCCGTACCCCGGTGAGGCGCCGTTCGCGGCCGCCGCCCGTCGTACGTACGAGGAGCTGGGCATCTCGCCGTCGCTGCTCGCCGAGGCGGGCACGGTCCGCTACAACCACCCGGACCCGGACTCGGGTCTGGTGGAGCAGGAGTACAACCACCTCTTCGTCGGTCTGGTGCAGGCTCCGCTGCGGCCGGATCCGGAGGAGGTCGGCGATACGGCGTTCGTGACGCCGAAGGAGCTGGACGAGCGGCATGCCGACGCGCCGTTCTCCGCATGGTTCATGACGGTGCTCGACGCCGCCCGCCCGGCGATCAAGGAGCTCACGGGTCCGTCCAGCGGCTGGTGACCCGGAGGCGAACCGAGCGCCAGATCTAGGGCCTGTCGTCTGGATCAGGCCGGATCAGTGAGCGGGTCTGGTGCCATGGGGCCTCCCCGGGCCCCCAGGGCCCAGGGGACGGATCGCAAGGCGGAGGAGGGAGGCATGGCGGAGCCATGCCGACCGACGACAACGCGGCGAGGCGCGGCGCCAGGGCACGCGAGCCCGGCAAGATCCAGACGACAGGCCCTAGAGCCGCGCGGTGTCGCCGTCGCGTCTCAGGGGCAGTGCGGCCCAGATGATCTTTCCGCCGCTCGCGGTGTGCTCGACGTCGCAGGATCCGCCGGCCTCCAGTGTGATCTCCCGTACCAGCAGCAGACCGCGGCCGCCGGTCTGCCCCCAGTCCGTCTCCAGCGCCTTGGGGCGGTACGGGTGGTTGTCCTCCACGGACACCCGGATCCACTCGGGTCCGATCGCGACCTCGACGGCGATCTCCGGCGAGAGCAGCGCCGCGTGCCGTACGGAGTTGGTGACCAGCTCGGAGACGATCAGCAGCAGGCCCTGGACGAGCTCGTCCTGGGCCGGGACTCCCTGGCGGTTGAGCAGATCGCGCACCGCGTGCCGGGCCTGTGGGACCGACAGGTCGACCGCAGGAGCGGTGAATCGCCAGACGCCCTCGTACGACAACGGCCGGGCCGGGACGCTCCCGCGGCTCTCCATAGTCCGGCACCCACCCTCGGTTCGACTGCCCCTGACCATCGAGTTATCAGTGTTGGTAGTCAGTTGGTCCGGACCGGGTAGCTGAACACAAGTCAGCGTCAATCGACGCTTTTTGACCGAGTGCGTATGACAGCGTCAGTTGTGCGACTGATCCTGATCTTCTTCTGGCCGGTTCTCCGACGCATTGACCCCGGCCGCCAGGTGCACCTTCGGCGGATAACATCCGGCACATGGAGCCCCAGCTGCACCACTCCGTCGCGGACGGCGTGGCCACCGTCGTCATCAGCAATCCCGACAAGCGCAATGCCATGACCGCCGGGATGTGGCGCGCGCTGCCCGAGCTGCTGGCGCGGCTGGCCGAGGACCCTGCGGTGCGGGCGCTGGTGCTGACCGGTGAGGGGCCGACCTTCTGCGCGGGCGCGGACATCTCCTCGCTGCGGGAGCCCGGCGAGGCTCCGCAGACCCTTGCCGTACGGGCCGAGGACGCGCTCGCCGCGTTTCCGAAGCCGACGCTGGCCGCCGTGCGCGGCTACTGCGTGGGCGGCGGCTGTCAGCTCGCGGCCGCCTGTGATCTGCGGTTCGCGGAGGCGGACGCGCTGTTCGGAGTGACTCCGGCGAAGCTCGGGATCGTCTATCCGGCCTCGTCCACCCGGCGGCTGGTCTCACTGGTGGGTCCGGCGGCCGCCAAGTACCTGCTGTTCTCGGGCGAGTTGATCGACACCGAGCGGGCGCTGCGCAGCGGTCTGGTGGACGAGGTGCTGCCGGGCGGCGAACTCGGCAAGCGGGTCGCGGAGTTCACCAGGATCCTCGCCTCGCGCTCGCAGCTCACGCAGGCGGCGGCGAAGGAGTTCACGAACGGCCGCACCGACCGGGACGCGCACTGGGAGGAGCAGGCGCGCGGCGGCGGTGACACCGAGGAGGGTGTCGCCGCCTTCCTGGAGCGGCGGGCGCCGCGCTTCACCTGGACCGTGTGACGTTCGGGTCAGCTCGCACCGTGGAGGACCCATTCGGCCTCTCCACGCCAGTCCGCCACGAGGTCCGCCGGGGCCTTGTCGGGCGAGCCCGCGTCGTAGGGCGGCTGCGGGTCGTATTCCGTGAGCAGTTGCACGGACTGGGCGGTCGGGTCGCCGGCGATCCGACCGAGCAGATGCAGGGCCATGTCGAGCCCGGAGGAGACCCCGGCGCTGGTGACGTACTTGCCGTCGAAGACCACCCGCTCGCCGGTCGGCTCGACGCCGAACCCCGCCAGGTCGTCCAGCGCGAGCCAGTGCGAGGTGGCGCGGCGGCCCTTCAGCAGGCCGGCTCCGGCGAGCACCAGCGAGCCGACGCAGACAGATGTGGTCCAGGTGCTGGTGGCATCGACCGTGCGCAGCCACTCGAGGACCGTCTTGTTCTTCAGCACCTGACGCGTGCTGGTTCCGCCCGGGACGACGACGATGTCCGGGGCCGTCACCTCGGCGAGGCTCCGTTCGGCGATCAGCGTGAGACTGCCCTGGTCGTTGCGTACCGGACCCGTCTTCTCCGCGACGAACACGGTCTCCGCGCCGGGCAGCCGGCCGAGCAGCTCATAGGGACCGACGGCGTCGAGCGCGGTGAAGCGGTCGTAGAGCAGGATCGCGATCTGCATGGGGTTCCCTTCAGGTGGCGGGCTGGGCAGGGGCGTGGAAGCGGCGGCGGTACTCCGCGGGCGCGGTTCCGAGCGTCTTCACAAAGGCGCGACGCATCGCCTCGGGCGTGCCGTAACCGGCCGCGCGCGACACCTCCTGGACGCCGTAGGCGGTGTCCTCCAGCAGCCGCCTGGCGTGTTCGAGCCGTACGCGCTCGACGTACCGGCCCGGCGTCATCCCGGTCTCGGCCTGGAACGCGCGGGCGAAGTGCCGTGGCGAGAGCCGGGCGCGCCCGGCCAGGGATTCGACGGACAGATCGCCGTCGGGATGCTCACTGACCCAGTGCTGGACCTCGCGCAGCGGTTCGCGGCGCGCGGTCTGTGCGGCGAGCTGGGCGCTGAACTGCGCCTGGTTTCCGGGGCGTCGGAGGAACACCACCAGAATGCGGGCGACGGTGAGCGCGACATCGCGGCCGTGGTCCTCCTCGACCAGCGCGAGTGCCAGGTCGATGCCGGCGGTGACGCCGGCGGAGGTGGCGATCCGTCCGTCGCGCACGAAGATCGGGTCCGGATCGACGTCGACCTGCGGATGGCGGCGGGCGAAATGGTCGCACAGGGCCCAGTGCGTGGTGGCCCGGTGGCCGTCGAGCAGTCCGGCGTCGGCGAGCAGCAGCGATCCGGTGCAGACGGAGAGCAGCCGCTCGGCGCGCGGCGCGTTCTCCCGGAGCCAGTCGATCACCGCGGCGTCGGGACGGCGGGTGCCCTCGCCGCCGGGGACAAGGAGTGTGTGGTGCGGCGCCGCGTCGGCGAGAGCGGTGTCCGGGACGAGTGAGAGCCCGCTGGAGGTCCGCACCGCCGACCCGTCCAGCGAGGCGGTGCGGATCGGATAGGCGGCCGGGTCGCCGGTCACCATCCCGGCGCGGGTGAACACCTCCACGGGGCCTGTCACATCCAGGCTCTGCACGCCGTCGTAGAGGACGACGAGCACGGATCGCTCTGTCATGTCCTCCATCGTTCTCCGCGTACCGAGTGTCCGCAATGACGAGGACCCCACCTTTCCTGCCATCGGTGTCCGAGTTCACGCCCCCGGCCTGGTCTCGCGTACCGACCAGTCGGTAACCTGACCGGCATGACCTCTTTGCCGCCGCGCGCGGGACGCCGCTGCCACCACGCCCTCAACCCGATGCACTCGACGGTGTACTTCTCGCCGGACCTCGAGACCGAGTTCGCCGCGCTCGGCATCGAGGACGCGAAGGCCGCCTACTTCGCGGCCCGCGCCGCCGCGATGGGCGCCGTCGGGCCCGGCACGGTCACCGCGACGTTCTACAACTTCAACCACGAGCTGGTCGCCCGGCATCTGCCCGCGGTCTGGGACATCGCATCGCCCGAAGCGGCCCTCGGCGCACGGCTGCGCGCGGTCGACTCCACGCTGCGGCGGCTGCTCGGCGAGCAGGCCGTCGCGTCGAAGGAACTGGCCGAGGCCGCGGACCTCGCGCTGCGTGCCACCGAGGCCTGCACCCGCCACGCCCGGCCGCTGTACGCCGCGCACGCCGATCTGCCGGTGCCCGAGGAGCCGCATCTCGCGTACTGGCATGCCGCGACGCTGCTTCGCGAGCACCGGGGCGACGCCCATCTCGCCGCGCTGCTCCACGCGGAGCTCGACCCGCTGGAGGCGCTGGTGAGCCACACCGCGACCGGCAAGGGCATGGCGCCGCGCTGGATTCTCGCCACGCGCGGCTGGCGGCGCACCGACTGGGAGGCGGCTGAGGACCGGCTGCGCGAGCGCGGACTCCTCGATGCCGGGGGCGAGTTGACCGAGGCGGGAGTACGGTTGCGCGAAGAGGTGGAGGAGCACACGGACCGCGCAGACCATGCCCCGTACGCACATCTGGGTGCCGAGTCCGTCGAGCGGCTGACCGAACTGGCACGCGGTTTCCTCAAGACCGCGCTGGCCGCGGGCGCTTTCCCGGGTGAGTCCACCGGCAAGTCCTAGCGCGGCCGGCGCAGAGGGCCGCGCGACACGGCGCCCGGCCACCCGGCACAATGCACTCTCAAGCACAGCCAGCACGAGAAGGCGAGTCGGACAACCGTGACGACGTCCATCGAAGGCAGGATCGCCGAGGAGCTCGGCGTACGGGAGCGGCAGGTCAAGGCGGCCGTGGAGCTGCTCGACGGCGGGTCGACCGTGCCGTTCATCGCGCGCTACCGCAAGGAAGCGACCGAGATGCTCGACGATGCGCAGCTGCGCACGCTCGAGGAACGGCTGCGGTATCTGCGGGAGCTGGAGGAGCGGCGGACCGCGATCCTGGAGTCCGTACGCGAGCAGGGCAAGCTGGACGAGGCGCTGGAGGCCCAGATCCGGGCCGCCGACACCAAGGCGCGGCTTGAGGACATCTATCTGCCGTTCAAGCCGAAGCGGCGGACGAAGGCGCAGATCGCGCGCGAGGCCGGTCTTGAGCCGCTGGCCGACGGGCTGCTCGGCGATCCTTCGGTCGATCCGCTCGCGGCGGCCGCGGCGTTCGTCGACCCGGACAAGGGCGTCGCGGACGCCGCCGCGGCGCTCGACGGCGCGCGGTCCATCCTGACCGAGCGCTTCTCCGAGGACGCCGATCTGATCGGCGAGCTGCGCGAGCGGATGTGGACGCGGGGCCGGCTGGCCGCGAAGGTGCGCGAGGGCAAGGAGGAGGCGGGCGCGAAGTTCGCCGACTACTTCGACTTCGCGGAGCCGTTCACCGACCTGCCGTCGCACCGGGTGCTGGCCATGTTCCGGGGCGAGAAGGAGGAGATCCTCGACCTGGTGCTGGAGCCGGAGGAGCCGTCCGACCAGCCCGGTCCCTCGGCGTACGAGAACATGGTCGCCCGCCGGTTCGATGTCGCCGACCGCGGACGTCCGGCCGACAAGTGGCTGGCCGACACGGTGCGCTGGGCCTGGCGGACCCGGATCCTGGTGCACCTCGGCATCGATCTGCGGCTGCGGCTGCGCACCGCCGCCGAGGACGAGGCGGTCCGGGTCTTCGCCGCGAACCTGCGCGATCTGCTGCTGGCCGCACCGGCCGGCACGCG
This sequence comes from Streptomyces sp. NPDC020681, assembly GCF_044334895.1. NCBI lineage: Bacteria > Bacillati > Actinomycetota > Actinomycetes > Kitasatosporales > Streptomycetaceae > Streptomyces > Streptomyces sp. NPDC020681. Next base: position 344,977 of record NZ_JBIRTX010000004.1, on the reverse strand, counting down.
CGCGACGCTGGGCCTCGACCCCGGATTCCGTACGGGTGTGAAGGTGGCCGTCGTCGACGCGACCGGCAAGGTCGTCGCCATCGACACGATCTATCCGCACGTCCCGGCGAACAAGTGGGACGAGTCGCTGGCGAAGCTGGCGCGGCTGGCCAAGGAGCACTCCGTCGATCTGGTGGCGATCGGAAACGGCACCGCGTCCCGCGAGACCGACAAGCTCGCCGGTGAACTGATCACCAAGCACCCGGAGTTGAAGCTCACCAAGGTGATGGTCTCGGAGGCGGGCGCCTCGGTGTACTCCGCGTCCGCGTTCGCCTCGCAGGAGCTGCCGGAGCTGGACGTGTCGATCCGTGGCGCGGTGTCGATCGCGCGCCGGCTCCAGGACCCGCTCGCCGAGCTGGTGAAGATCGACCCCAAGTCGATCGGCGTCGGCCAGTACCAGCACGATCTGTCCGAGGTGAAGCTCTCGCGCTCGCTGGACGCGGTCGTCGAGGACTGTGTGAACGGTGTCGGCGTCGACGTCAACACCGCGTCCACGCCGCTGCTTTCACGGGTCTCCGGCATCGGCACGGGTCTCGCCGAGAACATCGTCGCGCACCGCGACGCGAACGGCCCGTTCCGCTCGCGCAAGGCGCTGAAGGATGTGGCGCGGCTCGGCCCGAAGGCGTACGAGCAGTGCGCGGGCTTCCTGCGGATCCGCGACGGTGACGATCCGCTGGACGCCTCCAGCGTGCACCCGGAGGCGTATCCGGTGGTGCGGCGCATGGTGCGGACGGCGGGCGAGCAGGTCGGTTCGCTGATCGGCAACGCGCCGGTGCTGCGGTCGCTGAAGCCGGCCGACTATGTGGACGAGACGTTCGGTCTGCCGACGGTGACGGACATTCTGCGCGAGCTGGAGAAGCCGGGACGCGACCCGCGGCCGGCCTTCAAGACGGCCACCTTCAAGGAGGGCGTGGAGAAGCTCGGCGACCTGGCGTCCGGCATGATCCTCGAAGGCGTGGTCACCAATGTGGCGGCGTTCGGCGCGTTCGTGGACATCGGCGTGCACCAGGACGGTCTGGTCCATGTGTCGGCGATGTCCAAGACGTTCGTCAAGGACCCGCGGGACGTGGTGAAGCCCGGCGACGTGGTGAAGGTGAAGGTCCTCGACATCGACATTCCGCGCAAGCGGATCTCGCTCACGCTGCGCCTCGAGGACGAGGCGGCGCCGAAGGACGCGGGTGCCTCCGGTGGCGGAGGCCAGCGCCAGCGCGGTGACCGCGGCGGCCGCCCGCCGCAGCAGCGCCGTCAGCAGGGAGGCGGCGGCCGTGGCGGGGACCGTCAGGCCCCACCGCCGGCGAACAGCGCGATGGCGGACGCACTGCGCCGTGCTGGCCTCGCGGATCCGGACCAGCGCCGCCGCTGAGAGTTGGAAGCGACAGGGCCCCGCAGCCGGGTGGCTGCGGGGCCCTTGCGCGTGCGCGTGCCACGGTCGGCCCGGAGGCAGGCCCTTGCGCATCGTTACGCCGCCGCCGCTCTTGGCGCAGCGTCGGTCGCTAGTCGTCCAGGCTGCCCATGGTCAGGTTGACGGTGGTTCCCGTCATCCCGCTCGCCTTGTCGGACGCCATGAAAACCGCAACGTCAGCCATCTCCGCAAGCGTCATGAGCCGTCGCGGGTGGGTCCTGCCGGCAAGCAACTCCTGCCACTGTTCCCAAGTCATGCCCGTTGCCTTGGCCCGCGGCTCGAAGGCTTCCTTGATCGTGCGTGTCTCCGGCATGCCCTGTGGGCGCAGACCGACCACGCGGATGCCCTGAGGTGCGAGCTCGGCGGACAGGTCTCGTGTGAGTGCCTCCTTGGCGGCCTGCGCCGGACCGTAGCCTCCTACCAATGGGAGGCCCGTCCGCGAGTGGAGTGCGGTGACGGTCATGATCACTCCCGATCTGTTCGGGATCATGTGCCGTGCGGCCAGGCGCGCGGTCAGGAAGTACGACGTGACGTAGGCCGTGATCGGCAGGGAGAACTGCCCGGCGTCCAGCTCGGCCAGAGGGACACCCACAATCTGTGCGTTCGGGATGCCGATCGCGTTGAACGAGATGTCAACGCGCCCTGCCTGATCGATCACGGACTGCAGATGCCTGTCCACGGCCTGCTCGTCGAGCGCGTCGACCTCGGCCGCCGCGGCGGACCCGCCGGCGGAAACGATGTCCTTGGCGACCACCTCGACCGGTGCTTGGAGGCGCCCGGTGAGAAAAACCTCTGCCCCTTCGTGCGCAAAAGAGCGTGCGACAGCACTGCCGATCGCGCCTCCGGCTCCGTAGATCACCGCAACCTTGTCGTTCAGCAACATCTCTCTGGTCCCTTCTGTGCAGTGGGTGGATCACACCTGCCCACCTCATGAGTGACGACCGACGGCTGAGACTCATCTGCACGGGGCTGCCTTTCGCCGTCAGCCGGCGACCGGATCGTCCGAGCCGTCGATGATGTAGACACCGCGACGTCGGCGAAGGGGGCACCCGTCAACCGCCCCTTTCGCCCCTCTGCCGGTGTCCATACAGGATGGAAGTGCGACACGGCGTGGGAAGAAGGCGAGGTGACGGTGAGGGTGGCGACAGCCGACCTGATCTCAAGGGCGCGGGCAGGGGACGGTGAGGCGTTCCGGGAGCTGACCGAGCCGTACTGCCGGGAGCTGCAGGTGCACTGCTACCGGATGCTCGGATCCTTCCAGGACGCCGAGGACACCCTGCAGGACACGCTGCTGGCCGCCTGGCAAGGCATCGGAGGGTTCCAGGGGCGCGCCTCGATCCGCACCTGGCTCTACCGGATCGCCACCACCCGGTGCCTCAACGCGCGCCGCTCGGCAAGCCGACGCCCGGCCAAGGAGTGGCATGTGCCCAATGTTGAACCGCCCGAGCCGACCCGGCTCGGCGAGGTCGTCTGGCTGCAGCCGTTCCCCGACGCCCTCCTCGAGGGTGCGACCGGCGTGCCGCTCGGCCCGGAGGCCCGCTACGAGCAGACCGAATCCGTCTCTCTGGCCTTCGTGACCGCACTGCAGGTCCTGCCGCCTCGCCAGCTCGCCGTCCTCATCCTGCGCGACGTCCTCGGATTCGACGCGAACGAGGTGGCCGACATGCTGGACTCGAGTGTCGAGTCGGTCAAAAGCGCCCTCAAACGTGGCCGCGCCGGCCTGCAGCGCCGGCTGCCGCCGACCGCCGAGCGCGAACCGGCTCCCGCCTGCGACTCACCCGCCGAGGACGCGCTCGTGGCGAAATTCGTCCGCGCGTGGGAGTCCGCCGATGTCGGCGCGCTGGTGGCCCTTCTGACCCACGACGTATTCATGTCGATGCCGCCGATGCCCTTCGAATACCAGGGCCCAGACGTCGTGGCCCGCTTCTGCGCCAGCATCTTCGGCGCGGGCCGAAGGTTCGACCTCGTGCCGACCCGAGCCAACGGTCAACCGGCGTTCGGAGCCTACCTGCGCGCCCCTACCGGCATCCGCCACGGGACCGGCCTCATCGTCCTCACCCTCACCGGCGACCGGATCTGCGCCATGACCCACTTCGAGACCAGTGTGCTCTCATCGTTCGGGCTGCCGCGATCGCTCCCGAGCCGATAGCCGGCTTCCGAGCGGACGCCGCATCGACCTTCACCAGTGAGGCGACGTAGCCGACCGCGGCCTGCGGGCCCCGCTCAACTTGTTATGCGTGGCTCAGACACAGCTTCTCAGCCGGCCTCGGTGACCTTTCCGTCCGCGACCTCGATGCGGCGCGTCGTGTGGACCGCGTCCAGCATCCGGCGGTCGTGGGTGACCAGCAGCAGCGTTCCCGTGTACGAGTCCAGCGCCGACTCGAGCTGCTCGATCGCGGGCAGGTCGAGATGGTTCGTCGGCTCGTCCAGGACGAGGAGGTTCACGCCCCGGCCCTGGAGCAGCGCCAGCGCAGCGCGGGTGCGTTCGCCCGGGGAGAGCGTGGTCGCCGGGCGCAGCACATGGGCCGCCTTGAGGCCGAACTTGGCCAGCAAGGTGCGCACTTCGGCCGGTTCGGTGTCCGGTACGGCCGCGCAGAACGCGTCGAGCAGCGTCTCGGTGCCGTAGAACAGCCCGCGTGCCTGGTCGACCTCGCCGACGACGACGCCCGAGCCGAGCGAGGCATGGCCCGCGTCGAGCGGGAGCCTGCCCAGCAGGGCGGCGAGCAGGGTCGACTTGCCCGATCCGTTGGCGCCGGTGATCGCGACCCGGTCCGCCCAGTCGATCTGGAGCGACGCGGGGCCGAAGGTGAAGTCGCCGCGGCGCACCTCGGCCTCGCGCAGCGTGGCGACGACGGAGCCCGAGCGCGGTGCGGAGGCGATCTCCATCCGCAGCTCCCACTCCTTGCGCGGCTCGTCGACGGTGTCGAGACGCTCGATCATGCGCTGGGTCTGGCGGGCCTTCGCCGCCTGCTTCTCGCTGGCCTCGCTGCGGAACTTGCGGCCGATCTTGTCGTTGTCGCTCGCCTTCCGGCGGGCGTTCTTGACGCCCTTGTCCATCCAGGAGCGCTGCATCTGGGCGCGGCCTTCGAGGGCGGACCGCTTGTCGGAGTACTCCTCGTACTCCTCGCGGGCGTGCCGGCGAGCGGTCTCGCGCTCCTCCAGGTAGGCCGTGTATCCGCCGCCATAGAGGGTGATCTCCTGCTGCGCGAGATCGAGTTCGAGGACCTTGGTGACCGTCCGGGTGAGAAACTCACGGTCGTGGCTGACGACGACCGTGCCGGCCCGCAGGCCCTGCACAAAGGTCTCCAGGCGGTCCAGGCCGTCGAGGTCCAGGTCATTGGTCGGCTCGTCGAGCAGGAAGACGTCGTACCGCGACAGCAGCAGTGAGGCGAGGCCCGCGCGGGCGGCCTGACCGCCGGAGAGCGCGGTCATCGGCAGGTCGAGCCCGACGGTCAGGCCGAGCGTTCCGGCGACCTCGTCGGCGCGTTCTTCCAGGTCCGCGCCGCCAAGACCGAGCCAGCGCTCCAGGCTGGTGGCGTACGCGTCATCGGCCCCGGGAGCGCCGTCGACGAGGGCCTGGGTCGCCTCGTCCATGGCCGTCTGCGCGGCGGCGACGCCGGTACGGCGGGCCAGGAACTCCCGTACCGTCTCGCCCGCGCGCCGCTCCGGCTCCTGCGGCAGATGGCCGACGGTGGCGGTCGGCGGCGACAGCCGCAGCTCGCCCTGCTCGGGACGGTCGAGTCCGGCGAGCAGACGCAGCAGGGTCGACTTGCCGGCTCCGTTGACTCCGACGAGACCGATCACGTCGCCGGGCGCGACGACGAGGTCGAGCCCGGAGAAGAGCGAGCGGTCGCCGTGTCCGGCGGCGAGGTCCTTGGCGACGAGGGTTGCAGTCATCAGGGGACAGATCCTAGGTCAGGGCGGATGCGGTCGTGAGCGCAGATCCGGTGGTCAGAGCAGTTCCCGTGGTCAGAGCAGTTCCCGTGGTCAGAGCAGTTCCCGTGGTCAGAGCAGTCCGGCGAGCTTGTACAGGGCGAGCGAGCCGGCGACCGCCACATTGAGGCTGGCCCCCGTGCCGATCATCGGGATCTCCACGCACTCGTCGAGCAGGTCCAGCGCTTCCGGCGCGATGCCTGTCTGCTCATGGCCGAGAACCACGACAGTCGGCTGCCGGGCCGGGGCGAGGTCGGCGAGGCGGACCGCCTCGTCCGCGAGCTCGACGCCCACGATCCGTACGCCGCGCTCGCGCTGCTTCTCCAGCCAGCCCAGCGGGTCACCGGTCCAGTGCGTGCAGAGCGGCTTGCGCAGCGTGTTCCCGCGGGCCAGGGCCTCGGGCACCCACGGGAACCGCGGCACGGTCAGACAGGCGCCGACCGCGTCGCAGGTGCGCGCGAGGGTGCCGAGGTTGGCTCCGTGCAGCGGCCACAGCGGCGCGGCGTAGAGGTGGTCCCAGCAGGAGTGGGCGCGGGGGCGGCGGCTGCGCCGCAGCTCCTCGGGTGTGCGGGTACGGATCGACGGTCCGTTTCCCCGGGCGCTCATCGGCGCGGGGAGGCGGGCCTCCCGTTCGTTCGGTGCATGTCGGCACGGCGATTCAGCGGCTCGCCCGGGCCCCTCGTCCTGTTCATCGCGCCACCGGCGCGACCAGCACGCTCCCCATGGTGCGCGCCACAAGGAAGGATTGCCCTTTGACCGCCCGCCCGTCCACTGGAATTCGGTGCTCGCCGGGCTCCAGCAATCCGTTGAACACTTCGGTGATGCGGGTGCGGTACAGCCGGTCGAGCCGGTAGGCGACGAGCTGCACCCGGCATGCCGAGGTCACCTCCACGCCCGCTCCGCCGTCGTTCGCGGTGAGCCGGGTCAGTCTGCGGCGCTCCAACGGGCTGCGGTCCAGGGCGTGTTCTATCTGCGCGACCAGCAGCGGAATGATCGGGGCGAGGCCGTCGACATACGCCACGTCCGCGTCAGCCGCCTCGAAGGCCGCCCGCACCGCTGCTCGTTCCTGCTCACCGACCGCGGTTCCGAACGCGACCGCGCCGTAGGTGCGCAGTTCGTCGGCCGGGACCCTGGTGGCGTCGTGCGTGATGTCCGCGCCGATGCCGATGGTCCGCAGGGCCGCGGCCAGTCTCGCCAGTACGGCGACGCGCGCGCCGATCAGCAGGACGCGGCGGCGCTGGAGCGGAGCGTCATCGCCTGGCGGGATCAGTCGTTCCAACTCGGCGCGGTACGCGTCGCCCTGGAAGCGGAACGGCCCTATCCCGTAGCCGTTGAGCTCCAGGTCCGCGCTCTCGGACGTCTGCCAGGCGAAGTCCCGCCATACGATGTCCGCGCCGTCGCGCTCGATGACGGCCGTCACCGCGCCGCACTCCAGCGCCTCGCACTCCGGGCAGCCGTAGATGACACAGCGTCCGCCGGCCAGCGGAGCGGGCGCGTCCAGCAGTAGTGTGCGTACCTGTGCGGTGAAGATCGCCGGCGGTACGTCGGAGGCAAGCGGCGAGACGGCGTCGAGGTCACAGAGCTGGAACAGCAACGGCCGCCCGTCGACGATGAAGTCCATGAAGTCCCGGTGGACTTGGTAGCCACCATCGGCGAGGACTCCCCCGGCCCGCATCGCCGGCGCCAGCCCGAAGGTCGCGTACTCGGCAGACATGTCCTGAGTATCCCCACCTATGACCCGTTCTGAGCACGGCGCAGGCATGGAACGCTGCGTAGCTCATGCATTCGCTACCGTCCAGGCATGAGCGGCGAAGTGATCGTGGTGGGCGGCGGAGTCATCGGGCTGACGACGGCCGTTGTGCTGGCGGAGAGCGGACGCCGGGTGCGCGTCTGGACACGGGAGTCGGTGCAGGAGACGACGTCGGCGGTGGCCGGTGCCCTGTGGTGGCCGTACCGCATCGAGCCGGAGGCGCTGGTCGGCGACTGGTCGCTCGCCACGCTGCGGGTGTACGAGAAGCTGGCCGAGCGGCCGCAGGAGACGGGCGTACGCCTGGTCGCAGGTGTACACGCCCATGTCCGGCTCGGGGAGTTGGGGCCGTGGGCGGCGCAGGTGGAAGGGCTGCGCGCGGCGGGCGCGGACGAGTTGCCGTCCGGGTACACGGAAGGACTGTGGGCGCGGCTTCCGTTGGTCGACATGCCGGTCCATCTGGATTGGCTGCGGCGGCGGTTCGAGGCCGCGGGCGGTGTGGTGGAGCGGCGTACGGTCGGTTCCTTCGCCGAGGCGGCGGCTCAGGCTCCGGTGGTGGTCAACTGCACCGGGCTCGGGTCGCGGGAGCTGGTTCCGGACGACCGGCTCCAGCCGGTGCGCGGCCAGTTGGTCCTGGTGGAGAACCCGGGGATCGAGGAGTGGTTCACCGCGGCGGACGGCGCTTCCGAGAAGACGGCGTATGTCTTTCCGCAGCCGGGGCGGCTGATTCTGGGCGGCACGGCGGAGGAGGGCGACTGGCGGACTTCGCCGGATCCGGCGACGGCCGATGCGATCGTGGCGCGCTGTGCGCGGATCCTTCCGGAACTCGCACGGGCGCGGATCATCGGACATCTGGTGGGACTGCGTCCGGCCAGGTCGACGGGCGTACGCATCGAGTCCGAACCGCTGCCGGGCGGCGGGCTGTTGGTGCACAACTACGGCCATGGCGGGGCCGGTGTGACCGTGGCGTGGGGCTGCGCGCAGGCCGCCGCGGCGCTGGCCTCATAGAGCTCCGGCCGGACGAACTCCGCCCCGGACCCCTGAGGTCGCAGGGGCCGGGGCGGAGGCGCGGGTCAGAGGTTGTTCTCTGCGTTCTGACAGTTCTTGATCTTGCGCTGGATCGCGTCAGCCTGCGCACGCGCCCGCTTGGCCGCCTCGCGCTCGCCGAGCCGGTCCAGCTTCGCGGCCTTCGACTTCAGATCGGCGACTTCCTGGTGCATCTTGGCGTAGTCGCAGATGATCACGCCGGAGGCGCGGACGCCCGCCGTGGTGGCCGCCTGCGCGGGCGCGGCCGCGAAGAGCAGACCGCCGGCCAGGGCGGCGGTGATGGCAAGGGTGGTCGTACGACGCATCGTTCCTCTTTCATCCCGTGCACCACGTTCCAAGTGCACGGCTGTGCAGCCCCGTTGAGAGGCTTGATCAATACCAGCCAGTAACTTTAGCCGATGTGATCACGGCTTCCCGACCGGGCTCCGGCCGTCGTCCGGGCCCGCTCCCGGGCCGATACGGATCTCGAAGTCACCGTCGTACTTCTCGTGGCCCGCGATCACCGCGGACTCCACGGCGTCCACGCCGATCTCGCCGCGCACGATCAGCGGGTCGTGGCGCAGATCCCGCATCAGCGCCACGCACATGCCGATCATGACGATCACAAAGGGCGCGGCCACCAGAATCGTCAGGTTCTGCAGTCCGGCGAGCGCATCGCCCTTGCCGTTCCCGATGAGCAGCATGATCGCCGCGACGGCACCGGTCACCACGCCCCAGAACACGATCACCAGCTTGGCCGGTTCGAAGGAGCCCTTCTGCGAGAGCGTTCCCATCACGATGGACGCCGCGTCCGCGCCGGACACGAAGAAGATGCCGACCAGGATCATCACCAGCAGGCTCATGACGGTGGCGATCGGATACTGCTGCAGCACCGCGAAGAGCTGGCCCTCCGGCGTCGTCTCCTCACCGAGCTGATTGCGCTCCTGCAGCTTCATCGCCGTACCGCCGAAGACCGCGAACCAGATCAGGCTGACGGTGCTCGGCACCAGGATGACTCCGCCGACGAACTGGCGGATCGTCCTTCCGCGGCTGATGCGCGCGATGAACATGCCGACGAACGGCGTCCAGGAGATCCACCAGGCCCAGTAGAAGACCGTCCAGCTGCCGAGCCAGTCGGCGACGCCCTCGCCACTGCTTGCCTCCGTACGTCCCGCGAGCAGCGGCAGATCGCCGAAGTACGCAGCGATGGAGGTCGGCAGCAGATCGAGCACGATGATGGTCGGCCCGGCGACGAAGACGAACACGGCGAGCAGCAGGGCGAGCACCATATTGGTGTTGGACAGCCACTGGATGCCCTTTTCGATGCCGGAGACGGCGGACGCGACGAAGGCCAGCGTCAGCGTCGCGATGATGCCGACGAGCAGGCCGGTGCTGACCTTGTCCATCCAGCCCAGTTCCTGGAAACCGCTGCCGATCTGGAGCGCGCCCAGACCGAGCGAGGCCGCGGAGCCGAAGAGCGTGGCGAAGATCGCCAGGATGTCGATGACCCTGCCGGGCGCACCGTGCGCGTGCCGCTCGCCGATCAGCGGCACGAAGACCGCGCTGATGGTCTGGCGTCGGCGACGGCGGAAGGTGCTGTACGCGATGGCGAGTCCGACGACCGCGTAGATCGCCCACGGGTGCAGCGTCCAGTGGAAGAGCGTGGTGGCCATGGATGTCTGCATGCGGGCCGCGGAGTCGGCGGGGTCGGTGCCGGGCGGCGGGGTGATGTAGTGCGCGAGCGGCTCGCTCACTCCGTAGAACATCAGGCCGATGCCCATGCCCGCGCTGAACATCATGGCGACCCACGACACCGTGCGGAACTCCGGGCCTTCGCCCTCCTGGCCAAGCGGAATCTTGCCGTAGCGGCTGATGGCGAGCCAGAGGGCGAAGACCACGAAGCCGGACGCGGCGAGGACGAAGGCCCAGCCGCCGTTGTGGATCAGCCCGTTGAGCATCTTGCTGGAGATGTCTTCGAGCGTGTCGGTGGCGACGGCGCCCCAGACAACGAAGGCGAGGGTGAGGACGGCCGTCACTCCGAAGACCACGCGGTCGGTGACGCCCCGACCGGTCTCGTGCGGATGGCCGGGGAGATCCGCCGTCACAGGCCTCTCTCCCCGGCTCTCCGGCTGTTGTTCGTCGTGCGACACAAGTGGCACCTTTCACGGAGTCGTGGAACCTGCTTTTCGCCTCCGCTACCCCCTACCACAGGTAATGCACGTCAACGGGATCAACAAGCGGTCACGGGCTGCCCCGATGTGAGGTGGTAAGGGGCGCGCGCATCGAGCAGCAGCGGGACCAGCGCCCGCCGCGACTGCCGCAGCGGCACGAACGCGCCGTCGCCCTCCGGCCTGGACACGACGCCGTGCAGTGCCAGTTCGTCCCGGAACTCCGCGTACTGCGCCGCATCGAGCCGGTAGCCGCACGGCGGATCCGAGAGTGTCTCCTCCGCGGTCGCCGGGTCGTTGTCCGCTCCGCCGAGATAGACCGGGCCGCGGTCCTTGAAGCCCGCCAGCCGGGCCGCGGCGGTCGCCGCCCCGATCGGTCCGCGCCGCTCGTCGGCGAAGGACAGCAGACCGTCCAGGGCCGACAGTTGGCTGCCGACGCGGCGCCGGTTGTTCAGCGCGGCGTCCGCCTTCTCCTCCTCCGTCAGCGGGTCGACCCGGCTCTCGATAAGGAGACCCACCGCGTTCTTGACGCCGGAGGCATTGCGCAGGATGCGCTCCTGACCGTCGCCCGCGACCTGCTTGATCGGGTCGCCGGTGACCGGGTCGGTCCAGATGCCGTACGTGCCGGTGGTGTGGCCGTCCTTGTGCGCGGCCGGGCGGACGTACTGCCCGGACAGCGTCTGCGACTCCCGGTGGACCCGGGCGTCGGTGTTGAGGTTGCGCGGCCAGAGGTCGAAGAGGTCCTTGTCGTAGTACGGCGGGGTCGCGCCGTACTCGTGCAAGTCGTAGATGACGTCGGGTCGTTGGTCGCGGATGACGGCTGCCATCGCCCGTCCTTCGGCGGTCCCCAGCGCGATGTGGTCGCGGTTGATGTCGACGCCGTCCGAGTTTCCGCGGGTGTCCGCGGCACGACCGTCGGGATTGGCGGTCGGCACGACCAGGATCCGGGTCCGGGCGAGCAGCCGGCGGGTCTCGGCGTCCCGCGCGAACGCCAGATCGCGGACCGTCGAGAGACAGGCCTCCCGACCCGACGGCTCGTCACCGTGCTGCGTACAGATCAGCAGCACCGTGCTCGCCGCATGCGGAGAGCCGACATGGACGATCTGAAGCGGCCGGCCCTGTTTGGTCGTGCCGATCCGGCCGACCGAGACCCGGTCGCTGCGTCGGTCGACCGCGCCGAGGAAGGTCTGCTCCTCCGGCTGGCTGGTCCAGCGGGCGCCGTCGCTGATCTCGAAACCGGTGCGCGGGACGCTGTCCGCCGCCTCGGCGGGTGCCGTGACCAGCGGTACGGCCAGCGCGGCGGCGACAAGTGTCAGACCGAGTGTGCGGATACGCGGTTTCATCGGCTGCCGGCTCCCGGGATCGGACGGATCGGACGCGGCTCGGCCACACCGCTGAGCCGGGGCTCACGCGGAGCGGGAGCGGCGGTGGAGCCTGCCGTGGCGCGTACGAAGGCGGGTGCGCCGCCGACGATCGGCAGCTTCGCCGACGTGCGAGCGAGATCGAGCGTCAGCGTCGGCGTGCTCGCGGGCGGGTCGATGAGGTCCCGGTCCGTGCCGGCGACGATCAGCGCGAGCCGGTGCCCGGCCGGGACGACATGGTCACTCGCGTGCAGATCGAGGGTGATGGTGTACGGCCTGCCGGGGGTCAGCGGGCGGCCCGTGGCGTCGGAGGCGTAGTTGCCGAGATCGGCCCAGCCACGGCTGAAGACCGTGTATTCGACGGCCGCCGTGCGCGCCTTGGTCTCCTTGAAGCAGGCGCTGTCGCCGGCGGTGTTCGCGCCCCAGCAGGTGCGTTCGGTGAGTGTGCTGATGCCTTCGCCGGCCGCGGCGTAGTCGCGGATGGTGTCCGGGCCCAGGTCGACGAGGACCGCGGAGAGATGGGCGCTGCTGGTGGTCGGCGTGACGGTGACCGTCACCGTGGAGGATCCGGAGAGCCGCAGATCGCGCCCGAGCGGTTTGGTGATGAATCCGGCCTTGGCGGGGGTCGACGTGTCGATCTGCGCGGCCCAGTCGGTCTCGTCCTGCGTACGGTCGTCGGTGAAGGTCTCGCTCACGCCGGGCCGCGCCGGAGTCGGTCCGAGCGTGCCGACGCCGGGCGCCGCGCCCTTGCCGGGGCGCAGAGTGGTGGCGTCCGTGGCCCGCGGAGGCCAGACGCGGTCGGTGGACCACTGGTCGGGTGCACGCTCGACATCGGCCATGGGTTCGCGTTCGATGCCGTTGTCGTAACCGAGGAGGTAGTGGTCGAACCAGCGGTGCAGCGTCTTCACCCACTCGCCGCGCCGGAAGTCGAACGGGTCGACGTGCCCGGTCTGCGACAGCCACACCTTGCGCTCCACGCCCTCGTCGGCGAGCGCGTCCCACCACTGGCCGAAGTGCTTGGACCGGACGTTCAGGTCCTGCATGCCATGGACGGCGAAGACGCTCGCGCCGACCTTGTCGGCGCTCCGGACGTAGTCCCGCTCGGTCCACAGCCGGGTCAGATCGCCGGTGCGTGGGGCCTCGTCGATCAGCCGCTGCTGGACGGCCTGGCAGCGGGCCCGTGCGTCCGTGCTCTCCACATAGTCGGAGAGCCACTCCGGACCCGAGTCGTAGAGCGGCGCGCCTTTGGCGAAGTAGTAGTCGTACCAGGAGGAGATGGCGGCGATCGGGACGATGGTCTTCAGTCCCTCGACGCCGGTCGCGGCGACGCCGTTGGCGATGGTGCCGTCGTAACTCTTGCCGATCATCCCGGTGTTGCCGTTCGACCAGCCGGCTCGGGCGGGCTCGGCGCCGGTGCGCGTGGTGTAGCCGCGGCCGCGGCCGTTCAGCCAGTCGACGACGGCCTTGGCGGACTGGATGTCGGAGCGGCCGCCGACGTCGACGCAGCCGTCGGAGCGATTGGTCCCGGCCAGGTCGACCGCGACGAAGGCATAGCCGCGCGGGACGAAGTAGTTGTCGTAGTAGAGCGGGAACTGGACAACGTTGCCGTTCGCGTCGTACGTCTTCTTCTGGCTCTCGTTGCCGCGTCCGCAGCAGGAGTAGTACGGACTGGCGTCCATGATGACCGGAATCTTTCGGCCCTGGGCGGCGGGTTCGCGCGGCCGGACGATGTCGACGGCGACCCGGTCCGTCTTGCCGTCGCCGTCTCCGTCGAGCCGGGTGTCCACCCAAACGGCCTCGCGGACGGCGTTCTCGTACGAGTACACGGGTCTGCTCTCCCGCATCTGCGCGCCGTGTGCCCCTGGCGGGCTGAGCGTCACGGCCATCAGGGCGGCCGAAGCCGCCACCACCAGCGATCTGCACGTCAAGCGGGAGCCCCGCGCGCGTATCGGCATGGGCGGAAGGTACTCCGGTCAACTCCTGTGCAACAGAGGGCGTTCGGCCGCGCGGAACGATCTCGCAGGGACTACAGAATGATCCAGCGGAATGTGGTCCCGGAGCAGCGGTCCGGCGCGTGCCCGGTTCACACCGTGATGGTTCACACCGTGACGACGACCTTCCCGCGCGCGTGCTCCACCTCGAGGTACCGGATCGCCTCCGGGGCCTCGCTCAGCGGGTAGGTCCGGTCGATGGTCGGGGTGATCTTTCCGGAATCGGCGAGGCCTCTCAGCGTCGCCAGGTTCTCCTTGCTCGGCGCGGGTCCGATGAGGAGGACCAGCCGCTGTCGGACGAAGGGGGACAGCGCGAGCGCCCTGACCGTGAGACCGGCCGCGCCGATGAGACGGCCCGGTGTGCCTCCGCCGCCCAGGACAAGCGTTCCTGTCGGTGTCACCGCGCGCCGGCAGTCGGCCAGCGAGCGGTTCGCCACCATGTCGAGGACGACGTCGTACCGCTGTCCGGTCCGAGTGAAGTCCACCTGGGTGTAGTCGATGACATGGTGTGCGCCCAGCGACCGGACCAGGTCGACGTTTCTCGTGCTGCACACGCCGGTCACTTCCGCGCCGAGCCACGCGGCGATCTGCACGGCGAACGTCCCCACGCCGCCCGACGCGCCGTTGATCAGGACCTGCTGTCCCGGCTGTACCCGGCCTCGGTCGCGCAGGCCCATCAGGGCTGTGTTCCCCGCCAGCGGTACCGCGGCCGCCTGTTCGAACGTCAGGCTCGCCGGTTTCGGCCCCACCATGGTGTCCCGGACACACACGTACTCCGCGAAGGTTCCGTCGACTTCGCCGAACACCTCGTCACCCGGACGCAGTCCTGTCACCTTCGCGCCCACCGCTTCCACAACGCCCGCGAAGTCCCTGCCGCGGATCTTCGCTCTGGGCCTGCGCAGTCCCATGCCCAGGCGCGCTGGGATGTACGGGTCACCCCGCATGACGTGCCAGTCGTACGCATTGGCCGAGGCCGCGCGGATCCGTACCAGCACCTCGTCCTCGGCGGCCACCGGCTTGTCGATGTCCCTGATCTCCAGGTCGTCGGGTGAGCCGTACCGGTCCTGGACGACTGCCTTCATCGGGTCTCCCGGAGTTCGTGGCCGACCGGAAATATCAGGACTACTCGGGAGGATAGGCCAGCGGTCCGGCCCTGACGAGGGCAGCGCGACGGCCCGCCGCCGGTGTCGCCGACCGCCACATTTCGGCGCAATGGCAGTCACATGAATGGCCGAGCCTCGCTCCTGACCGCGGCCGGTCCGTCTGCATAGGCTCCAAGTGATCATCAGCCCCCCACGACTTGGAGCATCCGTGCACCGCAGACTCATCGTCCCGAGCGCACTCGCGGCCTCCCTGCTGCTGGCGATCCCGGCATCGGCCGCCGACTCGTCGCCGGGCGCACCGGGCATCGGCGATCCCTACTACCCGGCCAGCGGAAACGGCGGATACGACGTATCCCACTACGACCTCAGGCTCACCTACGAGCCCACGACAGACCTCTTGGCGGGCACGGCGACCATCCTCGCCACCACCACGCAGAATCTGAGCCGCTTCAACCTCGACTTCGGGCTGAAGGTGAGCGAGGTACGGGTCAACGGCAAGAAGGCGGCCTTCACCAACGAGGGTGACCATGAGCTGGTCGTCACTCCGGTCGCGCCGCTGGAGAAGGGCCGCGCCGTCTCGGTGGTCGTCCGCTACGCGGGCAAGCCGTCCGAGCTGAGCATCGGCGGATACACCGCCTGGCACCGCACTCCGGACGGCGGCGTCGCCGCTCAGCAGCCGGACTCGGCCGTCTGGTGGTTCCCGAGCAATGACCATCCGCTGGACAAGGCGACGTACGACATCTCCGTCTCGGTGCCCGACGGCACCCAGGCGATCAGCAACGGGGTGCTGCAGTCGCAGAGTTCGAAGCTCGGCCGGACCCGTTTCAACTGGCGCTCCAACAAGCCGCAGGCGTCGTATCTCGCCACGCTCGCCGTCGGGAAGTTCGACATCACGACGGACAGGACGGCGAGCGGGCTGCCGGTCCTGAACGCGTACAGCAAGGATCTCGGCGACAACGCGGGCGCGGCACGGGCGAGCGTCGAGCGGACCGCCGAGGTCGCCGAGTGGCTGACCGAGGTCTTCGGCCCGTATCCCTTCAACGCGCTCGGCGGCTATGTGCCGAACGTGACCAGCGGCTATGCACTGGAGACGCAGACCCGGCCGTTCTACAGCCCGCGGCAGTTCGCGAACGGCGCCAACGTCTCGGTCGTCGTCCATGAGCTGGCCCACCAGTGGTACGGCGACAGCGTCTCCGTCGACGGCTGGAAGGACATCTGGGTCAACGAGGGCTTCGCCCGCTACAGCCAGTGGCTCTGGTCGGAGAAGGAGGGCGAGGGCACGGCACAGGAGCTCGGTGACCATGTGTACGCGCAGCACCCCGCCGATGACCCCTTCTGGACGGTGAAGCCGGGCGACCCGGGTCCGGAGAACCAGTTCGACCTCGCCGTGTACGACCGGGGCGCGCTTGCCCTCCAGGCGCTGCGCAACGAGGTCGGCGACGAGGACTTCTTCGCGATCCTCAAGGGCTGGCCGGCCGAGCACGCCTACGGCAATGCCAAGGTCGGCGACTTCGTGAAGTACGCCGAGAAGATCTCCGGCAAGCCGCTCGCCGGTCTCTTCGACACCTGGCTCTACCAGCCGTCGAAGCCGGCCGCTCCGGCGGCGGCGGACGCGCGGATCGCCCGGGCCGACGTGGCGCGGGCCCAGCCCAGGTCCTGGAAGAAGATCGCCGCGACGAACTCGATCCACGATCACGGCGACGATCACGGTCACGGAAGCGGCCGCACTCCCGGGGCCGAGCACGATCACGAGCACCGCTGAGGCGGAGTGCGGGGAGCCGCCGTCCCGGCAGGGGCGGCGGCTCCCCGTCCTCCTGATGGGAGCGCTCTCAGGTGATCGCCGAGGTCCCGGATATCCTGGTCGTCCGAACAGCCGACGCAGTCGAGGAGCGCCGCCTTGCCCGAGCAGACCGCTGGGTCCCGCCCCACCCTGGAAGCCGTCGCCGCACTCGCCGGCGTCTCACGGGCCACGGCCTCCCGGGTCGTCAACGGCGGTGTGGGAGTGCGCGCACCGCTCGTCGACAAGGTGCGCCAGGCGGTCGAGGAACTGGGTTACGTGCCGAACCACGCGGCCCGCACCCTGGTCACCCGGCGCAACGGCGCGATCGCCGTGATCATCGCCGAGCCGGAGTTCAGGATCTTCTCGGACCCGTTCTTCGAGCAGCAGGTGCGCGGCATCAGCCGCGAACTGACCGCGTACGACTCGCAGCTCGTGCTGCTGTGGGTGGAGGGTCCCGGCGATCACGACCGGATAGCCCGCTATCTCGGCGGCGGCCATGTCGACGGCGCACTGGCCTTCTCGCTCCACAACGACGACGAACTGCCCTCCATCATCCGCCGGGTCAAGGTCCCGACCGTCTTCGGCGGCCGTCCCGGCTGGCCGGGCGCGACCGCCGAGCTCGCCGTGCCGTATGTCGACTGCGACAACCGCGGCGGCGCCCGGGAGGCGGTGCGCCATCTGGTCTCGCTCGGGCGTCAGCACATCGCGCACATCGCGGGCCCCCGCGACCAGACCTCGGCGCTCGACCGGATCGACGGCTACCGCGACGTACTGCTGGACGCCGACCCGGAGTTGGTCCGGCAGGGCGACTTCACCGAGGACAGGGGCGCTCGCGCGATGGCCGAGCTGCTGGATCTCCGTCCCGATCTCGACGCCGTGTTCGCCGCCAACGACCTGATGGCCTCGGGCGCGCTGCGGACGCTGCGCGAGCGAGGACTGCGGGTGCCGGAGGATGTGGCGCTGGTCGGCTTCGACGACATGTCGTCGGTCGCCGAGAAGACCGATCCGCCGTTGACGACGATCCGTCAGGACATCGAGGGCATGGGCCGGTTGATGGTGCGGCTGCTGATGCGCGTACTCAACGAAGACGAGCCGGGGGCCGGCACGCCCGCCTCGGTGATCACCCCGACCACGCTGGTGCGGCGGGCCTCGGCCTGAGAGAGGCCGGGTGCCCGCCGCACGTTACGCGCTCACTTGAAGGGGATGGTCAGCACCGAGGTGGCGGTGCCGGTCTGGAGCTTGGCCGTGCCGTTGCCGATCGCGCTCCACACCTCCAGGCGCACGGTGCCTCCCTTGAGATCGCCGAGCGTTCCGGTCGCCGCCTTCAGGCCGCGTGACTGGGCGTACTCCTCCCAGCCGGTCACCGGGTCGGTGGCGAAGTAGTGGTACGTCTCCGTCCGCTCGAAGGTCCCGTCGCCCGTGAGGTCATAGCTGATCCGTGCCTGCTGGCCGAGGCCGACCGCGGTGCCCGCGTCCAGCTGGAGACGGAACGCGGTCGCCGCGCCCGCGTCGACCGTGCCGTTGACCTGCTTGATCTCGTAGACGAGCGGCTGGTGCGGAGTGCCGTCGTAGTTGCCGCCGGCCGCCGAGGCGATCGTGTCGGCGGCCGCCGTACCGCCCGTCGCGGTGGTGAGCACGCCTCCGGTGCGCAGCTGGAAGGTGTTGCCCGTCGGCGGGTCGGGATCGGGGTCGGGATCCGGGTCTCCGCCACCGGTCCCGGTGCCGGTCGCCGTCGAGCGTGCCGGAACGGAGAGTGTCTTGCCGTCCGAGAAGGTCACCGTGCGGGCCGTGGCGCCGTAGTTGTGCGCGGCGTAGGTCCGTACCGTGCCCTTGCCGAAGACCGCGGAGCTCGGGATGTCACCGGTCACCGTCGCGTCGGGGGCGCCGAGCGCGTCGAGGGTGCTGATCCAGTGGTACGTGTGCGCCTTGGACTCGCCCTGCTCGGGGGTGTAGCCCGCGTTGCCCGCGTCCCACTTGGACTTCGCCGCCGCCGGGTCGGCGAGCGACTGGAACTCCCACAGAATGTCCCGCCACTCGACGGCCGGACCGCCGTTCTCGCGTTCCATCTCTGCGATATTGCGCCGGATTGCGGCCTTCTCGCCGCCCAGGTGCAGTGAACCGCCGGTCACCGGAAGGGCGTTGATGCCGTGGATCTCCTCGGGGTTGGCGGTCCACCACGTGGCGTACGCCCCGCCGCTGCCCCACACCATGCCGACCGTGTCATGGCCGAAGGAGGAGGGGAAGACCTGCTCGTCGGCGTCGAACCAGTACTGGGCGATCGCCTCCGATTCGGTGGTCAGCAGGTACGTGCCGAGGTCACGCAGCTCGGTGTTGCCGGTGGCCGAGCCCCAGAGGATCAGTCCCGCGCTGAGGTTGGTGGACTCCGACGACGACTCCTGGTTGTTGCCGGCGGCGAAGCCCTGGTGCCCGGAGGCCCAGCTGTGGCCGGCGTACACGTCGAAGCCGCGGAGGAAGGGGAAGGCGGTGTCGGTGCGGCTGGGGTTGGCCGCGTCCCGCACCAGGGTCTTGACCATGCCGCCCCACGCGGAGTCGGCGGCCCAGGCCTGGTCGTACTGGGCGACGATCGCGGCCGCGTAGACGTAGTAGCTGTAGTGGAAGTGGTGGTCGTTGAGCTCGGTGTCGCTGCCGTACGAGGCGGGGTAGCCGGTGAGCGTCTTCCAGTCCTTGTCGTAGGAGAACTCGTTGGCGCCTCCTGCCGTGAACCAGTCCTGGAGCTTGCCCTTCATCAGGCCGAGGAGCTTGTCACGGGTGGCCGTCTCACCGATCTGGTCGGCAAGGGGCACGAGCTGGGCGAGCTGCCCGAGCACCTTTCCGGTCCAGTAGGTGTCGGTGTAGTCCTTGAACGGGTTGGGATCGTTCGCGACCTGGTCGAGGTAGCCCTTGAGCCGGGCCGTTTCGACCGCGTTCGTCTTCGGCAGTGCGGGCAGCACGGCGGACGACTTCTGGCTGGTGGTGAAGGAGGCCGACTCGCGGACCTTCATGGTGCCGCGCGGCGAGACGTACGTGTACGGCGTGAGCGGGTCGGCGGTGTTGAGCCACTGGTGGCGGTAGAGGGCCTGGAGCGTGCCCCGTTCCGTGCCCTCCTTGGCCTCGGTGGTCAGGGCGTAGGTGGCCTGCACGGTGCCGCCGGTGTAGTTCCAGCTGACCTTGGAGCCGGTGACGAAGCTGTACGCGTACTTCTTGTAGGTCGCCAGCGCGTCGGTGGAGGGCAGCACGGCGAGCGAGAAGTAGTCCTTGGCGCCGAGACCGGCGGTCACCGTGGAGCCGGAGACCGTCCAGTCGCTGCCGGTGGGCGCGAACAGGGCGTAGTGGTGGCCCGCGACGGTGATGCCGAGGACATTGCCCTGGTCGGCGAAGACGGTGGGTGCGGCGGCGGTGGTGATCTGGGCGTTGCCGCCCGAGCCCTTGGCGTAGACGAAGGGCATGCCGTGGCCGATGGTGGTGCGCAGGGTGCGGGTGCCGTCGGACCAGTACGGGGTCACGGTCCAGTCGGACCAGTCGTCGGCCTTGGTGTCCGGTGAGTTGAGCCCGGTCAGGCCGAGCGTGAGGTCGCGCTTGTGGGCGTACTCGTACTGGCGGCCCTCGCCGACGACGGCCGGGCTCGTCGGGTAGCCGACCTCGAGTCCGCCGGCGGTGGCCTGGTAGGTGAGCGGGTGGCCGTACATGGGCGTGGAGTGCGGGTTGTCGCCGTAGCGCTGGAAGGCGAGGGAGGACCACCAGTCGTTGGTGGGGACCGGCTTGTCCTTGGCGGCTGGGGTGACCTTGGGGGTGACCGGGGCACCGGTGTTGGTGGTGGGGCCCGAGGTCCCGGCGGGGCGGGTGTCGGAGTAGCTGCCTGAGCCTACGGGGATGGTGGCGGCCGCCGCCGGAGTGGCGGCCGGGCCCAGGCCGACGACGGCCAGGGCGGTGACCAGAACCAGCGCGGCAGCTGGTCGGGTACGGGGGGCTGGCATGGACGGCACCTCGAGTCATCACGGGAAAGGGCGTCCGAGAGCGCTCTCAGATGGGTAGGAACGTAAAACTCCTGAAACATAGGTGTCAATAGATCGGACACAGGCGGCAGTTGGCGTCGAGTCCAAGCCGTTACGCCTTCGAGTCTTGACGGGACAAGCGCCTGCGGGGCACGCTCCAGTCGCATTCTTGAGAGCGCTCTCACGATCGCTCTCACGCTCCCTCGTTCACCGAAGCCAAGGGAGGCTTCCCATGCCCATCGCCCGAGCCGCCACTTCAACCGCAGTCCGCCTGGGCGCGGTTGTGCTCGCCGGGGCGCTGTTGGCCGCCTGCGGATCCGGTTCGTCGGACAGCTCGTCCGGCAGCGCGGACGGCAAGGTCACGCTCACCGTCGACCTCTTCGGATCCTTCGGCTACAAGGAGGCCGGGCTCTACGCGGAGTACGAGAAGCTCCACCCGAACGTGAAGATCAAGCAGAGCGACACCGAGGACGAGCAGGACTACTGGAAGTCGCTGCAGACCCGGCTCGCGGGCGGCGGCGGTCTCGCCGACGTCCAGGGCATCGAGGTGGGCCGGATCGCCGCCGTCACACAGCAGCAGGCCGACAAGTTCGAGGACTTGAAGAAGTACGGCGCTGACAAGCTCAAGGGCCAGTTCGCCGACGCCAAGTGGTCGGCCGCGCTCGGCAAGGAGGGCCAGGTCCTGGGCCTCGGCACGGACGTCGGCCCCGAGGCGATGTGCTACCGCACCGACCTGTTCAAGCAGGCCGGTCTGCCCACCGACCGCACCGAACTCGCCGCCAAGTGGTCGACCTGGGACGGTTATCTGGCCCTCGGCAAGGAGTTCAAGAAGAAGGCTCCGGCCAAGAGCGCCTGGCTGGACAGCGTCGGCAGCCTCTACACGATCATGGTCGGCCAGCAGAAGGAGCGCTACTACGACGCCTCCGGAAAGCTGATCTACGAGGAGAACCCGGCGATCAAGGAGGCCTGGGACGCCTCGACCGCGGCCGCCGAGGCAGGACTGAGCGCCAAGCTCGACCAGTGGTCGCCGCAGTGGAACCAGGCGTTCACCGCCGGCTCCTTCGCCACCATGCCGTGCCCGGCGTGGATGCTCGGCTACATCCGCGGCCAGGCCGGTGACGCGGGCAAGGGGAAGTGGGACATCGCCAAGCTCCCCGCCGGTGCCGGCAACTGGGGCGGCTCGTATCTCTCCATCCCGCGCGCCGCAAAGCACAAGAAGGAGGCGTACGAGCTGATCCAGTGGCTCACGGCGCCGGAGCAGCAGGCCAAGCTCTTCCAGAAGGT
Organism: Streptomyces sp. NPDC020681; assembly: GCF_044334895.1. Classification (NCBI taxonomy): domain Bacteria; kingdom Bacillati; phylum Actinomycetota; class Actinomycetes; order Kitasatosporales; family Streptomycetaceae; genus Streptomyces; species Streptomyces sp. NPDC020681. The sequence goes on along the minus strand of NZ_JBIRTX010000004.1, from coordinate 323,151 downwards.
GGGCAACTTCCCGTCCTCCACGGGTGCCATCGCCAAGGTCGCGACGGCGACCGACCCGTACTTCTCGGGCGCGCCGATCGGCCAGATCTTCGGCGACGCCGCCAAGGCCGCGCCTGTCCAGGTCCTCGGCGTCCACGACAAGAGCGTCGCCGACCAGATCACCAACGCGCTGAGCGAGGTGGAGCGCAAGGGCACCGCGCCCGACAAGGCGTGGTCGACGGCGAAGAAGAACGTGAAGAACGCGACGGGCTGACAACGCGTCCCGCAACGCTGAGCTCCTTCAGGCCGGTCCTGATTCCCGGCCGGACCGGCCTGAAGGCCCGCACAGCCCCCGTTCCCACTCCTCGAACTCATCGAAGGGCCGCACCGTGACCCTCACCGCCACCGCGAAGCCGGTCCCGCCGCAGCCGGCGGACCGGCCGTCGGCCGTGCGCAGGACCTGGCGCACGCTCTCGCCGTACGCCTATGTCGCTCCGTTCTTCACTCTCTTCGCCGCCTTCGGGCTCTTCCCGCTGATCTACACGGCCTTCGTCTCGCTCTACCGGGTGGAGCTGCAGACGCCCGGCGACATGGAGTGGCGGGGCTTCGGCAACTACACCGCGCTCTTCGGCGACGAGATCTTCTGGACCGCGCTGCGCAACACGTTCACCATCGGCGTGCTGTCCACGGTCCCGCAGCTGGTGATGGCGCTGGGCCTGGCCCATCTGCTCAACTACCGGCTGCGCGGCCGGACTTTTCTGCGCACGGCGATGCTGCTGCCGTACGCCACATCGGTCGCCGCCGCGACGCTGGTCTTCGCCCAGCTCTTCGGCCGGGACTTCGGCCTGATCAACTATGTGTTCGGGCTTGTCGGCTTCGGTCCGGTGGACTGGCAGGCGGGCACGGTCAGTTCGCAGATCGCGGTGTCCACCATCGTGATCTGGCGCTGGACCGGCTACAACGCGCTGATCTACCTGGCGGGCATGCAGACGATCCCGAGCGAGCTGTACGAGGCCGCGGAGATGGACGGCGCCTCACGCTGGCGGCAGTTCATCCATGTGACGCTGCCGGGGCTGCGTCCGACCATCCTGTTCACCGTCGTGGTGTCGACGATCGGCGCCACCCAGCTCTTCGGTGAACCGCTGCTGTTCGAGGGATCGATCTCCGGCGGCATCTCGCACCAGTACCAGACCCTCGGTCTCTACATGTACGAGCAGGGCTGGGGCTTCTTCCATCTGGGGCGGGCCGCCGCGATCGCCTGGGTGATGTTCCTGCTGATCCTGGTGCTGGTCGGGGTCAACGCCCTGATCGCACGCCGCCGTACCCGCAAGGAGGCCGGCCGATGACCGCGCTCGCCGCACCGCCGACCGAGCCGCCCGCCACGGGCACACCGCCGGGTCCCGTGCGCCGCCGGCACAGGAACCGGGCCGGGCGCACGATGCACGGCGGAAAGCTCACCTACGCGATCCTGATCGTCGCCGTGCTGATCTCGGCGTTCCCGTTCTACTGGACGATCGTGGCAGCCAGCCGCTCCAACGCCGATCTGGCGAAGGTGCCGCCGACGCTGCTGCCCGGCCCGAACCTGATCCACAACTTCGAGGCGGTGATGGAGGAGGCCGATATCGGCAAGGCCCTCATCAACTCCCTGATCGTCTCGGGATCGATCACCGTCGGCACGGTCCTGTGCTGCACGCTCGCCGGTTTCGCCTTCGCCAAGCTGCGCTTCCGCGGCCGGGGCGCGCTGCTGGCGATCACGGTCGGCACGATGATGATCCCGCCGCAGCTCGGAGTCATCCCGCTGTTCATGCTCATCGCCGAACTGCAGTGGGTGAACCAGCTCCAGGCCGTGATCCTGCCCGGTCTGGTCTCCGCCTTCGGCGTGTTCTTCATGCGGCAGTACCTGGTGCAGTCGCTGCCCGACGAGCTGATCGAGGCGGCCCGGGTGGACGGCGCGTCCACCGCCCGGATCTTCTGGTCGATCGTGGTGCCGATCGCCCGGCCCGGCATGGCCGTGCTCGGGATGCTGACCTTCATGGCCGCGTGGAACGACTTCTTCTGGCCGATCGTCGCACTGTCCTCGCAGGAGCCGACCGTGCAGGTCGCGCTGCGCCAGCTCGGCGGCGGATACGTCAACGACCAGTCCGTGATCATGGCCGGCACCCTGCTCGGGACGCTGCCGGTGCTGCTGGTCTTCGGACTGCTCGGCCGGCAGATCGTCGGCGGCATCATGCAGGGCGCCGTCAAGGGCTGAACCCCTCTCCGTACACCCGCTCGCCGCTCCGCCTCCCCCCACCTCACATCCTGGGAGTTCCCTTTCATGACCGCTGTCGACGCACGCCCCGAGACGACGACGATGCTGCGGTTCCCGGCCGGATTCCGCTGGGGCACCGCCACCGCTGCGTACCAGATCGAGGGTGCCGCCGCCGAGGACGGCCGTACGCCGTCCATCTGGGACACCTTCAGCCGGACACCGGGCAAGGTGCGCAACGGCGACACCGGCGACATCGCCGCCGACCACTACCACCGGATGCGCGAGGACGTCGCGCTGCTGAAGCGGCTCGGAGTCACCGACTACCGGTTCTCGGTGGCGTGGCCCCGGGTGCAGCCGACCGGCCGCGGACCGGCCGTGCAGAAGGGCCTCGACTTCTACCGGCGGCTCACCGACGAGCTGCTGTCCGCCGGCATCCGGCCGGTCGCCACGCTCTACCACTGGGACCTGCCGCAGGAGTTGGAGGACGCGGGCGGCTGGCCGCAGCGCGAGACGGCACAGCGTTTCGGCGACTACGCCGGGATCATGGCGGACGCGCTCGGCGACCGGGTGGCGACCTGGACCACGCTCAACGAGCCGTGGTGCGCCGCGTTTCTGGGCTACGGCAACGGTGTGCACGCGCCCGGGCGCACCAGCGCGAACGCCTCACTGCGCGCCGCCCATCACTTCAATCTGGCGCACGGCTGGGCCGCGCAGCTGCTGCACACCGTCCTGCCGTCCACGTCGGAGATCTCGCTGACGCTGAATCTGCACGCGGTGCGCCCGCACTCGCCGTCCGCGGCGGACATCGACGCGGTGCGCCGGATCGACGCGGTCGGCAACCGCATCTTCCTCGATCCGGTCTTCCACGGCCGGCTGCCGCAGGACCTGGTCCGCGACACCTCGTCGGTGACGGACTGGTCGTTCGTCCAGGACGGCGATCTCGAAGCGATCTCGACACCGATCGACTGGCTGGGCATCAACTACTACTCCCCCAGCGTCGTCGCGGCGGGCTCGTCCGAGTCGCCCTCGCCGTGGGCCGGCGCCGAGGAGCATGTACGGTTCCTGCCCGCGCCCGGGCCGCGGACAGCGATGGACTGGCCGGTCGACGCCGACGGGCTGTACGAGCTGCTGACCCGGCTGCGCGACGATCTGCCGGGCGTACCGCTGGTGATCACCGAGAACGGCGCGGCGTACGACGACTACGCCAACCCGTCGGGCGAGGTCAACGACCCGGAGCGGGTGGCCTATCTGCAGTCTCATCTCACCGCCGTGCACCGGGCGATCGACGCGGGCGCGGATGTGCGCGGCTACTTCCTCTGGTCGCTGCTGGACAACTTCGAGTGGGCGTACGGCTACAGCAAGCGCTTCGGCATCGTCCATGTCGACTTCGCGACCCAGCGCCGCACGTTCAAGGACAGTGCACGGTGGTACGCGGATGTCATCGCGCGAGGCGGCCTGACCGGCTGAGTCCGGCGGCCCTGCGGGCCTTGCGCGCGAGCGGGAGATAGCGGAGTCGCTCGGGAAGCACGGGCACCACGGCCCGTACGACCCGGGCGAATCTGCGCAGCGTCCGTTCCTGCTCGTCGGTCCACTCCAGGCCCATCGCCTCGCGCGCCTCGGGCGGCATCAGCCCGATGGTGAGGAAACGGCGCAGGCGCACAAAGGGCGGCAGCAGCACCGGCCAGGCCGCTCTCAGCAACAGCCTGGCCGGTTCCGGGCCGACGTCGGGCGGCGGCACCGGAGCGTCGGTGGCGATCAGTTCGCGTACGACGGCGGTCTGTTCCACCTCGTCGGCGAGCACCTTGCGGAAGTACGGCCAGAACTCCTCGATCGTCTGCGGCATGTCCCGGTCGTGGATGCCGAGGACCCGCCCGACCTGGAGCCACTCCGCGTACAACTGCCGTTCCTGCGCCTCGGTGAGCGGTCGCGCCAGATAGCGCAGCCCGTGCTGGTAGACCGGGAAGCCGGTGGCATGGACCCAGGAGTAGCAGTGCGGGCTGAGGGCGTGATAGCCGCGGCCGTGGGCGTCGGTGCCCTGGATGGACTTGTGGAGCTCGCGCAGCCTGCGTCCCTCCGCGACTGCCGCGTCGCCGCCGTACACCCAGGTCTGGAGCGAGCGGATCGAGCGCTCTCCGCGGCCCCAGGGGTCGGTGCGGAAGACGGAGTGCTCGTCGACGCCGGCGCCCACGGCCGGGTGGGCGACCTGGAGGGTGAGGGCGGCGGGCAGCATCAGCAGGGCGCGGATGTCGCCGGCGACCGTCCACAGCACACCGCCGGGCGGTGGTGGTACGGGGTCCGCGGCGGCCCTGGTCATGGGGTGCTCCCAGCGGCTCGGTTCATGGTCATTGTAGCTTTGTCGCCTTTTCGCGGCTCTCCCTCCGGCTGGGGCGGGACCTGGACCAGCAGGCGCTCCAGGTCCTCCAGTCCGGCGCGGGCGGCGGCGATACGGTCCCGCAGCTCCTCGGCGACGGCGGGAGCGGGCTTCGGGGGCTCGGGCCTCTTGCGCTGCTCGTCCAGCTCACGGGCCTGTTCGAGCGAGTTGATGACCACGCCGATCAGCAGATTGACCAGCAGGAAGGAGGTGAGGAGCACATACGAGGCGTAGTAGAGGACCGACCACGGCGAGATCTCGAGTCCCGCGTGGATGGCGTCGCCGAGTCCGTCGAGCGTCATCAGGACGAAGAGCGTGATCGCGGCGCGGCCGAGCGAGCCGTAGTGCTCGGGGTCGGCGGAGGAGAAGCAGGCCCAGCCGAGCATCGCGTACAGATAGAGCAGCAGCGTGCCGACGAGCAGAAAGCTCACCGCTCCCGGAATGCTCTTGCCGATGGCCGTGACGATGATGCGCAATTGCGGCAGAAAGCGTGCGGTGCGAATGACCCGGGCCAGTCTCAGCAGCCGCAGAATCGTGGTGTTCTCCTTCACGAACGGCAGGAACGCGCAGAGCACGACCGCCATGTCGAAGATGTTCCACGGATTGCGGAAGAACTCGGCGGGGCTGTCCGCATGGGCGAGGGCACGCAGCGCGATCTCGACGGTGAACACTCCGAGGAGGAGATGCTCCAGGAGTTTCAGCTCGGCCTGCCAGCGGTCCGTGAAGCCGGCGTATGTCTCGGCCCCGAGCAGCGTCGCGTTGACCGCAATGGCGCAGACGGCGACCACCGAGAACCAGTCCGCCTCCGTCAATCTGCGTGCGTGCCGCGCCAGCTGTCGTCGTCCGTCTTCTGCGACTGCGGTGCCAAGGCCCATTCGATTCCGCACCTGTCCCCACCTGGATGTGTCTTTCGGCTGTGAAGTCAGCCAGCCTTGCGCACGCATATCCGTGTCGCGCGCGGCGCACACCCAGGAGTTCGACAAGCCCACCCGGAGAGGGACTCAGGCGCACATATGTCTTGTGGGGGAATTGATCTCAGTCGGTGGTGCGGGATCCGTCGGCGGGAGCGCTGACGGGCTCGCCGAGAATCCGCTCGGCCAGCGCGCGTGCCCAGATGTCGACGTCGTCGCGGAGTTCCGCCTCGGCCACGGTCCGTTCGGCCTCGATGGAGGCGGCCCCTTCGGCGAGAATCCGCTCGCGCTCGCGCAGGCCCTCCGCGCGGGCGGCCACGATCAGCGTCGTGCCCTCCTCGTGCGCCCGCTGGCGCGTGTGCGCGGCGTCGTGGCGGGCCTCGGCGAGCACGGCCTCCCACTGGGCACGGATCTCTTCGGCCTGGTCGCGGAGCTGCTCGGCCTCGTAGGCGACGCCCTGGGTCTTCTGCTCGCGCTGCTGGATGATGCGGGCCGCCCGCGGCAGGATGCGCCACGCCATCACGGCGTAGACGATCCCGAACGACAGGAACCCGATGATGAGGCCCCATCCGGTCGGGTTGAGCGGGCCGATGTCGATGGGAATCAAGTCATCGTTCATGGGCGGAAAACTACCCGAACCGTACGTCGGCGGGGACCACTGAGCGCGCCGCAGAGTTGTTGTGATTGTGCCCCCGCGTAAAGAAAGTGGGCACCGAGTCATTACCAGGTGGTAACTGCGGCTGCTTTGATGTGCGTCGCTCCTCCCCCACCCCTCACCGACTCGGGAGTCTTCGTGCCCCAATCCGCGCTCCGCCGCATACCCGGCGCAGCCCTGTCCACGGCGCTCGCCGCAGCCGTCCTCACCGGGACCGCTCCGTCCGCCGCCGCCGCGGACGCGACGCCGCGCCTGAAGGTGCTGACGTACAACGCCTTTCTCTTCAGCAAGACGCTGTACCCCAACTGGGGCCAGGACCACCGGGCCGGGGCCATCCCCGCGACCTCGTTCTTCCAGGGCAATGACGTCGTGGTGCTCCAGGAGGCCTTCGACAACTCCTCGTCGGACGCGCTGAAGCAGAACGCCGCCGCCCAGTACCCGTACCAGACGCCGGTGATGGGGCGCAGCAAGAGCGGCTGGGACGCGACGGGCGGCGCGTACTCCGCGACCACTCCGGAGGACGGCGGCGTCACGGTCCTCAGCAAGTGGCCGATCGTGCGCAAGGAGCAGTACGTCTACAAGGACGCCTGCGGTGCGGACTGGTGGTCCAACAAGGGCTTCGTCTACGCGGTGCTCAATGTGAACGGCGCGAAGGTGCACGTGGTGGGCACACACGCGCAGTCCACGGACCCCGGCTGCGACGCCGGCGAGGCGGCGCGGATGCGGAGCCTTCAGTTCAAGGCGATCGACGCCTTCCTGGACGCGAAGAACATTCCGGCATCCGAACAGGTCCTGGTCGCGGGCGACTTCAATGTCGACTCGCGTACGCCGGAGTACGCGACGATGCTCGCCGACGGCTCTCTCGTCGGGGCCGACGCACGAACCGGGCACCCGTACTCCTTCGACACCGAGCAGAACTCCATCGCGGCCGACCGCTACCCGTACGACCCGCGCGAGGACCTGGACTACGTCCTGCACCGGGCCGGGCACGCGAAGCCCGCCGGCTGGACGAACCAGGTGATCAAGGAGCAGAGCGCGCCCTGGACCGTGAGCAGTTGGGGCACGGACTACACCTACACCAATCTGAGCGACCACTATCCGGTGATCGCCTCCGGTCAGTAGTCGCAAGCCCTTCGCAGCTGGTCAGGGGCCGCTTCTCGGCAGTGGCTGCAAGGGAATCGGTGTGTCACGGTGGTGGCCATGACGGGTCCCGCGCACGTTCATGGCCATCACCATCACCACCATCACGAGCGCCTCGACCCGGCGCTCGAAGGGTCCGCCGAGGGGCTGCGGACCCTGTGGTTCAGCTTTGGCGTGCTCGCCGCCACGACCGCCGTCCAGGCGGTGATCGCGACCGTGTCCGGCTCGGTCGCGCTGCTCGGCGACACGGTGCACAACGCCGCCGACGCCCTCACCGCGGTGCCGCTCGCCTTCGCCTTCGTCCTCGGCAGGCGAGCGGCCACCCGGCGCTACACCTACGGCTTCGGCCGGGCCGAGGATCTGGCGGGCGTCTTCGTGGTGCTGGTGATCGCCGCGTCCGCGGTCTTCGCCGGGTACGAGGCGCTGCGGCGGCTGTTCGAGCCGCAGGATGTCAGCCATCTGGCGGCGGTGGCGGCCGCGGGGCTGGTGGGTTTCGCCGGGAACGAGTGGGTGGCCCAGGCGCGCATCCGCACCGGCCGAAGGATCGGATCGGCCGCGCTGGTGGCCGACGGGCTGCACGCACGCAGCGACGGTTTCACCTCACTGGCCGTACTGCTGGGCGCGGGCGGCGCCGCACTCGGATGGCGGTGGGCCGATCCGCTGGTGGGGCTCGCGATCACCGGCGCGATCGCGCTGGTGCTGCGCGGCGCGGCGCGCGAGGTCTGGCACCGGCTGATGGACGCGGTGGATCCGGCGCTGGTCGATGCGGCGGAGCACGCGCTCTCCCAGGTGGAGGGCGTACGGGCCGTGTCGGACCTGCGGATGCGCTGGCTCGGGCACGCGCTGAGGGCCGAGACCTCGATCGTGGTGGACCCGGCGCTGACGGTGGCTCAGGCGCATGCGGTGGCGGTCGCGGCGGAGCACGCGCTGGTGCACCGGGTGCGCAGGCTGACCGCGGCGACGGTGCAGATCCAACCCTGACGCGGCTGCGCCGAGGGGGCTTTGGGGTTCCCGCGCACCCTTGTGTTGGATGACAGGGCCATGCCACATTGAATCCGCACTCAGGACTGGTCCAGTCCACCCTGCTTCTCGCACGCCCCCCACTTCACGGTCATCCCCACCGCGGACTCGTACGAAGGAGAAGCCCCCCATGAGACGCACGCTCAGCGCGCGCATCTGCCTTTCCGTACTGATCACCCTGCCCGCCGTCGGGCTCGGCACCGGCACCGCAGGGGCCGCCGCCGCCCCGGACCCCGAGCCCGGCATCACCGCGTCTGCGACGCAGTACGCGCTCGACACGACGCTCGAGCGCACGCTCGGCGACCACGGCGCCGGGTCCTACCTCGACGCCGAGACCGGCGAACTGGTCGTCGCCGTCACCGACTCGGCCGCCGCCGACCAGGTGCGCGCCGCAGGCGCCCGCGCGGAAATCGTTCAGCGCAGCACGGCCGAGCTCGAATCCGTCATAGGCGTCCTGGAGAGCAAGGCGAAGATCACCGGCACGTCGTGGGGCATCGACCCCTCGACGAACCAGGTCGCCATCGAGGCCGACCAGTCGGTCTCCGCACGGTCCATGGCACGCCTGCAGAAGGTCGCCAAGAGCCTCGGCGACGCGGTGCGCATCAAGCGCGTGCCCGGCGTCTTCACCAAGGAGGTCGCTGGCGGCGACGCGATCTACGGCGGCGGCTTCCGCTGCTCGGCGGCCTTCAACGTCTCGAAGGGCACGGCCCGTTACTTCGTGACCGCGGGCCACTGCACCAACGCGGCGGCCAGCTGGTCGGCGACGTCCGGCGGCGCGTCCATCGGCACCCGCGAGGGCACCAGCTTCCCGACCAACGACTACGGCATCGTCCGCTACTCGGGCGGCGCCCAGCCCGCCGGGAACGTGAACCTGTACAACGGCAGCTACCGGGACATCACGTCCGCCGCCGACGCGATCGTGGGCCAGGCCATCCAGAAGAGCGGCTCCACGACGAAGGTGACGAGCGGCTCGGTCACGGCCGTGAACGTCACCGTGAACTACGGCGACGGCCCGGTCTACAACATGGTCCGCACCACCGCCTGCTCGGCCGGCGGCGACAGCGGCGGCGCCCACTTCGCCGGCTCGACGGCGCTGGGCATCCACTCGGGCAGCTCCGGCTGCACGGGCACCAACGGCTCGGCGATCCACCAGCCGGTCCGCGAAGCGCTGACGGCGTACGGCGTGGCCGTGTACTGACGCACTCGCCCGCACGGAGGGCGTGCCCGCTCGGCGGCGGGCACGCCCTCCGCGCCGTCCACGGCGTCACCCGTCGTGGTCGTACACGGTGACGTCGATCCCGGTCGCCGCCAGCCGCCCGGCTATGAGCGGCTCGACCCGCGACCATTTCCCGCCGGCCAGCCCGCACCCGATCCGCGGGATATGAACGGACGCGCCGAGCTCGGCCGCCTTCTCCGCCACCTGGCCGAGCGCCGCGCCAATCGCCTCGTACCGGACGGGAACCCCTTTGCTGCCGGTCCGGATCCCCCGCTGGCCCACCATGTTCGCCACCCACAGATCCCGCCCCACCTGGACGTACTGGACGGCGCCGAGACCGAAGTCGTTGCCCGCGCGCTCGCGGTGCCAGCGGCGGTAGGCCGCCTCCGGCTCCGCCCAGCGCCGCGATATCGCCACAACGAAGCCCTTGCCCCAGCCGCCCAGGTCGTTGCAGACATGCGCGATCAGCTTCACGCCCCTGCCCTGCGGCGCGGTGGCGTCCCCCCGGATGTACCTGATCTCGGACATGCGTTCAGCGTACGAAGCACCACTGACAATCCGTCCCGCCGACTTTCACAACAATGGTGAGACAGCAATACTGTTGCACCGCAGGACGATCAGTCGCGGGCGGCAGGAAGCGAGGCGGCGGGCATGGGGAGCGGGATCGAGGACGCGACGCTCACTGTCGACGAGTTGGCCGCGCGTGCCGGGGTGACCGTGCGGACCATCCGGTTCTACGGGACCCGCGGGCTGCTGCCGCCGCCCGCCATCGGGCCCCGGCGCGTCGGGCACTACGGGCCCAGTCATCTCTCGCGGCTCGCCCTCATCGAGGAGCTTCAGCACCAGGGCATGACGCTGGCCGCCATCGAGCGCTATCTGGAGCAGCTGCCGGACGACCTGAGCGCGCACGACCTCGCGATCCACCGTGCCCTGGTCGCCTCCTGGGCGCCGGACTCGGCCGAGGAGGCCGGGCGCGGTGAGTTGGAGCGGCGGGCCGGGCGGGGACTGAGCGAGGAGGACATCGAGCGGCTGGTGGCGATGGACGTCGTGCAGCGCGCGGAGGAACCGGACACCTACCGGGTCGATCCGGGGCTGCTGCGGCTCGGCGTACAGCTGCTGGACGTACCGATCGCGCACGAGACGATCCTCGCCGCCCGCACCGTCCTGGTGGAGCACACCCGCTCGGCGGCGCACGAGCTCACCCGGCTGTTCCGGGACGAGGTGTGGAATCCGTACCGCGAGCGGGAGTCGGACCCGGAGCATGTGGCGGCCATGAAGTCGCTCTCCGCCCACATGCAGCCGCTCGTGGTCCAGGCGCTGGTCACCGCGTTTCAGCGGTCGCTGAGGGAGGAGCTGCGGGCCGCGTTCACCGCCGAGTGAGCCGCGGCCCGCACGCAGCGCGTCAGTCCGTGCGGTCCGCCAGGTCCGTGAACGTCTCGCCGCTCTCCGCCTTCTCGACCAGCAGCGCCGGCGGGTTGAACCGCTCCCCGTAGCGCTCCGCCAGCTCCCGTGCCCGCGCCACGAAGCCCGGCAGCCCGCCCTCGTACCCGTTGATGTACTGCAGCACGCCGCCGGTCCAGGCCGGGAAGCCGATCCCCATGATCGAGCCGATGTTGGCGTCGGCGACCGACGTCAGCACCTTCTCCTCCAGGCAGCGCACCGAGTCCAGCGCTTCCGAGAAGAGCATCCGCTCCTTCATGTCCTCGAACGGGATCTCCACGTCCGGCTTGGCGAAGTGCTCGCGCAGGCCCGGCCAGAGCCTGGTCCGCTTGCCGTCGTCGCCGTACTCGTAGAAGCCCGCCCCGCCGCTGCGGCCCGGGCGACCGAACTCGTCGACCATGCGGTCGATCACCGCGTCCGCCGGGTGTGCGACCCAGCTGCCGCCGCCCTCCTCGACCGCGCGCCGCGTCTCGTTGCGGATCTTGCGCGGCAGTGTGAGCGTCAGCTCGTCCATCAGTGAGAGCACCTTGGCCGGGTACCCGGCCTGCGCGGCGGCCTGCTCGATCGACGCCGGCTCGGCGCCCTCGCCGACCATCGCCACACCCTCGTTGATGAACTGGCCGATCACCCGCGAGGTGAAGAAGCCGCGCGAGTCGTTGACCACGATCGGCGTCTTGTTGATCTGACGGACCAGGTCGAACGCACGGGCCAGCGCCTCGTTCCCGGTGCGCTCGCCCTTGATGATCTCGACCAGCGGCATCTTGTCGACCGGCGAGAAGAAGTGCAGTCCGATGAAGTCCTCGGCACGTTCGACTCCCTCTGCCAGCACGGTGATCGGCAGGGTCGACGTGTTGGAGCAGAGCAGCGCGTCCGGCTCGACGACGTCCTGGATCTCCTGGAACACCTTGTGCTTGAGCGAGGTGTCCTCGAAGACCGCCTCGATCACGGCGTCGCAGCCCGCGAGGTCCGCGGGGTCACCGGTCGGCGTGATCCGCGCGAGCAGCGCGTCGCGCTTGGCCTCGGTCGTACGGCCCCGGGAGAGCGCCTTGGCGAGCAGCTTCTCGGAGTACGCCTTGCCCTGCTGGGCCGCCTCCGCGGTCACGTCCTTGAGGACGACGTCGATACCGGCGCGGGCGCAGGAGTACGCGATGCCCGCGCCCATCATCCCGGCGCCGAGCACGGCGACCTTGCGGACCGGCCGCGGCTCGATGCCCTTCGGCCGGCTGGCTCCGGAGTTGACCGCCTGGAGGTCGAAGAAGAACGCCTGGATCATGTTCTTGGCGATCTGCCCGGTGACCAGCTCGGTGAAGTACCGGGCCTCGATGGTCAGCGCGGTCTCGAAGTCGACCTGCGAACCCTCGACGGCCGCGGCGAGGATATTCCGCGGCGCGGGATACGGGGCGCCCGCCGTCTGCTTCTTGAGATTGGCCGGGAAGGCGGGCAGGTTGGCGGCGAAGCGCGGGTTGGAGGGCGTGCCGCCGGGGATCTTGTAGCCCTTGACGTCCCAGGGCTGCTGGGACTCGGGGTTGGCGTCGATGAAGGCGCGCGCCTTGGCGAGCATCTCCTCGGGCGTGGCGGCGACTTCGTGGACGAGACCGTTCTCCAGCGCGCGCTGCGGCGAGTACTGCGTGCCCTGGAGGAGCACCTTCAGCAGCGCGTCGGCGATGCCCATCAGCCGTACGGTACGGGTGACACCGCCGCCCGCGGGCAGCAGACCGAGCGTGACCTCGGGCAGGCCGATCTTGGAGCCGGGCGCGTCGAGCGCGATGCGGTGGTGGCTGGCGAGCGCGATCTCGTAACCGCCGCCGAGCGCCGCGCCGTTGATCGCCGCGACGACGGGCTTGCCGAGGGCCTCGATACGGCGCAGGGAGTTCTTGATGGCCGTACCGGTGTCGAAGGCCTGCTGCGCCTGCTCGGGACCGACCTTGATCATGTCCTTCAGGTCGCCGCCCGCGAAGAAGGTCTTCTTGGCGGAGGTGTAGACGATGCCGCGGATCGAGTCCTTCTCGGCCTCGGCGCGGTCGGCGATCGCCGCGATCGAGTCCTTGAAGGCCTGGTTCATGGTGTTCGCGGACTGGTTGGGGTCGTCGAGGACGAGGGTGACGATCCCCGTCTCGTCCTGCTCCCAGCGGATGGTGGTGCTCTCGGTCATTGCAAAGTCTCCTGAGGGTGTGGTGAGGACGCGGACGGACCTGTCGCGGGGCGACGGTCATGACGCCTGCGTCCACGCGGCTGCGCGCGGTGGCCTGCGGACACGACCTAGACGCGCTCGACGATCGTGGCGATGCCCATTCCGCCGCCGACGCACAGCGTGGCAAGGCCGTACCGCTTGTCCTGGCGCTCCAGTTCGTCGACGAGCGTGCCGAGGATCATCGCGCCCGTCGCGCCCAGCGGGTGGCCCATGGCGATCGCGCCGCCATTGACGTTGATCTTGTCGAGCGAGAGGTCCAGATCGCGGGCGAAACGCAGCACGACACCGGCGAACGCCTCGTTGATCTCGACGAGATCGATGTCGCCGACGGTCAGTCCAGCCTTGGCGAGCGCCTTGCGCGTGGCGGGCGCGGGCCCGGTGAGCATGATGGTCGGCTCGGAGCCGGAGACCGCGACGGAGACGATCCGGGCGCGCGGCGTCAACCCGTACCGCTCGCCGACCTCCTTGCTGCCGATGGCGACGAGAGCCGCGCCGTCGACGATGCCGGAGGAGTTGCCCGCGTGGTGGACGTGGTCGATCTTCTCCACCCAGTGGTACTTCTGCAGCGCCACCGCGTCGAAGCCGCCCATGTCGCCGATGCCCGCGAAGGACGGCTTGAGGGCGGCGAGCGAATCGGCGGTGGTGCCGGGGCGCATGTGCTCGTCCTGATCGAGGACGACGAGACCGTTGCGGTCGCGGACGGGCACGACGGAGCGCTCGAAGCGGCCGTCCTTCCAGGCCGCTGCCGCCCGCTCCTGCGAGAGCGCGGCGTACTCGTCGACATCGCGGCGGCTGAAGCCCTCGATGGTGGCGATCAGGTCCGCGCCGATGCCCTGCGGTACGAAGCCGGTGTCGAAGTTGGTCATCGGGTCGGCGAACCACGCGCCGCCGTCGGAGGCCATCGGCACCCTCGACATCGACTCGACGCCGCCGGCCAGCACCAGGTCCTCCCACCCGGAACGGACCTTCATGGCCGCCATGTTGACGGCCTCCAGGCCCGAGGCACAGAAGCGGTTCTCCTGCACGCCCGCGACGGTGTCCGGCAGCCCGGCGGCGATCGCCGAGATACGGGCGATGTCGGAGCCCTGGTCGCCGACCGGGCCGACGACGCCGAGCACGATGTCGTCGATCGCGGCCGGGTCGAGCCCCGGGAAGCGGCTGCGGATTTCGTGGATCAGGCCGACCACGAGGTCGATCGGCTTGGTGCCGTGCAGCGCGCCATTGGCCTTGCCGCGCCCGCGCGGGGTGCGGATCGCGTCGTACACAAACGCTTCGGTACTCAAGACAGCAGCCTTTCGAGGGTGAAGAAGTGCGGGGTCAGGCAGAAGGTTCGGAGAGGGGGTTCGGACAGGGGTTTCGGACGGGCGGAAGTGAGGGTCAGGACAGGATGGAGCGGCCGATGATTTCCTTCATGATCTCGGTCGTGCCGCCGTAGATGGTCTGGATACGGCCGTCCGTGAAAGCCCTGGCGACGCGGTACTCGGTCATATATCCATAGCCGCCGTGCAACTGCAGACAGCGGTCGGCGACCCGCTTCTGCAGCTCGGTGGCCCACCATTTGGCCATCGACGCATGTACCGCATCGAGTTCCCCGTTCGAGTGATCGACAATGCAGCGGTCGAGAAACGCACGGGTGACGGCGCATTCCGTGGCCATCTCGGCGATCTCGAAACGGATGTGCTGGAGCTTGGACAGCGGCCGCCCGAAGGCCTCCCGCTCCTTGACGTACTGCGTGGTGATCTCCAGCAGATACTCGGCGGCGGCGATCCCGGCAATCGCTATGCCCATCCGCTCCTGCGCCAGATTCGTCATCAGATGGATGAACGCGCCATTGAGCTCGCCGAGCAGATTCTCCTTCGGGACGCGTACGTCGTTGAAGAACAGCTCGGCGGTGTCCTGGGACTTCTGGCCGATCTTGTCGAGATTGCGGCCGCGTTCGAAGCCTTCCGCGCCACGCTCGACGACCAGCAGCGAAAGCCCTTTGGCGCCGCCTTCGGGTGTGGTCCTGGCGACGACGATGACCAGGTCGGCGAGGATTCCGTTGGAGATGAAGGTCTTGGAGCCGTTCAGGATCCAGTGGTCGCCGCGGTCCTCGGCGCTGGTGCGGATCGCCTGGAGGTCGGAGCCCGCGCCGGGTTCGGTCATCGCGATGGCCGTGATGATCTCGCCGCTGCAGAAGCCGGGCAGCCAGCGCCGCTTCTGCTCCTCGGTGGCGAGCGAGGTCAGATACGGCCCGATGATGTCGTTGTGCAGTCCGAGCGCGAGCCCGGCAGCGCCGGCCCGGGTGAACTCCTCGGCCAGCACCGCGCTGTAGCGGAAGTCCGCGTTGCCGCCGCCCCCGTACTCTTCCGGCACGGCGAGGCCGAGCAGGCCCTGCCGTCCGGCGGCCAGCCAGGCCTCGCGGCTGACGATGCCGTCCTTCTCCCACTGCTCGTAGTGCGGCAGGACCTCCTTGGCCAGGAAGGTGCGGACGGTCTCGCGGAAGGCGTCGTGCTCGGCTGCGAAGATCTGACGCTTCAACGGTCGTCCTCCTTGGTGAGCCCTGGATTCTTGGTGAGCCCTGGATTCTTGGTGAGTCCTGGATCTTTGGTGAGTCCCGGCATCTTGGTGAGCCCCGGTACGTCCCAGTCGCGGGCGACCTCGGCGGTGTCCGCACCCGGCTGCGCCGGGCCGCGGTACACGGATCCCGGCGTCCGGGAGAACCGGGGCGCCGGCGCGGGCTGAACCAGTCCGCCGTGGTCGACGAAGGTCCCGCGGGCCGCGAGATGCGGATGGGCCGGGGCTTCGCGCAGCGAGAGCACCGGCGCGACACAGGCGTCCGAGCCCTCGAAGACCGCGGTCCACTCGGCGCGCGTCCTGGTCTTGAAGCGTGCCGCGACGGCGCTGCGCAGTTCGTCCCAGCGGTCGAAGTCCTTACGGGCCGGGGCCTCGTCCTTGATGCCGAGCAGTTCGACGAACTCGTTGTAGAACTGCTGCTCCAGCGCGCCGACCGCCATGTACTCGCCGTCGGCCGTCTCGTAGTTGCCGTAGAACGGGCAGCCGCCGTCGAGCAGATTCGCGCCGCGCCGGTCCTGCCAGCCGCCGGCCGCCATCATCCCGTGGATCATCGTGGCCAGATGGGCGGCGCCGTCGACGATGGCCGCGTCCACGACCTGGCCGCGGCCGCCCTCGCTCCGGGCGTGCTGCAGTGCGGCCAGCACGCCGATGACGAGATAGAGGGAGCCGCCGGCGTAGTCGCCGACCAGATTGGCCGGAACGGCGGGCGGCTCGTCCGGTTTGCCGATCATGCCGAGCGTGCCGGTGACGGCGATGTACGCGATGTCGTGACCGGCGCGCTGGGCGAGCGGTCCCTCCTGGCCCCACCCGGTCATCCGGCCGTACACCAGACTCGGATTGCGGGCCAGGCACTCCTCGGGTCCGACGCCGAGCCGCTCGGCGACGCCGGGCCGGTTGCCCTCAATGAGGATGTCGGCCCGCTCCACCAGGTCGAGCACCTGATCGGGGCCGTCGTCCGCCTTGAGGTCGATCAGCACCGAGCGCTTGTTGCGGTTGGTGAGGTCGTACGCGGGATTGATCGCGAGCCCCGAGCCGCCGGGCCGGTCGACCCGTACGACGTCGGCGCCCAGGTCGGCCAGGTGCATGGCGGCGAACGGGCCGGGACCGATGCCCGCCAGTTCGACCACGCGCACTCCGGCGAGCGGGCCGTTCCCTGTCGCTGCCATCAAGCCCCCAGCACTGATGTGACACAACTGATGTAACACCAGCGATGGTAAGAACGCGTTTCACTCGGCACAAGGGTTTGGGCCGAGCAAGCGCTTAGGAGTCCAGATTGCGCACCGCGGCCTCGCTGCCGGACAGGGACGGCCCGCATGGCCTCACGCTAGATCCGCGGCAGGACCGCGGCATGTTACCGATGGGAAACGCATCCTTCTTCCAGGCGCCTTCGCACGCTAGCCTCAGCCACCGGCATCAGCGCAGAGGCAGGCGGAGGGGTCATTGAACAGGCAGAACGGGACCGGTCGCGCGCAGCGCCCGTACGACATCGTGCTCTTCGGGGCGACGGGGTTCGTCGGGCAGCTCACCGCTCGGTATCTGGCGGCGAACGCGCCCGACGAATGCCGCTGGGCCCTCGCCGGCCGCAGCAGGCAGAAGCTCGAGCGGCTGCGTGAGCGCCTGGCCGCCGACCATCCCGGCTGCGCCGACCTGCCGCTGATCGAGACACAGGCGGACGACGCCGACGCCCTGCGTGAACTCGCCGAGTCCGCACGGCTGGTGGCGACCACCGTCGGCCCCTACCTCTGGTACGGCGAGCCGCTGGTCGCGGCGTGCGCGGAGGCCGGGACCGACTACATCGATCTGACCGGCGAGCCCGAGTTCGTGGATCTGATGTACGTACGCCATGACGCGCGGGCCCGCGAGACCGGCGCGCGTCTGGTGCACTGCTGCGGCTTCGACTCCATTCCGCACGACCTCGGCGCGTACTTCACCGTCCTGCAACTGCCGGAGGACGTGCCACTGAGCGTCGACGGATTCGTGTCCGCCGACGCCCAGTTCTCCGGTGGCACCTACGCCTCCGCGCTCAACGCCATGAGCCGTGGCCGGCAGATGCTCCGGGCGGCGCACGACCGGAAGCTGCACCAGCCCCGCCTGGTGGGCCGGCGAGCCCGGGCCCCGCTTGCCGGGCCGCGGTTCAGCGGCGAGACCGGCGCGTGGGCGCTGCCGCTGCCGACGATCGACCCGCAGATCGTGGCCCGTTCGGCGCGAGCGCTGCCTCGCTACGGTCCGGACTTCCGCTACCGGCACTACGCGGCGGTGCCGACGCTGCCGATGGCGGCGGGCGGTGTGGCGGCGATGGGCGCGATGCTGGGCCTGGCCCAACTGCCCCCCGCCCGGCGCTGGTTGTCGGACCGCCTCAAGCCGGGCGAGGGTCCGGACGAGAGGCGGCGGGCGAAGAGCTGGTTCTCGGTGCGGTTCGTGGGCGAGGGCGGCGGCCGCAAGGTGTACACGGAGGTTTCGGGCGGGGACCCGGGCTACGACGAGACGGCGAAGATGTTCGCCGAGTCGGCGCTGTGCCTGGTCTTCGACGAACTGCCGAAGACATCGGGCCAGGTCACGACCGTGGTCGCGATGGGTGACGCGCTGCTGTCGAGGTTGCGGGCAGCGGGCCTGCGGTTCCGGGTTGCCACGACTCGCTGAAATACGGCGCGATGGTCCGGTCAGCCGGTCACGGCCGTGAAGACCATCGATCCGACCCAGGCGAAGCCGGCCAGGGCGGCCAGGATGAGCACGGCCGTAACGATGCGCTCGACGGGGTTGGCTGCGGTGGTGTCGGTCGCGCTGTGCGTCGTGTGTGTCGTGTGTGTCGTCATGCGAGGGAGCATGCCGATCGGCGCGGGCACCTCACATCCGCTCGGATACCTAGTTCCGGGGGCCGGATACGTGAGTACGTAGGTACCTAGC
Organism: Streptomyces sp. NPDC020681; assembly: GCF_044334895.1. Classification (NCBI taxonomy): domain Bacteria; kingdom Bacillati; phylum Actinomycetota; class Actinomycetes; order Kitasatosporales; family Streptomycetaceae; genus Streptomyces; species Streptomyces sp. NPDC020681. The sequence goes on along the minus strand of NZ_JBIRTX010000004.1, from coordinate 304,517 downwards.
GCCTGTCGTCTGGATCTTGCCGGGCCCGCGTGCCCTGGCACCGCGCCTCGCCGCGTTGTCGTCGGTCGGCATGGCTCCGCCATGCCTCCCTCCTCCGCCTTGCGATCCGTCCCCTGGGCCCAGAGGGCCCGGGGAGGCCCCATGGCACCAGACCCGCTCACTGATCCGGCCTGACCCAGACGAAAGACCCTAGGCCGTCGCGTCGGCGAGCGCCTCGCGGCAGAGGCGGTCGGCGCGGCGGGTGGATTCCGGGAGGCGGAAGCGGGACGCCAGGTGGAGCGTGTGCGCGCAGGCGTTGTCGAGGGTCGTCCGGTGGCCGACCGAGACATAGACGGGCTTGACGCCCTCCTGGGTGCGCAGCGCGCGGCCGACCTCCTCGCCGTCGTCCGCGAGCAGCGGCGCGAAGTCGCCCCGCCGCGGCCCGAGTTCGGCGTGCGTGAAGACGAAGGGGCTCTTGGCGACGCCGATCGCCGGGAGCCCGGTGAGCACACCGAGATGGCTGGCGAGCCCGAAGCGGCGCGGATGGGCCAGTCCGTAGCCGTCGCAGACGATCAGGCCGGGGGCCGATGTGAGGGACTCCAGTGCCGCGAGCACGGCCGGGATCTCACGGAACGCCAGCAGCCCGGGGACGTACGGAAAAGTCACCCGGCCGACCGCGGTTGCCTCGTCGACCACGGCCAGCGTCGCCGCGTCGAGCACGACGGCCGCCGCGGCGACGACATCGCGTTCGTCGTCGTACGCCACGTCCACGCCCGTCACCAGGCCCGACGCGGGCGGCGGACCGGGCTCGTCCAGGACGACGCGGGTGCGCAGCTCGTCCTGGACGGCCAGCGCGGCCGTCTCGTCGGCGGGCCAGTCCGCGGGCATCTCGATGATCTTCATGGTGCTGCAACCTTAGAGCTGCCCGCCCGGCACGGGTCACGTAATCTGGCGATCATGTTCGTACTGGAACTGACCTACACCGCGCCGGTAGAGCGCGTCGACGAGCTGCTCGAAGCGCATGTGGCCTGGCTGGACGCGCTGTACGAGGAGGGTGTGTTCCTCGCGTTGGGCCGCAAGAACCCGCGTGACGGCGGCGTGATCCTGGCCGTCGGGGACGACCGCGCGCGGATCGAGGAGATCGCGGCGGCCGACCCCTTCGCGGTCGGCGGCGTGTGCGAGTACCGGATCACCGAGTTCATCGCGACCAAGACGGCGCCCGAACTCGCTCCGTACCGGCAGCAGTTGCCGGCCTAGAGTTCGGCTGCGGACAGCACCTAGAACTCCAGGCGGGCGACCCGGCCCTTCTCGCCCGAGGCCCAGCATCCGAAGTCGGCCGTGCAGTCGACCGTGTCGTACGAACCGGTGTCGACCGTGCGCCAGCTGTGGCCACCGTCCACCGTCAGATCGGTGCCGGTCGGGCCGACGGCGAGCGCCGCGCGCTTGCTGTGCGGCAGCCAGGTGACGCCCGAACGGTACGCGGGCGGCGGCGTCTTCGCCTGCTGCCAGCTGTGTCCGCCGTCCCCACTGACCGCCGCGGCCTGCGGCGATGCCTGGTCGGGCCGGTAGTCGCCGCCGACGGCGATGCCGTGGGTGCGGTCGCGGAAGGCGACCGCGAACACTCCGCGTGCCGGGTCGCCGGCCGGGACGGTCGACTCGGCGACGGTCCAGTTCAGGCCGCGGTCGGCGGAGTGCAGCACCCGTGCGGTCGCGCCGCCGCCGGTGGCCAGCCAGACGTCCTTGCGTCCCGAACTGACCAGGCACTGGCCGCTGGCCGCGAAGGCAGCCTCGCCAGGCAGCGCCGCCGGCATTCCGGCGCTCGGCAGCACCTTCCACGACTTGCCGCCGTCGCCGGTCGACAGGATGCGGTACTTGCCGTCCACGGGATCGCTCATGGCGAGTCCGTTCCGGCTGTCGAAGAAGGTGATGCAGTCGTAGAAGGCTTTCGGGTCGGTGTTGCGGAACGACTCGGTCCAGCTCGCGCCGCCGTCTTCGGTGCGGAAAACCCGGGACGCCTCCCCCTCGCCGATGGCCAGCACGACCGCGCGCCGGCTGTCGAACGCCTCGATGTCGCGGAACTCCAGCTCGCCCGCTCCGGGCGGCGAGACGTTCCGCCAGCTGCGGCCGCCGTCGCCGGTGCGCAGCACCGTGCCCTTGGAGCCCGCCACCCACGCAGTGCTGCGGCTGACGGCCGCCAGCCCCCGGAACCGTACGTCTGCGCCGGTCTGCTTCAGGCTCCAGCTCGGCGACCGGCCTGCCGTGCCCGCCTTGTCGCCGCTCGTCGGCTCCGCCTGTGCGGCGTGCGCCGGTGCGGCCAGGGCCGCGGCCACCGCCGCCGCGCACAGTCCCACCGACACCGTTCGTCTCGTCTTCCCCATGGACGTCATGGCGCTGGAAGCTAGCCCACGCACACCAACCCGTCCAGAGTGCGAGACATGCTGGGCGGTGACGCAGGTCACTGCCGCTTCCAATGCACGTAATCGCTTCTTCTTCCGTCTCTACAGGTGTCAGGGAGACGTCAGCGAGCCGCGTACGAAGGAGCAGGCTTTGTCCACCGTCATCGAGCACGCCGTACAGGCCCGCCTGGTCGCCTCGGCGCCCCAGACGGAGTCCGTCGCGGCGACGCTCCGCTACGACCGCGACGACCCCTTCGCCGTCAGCATGGCCTTCCCGCCCAAGGCGACGCTGGAGGGCAACGAGGTGTCCTGGGCGTTCTCCCGTGAACTGCTCACGGCGGGCATCGACGAGCCGGCGGGTGTCGGCGACGTGCGCGTCAGACCGTACGGCTACGACCGCACCGTGATGGAGTTCCACGCGCCGGAGGGCGTCGCGATGGTGCATGTCCGCACGAGCGAGCTGCGGCGCTTTCTGCGCCTGTCGCAGGTGCTGGTGCCGACGGGCCGCGAGCACCTGTACCTGGACCTGGACCACGATCTGGCGGAGTTGATGCGCGACGCCTGCTGAGCGTCAGCGCTCCAGCAGCGCGTTGAGCTCCCCGTACCCGTACCCGCCCTCCAGTGCCGAGCATGTCCCTTCCGTCAGCAGCTCCCGCGCCGCCTCCCTGACCACCGCGTGCGCCGCCGCCGCGATCGAGGAGCCCGCGCTGATGCGCGCCGCGCCGAACCGCGCCAGCTCGGCCGTGCTCGGCGCGCCCGGGCCGGTGAGCACGTTGAGCGGTGCGTCGATACCGCGGGCCAGCGCCTCGACCGTGGCCCGGTCGACGACACCGGGCACGAAGATTCCGTCCGCGCCCGCCGCGAGGCACGCGGCTGCCCGCTTCAGCGTCTCCTCAAGACGGCCCGGCTCGGCGCCGATGCCGGCCAGATAGACATCGATGCGGGCGTTGATGAAGAGCGGTACGTCAGCGGCGTCGGCCGCCGCGCGGGCCACCGCGATGCGCCTCGCGTGTTCGGCCGAGGGCCGCGGCCCGTCCTCGATGTTGATGCCGACGGCTCCGGCCGCGAGCACCTCGCGGACCGTCTCGGCGACGCCGTCCGCGGTCTCGGCGTATCCGCCTTCGATGTCCGCGCTGACGGGCACGTCGACAGCGGCGGTGATGCGCGCCAGCTGCCCGATCGCGGCGGAGCGCTCCAGCCGGTCGCCGTCCGCGCTGCCCAGGGCCCAGGCGACTCCGGCGCTGGTGGTCGCGAGCGCGGGCGCTCCGGCCTTGGCGATGATCCGGGCGCTGGTGATGTCCCAGGCGTTGGCGAGCACCAGCGGGCGGTCGGCGGTGTGCAGCGAGCGGAAGCGGCGGGCGAGATCACTCAAGGTCGTCATGGATCGAACTCAACCACCGGAGACAGGCCCTGGCTGGCAGATTTCCGACATCAACGTGCGGCGACATGTGGCCGTCGGCCGAACGGTGTTCAGCCCCCGCCGGACGCCGCGATCGTGGACGTGACCGACATGCTCACCGCGGTCCGTACGTCCTCGACGGCCCTCTTCGACGCGAGCGCGGCTGTTCCACTGCGCTCGCCGAGGGCCTCGATCCGCTCCTTGTGCTGCTTGCGCTCCGTCCCGGTGGCGAGCGTCCGCAGCCCGGCCGCGGTGGCGAGTGCGACCAGCGCGGCGTCCTGCTCGGAGACCTCCGTCACCGGCACGGGACCGGTCAGCACGGTCCGCGCCTCCTCGATCAGCGACTTCACGACGTCGGGCCGGTCGAGTTCGTACTGCGCCCTGGAGAACAGAGCCCGCTGCCTCGTCCGCAGATAGCCGGCGACGAGCAGCTCGTTGCGGACGGCTTCCAGCGTGTACTTCGCGTGGTACGTGACCCAGCGCTGCCAGGTGCGTGGCCGGGACTCCTCGATCAGCTCCAGCAGCCCGTCGAGTACCGGGTCGCCGGTGCGGGTGTCACCGACGGGCCGCGCGATGCCGTCGTCGTCGGCGAGCGCGCCGCGCTGGGCGAGTTCGGTGAGGGCTCCGGCCCGTACGAGAAAGGCGAGGTCGGAGCTGCCGGTGAGCCTCATCAGGCCGGTGTCCCAGGCGAGGAGATACAGCCGGGCGGGGAGCGAGAACGATCCATCGGGCATGGGCCATGCCTCCTTGTCCCCGGTCACGATAATTCGTTGACAGCCTCCAACCCCGCTCTTACGGTGTACAGCGGTTCTGTTGTCGTCGAACGGAGAAGGACGTTGCTCGTCTGAGGTCTTGAGACACCGTGTGCCGCAGCTGCTGTCCGCAGACTGTGCGCCGTGCGTGCGACCTCGGCATTTCGAGCCGTCCTCCCCGACCGGAACCCCTTCCATGGTCCCTTTCGGCCGTCGCCCGTGCCGCGGTGTCTCCACTCGTTGCCCTGCCGCTTCGACGCAACCTGGAGACCTGTATGTCTACCGCTTCCACCCACATCACCTGCACCTCGCTCAGCTTCGCCTGGCCCGACGGCACCGTCGTCCTCGACGACTTCCAGCTCGCGGTCGGCCCCGGCCGGACCGGACTCATCGGCCTCAACGGATCAGGAAAGTCAACGCTGTTGAAACTGATCGCGGGCGAGCTGACCCCGGCCGACGGCACGGTCCGCACCGCGGGCGACGTCGGGTATCTGCCGCAGAACCTGGTGCTCGACACCACGCTGCGGGTCGACGAGGTGCTCGGCATCGCCGGGACCCGCGCGGCCCTGCACGCCATCGAGGCCGGCGATCCCGGCGAGGAGCACTTCACGGCGGTCGGCGACGACTGGGACGTGGAAGAACGGGCGCGGGCAACACTCGATCAGCTCGGCCTCGACGGCATCGGGCTCGACCGCACCATCGGCGAGGTCTCCGGCGGCGAGGGCGTGTTGCTGCGACTGGCGGCGCTGCTGCTGGCCAGGCCTGATGTGCTGCTGCTCGACGAGCCCACGAACAATCTCGATCTGTACGCGCGACGGCGGCTGTACGAGGCGGTCGCCGCATGGTCGGGCGTACTGGTCGTGGTCAGCCACGACCGCGAACTGCTCGAGCTGGTCGACCAGGTCGCGGATCTGCGCGACGGCGAAGTCCTTTGGTACGGCGGCAACTTCTCGGAGTACGAGGCGGCGCTCGCCGTGGAACAGGAGGCGGCGGAGCGGATGGTGCGCGTCGCCGAGGCCGATGTGCAGCGCCAGAAGCGCGAACTGGCCGACGCACAGGTCACGTTGGCCCGCCGCAAACGGTTCGGCCAGAAGATGCAGGAGAGCAAACGCGTACCGAAGATCGTCGCGCACGCGCGCAAACGCTCGGCCCAGGAGTCGGCGGGCAAGTACCGCACCATGCACACCGAGAAGCTCGTCGAGGCGAAGGAGCGCCTCGACGAGGCGGTGGAGGCGGTCCGCGACGACGACGAGATCCGAGTCGAACTGCCGTACACCAAGGTCCATCCCGGCCGCGGCGTACTGCGGCTGAGTGAGCTGCGACTGCCTTACGGGGCCGAGGTGAAAGGGGAGTTCGAGGTGCGCGGCCCGGAGCGGATCGCGCTGGTCGGACGCAATGGAGCGGGCAAGACGACGCTGCTGCGTACGATCGCCGGCGAGCTGGAGCCGGTCGCGGGCGAGGCGGTGGCCGAGGTGCCGCTGCGTTTTCTGCCGCAGCGGCTCGATGTGCTGGACGACGAGCTGAGCGTGGTCGAGAACGTCGCCCGTTTCGCACCCGACGCGACCAACAACCGGATCAGAGCACGCCTCGCGCGCTTCCTCTTCCGGGGCGCGCGGGCCGACCAGCCCGCCGGGACGCTGTCGGGCGGTGAACGCTTCCGCGCCGCGCTCGCCGCGCTGCTGCTCGCCGAACCGGCGCCGCAGCTGCTGATGCTCGACGAGCCGACGAACAATCTGGACATGGCGAGCGTGCGGAAGCTGACGGCGGCGCTGGAGTCGTACGAGGGAGCGCTGATCGTGGCGAGTCACGATGTGCCGTTCCTGGAATCGATCGGCATCACCCGCTGGCTGCTGCTGGACGGCGAGCTCCGTGACATCACGGCGGACGAGGTCCTGAACGGCTGATCAGGCCGGGCGGGAGGCCGTGCCGGGGCAGGCGAGCCCGGCAGGATCGGCCGGAGAGGACCCGGGTGCGGGATGGGGAGGTTCCGCACCGACGGGGATCAGCGGCCCGCCGGGGATTCCATCGCCCGAGCCCGGCGGGTCATGATGGGCGCGACCTGACCCGAGACATAGCTGGAGAATCGCTCGTGCCCAGCAGGAAAGCCCTGATCCGCCGCCCCAGCCCGCGCCTCGCCGAGGGGCTCGTCACCCATGTCGAGCGCACCCCGGTCGATGTCGACCTCGCGCTGGAGCAGTGGGAGACATACACCGAGACCCTGCGCGAGCACGGCTGGGAGACGGTCGAGACCGCGCCGGCCGACGACTGCCCGGACGGCGTGTTCATCGAGGACACGGTGGTGATGTTCCGCAATGTGGCGCTGATCGCCCGTCCGGGCGCCGAGTCCCGCAGGCCGGAGACGGCCGCCGTCGAGGAGACCCTGGCGCGCCTGGGCTGCTCGGTGAACTGGGTGTGGGAGCCCGGCACGCTCGACGGCGGCGATGTGCTCAAGATCGGCGACACGGTCTATGTCGGACGTGGCGGCCGTACGAACGCCGCCGGGGTCCAGCAGCTGCGCGCCGCCTTCGAGCCGCTCGGCGCGCGCGTCGTCGCCGTGCCGGTGAGCAAGGTGCTGCATCTCAAATCCGCGGTGACCGCACTGCCGGACTCCACCGTCATCGGTTATCCGCCGCTCGTCGACACGCCGTCCGTTTTTCCGCGCCATCTTTCGGTTCCGGAGGAGTCCGGCGCGCACGTGGTGCTGCTCGGCGAGGGAAAACTGCTGATGGCGGCCAGTGCGCCGAAGACGGCCGAGCTGTTCACGGACCTCGGCTATCAACCCGTATTGGTGGACATCAGCGAGTTCGAGAAGCTCGAAGGGTGCGTGACCTGTCTCTCCGTACGCCTCCGTGACCTGTACGCATAACGGAACGTAACCGGACATCCCCGGAGCGGGCTTGGCCGCGGGCTTACTGCGCCCTTAACCTACGGTTTCGTAACCTACGAAGACGTAGGTAAGTATCCCGTCCCCCAGGAGTACCCGTGACGATCACCTCTCCCCACCTCGGCAGTTCGGACGCGTGGACCGACGCCCGACTGCTGTACGCGCTGGAAGAGGTGGTGGAAACCGAGCTCAACCGCCATCTCAAGGTCGCCAAGGACTGGATGCCGCACGAGTACGTCCCGTTCTCCGACGGTCGCAACTTCCCCGGCATCTTCGACGACGGTGAGGCCTGGGACCCCGCTCAGTCCAAGGTCACCGACATAGGCAAGATCGCCCTCGTCGTGAACCTGCTCACCGAGGACAACCTCCCCAGCTACCACCACGAGATCGCCTCCCTCTTCGGCCGCGACGGCGCCTGGGGCACCTGGGTGCACCGCTGGACCGCGGAAGAGGGCCGGCACGGCATCGTGATGCGCGACTACCTCCTGACCTCGCGCGCGGTCGACCCGGACAAGCTCGAGCAGTTCCGCATGATGCACATGTCGGAGGGCTTCGAGTCCGACAACCGCCACTCGATGCTGCACTCGGTGGCGTACGTCGCCTTCCAGGAGCTCGCCACCCGCGTCTCGCACCGCAACACCGGCCACCAGTCGGGCGACCCCGTCTGCGACCGGATGCTGGCGCGCATCGCGACCGACGAGAACCTGCACATGGTCTTCTACCGGAACCTGCTGAAGGCGGCCTTCGAGATCGCGCCGGACCTGACCATGCAGTCCGTACGCGACGTGGTCGTCAACTTCCGGATGCCGGGCCACGGCATGCCCGGCTTCGAGCGGGCCGCGGCGCAGATGGCGATCGGCGAGATCTACAACATGCGGATCCACCACGACGACGTGCTGCAGCCGGTGCTGCGCCACCTGAAGGTGCTGGAGATCGACGGTCTCGGCCCGGAGGGTCTCAAGGCGCAGGAGGAGCTGGGCCTGTACATGGGCGGTCTGGACAGCGAGGCCGCCAAGTTCGACGAGAAGCTCGCGACCCGCAAGGCCAGGATGGCGGCGCGCGCCGCCGGCTGAGCAGTACGGCAGATCGGGCTGGGCCGGGCCGCGTTCGGGAGTTTGCCGAACGCGGCCTTTGCCATGTCCGCGGGCGGGGGCCGGGAGCGGGGGGAGGTACCGGCCCTGGTCCTGGCCCGGGGTCAACATCCGGATATCCCACCACTCGTCAGAGGTACGGCCTTTATCCGTTTCGGCCGATGATCTGCCAAGGTGGTCGGCCATGGATCGTGATCTTCAGGTGGACACCGACCAGTTGGGCCGTTTCTCGCGTGCGCTGGGGCGCTCGCTGACATCGCTGGCCGAGGCGAGACGCGCGCTCGAGCAGGTACGGACGGACCAACTGGGCACGAAGGAACTGGACGAGGCGTGCGACGGCTTCCAGCGCCGGTGGAAGTACGGCGCGGACCAACTGGGCACGCGGATCAGGACGGTCCACGACGGAGTGAAGCTCAGCCACGAGGGCTACGCCCAGGTCAACAAGGCCATCGAATCCGCCTTCAAGGCGGTGCGCCCCGGTGCCTGACTACCCCCACCTGGGCTGGAACCCGGCACCGGGAAGCCCGGCGGCGATCCTGGCGCTCCAGACGAAACTGAGCACATCCGCGGCTGCGTTGGGCACGGCACACCGGCTGGTCGACCAGCTGCTCGGCGAGAGCACGTACTGGCGTGGCGAGGCGGCGGACGCGTTCCGCTCGGCCCTGGACGGGGACCTGCCGCGGTATCTGCGGAACGCACACCGCTCGGTCTCCAAGGCCGCGTCGCACCTGCGCAGATGGCACGACGACCTGGTGGGCCACCAGGCCACGGCCAGGCGCTACGACACGCAGGCGAAGCTGGACCGGACGGCGCTGACGAAGGCGGAGGCGGGGTACGACCGGCTGCGGTCGGCCCCCGACACGACGGAGCCGGAGCTCCTGGCGGCGGCCGAGGCGGTGACAAAGGCGAGGGAGGCGCTGGAGTCGGTCCGCCGCCTGGCGAGGGAGCTGGAGGAGACGCACAGGGCGGAGGCGGGGCGGGTGGCGAAGGGGCTGGAGGGGGCGACGGGGAGGTTGGCTCCGCAGGAGCCGGGGGTTTTGGACGAGGTGCTGAGGTGGGTGGACGAGGACCTTGGTGACTTCCTGTCCGACGTGTCCGCCGTCGCCGGCTTCCTGGCCCTGGTGATCGGGCCCTTCTTCCCGCCCGCCGGCTTGGCTCTGCTGTTCGTGGCGACGGGTGCGAGCATCGGCGCCCTCGCACTCCACGCAACGGATTCAAGAATCCAGAAGTCGATGAAGGACGGCTTTACGAAGGGTGAGTTCGACGCCGACTTCTGGGACAGCACGGTCACGCTGACGGGCGACGCGCTGGGCTCCGTCCCAGGTGTGGCAGCCATTGCCCACGGCGCCAAGTCCGCTACGGCCGCTGTCCACGCTGCCGGCGCAATCGGCGACTCAGCAGCCGCGATGACCGCCGTGCGTGCAGGGTCCGACAGCTTCGTGATCGGCGCGAAGAGCGCCATGAACGGCATGCGCGAGGTGGAAAACCCGCTCACCGCATGGGCCTTGCAGCACACGTCCGACCCGGTGCAGAAGGCGGTGAAGTACGCCCTGCCGGGAGCCGGGGTAGGAACGGTAGCCACCCACTACGGCCCGTGGAGCGACGACCAGACAGTCTCGGACAGCGCAACGGCGGTCGACGGTGGCCGAGCTGTTCTGGACGACGGTCCAAGCTCCGCTGCCAAGGCGGCCCACGCCTGGGCGTCGCTCACCCGATGAACACGAACCGTGAGGCACTCCAGTGACCAATGGCCCAGAAACTCCCGCACCGCAAATGTGGTTCCGGCTGCCGCCGGGTTTCCACTCACTCGACGCGATCGACCTGGACGAGTTCGAGCACACGGCCGCGACCGCCCTGAAGCCCTTCCTTGAGGGTGACCCGGCGATTGATCGCGCCCTCACCGACACACGCGCCCTGGCCGATCTACTCAGGACCATGCGCCAAGGCGAGAGCGTGCACTCATCCGTCGGAGTCCACCCCGACGGCGAACACGGCGCCTGCGTCTCGTTCTTCTCACTGTCGGTGGTCGGCATCGCGTCACGTACCGCAGGGCTTGCAGTCGCCCAGTGCGCGCTCGCGCAGGCGAACTCTCCCCTGTGGAACACCAACACCGGCCGACTGCTCGAGTTACCGGGCGGGCTGCCGGCAGCCTTGGTGGCGGGCACCCTGTCGGCGCCGCCGGCCGAACTACTTGGTGAGGCGGGCGTGACCAGCCCGCGGAGCGAGGTCTTTCAAGCCCGCGTCACCGTGCCGTGCCCAACCGGCGTCCACGTCGCGGTGGCCGTCCTCACCAGCGCGGCCCACCGCCACGCAGAGGCGTACACCGACATCCTCGTTGGCATCGCTCAGACGCTGAGCTTCTCCGAGCCGGCACAGCCGGCCACGCCCCCACAGCGAACCTCTCGCATCCTGGAGCTGTTCTCGTGACGCCGGAGCCGATTCCCGTCCCCCTGGCCAAGGCCGCGCTCGACCATCCGTCCACATCGGTCGGCCATCGGCGTCTCGTCGTCAAGCGAAGGCTGTGGCTCATCGCGATGCTGCTGATGGGCGTGGCGTTGACGTACGCAGCCGCTTCACTGCCCCCGGCCGACCGGGTGGGGTTCATTGTGCTCAGCGTGATCTTCTATCCGTTGATCATGTTCGTCACATGTCTGGCTCTTCACCGAACGAAGCGCGTGGCGACGATCCTCCGGACGTACCCGTGGCGTGCGTACCCCTGCGGATATCCGCGCCGCTCATTGGAGAGTCCACGGGCCGTCGTGATCAGGTTCAGCGAGGACCACGCGCCCGTGTTGCGCACGACTCAGTACTCCGGACACCTTCAGAACAAGCAGAACCCGCACCCCGACATGATCTGGTTCGCTGGCGACCCCCGCTTCGGCGGCGTCGTCTCCCCCGTCGGCGGCCACTTCCCCGTCCGCGTCGTACCCGAATCCATGGGCGACGCCCTCCCGCCCGGGACCCCAGAGGATGACGCTCTCGCCGAGCGCGCCGGGCTCGTGACAGGGGGCAGGGTTCACACGACCTGACGGAAGGCCCGGCTCAGCCCCGGCTCCGCTTCAACCGATGCCGCTCCTTCTCCGACAACCCACCCCACACCCCGAACTTCTCGTCATGCTCCAGCGCATACTCCAGGCACTCCACTCGCCCCTCGCAAGCCCCGCACAGCTGCTTCGCCTCTCTCGTCGAGGAGCCGGGGGCCGGGAAGAAAAAGTCCGCGCCCGTCTGTGCGCACAGGGCGGTCTCCTGCCAGGAGAGTTCGTTGTCGGTGGTGGTGTTGATCGGCATGCGGGACACGCTCCCCGGTGCCGATAAACACCGGATCAATGAAGCATCAACGGCGTCGTCCCAGGCCAGGCCGACCCCAGCGCGACGGGCCCGACTTGCGTCGGGCCCGTCGCCTCGCCGCCGGACACAGCAAACGCACCGCACCGCACCCGCACCCGCACCCGCTACTGCGGCGGCGCGCTCTTCATCACCGCGAACCTCGCGCCCCACGGGTCCGCCAGTTTCGCGAAGCGGCCGATGCCCTCCATCTCCACCGGGGCCATCCTGATCTTGCCGCCCAGTTCCTCCGTCTTCGCCACCGCCGCGTCACAGTCCTCGACCTCGAAGTACGGCAGCCAGTACGGGCCTTCCGTCTCCCCCGGGTCCGCGGCCAGTGGTACGACGCCGCCGAACATCGCGTCCGCGCCCTGGTCCGCGGGGTTCACCATCGTGTATTCGCCGGTTCCGTCCGGCAGCGGCATCGTCGAGGTCTCCCAGCCGAAGACGTTCGTGTAGAACGCGACGCCCGCTCCCGGGTCCGGCGTGTAAAGCTCAACCCAGACCAGGGATCCGGGATCGTTCACCACGTCGAGGCCCTTGCTCTGGCCCGGTTGCCAGGTGCCGAAGCCGACGCCCGACGGGTCGGTGAAGATCGCCATGCGGCCGAGGTCGAAGACGTCCATCGGTTCGAACAGGACAGAGCCGCCGCCCTGCTGGACCGCCTTCGCCGTGGCGTCGGCGTCGGGCGACTGGAAGTACAGCATGAACGCCGGCGGGACCTGATCCGGCTCCACCGCCATCACGCCCGCCGCGGTCTTGCCGTCCACCTGGAACATTCCGTAGCCACCGGCGTCAGGTCCCGCCGACTGGAAGTTCCAGCCGAACAGGCCGTTGTAGAAGGCCGCCGCCGCGTCGGTTTCCGGCGTTCCGAGGTCGATCCAGTTCAGGGAGCCTCTGACATAACGGGTGCTGAGCATGGTGCTCTCCTTCGTGGGGATCCCGCTCTCCTGTCGTCCCCGAGTCTGCTACCGATCCCGGGGCCCCGCACCAGTACGCCCCAGTACGCCACGACCCGTCCCGGAACCGTACAGCCGATATGCGCACGATCGTGCGTTCAGTACGATTGCGGGTATGAGCAGCGGTGACACACGAACCGACGGCCGCGTCGAGCGCGGCAACCAGACCCGGCGGCTGGTGCTCGAGCGCACCATGAACATCGCGTCCGTGGAGGGGCTGGAGGGGCTGTCCCTCGGTCGTATCGCGACCGAGTTGCAGCTCAGCAAGAGCGGTGTCTTCGCGCTCTTCGGCTCCAAGGAGGAGCTCCAGCTGGCCACGGTGCGGGCGGCGGGCGACGTGTACATCGATCATGTCGTACGGCCGACTCGCGAGCTGGCGCCCGGTGCGGCTCGCGTGTGGGCGCTGTGCAGTCACTGGCTGGACTACTCCCGGTCCCGTGTCTTTGCCGGCGGTTGCTTCTTCTACGCCGTCACCGCGGAGTTCGACGCCCGCAGCGGTCCGGTGCACGACGCGATCGCCAAGGCGCGAGTGGACTGGGTGCGTTATGTGGAGCGGACCATCGACGAGGCGCGTCTCGTCGGCGGCTTCGACGCGGAACTCGATGTCCCGCAGCTCGCGTTCGAGATCATCGCGCTGATGGAGGCGGCCAATGCCGTTTCCGTGCTGCACGAGGACGACAGTGCGTACGAGCGGGCCGGGCGCGGCATCCTCAGCCGGCTGCGGGGCGCGGCGACCGACCCGGCGGAGCTGCCGGACCGGCCGTAGAGCAGCCGGTCGGCCCGGCCTTCGCGTCAGCCGACCGACACCGCGAAGTCCACCGCCTCGGCGACCACTTCGGGATCGCCGAGGATCCGGCGGTGGCCAAGACCACGCGTCACGACAACCCGCGCGAGCTCACCGTGGGCGTCCGCGATGAGCCGCGACTGGGCCGGCGGCACCATCTCGTCGCCCTCGTCATGGAAGAGCAGGACCGGGACCGCCACCTCCTCGGGACGGTAGGTCGCGCTGAAGCGCCGCCATATCTCGGGCTCTCCCGGGAACAGCAACCCCTCTATACGGTCCCGCAGTTGGTCCTTCAGCTCGGGGCGCAGACCGAGGCCGGCGCAGAAGCCGTCGACGAGATAGTCGAAGCTGCCGACTCCGCCGATCCCGACGATCCGGCCCGCCGCCACCTCGCCGCGCAGCGCGAAGAACGCCGCGAGGACTCCGAAGGAGTGGGCGACGACGGCCTCGAAGTCGCCGTGCCGTGCGTGCAACTGCCGGATGATCTCCCGGTATTCGAGGATCGTGGTGGCCCGGCCCTCCGAGTCGCCGTGCCCGGGAGCGTCGAAGGCGACCGGGCTGTAGCCCTTGTCTCGCAGCGCCCCGATGAAGTCGGTGAACCGGGAGCCGCGTGAGGACCAGCCGTGCACCAGCAGCACGGGACGTTCGCCGTCTCCCCATGCGTACGTGACCACACGCTTGCCGCTCACGGTGAGGCGGCCGGTGCGTGCCTCGGCGAGCATGTCCCGTTCGGCCGGCCGCGCGCGGCTGCGCCCGGCCGGCCGCGCGAAGACCGCGAAGGTCATCCGGCCCGCGAGGCGGGGTGCGACCCGGGACGTGGTGTTCAGGACGGTGCGAAGGAGCGGAGCCAAGGGGTGCATTCCCGGTTCTCCTCGGTCGGCCGATGATGTCGGAGACATATATTAGCACGATCGTTCGCACAGTTTTAGTGCAGCTCGGAATCGACCTGCACGGGCCGCGAACCGGCGGGCAGGGACAGCGTCGAGATCGCCGCGTCGGCCGGGGTGCGCCTGTGCAGCACCCCGGCACGGGGCCAGAATGGCGTGATACCGCCGAGGCGCAAGGGCACGCGGGCCCGGCATGATGGGCCGGACAGGACCTAGTGGCTGTGCCCGCCCGCCTTCGCCGCCGACTTCGCGTCCGCCGCCGGATGGTGCGGCTCATATCCCGGGATCGTGCCGTCCGGCTTCGCCACCAGGAACAGGCCCGCCATCCCCATGTCGGAGTGGCTCTGCACATGGCAGTGGTACATCCACGCCCCCGCGCCCACGCTCTCGCCCGCGATGATCTGGAAGCCGAACGAGTCCGCCGGGCCCGTGATCTTGTTGTCGATCACCCGGCTGACGTCGGCCGGGCCCTCCAGCAGGCCCGTTCTGTTGTCCGCCCAGCGGTGACCGTGCATATGGAACGTGTGGTAGAACTCGCCGTGCGTGATCATGATGATCTCGACGCGATCACCCACCGTCGCCTGAAAGTTGGGGCTTGCGGTGGCCGGTTTGTTGTTGATGGTCATGTCGTTGAAGACGATCGTGAACTGCTTGTCCGGCAGAATGTCGGCCTTCCTGCGGACCACGACCGGACCGTACAGCCCCTTGCGGATGCCGCCCGTGCCGTGGTCCGTGCCCACCACATGGTCGTGGTAGTGCCAGTAACCCGCGCTGCCCGGCCGCCAGGTGCCGTCCGCCCGCCTGCCCGGGAGGTGCGTGCGCCAGGTGTAGGTGCGGGTGTCGCCGGGTTCGACATGGCTCTTGCTCAGCTTGGTGCCGTCGTTGGCGATGTCGTAGTCGACTCCGTGCGCGTGCAGGCTGACCGGCACGTCCATGGTGTTCTCGAACTCGATGTGCAGCGTGTCGCCTTCGATCAGCTCGATCAGCGGGCCCGGGATCGACGCCTTGCCCTTCTCCAGGCCGTAGCCCATCTGACCGTCCGCCAGCTTCTCGGCGTACAGCTTGAGATGGCGTACCTGTCCGCCGGCCGGGGCAGTCTTCGGTGCGCCTTCCGCCGTGGTCGCGCTGGTCGCACTCGGGGCGGCGGCGAGGGACAACGATGTCACTCCCGTGGCCGCCACTGCGCCTCCAGCCAGCAGCCGCCGACTGAAGCTCCGCCTGTCCATGCCGTCCACCATGCCGAACTCCCCAGTCTGGTACGGAGATTGACGGGGCTCATGGGACCCCAGGGAACCGGCCACACGGTAGCCGGGTGATCTTCGTTTATCCACACCCAGGACAAAGTTCGTGCCATTGAGGTCACAACTATTGGCGAACCGCGAAAAGAGGTCTAGTTTCCGAGGCTGTTGTTGTGACCAAAGAGGGGTGGGTGACCCATGCAGCGCGCACCACATCACAGGTCGAGATCACGAAGAAGCCGTCTGGCGGCGGCCCTTGGGGTCGGTGCACTGACCGCGTCCTTGATCGGCGTCAGCGATGTCGCCTCGGCCAGGACCTATCCGGAGCCGCCCGAGACAACGTTGTCGTTACCGTCTCCTCCCGGCAGCGCGAAGGTGAAGGTTCTCGTCTTCCATGCCTCGGCCACCGAGGAGTCGCCGACCGTCGACGCCGGAATCGCGGCGATCGAGAGCATCGGACTGACCGGCCCCACCGCGGGCCGCTTCAACACCGAAGCCACGGACGACGCCTCCGTGTTCACCAATGCCACCAGGCTCGGAAAGTTCAACGCGGTCGTCTTTCTGACCGGCGGCGGCGATGTGCTCGACCCGGAGCAGGAGGCCGGGCTCGAGTCCTATCTGGAGGCCGGCGGCGGCTTCGTCGGCATCCATGACGCGGCCCGCACCGAGCCGTACTCCGACTGGTTCACCGGGCTGATCGGAGCGCGTCCCAAGGGCGCCGCGAGCGCTGTGCAGCGCGCCGTCGTGGAGGTCGGCGACCGTCAGCATCCGGCCACCAAGTCCCTTCCCCTCCAGTGGAAGCGGCCCGACAAATGGTTCAACTGGTCGGTGAACCCATCCGGCACCGTGCACACCGTGGCCCGCGTCAAGGAGAACTCCTACACGCCGCCCGCGGGCGCCAACGGCTGGGACCACCCGGTCTCCTGGTGCCGTGACTACGACGGCGGCCGCTCCTTCTACACGGGCATGGGCGGTACGGTCGACAGCTTCGCCGAGACCGACTTCCGTGACCATCTGCGCGGCGCTCTCGCGTGGACGACCCGTCTCTCGCGCGCCGACTGCAAGGCGACCATCGACGCCAACTACACGGCGGAGCGGGTCACCCAGCCCAACCAGCCGGGCCAGAACGACCAGATCGGCGAGCCGCACGGCCTGGTCACCGCCCCGGACGGACGCATTCTCTACATCGGCCGCGGTGGCGCGGACTCCAGCAAGCCCGTGGTCACCGACTGGAACAACCCCGACATCGGCAAGGGCCTGGGCGAGGTTCATGTCTACGACCCGAAGACCAAGAAGGTGACGCTCGCAGCGGCGCTCACCATCTTCGGGAACAAGGGTGGCGGCGACGAGCTGACCAAGGTCGAGGAAGGGCTGCTCGGCATCGAGCTGGACCCCGACTTCATGACCAACGGCTGGGTGTATCTGCACTACACACCCCACTCGCAGATCAACCGCGAGACGCATATGGCCGAGCGCCGCGTCTCCCGCTTCACCTTCGATCTCGCCGCCAACAAGCTGGACCTGGCGTCCGAGAAGGTGCTGCTCAAGTGGCCGGTGCAGATCCACAGCTGCTGCCACGCGGGCGGCGGCATGGCCTGGGACTCGAAGCAGAACCTCTACATCGCCACCGGTGACAACAACTCCTCCGGTTTCAGCAGCGGTTACTCCGGCAACAACCCGCAGCCCAACTTCAAGGGCGTCTCCTTCGCCGACGCGCGCCGCACGGCCGGCAACACCAACAACCTCAACGGCAAGATCCTGCGGATCCACCCGGAGGACGACGGCACGTACACGCTCCCGGCCGGAAACCTCTTCACCGGCCAGGAGCCGGACGAGGGCGGCGGCAAGACCCGGGGCGAGATCTATGTGATGGGCGTACGCAACCCGGCGCGCATCTTCATCGACAAGTCGACTGACATCCTCTACGCGGGCTGGGTCGGCCCGGACGCCGGCGCACCCTCGACGACCTGGGGCCCGGCCAAGTACGACACCTTCGCGGCGATCACCAAGCCGGGCAACCACGGCTGGCCGTACTGCATGGGCAACAAGCAGCCCTACCGGGACCGCAATCTGCCCGATCCGAGCCAGCCGCTCGGCTGGTACAACTGCGACGCGCCGAAGAACGAGTCGCCGAACAACGACGGCCTGGTGAATCTGCCGCCGATCACCTCCAACACCATCTGGTACTCGCCGCAGGGCGGCGGCGTGGACTATCCGCGCGACGCCAACGGCATCCCGAGCTACAAGACGGAGGAGCAGAAGCTGCTGATGCCGTGGCTCAAGGGCGGCGGCCAGGCGACCATGAACGGCCCGGTCTACCGCTTCGACCCGGCGAACACCAGCGCCGAGAAGTGGCCGTCGTACTGGGACGGCAAGTGGTTCGTCGGCGACTTCTACGACGGCGACCAGCCGCGGCACGCGGTGCTGACCGACCCGAAGACCGTCGGAAAGGGCGGGATTCCGGTGCACGCCGAAACCCTGAAGAAGATCATCCCGGTCGGCAACACCGGTATCCGCAACCTCATGGACTGGAAGTTCGCGCCGGACGGCTCGCTCTATGTCCTCGACTACGGGCGCGGCTTCTTCACCTCCGACCCCAAGTCGGCGCTGTGGCGCGTCACGTACAAGGGCGGCGAGCCGACGCCGTCCGCCGACAAGCTGGCACGGAAGGCGGCGCAGTGAGAGGCATGAGTCTCGTGAGACACAGAACGGCGAGTGTGTGGACCGCCTTGCTGGCCGCCGTGGCGATGGTCCTCGGACTGATGTCGGCGGTCGCGTACGGCCAGACCGCCGAACGGGCGGCCGCTCAGGTGCTGACCTGGACGGCCGGCGATCCGATCGACCGCTATCTCACCTTCCCGAGCACGGCGGAGGCGGGCCCGACGACGATCGTGTTCGAGAACAGCGCGGCGACCGGCAACACCACCGGTATGCCGCACACGCTGACCTTCGACGTCTCGGACCCCGAGTACAACAACGACGTACCGCTGAACATCCTGGCCAATCCGAGTGACGCCCAGGGCGGCAAGCACACCGCCGAGGTCACGCTCACACCGGGCCGTTACCGCTTCCACTGCACCATCCCCGGCCACGGCTCGATGCAGGGCATCCTGACGGTCACCGAAGGCAGCGGCGAGGACACCACCCCGCCGGACACGGCGGTGAAGGTCGACGGCGACAAGAACGCCGACGGCGCGTACGTCGGCCAGGCCACCGTCACGGTGTCGGCGACCGACGAGGGCTCCGGAGTGGACAAGATCGAGTACGCGGTCGGGGCCGAAGGAGCCTGGCAGGCGTACACCACTCCGGTCGTGGTCAACGAGGTCGGCACGCACAAGATCCGCTACCGGGCCATCGACAAGGCCGGGAACATCGCCGTGGACAAGGCGGCCGACTTCACGGTCGTCCCGCCGCCGACGGACGACAAGACGCCGCCGGAGACCTCGGCGACGGTCAGTGGTGAGAAGAACGAGCAGGGCCAGTATCTGGGCATGGCCACGGTCACCGTGACCGCGTCCGACACCGGATCCGGCGTCAACACCATCGAGTACGCGATCGGTGCGAGCGGCGCCTGGCAGCCGTACACGGCCCCGGTGATGGTGCACGAGCTCGGCACGCACAAGGTCCGCTTCAAGGCGACCGACAAGGCCGGTAACGCGGCCGCGGAGAAGTCCGTGGACTTCACCGTCGTCGCGCCGCCGACCGAGGACAAGACACCGCCGGTGACCGACGTCGGAGTCACCGGCGTGAAGAACTCCGACGACGCGTTCATCGGCAGCGCCAAGGTGACGGTGACCGCGACGGACGAGGGCTCCGGCGTCGACAAGGTGGAGTACTCGCTCGACGGCGGTCCGTATCTCGCGTACACCGCCGCCGTTGTCGTCGACCGGGTGGGCTTCCACACCGTCCTGCACCGGGCGACGGACAAGGCGGGCAACACCTCCGCGGCCCAGAAGGTGTCCTTCACGGTCGCCGAAGGCGGCGGGGTTCCGGCGCCCAACTGCCCCGAGTGGGACGAGCGGTTGACGGTGATCGTCGGCACGGTCGACACCGGTGTGCCCAACCGCATCAGCCGCTCCCGCTGCACCATCAACGAGCTGATCGAGGACGAGAAGGACTGGTCCTCGCACGCGCTGTTCCTCAAGCACGTGGACAAGGTGCTCGACAAGCTGCTCGCGGACGGTGTGATCGACCAGCGCGAGTTCAACAAGATCTACAAGGCGGCCAAGCAGTCCGGCATCGGCAAGCCGGGCCAGAACGCCGGCTACCGCGATCTGTTCGACGGCACGGCATCGTCGTTCGCCAAGTGGCAGCACGTGGGCGGCGGTTCGTTCGGACTCAACGCCGACGGGTCGATGACCAGCGGCACCACCAAGGGCGGCCTCGGGATGCTGTGGTTCCCGCAGCGGCAGTACGGCGACTTCTCGCTCAAGCTGCAGTGGCGGGACGACGCGCCGGGCGCCGGCAACGCCAACAGCGGTGTCTTCGTCCGCTTCCCGTACGTCCACGACAACCCCGAGGAGCCGCGTCCCGAGTGGGTCGCCATCAAGTACGGCCATGAGGTCCAGGTCCTGGACCGGCCGGACGGCGACATGTACAAGACCGGCTCGATCTACGGATTCGACCGCGTCGGACTCGGCGGCGCCGGCGTCACACCGAAGGGCACCTGGAACGACTACGAGATCCGGGTGGTGGGCCAGCACTACTCGGTCTACCGCAACGGTGTCCTGATCAATGAGTTCGAGAACGCCGGCGGCCAGGCGTTCGTCCCGCCCCGGGGCGACGACCCGGGCACGGACGGCCGCCGTTACTCCTCGGGCTATGTCGGGCTCCAGGTCCACGGCACCACGGATGTGATCTCCTACCGCAACATCCGCATCCAGGAGTTGTAGCTCCCTGGCACACCCGCGACGGCCCGTATCCCGCGCATGGGATGCGGGCCGTCGTCAGTCGGTCTTCTTGGCGCGGCTCGGCTGCACCCGCTTGGGCTCGCCCGGCATCTTCGGATACTCCGGCGGATACGGCAGGTCGCCCAGGCCGTGCTCGGCCTCGTCCTTGCGGGCCATCTCCAGCAGGGTCTCCAGGCTGAAGCGGTGCTCGTCCATGTCCGCGTGGACGTCGCCGACCTCGGCGTACCGGCCGGGCATCGTCTTGATGTCGAAGTCCTGCGGCCTCGCGTCGTCGATCTCCTCCCAGCGCAGCGGAGCGGAGACCGGAGCGTGCGGGCGCGGGCGGACGGAGTAGGCGGAGGCGATGGTGCGGTCCCGGGCGGTCTGGTTGTAGTCGACGAAGATCCGCTCGCCGCGCTCCTCCTTCCACCACTTGATGGTCACCCGGTCCGGCATACGGCCCTCCAGCTGCCGGCCGACGGCGATGGCCGCCCGCCTGACCTGGGTGAACGTCCAGTTCGGTTCGATCGGCACAAAGACATGGATGCCGCGTCCGCCGGACGTCTTGGGCCAGCCGCGCAGACCGGCCTCGTCGAGGACGGCACGCAGTTCGTGCGCGGCGCGCACGGCGTCGGCGTAGTCGGTGCCGGGCTGCGGGTCGAGGTCAATGCGCAGTTCGTCCGGATGGTCGGTGTCGTCGCGGCGGACCGGCCACGGATGGAAGGTGACGGCTCCGAGGTTGGCGGCCCACAGGACGGCCGCCGGTTCGGTCGGGCACATCTCGTCGGCGGACCGGCCGCTCGGGAAGGTGATGTGCGCCGTCGGAATCCAGTCGGGCAGATACTTGGGCGCGCGCTTCTGGAAGAACGACTCGCCGGTCACCCCATCGGGGTAGCGCTCCAGCGTGGTGGGACGGTTCCGCAGAGCACGGGTGATTCCGTCGCCGACGGCGAGGTAGTACTGGACCATGTCCAGCTTGGTGTAGCCGTGCTCCGGGAAGTAGACCTTGTCCGGATTGGACACGCGTACGGTCCGCTCTCCGACTTCCAGTTCCACCGCTCCGGCCATGCCCGTCAGCGTAGGCCGTGCCGAGCCGCCGTGCATGCCGGACAATCGCTTCATGGATCTGCCGGTGATGCCGCCCGTGAAGCCGATGCTCGCCAAGTCCGTGAAGAAGATCCCGCCCGGCATGCAGTACGAGGCCAAGTGGGACGGCTTCCGCGCGATCGTGCACCGGGACGGCGACGAGGTGGTGATCGGCAGCCGTACGGGCAAGCCGCTCACCCGCTACTTCCCCGAGCTGGTCGCCGATCTGGCGGCCAATCTCCCTGACCGCTGTGTCGTCGACGGCGAGATCGTCATCGCCCACGAGGGCCGGCTCGACTTCGACAAGCTCACCGAACGCATCCACCCGGCCGACTCGCGGGTGCGGATGCTCGCCGAGCACACACCGGCCAGCTTCATCGCCTTCGACCTGCTCGCCCTCGCCGACCAGGCGCTGCTGGACACGCCGCTGGCCGAGCGGCGCTCCCTGCTGACCGAGGCACTCGGCGACGCGCAGCCACCTGTCCACCTCGCGCCCGCGACCACGGATGCCGCGCTGGCACAGCAGTGGTTCGAGCAGTACGAAGGCGCCGGGCTCGACGGGATCATCGCCAAGCCACTGGATCTGCCGTACCGGCCGGACGCCCGGCTGATGTTCAAGATCAAGCATGAAAGGACGGCCGATGCGGTCGTCGCGGGCTATCGCTTCCACAAGAGCGGCCCGATCGTCGGCTCGCTGCTCCTCGGTCTGTACGACGAATCGGGCGGGCTGCAGCACGTGGGGGTCTGCGCGGCCTTCTCCATGAAGAAGCGCGAGGAACTGATCGAGGAGCTGGAACCGCTGCGGATGGACCCGCCGGACGGCCACCCCTGGGCCGCCTGGGCCGAGGAGGCGGCGCACGAGGGGGCCAGGCTGCCGGGCGCGCAGAGCCGCTGGACGGGCAAGAAGGACCTGTCCTGGGTGGCGCTGCGGCCGGAGCGGGTGATCGAGGTCGCCTATGACCACATGGAGGGCGACCGGTTCCGGCACACGGCGCAGTTCCGCCGCTGGCGGCCGGACCGCGAGCCCTCGAGCTGTACGTACGCGCAGCTGGAGGAGCCGGTGCGGTACGACCTGGCGGAGGTGCTGTCAGCTCCCGCCCGGTGAGCAGGGGCCGTCGCTCGGACTGCCGCTCGGGGACGGGTCCGGGGACGGACTCGGAGTCGGCGAGGGCGAATCGGACGGAACTCACCAGGGGAACGGCGGCACAGATGGGTGAACTCCTCGACGTCCATCCGCAGACCGTCCGCTACCGGATGCGCAGTCTCGAGTCCATTCTCGGCGATCAACTCGTCGACCCTGAGCGGCGGTTCGCGATCGAAGTGGTACTGCGCGCACTCCAGCTGCGTGCCGGTGCGTAACCTCGCTTGCAGATTCCGCCAGGGTCTCGACGTACTCGACGGACGGCTGTGGGAGTGCGCCCGCGCCCGGCCTGCCGGGGAATCCCCAGCAGGCCGGACACCGGTGTCAGCAGGGAGTGGTCACCCGGTGGCTCACCGAGCCGGTGAAGCCGTTCATCTTGAGGTACTCCACCGCATACGTGTTGTCCTGCGAACAGTCCAGCGGCCACGTGTTGGTGAAGCACGCACGCTGGACCCCGGACGCAAGGCGATACTCGTTGCAGCTGCCGCCGGCACCCCATGTGGTGTGGATGCCCGGCGCCTCGATCTTGACGGCGACGCTCGCATGGTTGACGACGACGAGAACCGCCTGGGCCTCCTTGCTCGCGTTCATGACGATGCACATGCGCATGTTGACGTTGTCCGACGCCGGATGGTGTTTGGTCGTGCCGCAGTGCCAGTTGCTGTTGGTGCTGCCGACTGTCTGCCAATTCGGATAGGCGGAGGCGGGGGAAGCCCCAAGGAGCGAGACAGCGGCCACGGACGTCGCGGCAGCTAATCCCTGAAGTGCCCTGCGGATATTCATGAGTTGCCTCCCGTTGGGTGCCCCGATTGGGCATCAGCACCCGAACATACATGCGCACGTCACTCCCGCGGCAATCGTTTTCGTGTGTGCCGAGCGAGCGCGCCCTCGCCCCGGGCCACGCCCGATCTATTGACATGACCTGACTCGGCGCCGAGATGTGGCGGCTCACATTCGTCCTCGTTCGATGTGCGCCATTAACCGCACACGGAGCCGCACCTGCCCGCCGAACGACACATCCTCAGACAGCGCCCGGCCGCAGCCGCCACGGCGTGGACGGGCACCGCACGCACGGCCTGGAGCTGGGCAAGATCGCCGGACACGCCCTAGGGCGCGTATCGAGTCGTGATCCATCGTGGGATTCGCCCTCGTGGCGGGGTCCGGGCAGGTAAGGACTGATCTCGCAGGTCGGGGTGCCGGTAAGACCCGTGTCACCAGCCGCAAACGGCGGTGATCAGTCCTTTGACCTGGAGGGTCGGGGCAGTTCTGCCGTGTTGGTCGACTCGGCGAGCGCGAGACGGCCGCCCTTCAGTTCGGGCACTGGTTGTAGATGGTGTTGCGGGAGACTCCGAGGAGCTTCGCGATCGAGGTGACGGTGTTCGCCGGGCGGGCGAGCAGGTCGCGGGCGTGACGTACCTGTTCGTCGGTCATGGCCGGCGGGCGGCCGAGCCGGGTGCCTCGGGCGCGGGCGGCGTGGGGTTGGTGTCGTTCCCGAACCGGTCTCGGCCAGCGTGTCGTCCTACTGCGCGGCGACGGCCAACCCGCCCCCACCGGTGTCCACACCGCCGCGCGGCTTGGGTGCGGCGAAGGGAGGCGCGTCCTGGCGGCACATTGTTCCGGCCGGCGGGAGGGCGCCGTCGATGAGGTAGCGGCTTGCATAAGCGTTGACGCAGCTGCTGGGGTTGAGCAGTGCCGTGTGCCCGACTGCATCGTTTGTCAGCAGGCGGGCATTGGCCAGCTCCTTCGCCAACGCCTGCGCGGCCGACAGGGGAGTGGAGGGGTCGTAGGTGTTCCCGACCACCAGGATGGGGTTCGCCGTCGGCTTGTTCCATGGGCCGCGGTAGCGGTCCTCGGCGACCGCCGGCCAGGAGGCACAGCCCGCGGAGGCCCAAATCCAGTAGCGTCCGGTGTCCCCCGCACGGGCGGCCGCGGCCTCTGCCAGGGTGTGGTACACACCGGGGTCCCGCGGGTTGGGGCTGTCGCCGCAGACGACCGCGGTGCTCTGTTCCTCGCCCAGGTACGGATTCGGGTTGGGGACCGGTGGCGGGGGCGGGAGGGGGGACGGCTCCGGGACGCGGCCCTGCCACAGGTCCTGCAGCCTGCCGGCGAGTTCCGTCCCCCCGAGCTGGACGGCGTAGAGGCTGTTCACCACGTTAGCCACCGTGCCGGCGTAGGTCCACGAGCCCACGGGCTCCTTTCGGAGCCGCTGCAGCAGCTGGTCGTACTTGTCCTGGGTCGCCTTCGGGTTGCCGGCGGAGAACGCGCAGCGGGCGGTCGTCGCGGATCCGCACAACGTGAGGAACCGGTTCACGGTCTCCGCGGCGCTGCGGCCGGAGCCCAAGCGCTGGAACGACGTGGTCTGGGGGGCCTCGTCGGAGGCGTTGTTCGTCCAGGCCCGCGGGTCCCAGTTGGCGTCGAAGACCATGGCGCGGACCCTGCCGGGGAAAAGGTTCGCGTAGGTGGCGCCCAGGTACGTGCCGTAAGAGATCCCGTAGTAGGTGAGCTGCTGGTCACCCACCGCCTTGCGAAGCTGGTCGAGGTCGCGAGCGTTCTCGGCGGTCGACACATGGCGCAGCAGCTCGGGGGCACGCTGCTCACAGCGCCGGCCCAGTTCCTCGTACGCGGCGGCGAAGGCCGCCCGCTCCTTCTCTCCCACCGGGAAGCCTGCCGCTTTGCTCGCATCCCAGTCTGCGGCTTCCTCGGGACTCGCGAAGCAGTTCACCGCGGTGCTGTTGCCGATGCCGCGGGGGTCCCAGCTGACGATGTCGAACCGCTCCCGCACCTCGCGCGGGAAGGACTCGTAGTTCTGTGGCATCTGGACCGTTCCGGGGCCGCCGGGGCCGCCGGGGTTGAAGAACAAGGTGCCGATGCGCTGTCCGGGGCCGGTGGCCTTCCGCTTGACGACGGCGAGTTCGATGGTGCGGCCACCTGGGTCGTCGTAGTCGAGCGGGACCTTCCCGGTCGCGCAGTCGAACGGACTGCCCTGGACGCAGGGTTTCCAGTCCAGCTGCGGGGCGAGCGCGGAAGGGGACGGCGCGCCACCGGCCGGAGCGTGAACCGGTCCCGTAAATGCCGTCGAGCAGATCACCACCGCGGCGAGGGCCGCGGCATGATGCCGACGGCCCGCTGTCGGTGCAGATATGTGCATGTCTTGTCCTTCCCGGTTGAGGGCCCGACGCCACCCATGCGCTGGACGTCGGCACGCATCCGGTCAACAACACCTCGGTCCGGCAAGGCGCGCGAGCGAACCGGGGCCGAATGGCGGAGCTACTGCCCACATCGTCTTAGGCCGGTATTGCGCCGCGAAGTACCTGGTCCGGGCTCGGAACTGCTGGCGCCGGTGTCGCGTCGGGTGGCGTGAGCACGGGGCTCCAGCCATTCGGACCCGGTCGCCTTGCGGGACCTGACCGGCCCCGGTGGAGTGGACGCGGATGCGTGCCGACGCCCAAGCGATCGCCTCGCACTCGCCGAGGCGACCAACACGGCGGAACTGCCTGGGCCTGCCAGGTCCGAGGATTGATCACTGACGTTTGCGGCTGGTGACACGATTCTTACCGGCACCCCAGGTCAGGCGGCTCGCGTGGCTGGGGGCGTCAGGGTCTTCTTGCCCCGGGTGAGACAGCGGGTCATGAGCGTGATTGCGGCCCAAGTGATCAGGGTCTCCGAGTGCTGGACGAGCCGCTCGTAGTCCCGCGCATGCCGACGTGCATGCATCATCCAGGCCAGACTGCGTTCGACAACCCAGCGTCGCGGGAGCACGACGAGCTCAAGGCATGGCGAGGCGTCGCCACCCGATACGACAAGACCCCAGACAGCTACCTTGCCGGCATACACCTGCGCGCCTCGATGATCTGGATCAAAGACCTCACCCGGACCGCCCATTGATCACGGCTCGATACGCGTCCTAGTAGGGCACTGTGTCGCACCAGGTCTCCGCCCAGGCGGAGGCGCCGTATTTGTTGGCCGCGCGCACGGTGATGCAGATCTCGTCGCCCGAGTACGGGCCGTTGATCGTGTAGCTGGTGTTCCTGGTGGAGTAGACGATGTCGACGTTCTTCGCGGTGAAGTTGCTGCCCTTGTTGGTGTAGTGGATGTCGTAGCGGGTCGCGCGGGAGACCGCCGTCCAGCTCGCCTTGATCGGCATGTTGCACGCTCCGACGCAGGAATTCGTGTAGTCGAGTCTGTAGCTCTTCAGGTCGGGCGGCGGGGAGCCGGCAGACGAACCGGAGGAACTCGAGGGGGAGGAACCAGAGGACGGGTCACCCGAGTCGGACGAGCCACTGCCGGACGTGTCCCCTCCGGCCGCCCCTGCGCTCCCGTTGCCTCCCTCAACCTTGTCGCCGTTCGTGGCGTCTTCGCCGTCATCGGAAGCCTTTTCCTTCTTGTCCTTCCCGTCGGACGTCTTGGACGGTGAACCGCTGGGCGTCACAGGCGAGTTACTGCCATCCGGCGTGGGACTCGCGCTGCTGCCCGGCCCCTGGGCGCGGGATCCGCCCCGATCGCTGCTCCAGGGCTGGAGCACGACCATCGTGGTCCCACCGACGGTGAGGACGACGACCACGGGCAGGGCGATGAAGGTGCGGCGGCGGCGCGGACGGCGTTCACGCTCTTTCGGCTCGGCGCCGCCGCTGCCCGGCGCGACGACCACGGGCCGCTCGGACCGCGGGCGCAGGTCCGCGGTCGCCCGGTCCACGGACTCCTCGCGCAGCGGCCGTACCTCGGCGTCGAGCAGCTCGGCGGCCTGCTGCGCGATGCGCGCGAGGACGTCGGCGGGCAGCCACGCCTTGCCGGCGGCCGACGGCCGGGCCCGCTCCGGGTCGGCCAGCAGCTCGCCCACATCGGGCCGTTGCCCGGGGTCCTTGGTCAGACACCGCGTGATGAGCGCCCGCACAGCGGGGTCCTCGACGCCCTCCAGATCCGGCTCGTCCTGCACGATCTGGTACATGACCGCGTGCTGGTTGCTGGCCCCGTGCCCGAAAGGCAGCCGCCCCGTCGCCGCGTACGTGAGCACACACCCGAGGGTGAACACATCGCTCTTGGGCTCGGCGCTCTGTCCCCGGATCTGCTCCGGCGACATGAAGCCGGGCGAGCCGATGACCATCCCCGTACTGGTCAGAAGCGACTCGACGGAGGTCTCCAGGGCCCGCGCGATCCCGAAGTCGATGACCTTGACCCCGTCCACGGTCAGCATGACGTTCGACGGCTTCAGGTCGCGGTGC
This sequence comes from Streptomyces sp. NPDC020681, assembly GCF_044334895.1. NCBI lineage: Bacteria > Bacillati > Actinomycetota > Actinomycetes > Kitasatosporales > Streptomycetaceae > Streptomyces > Streptomyces sp. NPDC020681. The sequence continues at coordinate 276,489 of NZ_JBIRTX010000004.1, read as the reverse complement.
ACGATCCCCGCGTCATGGATGTCCTCCAGGGCGCGCAGCAACCCGTCGGCGAGGGTGTGCAGGGACTCTGCGGGCAACGGGCCGTACCCCCGCACGACCTGCTCCAGCGAGAGACCCGGCACATACCCGGTGGCGACCCACGGTGGCTCCTCGTCGGGCCCGGCGTCGAGCACGGGTGCCGTGTACCGCTCGGCGACCCGGCTCGCGGCCTCGATCTCCCGCCGGAACCGCGCCCGGAACCGCGCGTCCGACACATGCTCCTCGTGCACCACCTTCACGGCGACGGTGCGCCCTCTGTCGGACCGTGCGAGGAACACCCTCCCCATGCCACCGGCACCGAGCCGCCCGAGCAGCAGGTACGGCCCGATCCGCGCCGGGTCCAAGGCGGTGAGCGGTTCGATGCCCCCGCCTAAGCGGTCGTCCCGCCGGGTCTCTCGCTCGCCGCGCCCGTCCCCATTCGCACCGCTCATACTGGTATGACTCCCCCGCCTCTTGCCGCCCGGTCGATCGGTGTAACGCCGTTGAGAATAGAGGTTGTTGTTGATCCCGGTGAAGGCGAGGACGCGCGGGCGGATCAAAGACCTCACCCGGACCACCCATTGATCACGACTCGATATGCGCCCTAGTCGTAGAGCGACTCGATCTCCGCCGCGTACGCATGCGCCACGGCATGGCGCTTGATCTTCAGTGACGGTGTCAGCAGCCCGTTCTCCTCGGAGAATTCGCCTGCCACGACGCGGAACCGGCGGATCGACTCGGCCCTGGAGACCGCCTCGTTGGCGTAGTCGACGGCGCGCTGCACTTCGGCGATCAGCGCCGGGTCCTCGCACAGCTCGGCGAGCGGGGTGTCCTTCGGCCGTTTGCGGACGGCGAGCCAGTGCTCGACCGCGTCCTGCTCCAGCGTGACCAGAGCGGCGATGTACGGACGGTTGTCGCCGACCACGATGCACTGGCCGACCGGCGGGCGGCTGCGGAGCCGGTCCTCCAGCACGGCGGGCGCGACGTTCTTGCCGCCGGAGGTGACAAGGATGTCCTTCTTCCGTCCGGTGATCGTCAGATAGCCGTCCTCGTCGAGGCTGCCGAGATCGCCGGTGGCGAACCACTCGTCGTCGAGCACGTCGCCGGTGGCCGCCGGGTTGTTCCAGTACGAACCGAACACGATGCCGCCGCTGACCAGGACCTCTCCGTCGGCGGCGATACGGACGGCGGTGCCGGGCACGGGGCGGCCGACCGTGCCCGGGCGCGGCGACAGCGGCGGGGAGATGGTCGCGGCCGCGGTGGTCTCGGTGAGGCCGTAGCCCTCGTAGATCACGATGCCCGCGGCATAGAAGAAGAGGCTGAGCCGCCGGTCCAGCGGGGAGCCACCGCTGATCGCGTAGTGCAGCCGGCCGCCGAGTTCCTTGCGGATGCGCCGGTAGACGAGCAGGTCGTACAGCGCCCAGGCCGCGGTGAGTCCGGGGCCCGGGCCTTTGCCGGTGCCGAGGTACTTGGCGAGATGGGCCTCGGCGAACCGGACGGCGATCCGGTCGGCCCGCTCGAACGACGAACCGCGGCCCAGCTTCTCCGCGGTCGCCCGGCCCGTGTCATGGATCTTCTCGAAGAGATACGGCACGCCGACCAGAAAGGTCGGCCGGAACTTCCGCAGCTCCGGACGGAGTTCATCGGGCTTGATGCTCGGGCAGTGGCCGAGTTCGATGCGCCCCAGCAGACAGGCGATCTGGAGCGTGCGGCCCAGGATGTGCGCCAGCGGGAGAAAGAGCAGTGTCGACGCCGTCTGCCCGGTGACCGCACGGAACACGGGGTGGAGCAGTTCCACGGTGTTGGCCGCTTCGGCGTGCAGATTGCCGTGGGTGAGCACACAGCCCTTGGGCCTGCCGGTAGTGCCGGAGGTGTAGCAGATGGTGGCGATGGTGTCCGGGGTGAGCGCGGCCCGCCGCTTGGCCACTTCCTCGATGGGCAGATCCCGGCCCAGTTCGGTCAGTTCGTCCAGCGCGCCGGCGTCGATGCGCCACACCCGCGGCGGCTCGGACAGCCGGTTCGCGGCCACGGCCACGGTTTCCGCCAGTTCGTCGTTCTCGGCGATCAGCCGGTGCGTGCCGGAGTCGCGGAGGATCCATTCGATCTGGTCCGGGGAGGAGGTGGCGTAGATCGGCACGCTCTGGCCGCCGGCGGCCCAGACGGCGAAGTCGAGCACGGTCCACTCGTAGCGGGTGCGCGACATGATCGCGACGCGTCCGCCGGGCTCCAGCCCGGTGGCGATCAAGCCCTTTGCGACGTCCGTCACTTCGCGCGCGAAGGCGGCGGCTGTGACGGTCCGCCACTGTCCGTCACGGCCCTTTCGGCGCAGCACGGCCGATTGGGGAGCCTCGTCTGCGTTCGCGTAAGGTATGTCGGCGGTGCTGCCGGAGGCCGCGGGCCGGGCGAGCCGCGCCGTGCGCACTTCACGTACGACCCCGTCGTCCCTGATCAGTTCGGCCGGGGCGCGGTCGGCGAGGTCGCCGCGCTGCTTCGCCCTCTTGAGGTCCTTGCGCACACCCATGGTCGGCTCCTGTTCGCGGCTCGCGGGTGGGGAGTTGACGGGACTCGGCAGTGACGCGGGAGTCAACTTACTCCCGCGTAATGAGAAATCAACGGGCGATCCGAAACGGTTGCCGCACAGAGACATCCCCGCCGACGTACGAGGAAACTCGTCCGGTACGTATGGAGGGGTGGGCAGCCGACCGCCGGCACCCGAGAGAGAAGCAGAGAAGGACTACACCGTGACCGCGTCGCCCCTCATCCCCGTGCCGATCCCAGACCGTGTGGCAGCGATGATCGGGTCCTGCATGCCGATAGACATCCTGCAGGCGGAGGTCGACGCGGACTGCGCGATACGTGAGGTCTATCGGTTCCGTGGGCCGCTCTGCAACGAGGACCGGGCCGACCGGGAGCACGCACTGTCGGCACTGGCGCGGGCCAACAAGATCCTGGCCGCCTACAACCCGGGGCTGATCATCACGACGGGCCCCACGTACTGACAGGCGCCCAGGCACCCGCGCCGCAGCCGGTCGCCGACCGACTCGTACGGCGCTTCCCGGTGTCGACAGGTCGATCAGCTCGGCTCCCGCGAGCGCGAGCGACAGATCGCCCTGCGCGTCGTCAGACCCGTTGCGGCTCCGGCGTTCCCCGGAATGCGCGGCGGTACGCGTGCGGGCTCGTCCCCACCTGGCGCTTGAAGCGGTCCCGGAAGGCGGTCGGTGAGCCGAAACCGACCTGCGACGCGATCCGGTCCACCGCGTGCGCCGTCGTCTCCAGCAGATGCTGCGCCTGCCGGATGCGCGCCCGGTGCAGCCACTGCAACGGCGTGGTGCCCGTCTGCTGGCGGAAGCGGCGGTTGAGCGTCCGGGTCGACATGCCGGCCCGTGCCGCGATCTCGGCGAGCGTCAGTTCGCGCGCCGCGTTCTCCTCCATCCAGCGCAGCAGCGGCTCCAGGGCCGCGCCGTCCGGGCTCGGCGGCTGTTCGTGGACGATGAACTGCGCCTGTCCGCCCTCGCGTTCCAGTGGCATCACCGAGAGCCTGGCCGCGTCCGCCGCGACCGCGGAGCCGTAGTCGCCGCGGATCATGTGCAGACACAGATCGAGTCCGGCGGCGGCCCCGGCCGAGGTCAGGAACTGGCCGTTGTCGACATAGAGCACGTCCGGGTCCACGTCGATCTCGGGATGGAGCGCGGCGAGCGCGGCCGCGGCGAGCCAGTGCGTGGTGGCCCGCCGCCCGTCCAGCAGCCCGGTGGCAGCGAGGACGAACGCTCCCGCACAGATCGATGCGATGCGCGTGCCGCGGACGGCCGCCGCCCGCAGCGCGTCGAGCGCCACCGGCGGGACCGGGACCGTCGGGTCCGCGCAGCCGGGCAGGATGATCGTGTCCGCGTCGGCGAGCGCGTCCAGGCCCCATGGCGCGCGCAGCGTGAACAGACCCGCGTCGACCTCTTCCGCCGGTGCGCAGACCCGGACCCGGTAGGCGGCGCGGCCGTCGGGAAGCCGGGTGCGGGCGAACACCTCGAGCGGTGTGGACAGATCGAAGGGGATGACGCCGTCCAGAGCGAGTACGGCCACGGTGTGCATGGCCATAACGTAAGTGCTCCCCGAGTTCCGGCCAAGCGGCTGTGACCTGCCTCTCCGGCCGCGTCGGCATCGCGGGAGGCACTGGCGAGAATCCGTTGGAAGCAGGCATTACCGCCACTGTTCCGCCACCGTCCGCACTCCATAACGTCGGACCCGGCGGCCCAACCGGCGCCGCCGTCCCTGAGACTCCCCGAGACTCCCCGAGACAAGGACTGGTGCAGGATGCCCGCCCAGCTCGTTCCGTTCGACGACTTCGACTCGTCGGACGTCATCGCCCCTTACGAGGTGCCGGCATGACCAAGTTCCTGCTCATCGTTCATGTCCTGGCCGCGATCGTCGCCGTGGGCCCGGTCACCGTCGCGGCCAGCGCCTTTCCGGCCGCCGCGCGGCGAGCCGCCGCCGAGCCCGAGAGCGAGCAGGCGATCGGGGCCGTACGCAATCTGCACCGCATCTGCCGGGTCTACGCGCTCGTCGGGGTCGCGGTGCCGGTCTTCGGCCTGGCGACCGCCAACAGCCTGCATGTGCTGGGCGACACCTGGCTGATCGTCTCGATCGTGCTCACCGTCGCGGCTGCCGGGATTCTGGGGCTGCTGGTGCTGCCGGGTCAGAGCGCTGTCCTGGAGAACCTCGGCTCGGTCGCCTCCGCGCGGCTCGCGATGTCCACGGGACTGTTCAACCTGCTCTGGGCGACCGTCACGGTGCTGATGATCGTCCGTCCCGGATCCACCACGGGGGCCTGACCCGCACAGACCGCCTCCACGCGCCGGACCTGGAGCGATGTGCGAGCGCGAGGCCGAGGAGATCACTCCAGGAACGTGCCGTCCACATAGACCCAGGCGCCGTCCTGCCGCTCGAACCTGCTGCGTTCGTGCATGGCGCCGCGCTTGCCGTGGTGGCGGAAGCGGACGCGGAAGGTGACCGTGCCGGAGGAGTGGAACGGGCTGCCGTCCGTGGTCTCCAGGATCTCCAGGCTCGTCCAGTGCATTCCCGGGTCGAGCTCCAGATGGCGCGGCCTGGTGGCCGGGTGCCAGGTGCGCAGCAGATAGGCCGTGTCGTGCGCCACGAACGCGCTGTAGCGGGAGCGCATCAGCAGTTCGGCGGTGGGGGCGGCGTGGGCTCCCGTGTGGAAGCGGCCGCAGCACTCGCCGTAGGACGCGGGCAGCCCGCAGGGGCACGGCGAGGCGTCGGTGAGTGCGGGCGCCTGGGTGCGTCCGGAGCGGGAGCTGCGTTTGGCCATGCATCCATTTTCCAGCCATTGGGCGAATGGGCCCACGGGTGGGTTCCAGGTCGTCGGGGATCTCCGTAAGCTCCTGCGCCGTACATGACAGTTACCGTCGGTAAGGGGTTGGGGATGGATCGGGTGGGCAGCACGCGACGCACCTTCGTGGCCGGAGCGGCCGCGGCCGGCGGAACTGCGGCACTGGCCACGGCGGCCGGCGCCGTCCCGGCCGCCGCGGCCGCTCCGGCGGCCCGGGCCGCGGTCGACGGGACACGGGCCGCGCAGTCGGTCGCCGTGCTCGGCGGCGGGGTGGCCGGCCTCACGGCCGCACACGAACTGGCCGAACGCGGCTTCAAGGTCACGGTCTACGAGCGCCGCGCGCTCGGCGGCAAGGCCCGCAGCATGGACGTACCGAACAGCGCCAAGGGCACCCGGAGGCCGTTACCCGCGGAGCACGGCTTCCGCTTCATCCCCGGCATCTACCACAACCTCCCGGACACGATGCGCCGCATCCCGTTCCCGGGAAACGCCAACGGCGTCTGGGACAACCTGGTCGCCCCGCCCGAGATGTCCTTCACCCGCACCGGCCGGGAGGATCTGCGGATCCCGCTCCCCTGGCCCGGACACAAGCCCGCCGAGCTCACGCTCGACGAGATCCGCCGCGCGCTGACCGCCGCGCTGGAGACGCTGCACGGCATCCCGGCGCATGAGGCGGCGTACTTCGTCAATCGCGGACTGGTCTTCCTGACCAGCTGCGACGAGCGGCGCGACGGCACCTGGGAGGACACCCCGTGGTGGGAGTTCATCGGGGCCGAGCGAAGGAGCTACGACTACCAGCGCATCCTCGCCATCGGACTGACCAGGAACATCGTCGCCACCAAGGCGGAGGAGGCCAGCACCCGCACGGTCGCCACACTGCTGGAGGCCTTTGTCTTCAACGCTCTGGGCCGAGGGGCCGACGGCCCTCTCGACCGGATACTCAACGCGCCCACCAACGAGGCGTGGATCGACCCGTGGGTGGAGCATCTGAAGGCGCTCGGCGTGGAGTTCCGGGTGGGCTGGACGGTACGCGAGGTGAAGTACGGCGGCGGAAGGGTGGCCGCCACGCTGATCGAGGACCCGCAGGGCGTTCGCCGCACGGTGACCGCCGACCACTACATCTCCGCGATGCCGGTCGAGCACGCGCGCCGGACCTGGGGCTCCGAGCTGCGGGCGGCTGACCCGCAACTGGCGCGCTGCGACAAGCTGGAGACGGACTGGATGACGGGCATCCAGTTCTATCTCACCGAGAGCGCGCCGCTGCTGAAGGGCCATCTCAACTGCATCGACTCACCCTGGTCCCTGACGGCGATTCAGCAGGCCGGACACTGGCCGTCGCGCGACTTCCCGGCCGACTACGGCGACGGCATCGCGGTGGACTGCGTGTCGGTGGACATCTCCGAGTGGGACGTCCCCGGCATCCTGTACGGCAAGACCGCCAAACAGTGCACCCGCGAGCAGGTGGCGCGTGAGGTGTGGGCACAGCTGAAGGCGGCGCTCAACGACACCGGCAAGACCGTGCTCAAGGACAGCGCGCTGCACTCGTGGTTCCTCGACCCGGGCGTGGACGGACTCGGCACGCCGAACCCGACGAACGACGACGAACTGCTGATCCACCCGGTCGGCACCTTCCACAACCGCCCGCAGGCCGCGACGGCGATCCCGAACTTCTTCCTGGCCGGTGACTATGTCGCGGTCGACATCGACCTGGCGACGATGGAGGGCGCGAACGCGTCGGCGCGGGCGGCGGTCAACGGCCTGCTGGACAGGGTCGGTTCACCGGCAGCCCGGTGCACGGTGAAGCCGCTGTTCCGGGCCCCGGAGATCGAGCTGATGAAGCGGCACGACCGGACGCGGTACCGGTTGGGGTGGCGGAACCTGTTCGACCTGGGGTGATCCTGCCTGGGCGGCGGCCGGTCCGAGCAGCCGCCGCCCTGCTGCGGCGCATCGCCTGACGGCGGGAGGGTCAGGGTGCGTCGGGCGGCGGAGCGGTCTGGCGGTCGAGCAGTCTGAGCGTCTGGTCGAGAAGTTCCTCCGGAAATCCGGCACTCCAACTGTCGGCCGGGAGGCTGGCCAGCAGGTGCGAGACCGCGTCGGCGAGCACCGCCTGGGCCGGCGCGGAGCCCGCGCTCTCGGAGTACAGGGTCAGCAGCCCTTCGGGGGAGGCGAAAGCCAGGCCGTTGAGGGACTCCAGCGCAAACGCCTGGAGTACGGGGTCATCTCCATGCGCCTGGAGCGCCATAAGCGCCGCCCGCGCCCTCAGTTCCCTGGAGGTGGTGTCATGCCGTCCCAAGTCCACAGCCTTCAGCACGTTGCACACGACGGCCGCCGGGAGCCTGCCGGCATCCGTGACCAGTTGCCGGAAGACGAGCCTGATCACGCGGTCCCGGGACACGTCGTCGAGACCGTTCGGCGATTCGATCAACTCGGCGCAGTGGTCGTACAGCACCGCGAGCTCGTCGTCGGACGCGCCCAGTCCGCTGGCGAGCCACAGTGACGTCAAACCGTTGGCGATCGACGTCGCGACGCCCTTCGACGTGCCCACGAACGCGGTGACCGTAGGAGCCAGCCAGTTGAAGACCGGGTCCACGGCATGCAGGACCATCGCGTCGTTGGTGCCGCCCGAGACCGCCAGCTTGTGGCGGATCTGATCCGGGTACGGCCGCACCCAGCTGATCCTTCTGCCGCGGTCCTCGCTGCCCGGCGGGCGTTCGTACAGCCAGTACGCGTCCACCGGTTGCGGAGCGTCGACCAGGTCCTGTGCCGGCCGGATGTCGAGCTCCTGACGGTCGCCGCTCCACGTGCTGCGGATGCTGAGGGCCAGCGCGAAGTCGGTCCATTCGGGCTCGGTCAGGGCCGATCGCCACAGCATCACGCGACGGTGCCAGGTCCCGACTGGTTTGGTCCAGTCGGGGAACAGCTCGCTCGCTTTGAGGCCGCCGGTGACCAGCAGCGTGACCAGCAGCAGGTTCGCGGAGTAGATGCCGTGCCGCGACGATGTGGCCCGCACCGCGGGCCGGTAGTCCGCGAACCGGTGCTCGGTGCGGTAGCGGTGGTCGGTCGCCACCGTGATGAGGAGTTCCCCGAGCCGCACTCGGTCCTCCGGGGCGATCTTCCCGATCCGCGCGCCCACGAAGCGGAGCATCTGGCGGGAGGAGAGCGGTGCGTACGACAGCAGTACGTACAGCAGGTCGTCGTCGACGCTCGTCCGGCCGACGGAAAGAGCAGGGCGTTGGTCGAGCAGTCCGGCGAGCAGGTGTACGGCGAGCCGGGCGGCGAGGTACTCGCCGAAGGTGGCGTGCAGGAACTCATAGGTCGCCAGCCGCTGTTCGTCGCGCATCGCCTGGGCCCGCTGCACGAAGAAGAACCGGCCGAGCGCGATCTCTCCCTGGTCCAGCGGTGCGCGGAAGCCGTCCCGCACGGGTTCCGGCCGGCCGAGCAGCACGGCCAGGTCCTGCTCCGCCTCAGCGGCGGTGATCCACTGACGGCGGCGGTTGAGCATGCCGAAGGAGATCAGCGACAGCCTTTGCAGTTCCTGCTCGGCGCGCCGAGCCAGCTCCCGGTCCGTGCACGCCCCGGACGACTTGCCCACCTCGCGCACGGCGAAGGACGTCAGCAGTTCCTCGTACAACTGCGCCTCGCCGAGCGGTTCATCCCCTGCGGCGACACGCTGCAGGGCGTTTTCGGACACGTCGTACAGGGCCAGCATCATCAGCAGCAGCGGCTGGGAAGCGAGGACCTGGTGGCGCACGGCCACGGCGGCGGGCAGCGGCAGCAGGCCGCGTGCGGTGAGATAGGGCTCGTTGAGGCCGTTCCACAGGTCGAGCCAGCGCTGGATCTGCTGCTGCCTGAAGGGTTCGAGCCGCAGCGCCACCGCGCCTTCCGGGTAACGCGCGCGGTCCGCGACAGCGGTTCGGCTGGTCACCAGAGCGAACACCGGCCGCCCCTGGTCCGCCTCGCGCTCCTGGAAGCGGGCGACGCGGACCAGGAAGTCGGACTGGTTGACGCCGGTGGCCTGGAGCAGTTCGTCGAAGCCGTCGAAGAGCAGCACCGGCACCGCGCCTTCGGCCGCCCGTACCAGCTCGGGCCAGGAGACCCGCTCCCCGGTCGCGGCCCGCACCGCGTGCTCGATCTGGTCCTGGATATCGGCGTCGGCGGGCACTTCGCGCAGCACGATCCGCACAGGCAGATAGCCCGCCGCGGGCAGCCTGGCCGCGAGAATCTTGGTCAGCACGGACTTGCCTGCGCCGGGCTGGCCGAGAACGACCAGCGGCACATTGGTCGAGCCGACGGAGGTGAGGACGCCTGCCAGATACTCGGTGAGGTCGGACCGTACGGGCTCGGAATCCCACCAGGCCTCCTCCGCCGGGCCATGAGTCCCTTCGAGCACCTCACAGACGCGGAAGTCGGGGTCGACGTAGCCCTCGCCGAGGGTGGGCAGACAGATCCCCGCCGGGGCCTGCCCCTCGGAGAGGATCGGCCGGGGCAGAGCTGCCTGATAGCCGGTGGCCAGCGCGGCAGCCGCGTGCCGGAGCGGGCTGGCCGCGGTGAGTCCGGCGAGGGCCGTCTCGATGCCGGTGAGCGCGTTGCGGACGGTGACGCGGGTCGCCTGGTGCTCGATCTGGCCGGACCAGAACCCGAACTCGGGGACCTCCTGGGCGAGTTGGGCGTACAGCTCCGCATAGCGAGCGACTGCCGGATCGGGGAGCCGGGCGATGATCTGCCCGGCCGATTCACGTTGTGCCGCATCGAGCTGGTCGACCAGCTCCAGCCCGCGGAGGAAGCGCCACAGACGCGCTGACAGCCGCATGTACCAGGCGTGGAGTGTCTCTTGGACGAGTTCGTACGGCAGGTGCGGGGCCGGCAGAGGTACACCGGTGCCGAGCAGTGTCTGCACGAAGGGGGACCCTGTGTCTCCCCCGGCGACAGTGATCTGCTCACGCCCGGTGAGGTCCACCTCCCTCATCCGGAAAGGCAGTTCCTGCTCGGCCAGCGCCTCGAAGTACGCCGTCACCACCAGCACCGTGTGCGCCGCGGCAATCCGCTCCGTACGCGACGCCCGGTCCGCCGACCCCAGACTCCCCCTCAGCCCCGCGGTCAGATCCCGCCCGAGCCGCAGGATCCGCCCCTGTGCGTCGAACACGCTCAGCACCGTGTCGCTGACCCCGCCCGTCGCCACCGACAGCGCTCCGCCGAGCGCGCGGTCCGCCGCCGCCAGCCCCGCGCTGTCGCCGGTCAGAATCGCCACCGCGTCGCTGTAACTGAGCAGTCGTCGTCCCCGCACCGAACCCCCCGATTCCTCTTCCCCGCCATGTCCGCGTCCGGTCTACCACGCACTTCCCCGGGCGGGTGGCGGAAATGGACAGGGGATCCGGGGGTGGGCCGGTGTGCCCGGGGAGACGCGCCCGGGCACACCGGCTCCCACCCACCCCCTCAGTGGTGGTCCTGTTTCCTCGGGTCCTATTTCCTCGGGTAGCCGTACCCGACCTGGATCTCGTCGATCTGCAGCTGCTGATAGAAGCGCGGCACGGTCGCCGCCGCCCAGGTGGTGTCCACGTCCAGCTTCAGATAGCGCGCGCTCACACCGAGGTCGAGGAACCGGACACCGCGGGCGCTCTCCAGCACACCGGCCTTGATCTGCCGCCACCCTTTGCCGTCGTTGCTGACGGAGATCCGGTAGTCCTTGATGCGCGCCGAGTCCTCCGGCCTGCCGAAGGTCTCCCGGTTGTACGTCGGCGACCACTCGCGCTGGTTGATGGCCAGATACTGCGCTCGCCGGACCCTGCCCAGGTCCAGCGTCAGCGCGACGGGCAACACGCCCTTGTTGTCGTAGTAGGTCGTGAAGTCGCCGTCGGCAACTGCCGGTTCGTTCGCCGTGACCAGACGCGTCGGGTAGACGCCTTCGCGGTTCCGGCCGGTGTCGACCTTGAAGACGGTGTCGTATGCGTCCCAGGCGCTGATGCCCTTGATCGTGACACTGCCGTCGCGCTGGCTGAACGGCATCCGCTTGCCGGTCCGCAGATCGGTGATCCGCTTGACGCGGTAGCCGTTGTCGCGGAGTTTCACCTCGTCGCCGCTGGTCGGCCGGGTGGTGACATGGACGTACTGGCGGGCCCGGTCCTGCTTGCTCACCGTGATGTAGCCGTACGCGCCGTCGTTCCAGGCGCCCGGCTGCATTCCGCCGTACATGTAGCCGCCGCCGTGCACTCCGTGCAGCGATTCCCAGACCGGTGGCAGATAGCCCTGCATGAAGTCGGTGAACTTCTGCTGCTGGGGCGGGAGTTTGCCGTTGGTCATGGCGGTGAGGTTCATCAGCGATTTGATGGAGGTGCCGGCGTTGGCGACATAGCGGCCGACATTGAGCCCGGTGGAGACGGGCCGGTCCTGGCCGTCGTACCACCAGGAGCCGGTGTCCGGGACCTTGTAGCAGGACTCGGTGAGCCGAGGCATCGGCGTCCAGATCGCGGAGGGCTGGTCGTACGGCGGCGTCATGCCGGTCTTCTGCTCATGGGACACCATGTCCATGATCGCGGTGTCCTCATTGTTGTTGCTGAGCGTCATGTCCGGGCGCTTCTCCCGGATCTGCTCATAGAGCTTGTTCTCTTCCCAGTAGGCGTTGTCGTTGTCGATCCAGAACCCCGACAGCTTCGGGTAGTTGGCCATCACCTCGAAGAAGAGGTCGTAGGAGTACTCACCGAATCCGGGCCGGGTGGTGAGGTCTACGTCCTTGCCCTTGTAGGCGGAGTAGGCCTTGGAGTCGAGGGTCTCGAAGCCCTGCTCGTTGTGCCACTGCGGGTCGTCGGTCATATAGAGAATGACCTTGAGCCCCTTCGCGTTCGCGGCCTTGACGAGCTCTCCGAGAATGTCGCGCTCGGTGGCGCAGCTGCCGGGAATCTTCGACGGCCAGGGCCGGGCATAGCCGAGGCGTGAGTGGAAGGTGGCGAGGACGATATAGCTTGCCTTGAGTTTCTTCGCCTCGTCGACCCAGTAGTCGGCGCTCCAGCCGCCGTCGGTGACGGCTTTCTCCCATTCGCGGCAGTCTTTGTGCAGGGGGCGGGTGAACATGCCCCAGTGCAGGAAGAGTCCGGCGGTGGCGTTCTGCAGCATGTTCTGGCGTGGCGGTACGGGTGCGGCGGACACGGGGGCCGCGGACACGGCGGCGGGCGCTGGATCGGGAGCGGCGCCCGCCGTGGCCGCGGGTGCGGTGAACAGGCCGCAGAGCAGGGCGAGTACGGCGAGCCAGAGCACTCGGCTGGCACGTCTCATGGATGTGTCACCTCGGTTCCGTTGACGAACACCTTGCGGATCGTCAGGTTCTTGGCCGGGCCGATGACATTCGGCTCGGTGATGTTCGTGAACTCGCAGCGCTCGATGTGGACATTGGTGAACGGGTCGGATTCGAGGCCCTCGAGGTTGATGGCGTGGCGGGCTCCGTCGTGGGTCATCTGCTCGACGCGCACATTGCGGATGATCGCCGGGCGGTCGCCCTCCTGGTTGGAGTACCTGGTGGTGAGATAGATGCAGTCCCGGTCGATCTGACGGCCCTTGAAGCGGCGTACGTACACACCGTCGATATAGCCGCCGCGCTTCTTGTTGGTCTTCAGGAAGACGGGATGGCGCGGGTTGAAACGGCCCGGGAAATCGAGCGGGTTGATCTCGCAGTTCTCGGCGAAGATGTTCCGTGCGCCGCCGGACATCTCGCTGCCGACGGCGATGCCGCCCCAGCGGCCGGAGAAGACGCAGTTCTGCACGACGATGTTCTCGCTGGGCACGCCCACGCGGATGCCGTCCTCGTCACGGCCGGACTTGACCGCGATCGAGTCGTCCTCGGTGTGGAAGCGGCAGCCGATGATGTGCACGTCGCGGCAGCATTCGGGGTCCACGCCGTCGCTGTTGTTGATCCGGCCGATGACATCGACGTCCTTGAGCAGGACATTGGTGCACAGGACCGGATGCAGGGTCCACATGGCGGGTTCGAGTACGGTCACGTCCCGCATCAGGATGTTGTGGCAGCGGTAGAACTGCACCATGTTCGGCCGCAGATAGTGGCCTTCGCCGAAGATCCGCTGCTTGACCGGCACGCCTTCGGTGCCCATTCTCCGCAGCTCCGCCTGGTCGGCGGGCTGTCCGCCGCCCGGGTCGCGCCAGCTCTTCCAGGGCCCTGCCATGCCCTGTCCGTCGAGCGTGCCGTGGCCCGTGATGGCGAGGTTCTTCTGGCCGTGGGCGTAGATGAACGACGAGTAGTTGTAGCACTCGGTGCCTTCCCAGCGGGTCAGCACGACCGGAAGGTAGTCCTTGGGGTCGGTGGAGAACAGGACGGTGCCCTCCACCCGTAGATCCACATTGCTGAGCAGATGGATCGCCCCGGTGAGATACCTGCCTTCGGGAACGAGGACATGGCCGCCGCCCGCCCTGTTGCAGGCTTCGATCGCCTTGCGGAACGCGGCGGTGTTCTTGGTGGTTCCGTCGCCGACCGCGCCGTACGTGCGGATGTCGAACCAGCGGTCCGGGAAGCGTGGTGGCTTGATCCGGGCGAGGATCTCCGGGACCTGGTCCCAGGGGTCGCAGGCGAGTTCGGCGACGGCGGCTTCGGCCGCTGCTGCCGCCGCCGCGCTCTGCGCGGAGAGCGCCGGCGGCAGGGCCACGGCGGCGGCAAGCGCGCCTCCGTAGCCGAGGAGTGAGCGTCTGGACGGGTGCGGGGTCACTGTCACCTCTCAGGACGTCGGCCGGGGAACGGCGATCAGGTCGTAGCGGTCCCAGCCCTGGGAAATGCGGGTGTGGTACTTGTCGGCCTCGGCCGCGTCGCGGATCCAGTCCCATTCGCCGGTGGCGGCCTTGTCGGGATAGGCGCGCATCTCGTCGGCGATCTTCTTGGACTCGTCGAGTCCGCTCCAGATGAGCCGCTTCATCGGCTCGGTCTGCTGCTCGGGCCCCTGGACGTAGATCCGGTAGCCGAAGTACGCGGTGGTGATGGCGAGATGGAGACGGGCGGTCAGCAGGGTCCGCTCGAAGTAGGCGTTCAGCTCCCGGTAGTCGGCGGCCGACAGGTCGGGCTCGGCGCGCTGGATGTCGCGCAGGGCGGCGCGCGCCAGGTGCACTCCGTACGCCTTCTCCTTCAGCACATCGCGGAGATAGGTGTGGTTCATGGTGTTCTTGTCGGTGAGCCAGCCGTTCTCCAGGACGTGCGGGTTCTCGCGTTTCATCGTGGCCGACGTCTTGCAGTAGGCGGGCGCGAGATGCTCGACGACCCCGGTCCAGAAGTGGAACGTCTTGTTGACCGTGTGGCGGACCCGGGTCACGGGCGGGTCGATCCATTTCCCGGAGATGCTGCGGTCATAGCTGGAGCAGTACGGGTCGTAGTCGAGCCGCGAGTGGTTGGCGTTGTTGGTGCCGAGCGTGTAGAGCGTCGAGGTGACGATGTCGTACGACTTGGAGAGCGCGGACGCGACCTTCGGCGCCGCTCGCTTTCCATAGGCACGCGCGGCGAATTCGCGGTACATGTCCTCGGGCCGTGCTCTGCGGTCCTTGTCGGCGCGTGCCAGTGCGTAGAGATTGATCTCGGTCGGCGTGCCGATGATTCTCGACTCCTTGTAGCGGTCGGTGCGCGCCACATAGCCGATGACATTCCGCTGCTGCTGGAAGTACCGCATCCGGTCGACGTGTTCCTCGGTGAACGCGTTCGCGATCTTTCCCTGGCCGTTGTACTCGCCGGTGGTGTCGTACTCGACGAGGACCGGGCGCTTGATGCGGGTGACGGTGGTGTCCACCGGGTGTGTGAGGAAGAAGTCGTGCGGCTGGGCCTTGATCATGACCCGGGCGGCTTTGTTGGTGACCAGGTCGATGGCCTTGATGGTGCGTTCCATCTCCTTCGGGAAGTAACCGAAGGTCCGCAGATAGAGATTGAGGCCGCGTTCCTCGTTGACCACGTCGGCGACTTGGTCCACCAGATGGGCGAGTTTCGCCTCCTCGGTGGTGAGCCGGGTGGAGTGCTGGCGCTCCACACGGGCTCCGGTCTCGATGAAGGTCAGGACGACCGCGTCGACGTCCGGCACCAGGTCGAGCATCTGCCGGTAGTCGTTCTTGAACCATTCCCAGAAGGCGGGGTTGTCGAGGTCGATGGTGCCGTCGGGGCCGGTGCGGAATTCGGCCGGGTAGTAGTCGAGCTTGTAGAGCGCGTGGTCCCAGATCGCGACCTCGCCGATGCCGGCCCGGTGCGCGGCGGCCGTGATGCGATTGGCCTGGACGCGCTTCTTCTCCTCGCGCACCTCCCTGAGGTCGTGCACGATCTCGTGGCTGATCTGGAGATGGTTGATGTCGTACTTGGGTGCGGCGGCGATCACTTCGTCGGCGCCCTGGTCGCTGTCGGAGAGGATGGTCCAGCCGCGGACCGGGGATCCGCCGTGACCTTGCGCATCCGGCCGGCCCTCGGCGCCCACGGGCTGGACGGCACCGGCCAGGGCGAGACAGAGGACGGCGAGCAGGGTCACCCAGCGCCGAATCGCGCGAGTAGTCATGATCATGACACCTCAACCCCGTTCACGGAGACCTTGTGGAAGGTCAGGTCGTCGGTGAAGGCGATCGAGTCCGGGCCGCGGACCCCGGTGAACGTGCAGTTCGACAGATGCACTCCCCGCAACCGGTCCGTCTCCAGACCCACCAGATTGAGGACCGCGCGTGCGCCGTCGATCTGCATCTCGGAGAGATGGATATTCGCGACGGACACGGGCCGGATGCCGCCCTCGCCGTTGTTGTAGTTCATATTGACGAAGGCGACTTCCCGCTCCACCGCGCGCCCGGTGAACCTCCGGACGTACACGCCGTCGATATAACTGCCGCGCTTCTTGCTCGCCTTGACGTAGAGCGGATACTTCACGGGGTAATGGCCGGGGAAATCCGGCGCGTTGACCCGGCAGCGTTCCGCGAACACATTCCGTACGCCGCCCGACATCTCGCTGCCGACCGTGATCCCGCCCCAGCGGCCGGAGAAGGCGCAGTCCTGGACGACGATGTTCTCGCTCGGCACACCGACCCGCAGCCCGTCCTCGTCGCGTCCCGACTTCACGGCCACACAGTCGTCATTGGTGTTGAAGCGACAGCTGCTGATATGGACATAGCTCGACGCCTCGGGGTCACAGCCGTCGGTGTTGTAGAGGACGGACTCGACGGTGATGTCACGGACCGTCACATTGGTGGAGAGCACCGGATGGACGGTCCACATCGGCGGGTCGACGATCGTCAGATCGCTCACCAGCACATTCCGGCAGCGGTAGAACTGCACCATCTTCGGGCGCAGATAGTGGTCCGCACCGAAGACCCGGTCCTTGACCGGCATTCCTGTGGTGCCCATCTGCCGCAGCAGCTTCTGGTCGGGTCCCTGGAGTCCGCTGGTGCGGTACCAGCTCTCCCACGGTCCGAGGCGGGCCTGGCCGTCGAGGATGCCGCGGCCGGTGACGCCGACGTTCTGCTGCCCGTAGGCATAGATGAAGGGCGAGTAGTTGTAGCACTCGGTGCCCTCCCAGCGGGTGAGCACCGCGGGCAGGAAGTCGGCCGGGTCAGGACTGAAGGCGACGATCCCGCCCTCGCTGACATGCAGATCCACATTGCTGAGCAGATGGATCGCACCGGTCAGAAAGCGGCCGGCCGGCACCACCACATGGCCGCCGCCGGAGCGGTGGCAGGCTTCGACGGCCCTGCGGATGGCGGCGGTGTTCTTGGTGACGCCGTCGCCGACCGCGCCGTAGTCGGTGATCAGGAAATACCGGCGTCTGAAGCGCGGCGGTCGGATCCGGGCGAGTATGCGCGGCACCTGTCTCCAGCCGTCGCCCGAAGTCAGGGCGTCAAAGGGCGATGCGGCGGCGGCACCGGCCGCCAACGCGGGCAGCATCGTGCCCGCGGTCAGCGCTCCGCCCGCCTTGAGGGCCGAGCGGCGCGAAGGGTGCGGATGCATGGCACTTCACCTCTCCATCAGGGGGTGGGAAAGGGGAGTCAGTGGCTGCCGGTGTCCTCCTTCACGCGAGTCACCAGCTGCGTCGGATTCACAAACCGCAGCGCGATCACCAGCAGCACCAGCATCGACAGCGTGTACATCACGGCCATGGCGTCGATCGACTGCTGGGTGCGGATGCCCGCAGAGAACACGGCGTAGTAGAGCGCCACGATCAGCGTCTGGCTGTCGGGGCCCGCGGTGAGGAAGGTCAGCTCGAACATGCCGACCGTTCTGACCAGGACGAGTACGGACGCGGCCAGGATTCCCGGCACCAGCAGCGGCGCGAGGATCCGCAGCAGCACGGCGCTGGTGCCCGCCCCGCACATCCGGGCCGCGGCCTCGATGCGCGGATCGATCTGCTCGATGAACGGAGTCATCGTGAGCACCACGAACGGCACCGACGGCACCAGATTGGCCAGCACAACTCCGGTGAGCGTGCCGGCGAGCTGGAACTTGTAGAGCACGGTCGCCAGCGGAATGCCGTAGGTGATCGGCGGGACCAGGATCGGCAGCAGGAACAGCAGCAGGACCAGCCGCTTGCCGGGAAAGTCGCGGCGGGCGAGTGCGTAGGCGGCCGGGACGCCGACGACCACCGAGATGGCGACGACGAGTACGGACACAAGGGCCGTCGTCCAGAAGACCTGGCCGAGCGAGAACTCCTGCCAGGCCGATCCGTACCACTTGGTCGTCCAGCCGTCCGGCAGCCAGCTGGTGAACCAGCGGGTGCCGAAGGAGTCCACCAGCGGCACGCCGATGACGCCGGCGAGATTGACGAAGAAGAACCCGAAGACCAGCGCGGTCACCCAGGTGACGGGCCGCCCGAAGCGGTGCTTGCGGCGCTCGGGCTTCTCGGGTGCGGGCGCGGGTGCGGTCAGCTGGTCGCGGGTGTCCAGGACGTCGGCCATCAGCCCTTGCCTCCCGTGGAGCCGCGGTACAGCATCGAGCGCCAGGCCAGCACGAGGACCACCACGGCCATCATCACGGCGGCCATGATCATGGCGATCGCCGAGCCGAGGGAGTAGTCGAACTTCTGGAAGGCCGCCTGGTACGCCTCGATCGAGATCACATGCGTACTCCCCCGCGGATCACCGACGAGCTGCGCGGACGGAAAGACCGCGAAGGCCAGGACGAAGGAGAGACAGAAGGTGATCGCGAGCCCCGGGGCGAGCAGCGGCAGCATCACATGGCGGAAGCGCTGCCGCCGGTTCGCCCCGAGCGTCGCCGCGGCGTGCTCGAGGCTGGGATCGATACCGGTGAGGTAGGAGAGCGTGAGCAGATACGAGAACGGGAAACCGGTGATCACCAGCGAGGCGAAGACGCCCCAGTAGTTGTGCACCAGTTTGAGTGGCTGATCGATGATCCCGATGCCCAACAGGGCCTTGTTGAGCCAGCCGTTGGGTCCGAGATAGCCGAGCAGACCCTGGGCGGTGAGCACCGTGCCGAGAGTGATCGGCATGACCAGCAGGATGGTGATCAGCCGCCGGCCGCGGAACGGGCCCCGCGTGCGGAAGGCGACCGGGACGGCGGCCAGGCAGTTCACCAGGGCGACCGGGACGGCCAGCCGGAGCGTGAGCCAGATCGTCTCGCGGAGATACGGATCCGCGAAGAACTCCCGGTAGTTGGCGAGCGGGCCGCCGCCCTCCATGGGCTGGAAGGAGAGCTGGAGGCCGTAGAGGAACGGATAGCAGAAGAGCAGGACGAGAAAGAGCGCACCGGGCACGAGCAGCAGCAGCGTGCGGTCGACGCCGCGCTCCGCGAGGCGGTGACGCAGCGCGGGGCGTCCCTGGACCGGCGCGGAAGCCGGTGCCGTGGTCATGGAGTCGCCGCCTTCTGGCGCGGCACGTCCTTCGCCGGCTCGTCCGCCGGCTGCGGTTTCTCCCCGGCGTCCGGAGCGAAGACCAGGACCCTTTCGGGTGCCGCGGCCAGCTCCACGTGGTCGCCGGGCGCGAGCCGGCCGGCCGTACGGAAGTGGACCTGCTGCCCGTTCGACAGCCGTGCCTGTACAGCGAGTTCACGGCCGTGGTACTCGACGACCTCGATGTCCGCCGGGATACGGCCGTCGGCGTCGTCGCCCGCGACGTCCAGGTCCTCGGGCCGTATCGCCGCGATGGCCCGGCCTCCCGCCGTGAGCCCGTCACGGTCCAGGCCGGTCAGCCGAGCGCCCGCCAACCTGAGCGAGAGCCGGTCGCCGTCCGCCGAGGCGACGGTGACCTCCAGCATGTTGCGGTAGCCCATGAAGCCCGCGACATAGCGGTTGGCGGGCCTGCCGTAGACCTCCTCGGGCGTGCCGACCTGCTGCATGACGCCGTCGCGCAGCACCACCAGGCGGTCGGCCAGCGACAGCGCCTCCTCCTGGTCGTGCGTGACGTACACCGTCGTCAGTCCCAGGCTCTGGTGCAGCCGCCGGATCTCGGTGCGCATCTCCAGCCGCAGCGACGCGTCCAGATTGGACAGCGGCTCGTCCATCAGGACCAGCCGCGGCTCCAGGACGATCGCGCGGGCGATGGCCACGCGCTGCTGCTGGCCGCCGGAGAGCTGGCCGGGCCGTTTGTGCGCGTGGCCGGTCAGCTGCACCATCTCCAGCGCACGGTCCGTACGGCGGGCGATGTCAGCCTTCGGGACCCTGGCCATCTTCAGGCCGAAGGCGACATTGCCGCGGACGGTGAGGTGCGGGAAGAGCGCATAGTTCTGGAACACCATGCCGAAGCCGCGGCGCTCCGGCGCGATCCGGTCGATGCGCTGCTCGTCGAGCCAGATCGCGCCTCCGGTGAGCGGGAGCAGACCGGCGAGGCAGTTCAGCGCGGTGGACTTGCCGCACCCGGACGGGCCGAGGAGAGCGACGAACTCGCCGCCGCCGATCTCGAGTTGCAGCTCCTTGAGGGCCGCGTGGCGGCCGAAGCTGCGCGAGACCCGGTCCAGCCGGAGCGTGGAGAAACGGGACATCAGCGGCCCGCCACCTGGCGGTTCCACAGGTCGAACGCCTTGACCTGCTGCTCGGCCGGCAGCGACGGCTTCTTCGGGAACCGGTCGATCCATGAGTCGAACTCAGGGACACCGAACTCCTTCAGCGTGTTCTGCGACTTCTCCGGCGCCATCGAAAGCGGCACGTTCTTGATCGCGGGACCCGGGTAGAAGTACCCGTCGTCGTACGCCTTGGCCTGCTGCTCGGGCGTCAGCATCCACTTGATCAGGGCGAGCGCCGCGGACATGGTGTCGGCGTCGACGCCTTTCGGGACCACCGCGTACTGCGCGTCGGTCACCCAGGTCATGTTGTCGAAGTGCCCGGCCTTCATCTTCTTCGGCACGGTGCCGAGCGCCCGCGGGTTGATGTACCAGCCGGTCGTCGACATGATCATGTCGTGCTGGCCGGAGGCCAGGTTCTTCATGGTCTCGGTCGTGCCGGAGCCGTACACCCCGACGTACTTGTCGAGTTCCTTGAGGTACGCCCAGGTCTTGTCCCAGCCCTTTTCGGGATCGCTGGGATCCTTGTCGCCGAGCAGATAGGGCAGGCCCATCAAAAAGGTGCGGCCGGGGCCGGAGTTGGCCGGGTCGGCGTACTGGAACTTCTTCGGGTTCGCCTTCGCCCAGGCGAGCAGTTCCTGCGGCGTCTTCGGCGGGTTCTTGACCTTGTCCGGGTTGTACTCGAAGAGCGGGCCCGACGGGTAGTACACGACCGCCGTGCCCTTGCCCTGCGCCAGCTTCTGCATCTCGGCCGCGGGCGGAAGGTAGTCCGGAGTTCCGATCAGTGACTGATGCTCCGTCATGGAGCTCCACAGATCCTGCGAGAGACCGGCTGCCAGCCCGTCCGTGCCGGTGAGCACGAGATCGATCTGGACGCGGCCGGCCTGCTGCTGCGCCTTGATCTTGCCGGCCAGATCGGGTGCCGGGGCCTTGGAGTAGGTGACCTTGCCGATGATGTCCGGGTGCTTCTCGACGAACTCGTCGATCATGCCCTGGGTCAGCTGGAGATTGCCCGCGACATCCAGGATGTCCAGCGTCACCGGCTTGCTGGGCTTCGCCGGGATCTGCTGCGGGCTCTTGTCCTTGGACTCCGAACTCCCGGAGTCGGGGGCGCCGCAGCCGGCGGCGGCCACCGCGAGCAGCAGTCCCGCAAGCGCGATCCTGGCTGTTCGGTGGCGCAGTGGACGGGACATGGCGACTCGCACCCCTCTGGTGAGATAGCGCTTACTCGACCTTGTGCCCGAACAAGGTCCACCCGGCCAGAGGCCGTGTCAAGAGAGTGCGCCGGTGGAACTGCGAACTCGCAGCTCAACAGGGACAGTTGCAGGCTCGATGTCCTCGTCCCCGCCCATGATCCGGCCGAGCGCCTCGCCCGCGATCTGGCCCAGCCTGTCCCGCGGAACCGCTACCGTGGTCAGCGGCGGCGCGGAGAAACGGGCCATGTCGATTTCGTCGAAGCCGGTCAGCGACATGTCGTCGGGCACCTTCACGCCCAGCTCGGAGAAGCGGGCCAGCACACCGAGCGCGACAAAGTCGTTGTACGCGATCACGGCGGTGGCGCCGCTGCCGAGGGCGGCGGGCGCCGCCGCGTACCCCTCGTCCGTGGTGGAGCCGCACGGCACCGAAACCACCTCGAGCCCGAAGGCCTCGGCCCCGGAGAGCGCGCGCAGCCGCTCGCTGTTGGCCCACGCGTGCTGGGGGCCCTCCAGATAGACGACCTTGCGGTGGCCGAGCTGGGCGAGATGCCCGCACAGCGCCATGATCCCGCGGAAGAAGTCGACCGTGATCGAGTGCAGCGCCAGGCCCTGGACCTGGCGGTTGGTGACCAGCATCGGGGTGCCCCGGCCCGCCAGAGCGGCCAGGTCGGCGCGCGGCATGCGCGGCGAGCAGAGCAACAGGCCGTCCGCGTAGCGGATCAGATCCTCCGTCAGCTCACGTTCCACGTCCGGGTCCTCGTTGGAGTCCATGACGAGGACCCGGGTGCCGGCCTCGCGGGCCACGATCGAGACCGACTTGATGATGTCGTGGAAGTACGGGTTGGCGAGATCGGGAACGAGGACGCCGATGGTCCCGGAGCGGCCGCGCGCCAGGCCCTGTGCGGCCGCGCTGGGCCGGTATCCGAGGTCGACGATGGCGGCCTTGACCCGCTCGGCGAGTCCCGGGGCGACGGTGTCCACGCCGTTCAGCACGCGCGAGACGGTGGCGACGGATGCGCCGGCCTCCCGTGCGACATCGGCGATCGTGACCCTTTTCGCACGCTTCGAGGCAACCATCAGGACGCTCCCCTTCATGCACGCACGGCGCACGCGCGGCCGAGAAACCGGTTTCTCGCTCCAGGAAAGTAGCAGAGTCCGAGGCCAGCCGGACCATGGGCGTCGTCCGGCGGTCCGATGTGCGGTCGGCCCGGCCCAAGTCCTTACGGACCTGTGACGGGACGGCGCGTGATCGTGGTGGGGCGACTTTACGGCCGTAGCGTCGCCTGTATGCGTGTACTTGTCACAGGAGGCGCGGGCTTCATCGGCTCGCAGGTCGTCGCGGCTCTTTCCGCGCGCGGCCACGACCCGGTCGTGCTCGACGCCCTGCTGCCCGCGGCACATCCGGTGCCGCCGCCGCTGCCCGATGCCGAATGGATCCATGGCGATGTACGGGACCGGGCGGCGGTCGCCCGGGCGCTGAGCGGCGTCGACGCGGTCTGCCATCAGGCGGCCATGGTCGGCCTCGGCAAGGACTTTGCGGACGCACCGGAGTATGTGGGCTGCAATGATCTCGGCACCGCGGTGCTGCTGGCCGAGATGGCCGGGGTGGGAGTGAGCGAACTGGTGCTGGCCGGTTCCATGGTCGTCTACGGCGAGGGCCGCTACGACTGCCCGCGCCACGGCCGGGTACGTCCCGGGCCGCGCTTTGAAGCCGATCTCGTTGCGGGCCGCTTCGAGCCCCGGTGCCCCGAGTGCGCGGCGCAGCTCACTCCGGGCCTGGTGGACGAGGACGCGCCGACGGATCCGCGCAATGTGTACGCGACGACCAAACTGGCGCAGGAGCATCTGGCCGCGGCATGGGCGAGAGCCACCGGCGGACACGCGGTCGCGCTGCGCTACCACAATGTGTACGGCCCCGGCATGCCGCAGAACACCCCGTACGCGGGCGTCGCGTCCTTCTTCCGGTCAGCACTCGAACGCGGAGAAGCGCCCCGGGTCTTCGAGGACGGGCGGCAGCGGCGGGACTTCGTCCATGTGCGGGATGTCGCGGACGCAAATGCGATCGCCGTGGAAGCGATGCGGGACCGGGAGCCGGGCCTGCTGACTGCGTACAACACCGGCAGCGGCGCTCCGCACACCGTCCGGGAGATGGCGGAGGCACTCGCGCGGGCGCACGGCGGGCCCGCGCCGGTCGTCACCGGCGAATTCCGGCTCGGCGACGTACGGCATATCACCGCGGACTCGCGGCGGTTGGGGGCCGATCTCGGCTGGAAGGCCCGGGTCGGCTTCGCCGAAGGCATGGCGGAGTTCGCCGCGAGCGGGCTGCGGGGTGCGGGGTCGTGATCGCGGACGTGGACGTCGTACTGCCGTGTCTGGACGAGGCGGAGGCGCTGCCGTGGGTGCTGGAACGCATTCCGGCCGGATGGCGGGCGATCGTCGTGGACAACGGATCGACGGACGGCTCGGCGGACATCGCCCACTCGCTGGGCGCGACCGTGGTGCACGAACCGCGGCGCGGCTTCGGCGCGGCATGCCATGCGGGACTGCTGGCGTCCGAAGCCGAGTTCGTGTGCTTCTGCGACTGTGACGCGTCGCTCGACCCGGGCCTGCTGACCGGTTTCGTACGGCGCGTCGAGGACGGCGAGAGCGACCTGGTGCTGGGCCGGCGCAGGCCGCAGGGCCTCAGGGCCTGGCCGCCGCACGCGCGGGCGGCGAATCTGGCTCTTTCGGTGATGCTGCGCAGGCGAACCGGCCTTCGCCTCAAGGACCTTGGCCCGATGCGGGCGGCACGCCGCACGGAACTGCTGGCCCTGGCCCTGACCGACCGGCGCAGCGGCTATCCGCTCCAGATGGTGGTTCGCGCGTCGGATGCGGGCCTGCGAGTGAGCGAGGTGGACGTCCCATACCTCCCGAGATCGGGGAAGTCGAAGGTGACGGGCACCTGGCGGGGCACCTGGCACGCGGTACGGGACATGCGCCGGGTCCTGGCACAGCGGCCGATGGATCTGGTCGGCGGTGGGGTGCGGTGAACGCGGCTTCGGAGGGGCACGGAACTCTCGTCGTCATCGCGAAGGCTCCCGTCGCCGGGCGGGTCAAGACACGGCTGCAGCCCGTCTACTCCGCCGAGGAGGCCGCCCGGCTCGCCGAGGCCGCGCTGGCCGACACGCTCCATGCCGTCCTCGCCACTCCCGTACGCCGCCGGCTCCTGGTGCTGGACGGCGCACCCGGCGACTGGCTGCCGTCGGGTGTCGAGGTGGTCGCACAGTGCTCCGGCGGCCTCGACGCGCGGCTGGCTCATGCCTTCTCGCTGTGCGACGGACCGGCCCTGCTGATCGGCATGGACACCCCGCAGGTGACGCCGGAACTCCTGGCGTCCGGGCTGCCGTTGGACACCGGCGAGGCCACCTTCGGACCGGCCGACGACGGCGGATTCTGGGCGCTCGGGCTGGCCGAGCCGGATCCCGCGCTGCTGCGCGGCGTGCCGATGTCCGTACCCGAGACCGGTGCGATACAGCGGCACCGGCTGGTCGGCGCGGGGTTGACGGTGCGTGAGCTGCCGCGGCTGCGGGACGTCGACACCGCACCGGACGCCCGGCTGGTCGCGGCGGCTGCGCCGCGCACCCGCTTCGCCGCGGTTCTCCGCGCGCTCGCACCGACCGGGGCGCGATGACCGCCACAGCCGCCACCACCACCGCCGCCGCCACCGCTTGGCAGGCCGATCCGTACAACGACGCACTGCGCACCGGCCGCGGCCCGCTGTTTCTGCGCCGTCCCGACGGGTGGCTGCTCCCGCTGGAAGTGGAGCGGTGGTGCGCCGCACCGGACGCGGCGGACCGGACCGTGCTTGAGCGCTGCCTGGGCACTGTGCTCGACATCGGCTGCGGCCCGGGCCGGCTGGTCGCGGCGCTCGCCGCGCTGGGACGGCCCACGCTCGGCATCGACGTGAGCCCGGAGGCAGTGGCGCGCACGGTCCGCAGCGGCGGATCCGCGCTGCACCGCTCGGTCTTCGACCCGCTGCCACGGGAGGGCGCCTGGACCACAGCGCTGCTGCTCGACGGAAACATAGGCATCGGCGGGGACCCGCACGCGCTGCTGTCCCGGGTGGGTGAACTGGTCACGCCCGGCGGAGTGCTGCTGGTGGAGGCGGCAGCGCTGGATGTGGACGAGCGGGTGGAGGTCCGGGTCTTCGACGGTACGGCGGAGGGGGCGGCGTTCCCGTGGGCGCGGGTGGGGATACCGGCGCTGCTGGACTACGCGGGAAAGTCCGGCTGGGTGGCGTCGGACCGATGGCAGGCCGCGGGCCGGTGGTTTGTGGCCCTGCGCAAGGCTCACGACCGGATGGCCGTGACCGCCTGGAGGTAGAGGTCCTCAAGGCTGCCCCGGCCGTCCTGGCGGGCCCAGATTTCCATGGCCGTGTCGAGGCAGGTGAGGGCCGCGCCCACGATGGCGTGGGCGCGGGGGTCCGGGACGGGGCCGCTCTTGATGCCGAGGCGCTTCTCGATCTCGGGGACCAGGATCTCCTGCCAGCGAAGGTGTTTCTCGATGTGGCGGGCCCGCAACGACGGGTTGTCCAGCGTCAGTTTCGCGATCTCGAAGCCTCGTTCCGGTGAGAAACCCGTGGCTCCGGACAGCGCGCCCATCGCGGCGAGCAGGGCGTCCCAGGGCGATTCTTCCGGCGGGCGCTCTTCGAGAGCCGCCTTGACCACATGGCCGAGTTCGTTGAGGTCGCCGAAGACGATGTCCTCTTTGGTTCCGAAGTAGCGGAAGAACGACCGGCGGGAGATTCCGACCGCAGACGCGATCTGGTCGATCGTCGTGTTCTCGAAGCCCTGCTCCATGAACAGCCGCATCGCCGTCTCGACGATCTCGGCGTACGCGGCCTGACGACTGCGTTCCCACAGGCTCGGGGCCGGGGCGGTCTGCTCTTCCATGGCGACAGAATACACTGCCAGGCGCGCACTCAAGGACTACCTGGCACTCGGTGTCAGAATGGCGTACGGTCTGACCACTGCGCCGGAACGCGCCTCTGTCCGCCCGACCCCTGGGAGAGCTGTCATGACCGCAGTCGACTACCGCAACGGGACCACCCTCCTCACCGGCGCCAGTTCAGGCATCGGCACGGAGTTTGCCCATCAGCTCGCGCGGCGGGGCTCGGACCTCGTGCTCGTCGCCCGCCGGCGCGACCGGCTCGAGACGCTGGCCAAGGAATTGATCTCCGCGCACGGGATCCGGGTGACGGTGATCCCGCTCGACCTGAGCGCCCCGAGCGCGGGCCTCACGCTCGCCGGCGAGGTCTCGCGGCGGGGCATACGGCTGTCCAGCCTGGTCAACTGTGCCGGGTTCGGGACCTTCGGCCCGTTCCACGAGGAGCACGCCGATCGGCTGGAGCAGGAGATCGCCGTCGATGTGGCGGCGGTGGTGGACCTCAGCCGCGCGTTCATCGACCAACTTCGCGCTGCGGGCAATGGCGTGCTGATCAATGTGGCGAGCATGGCCGCATACGCGCCGACGCCCAACATGGCCGTCTACGCGGCGACGAAGGCCTTCGTGCTGAACTTCACCGAGGCGCTCTGGCAGGAGTCCCGCGGCACGGGGCTGCGGGTGATCGCCCTGTCCCCCGGCGCAACCGCGACCGAGTTCTTCGACGTCGTCGGCACGATGGACACGTCCAACGGGCGCAGGCTGCAGACCCCGAAGGAAGTTGTCGACACGGCCCTGCGCACGCTCGACCGCCGCAACCCCCCGCCGAGCGTGGTCGTCGGCCGGCTGAACCGGATGGCGACGGTCGCCGGACGGCTGCTGAGCCGCCGGCTCGTGGTGCGCGCCATGGCTTCCGCCACCAAGCAGTCCGGAGCCGAAGTCAGCCCGCGACCGGCGTAGCCCCGCGCGGGGTGGTGAAGACCGAGCCCGCACGGACCCGCTGGTCCGGAGGAACCGTACGGCCCTGCCAGAGCAGGACACCCCTCCCCCGTTCCCAGCGCGCCGCCCGCTCCGCCCGCATCAGTGGGTCCATCGCCCAGAACAAGTTGAAGACGACCGCCAGCGGCTCGTACAGCGCCACCGCCGTCGTCAGCAGCGTGGCCGCCGCCAGGAGCAGTCCGTACGCCCTGACGAACGGGGCGCGTCCCGCGGTGGCCGGGTCGGCGAGCGGGACGGCCGTGCGGAACAGCGTGACATCGCCGCCGCCCAGGAGCCTGGTCGTGGAGAGCAGGCTCCACAGGACCGCCCAGCCCAGCATCGCGAGCGGGAACCACCAACCCGGCAGATCCGGCGGGCCGTTGACCGCGGACGCGACCGCCCAGCCGGTCACGCCCGAGAGGATGCAGACCAAGGCGGTGGCGAGCTGTTTGTGGACGAATCTGACCATGGCCGGTCCCCCGTTCGCGACCCGCTGCCCGGCGTGAATGGGCACTGTGGAAGGGCACTCACCTGCCACTATGCCCGGGAGCGCGGCGAATCCCGCCGGCCCGGTGACCCGTTCAACAGATGTTCAGCGGCGCGGCACCCGCCGCGGCGGCGGTACGCGTCGCAGCAACCACCTGGCCACCATCAACCCCCCGGTGAGCACGGCCACCGCCGCCAGCAACAGCAGCCAGTTGCGCAGATAGTCGAGCGGCAGCGCGGACGGGTTCGTCGGCGCACCCGGTCGCAGCAGCAGCGGCAGCGCGATCACCGTCAGCGAGCCGGCCACGATCAGCGCGCCGCGGACCGTGCCGCGGGCCGGGATGCCGGCGAGCAGCAGGCCGACGCCGATGACCAGCGGCGCGATGATCCCGTCGTGCAGCACCACCGCGCCCGCGAGCCAGACCGCGACGTCCTTGATCTGCCCGCCGGTGAACAGGAGCGTCGCTCCGGCCGTCATCAGCGCGAGACCGAGAGCGCCCAGCACGATCCGCATCAGATGATCTCCATTCTGGTGACCCACTTGGTCTGCAGCACACCCGGCCGGTTCGGCGCGATGATCCGTGCCGGGAAGCCGTGGTCGAGGCTCAGCACCTGGCCGTTGAGTCGCAGGGCCAGCAGGGTCAGCGGATCCTCGGTGTAGTCGGCGCCCATCTCCATCACGCGGTAGGTGCCGCGCTTCTCCAGCGAGACGACCCGCACCGTCGAGTCGGGCCGGCCGCCGGCGCTCCGCACCAGGTCCCGTACGCGCACGCCGGTCCACCGGGCCGACTTGCTCCAGCCCTCGACGCAGGCGATCGGCAGGGTCACGGTGTGCTGGGCCAACGCGGCGAGTTCGTCGAGGGTCAGGGCGTAGGACCGGTCGCCGACCACCGTGAGCCGCCAGTGGACCGTGCTCACACCCGCGAGACCAGCGGCGGCGGCCGTGCGGTTGACCGGCAGTCCCTGCGGCCCGTGGTCCGGATGCCGTGGCGCGAGCAGGTCGAACCGTTTGAGCGGGGTGAAGGACTGGCCGACGGTCGTCAGCGTGACCGCGCCGACGGCGGCGGCGACGCCGGTGAGCAAGGAGCGGCGGTCGGGTCCGTCGGCCGCCGGGAGTTCGAGCGTGCCCGCCGCGCGGCTGCTCCAATGTGCCTTGATCTCCGGGTACTTGACCGCTACATGCAGGACCACCGCACCCGCCAGCAGCCAGGCGACGGCGAAGTGCACGGGTACGAAGGAGAACGGCCACGGGTACCACTGGATGGTGTTCAGCAGCCCGGTGAACAGCTGGAAGAGGGCCGCGGCGACCAGTACCGCCACGGACAGCCGCTCCAGCGCGTGCCGCAGCGACTTCAGCGGCGGCCACACGAACAGCCGCGGATAGACCGTCCACAACTTGGCGAGCAGCAGCGGGATCGCCGCGATGCCGCTGGCCACATGCAGGCCTTGCGTGACCCGGTAGCCCCAGTACGGCCGGCTCGGCAGCACGTTCTCCAGCCAGTCCGGCGGGTGCTGCAGATAGTGGCTCAAGACACCGGTCACGAAGCAGACGGCGATCGCCGCGCCCAGCCAGCGGCCGATCATGGTGGCCGTGCGTGCGTCGTGCAGCCTGCCCGAGAATGTCGGCAGTAGCTTCATGCATCCATGAGAACCCCGCCGAGACCCTCGTGGGCTGCTGTGACACCTTACGGAATGCGGACGTCAGGGGGCGTCATCCGCTCGGCGTGCGCTCCGGCTGCGACGCTGAGTCTGTGATCAACCAGCCCGTGGTCAACCCGCGCACGCTCGCCGCAGGCACCCTGTTGGCCGCCCTCACCGCCGTGCTCGCCCTGACCATCCGCAAGGACGGCTATTTCACCGATTCCGCGGGTCTTTCATGGTGGTACGCGACGTGCTGGGCGCTGTTCGCCGCCGCGGTGATCGCCGTGCGCAAAGCCCCGGTGCGCCATGCCGTGGCGCTGATCGTCGCGGGCGGTGTCGCGGTGGCGGCGACCGGGCTGCTCGCTCCGCCGCGCACCAGCACCGACTCGTACCGCTATGCCTGGGACGGCAGGGTCCAGGCCGCCGGGATCTCGCCGTACGACCACGCTCCCGCCGATCCTGCGCTCTCCGGGCTGCGCGATGGCTGGCTCTTCCCGGCCGGGGCCGCGTGCGCGGGCCCGGACCGGGCGCGGATTCCGGGCCCCGAAGGCGAAGTGCACTGCACGCGGATCAACCGGCCGCAGGTGCACACCATCTACCCACCGGTCTCGGAGGGCTACTTTCTGCTCGTCCACGCGCTCTCGCCGGACGGCGCGCGGCACAAGTCCCTGCAGACGGGCGGTGCGCTGCTGTCGCTCGGTGCGACCGCCGCTCTGCTGCTGGTCCTGCGGCGGCGCGGCGATCCGCGGCAGGCGGCGTACTGGGCCTGGTGTCCGATCGTGCCGATCGAGGCGGTGAACAACGCGCATGCCGATGTGCTCGGCGCGCTGCTCGCGGTCGCAGGCCTCGGTGTGGTCGTGCGCCGGCGGTCCGCAGGCGGAGCGCTACTCGGCGCCGCCGTCGCGACCAAGCTGATGCCCGCCGTGGTGCTGCCGGGCGCGCTGTCAGGCGTGCGGCGGGTGCGGGACGCGGCGTTCGTACTGCTGCCGGCCGCGGCCGTGGTCGCGCTCAGCTATCTGCCGTACGCGCTGGCCTCGAAGGACTCCGTCTTCGGATTCCTCGGCGGCTACATGGAGGAGGAGGGCTACGACGACCCCTCGGCCAGCAACCGCTATGCCCTGTTGCGGCTGGTGCTGCCGGACGGCTGGGCGCCCGCGGCCGTACTCGCGGGGATGCTCGCGGTCACCGCGTACGTGCTGTGGCGCGGCGATCCGCACCGGCCTTGGAGCGGCGCGCTGTTGGTCACCGGCACGGCCTTTCTGCTGCTGACTCCGGGCTACTCCTGGTACGCACTGCTGCTGGTGGCACTGGTCGCGCTCGACGGCCGGTGGGAGTGGCTCGCGGTCGCGGCGGCCGGTGCGGCGAAGTACGCGACCGTGTACCTGGGCGTCGAGCCGGAGGCCGTGGGCACTCCGGCGTACGCAGCCGCAGCCGGCGTGGTGCTCACCGGCTGCGTACTGCGTCATCGGTGTCAACTACGCCTTCGAGGACCGAAAGCGCCTCAGGAAGTGCAGGTCAGCACCGGCCCCGCCCAGTCGATCCGGTCGTAGCGATTGGTGTCCGGGCCGATCGTGCCGACGAGCCGCAGATACTGCGCCCCGCCGAGATCGGCGTTCAGCGAGAGCGCCGGGTCCTGCCAGGTGCGCAGTCCGCTGTCCGCGCGTTTGCTGCCGTCGGCCCAGATCTCCGCGGTGATCGTGCCCTGCTCCGGCTCGCGCGGATCGCGTTCGTCGTCCACGCCCACGTCCGTGGCGAGTCCGGTGCACCGTCCGGCCAGGTAGTAGACGAGCTGCACCGGGGCATGGGTGCCGATGCCCTTGGCGTACGAAGTGCCGTTGATGGTGAGGGTCTTGCCGTCACCGCCTTTGGCGCCGCCGTTGGACATGTCGCGTTCGACGTGGCCGTAGCCATTGCTCGCCCAGGCCCAGTCGTCGTCGGACAGCTGGGTGGTTCCGGCGGGCACGGCCTTCGGCACGATCAGCGTGTCGTCGGTGGACTGCCGTTGTTCGCCGTGGCCGATGGCCCGGTAGCTGAGCCGGGTGCTCAGCGGTGCTGTGCCCGGCGGGGTGTCGGCAGGCGGGGTGATCTCCCACGCGGCGGTCAGCGAACGGCCGGTGGTGAGGACCGGGGTGCTGGTGCGGCCGGTCTGTTTCACCTTCCAGCCGGCCGGTGCGGTCAGCTCCAGCCTGGGCGCGATGAGCGGGGCGCGGCCCTGAGCGGTGGTGGTGACCTTGGCGGTGAAGCTGCGGCCGGCGGGAGTGAGGTTGCCGGGAATGCCCACGGCGGGCTGCGGCAGGTCGACTCCGAGCTCGGCTGCGGGCGGCGACTTCCACCAGTCGTCGTCCGCCGAGACCCGGAACAGCGCGGTGCCGTGCGGCGGTACGGTCGCGCTCACCGCGCCGGCCGTCTCGTTCGTACGGTGCTGCCACAGGTCGCGGACGGCGTATCCGGCCCGCTTCGGCAGACCGAGTTCCTTCGCTGTCGTGCCGAAGGTCGCGGTCGTCTCGGTCTCGTTGAAGAGCGCGACGGCGAAGTCCCCGTCGGCGAGCGGTTTTACGAGGACCCAGTGGCCGTCGTCGCCGCGCAGCACCTTGGCCTGGACTCCGAGCCGGTCCTGGTCGACCGCGATGACCTCCTTGTTGGAAAGGATCTTCAGGGTTTCCGGGGTGGCCTTGCGCAGATCGGTGCCGATGAGCAGCGGCGCGGCCATCACCGACCAGAGGCTGAAGTGCGAGCGGTACTCAGTCGCGGTCATGCCGCCGTTGCCGACCTCCAGCATGTCGGGGTCGTTCCAGCGGCCCGGTCCGGCGTGCGGCGCGAGCGGTGCGTTGGTCTTGAACAGCGTCAGCATGGACTGCCAGCTGTCGTTGATGTCGCCGGTGGTCCGCCACAGATGGCCGACGTCCGAGCCCCACTCCCAGGGCTTGTTCTGGCCCCATTCGCAGAGCGAGTAGACGATCGGGCGGCCGGTCTTCTTGAGCGCGTCGCGCATCCTGGTGTAGCGCTCCAGCGCGGGCCGCCCCTGGTTGTTGCAGTTGTCGTACTTGAGGTAGTCGACGCCCCAGTCCGCGAAGGTCTGGGCGTCGGTCTCCTCGTGGTCGAGTGCGCCGGGCATGGTCTTGGCGCAGGTGAGCGTGCCGGCGCTGGTGTAGATGCCGAACTTCAGCCCCTTGGAGTGGACATAGTCGGCCAGCGCCTTGATGCCGCTCGGGAAGCGCGTCGGATGGTGGGTGAGACGTCCGGTGACCGGGTCACGTTTCTCGGCGGCCCAGCAGTCGTCGACGTTGACGTACTCGTACCCGGCGTCCTTCAGTCCGGTCGTCACGAACAAGTCGGCGGTGTCCCGGATCATCTGCTCGTCGATGGCGCAGCCGGTGGAGTTCCAGTTGTTGAAGCCCATCGGCGGGGTGAGCGCGAGTCCGTCGGGCAGTGCCTGGGCCTGCTGCGCGGGTGCCATGAACGGCGTCCAGACCAGGGCGAGTCCGAGGAGCGCGACGAGTGGTTTCAGCAATCCCGGCCTGTGCGTCCTCATCGCAGGCTCCTGACGTACTGGGCACGGATCTCGCCCGGGGTCAGCGCCCGGTCGAGGAACATCAGCTCGTCCATCCGGCAGTTGCAGGGGTTGCCTTCCTTGGTGTTCTGCGGATAGCTGCCGCCGATCTTGATGCCGCGCGGGTCGCTCGGCGACGCCGTGTCCGGTTCCGGCGGCCCTGCGACGCCCCACGGGTCGCCGGTGAGGGTGTAGAAGCCGGGCACCGCGCGGCCGTTGCGATACAGGGCCATGGTGCCGTCGTCGTAGTCGAAGGTGGCGGCGAGATGGACCCAGGTGTCCTGCGGGAGCAGCGTCTGCCAGTCGGCGTCGGCCGCGAAGGTCTGTGAACTGCTGCCGTCGATCCGGCGGCCGAGTGCGACGACCTTCATCTCGCCCTCGACGGTGATGAGTTCGAGCAGCGCGCGGACGTCATGGCCGTTGGAATTGCCGGAGAGCACTCCGGCCAGTCCGATGGCGCCGTAGCGGTCGTCGGGGTTGGCGGAGCCGGAGTTGGGGCTGGGGTTCTCGCCGGTCATCTTGAACCAGCCCATGACGGTCGTCTCGCGCACCGCGTTGAAGGCGTGCAGGGTGGGCACGCCGTCCGGGCCGTAGACGCCGGCCTTCCAGTCGTCGTTGCCCGCGGTGGCCGGTGAGATCTGCCGCGTCTCGAGGACATGGCCGCGCCGGCTGTCGCGTACGCGCATCTGCGAGCCGCCGTTGACCAGGTGGATGTCGGTGCCGGAGCGGCCCTGGTCGCGTTCCCGGCCCGGGTCGCCGTGCACCGGATGGCCGAAGTCGTAGTACGCGACGAGGTTCCGCTTCAGGCTGGGCTGGACGGGGCCGTGGTGGCCGCTCGCCCCGGCCGGTGTGAGCGTCAGGGGCAGCAGGGCCAGGACGAGAGCTGCCGTGAGGATTCCTCTAGCGTGCATCGGTGACCTTCCAGATCTTCCCGTTGGCCTTGGCGAGTACATAGAGCTCACCGGCGCGGTCGGTGCCGAAGCGCAGGTCCACGCGCTCGTGCCCGGCGAGCGCCTTCATGGTGGTGGCGGTCCCGGCCGCGTCGAGGATCTGGAGCTGGTGGACCTTTGCGAGCGGTCCGCCGCGGCGCATCTCGCGGACGTCGGAGTAGAAGATGCGGCCGCCGACGCCTTCGGAGTAGATGTACTTGCCGTACAGCTCGGGGATCTCGCAGCCGCGGTAGACGAACCCGCCGATCAGGGCGTTGCCGCTGTCCGAACAGGGCTTGTCCGGAGGCG
Source organism: Streptomyces sp. NPDC020681 (assembly GCF_044334895.1). Classification (NCBI taxonomy): domain Bacteria; kingdom Bacillati; phylum Actinomycetota; class Actinomycetes; order Kitasatosporales; family Streptomycetaceae; genus Streptomyces; species Streptomyces sp. NPDC020681. The sequence continues at coordinate 242,174 of NZ_JBIRTX010000004.1, read as the reverse complement.
GGTTGTGGTCGAAGGCGGCGACGGGATAGGTGTAGCCGTTCTTCGCGTCGTCGGCGGGCAGCGGGAAGACTCCGCACGTCGGGTTGTCCGCCTTGCGGTAGGCGAAGGGGCCTTCGCGCAGGCTCCAGCCGAAGTTGTCGCCCGCCTTCGCCTCGTAGACGGACTCGACGCGGTGCTCGCCGATGTGGCCGATGAACATCTGGTGCCGGCCGCCGGTGTCCCAGCTGAAGCGGTGCGGGTCGCGCAGTCCGTACGCGAAGATCTCGCCGAGCGCGCCGGGCCGGCCCACGAAAGGGTTGTCGGCCGGGATGCCGTACTTGCCGCCCGGGCCGTTGCTTCCGAGCGGGTCGATGCGCAGGATCTTGCCCTGTGGGGCTGTCAGATCCTGCGGGACGGTGCCGCCGGCGCCGGCCGCGCCGTCACCGGCCGCGATGTAGAGGAGTCCGTAGTCCTTGTCGCGCGGCCGGGCGTTCGGGTTGAAGTTGATCTCCTGGATGTCGTGATAGGTGTTCAGGAAGCCGAGCCGCATGACTTCGCGGCGGGTGCCGCTGAAGGTGGGCGCGGCCGGGTCGGCGGCGGTCCACTCGGTGATCACGCTGTGAATGCGGGTGCCGGCCGGATACGGCAGGTCGGGCGTCTTGTCCGTGAGCGCGGCGCGCGCCTCGGTGTGGACGGTGTAGAACTTGCCGTTCTTGGCGAAGGCCGGGTGGAAGGCGACGAAACCGAAGCCGCTGCCGAGCCCTTGGTGCGACCAGAAGTCGGGTCCCGCGGCCGCGCCGACGTCGAGGTATTCGCGGGCCGTGCCCTTGCGGTCCAGCAGATAGAGCTTGCCGTTGAGGTCGGGTACGTACAACCGCCGTGAGCGGTCGGGCAGTTCGCCGAGGTAGTTGATCCGGGCCCAGCGCTTGAGCCGGGCGTCCGTCGGCGGCGGCACCGGCTCGGACTTCGGCAGCGTCGCGAACTCCTCCAGCACCAGGCCCTGCCGGGACACGGCGGGATCCGGCAGCGGGTCGGGTATCGGTGCGTCGTCCTGTGCGAGTGCCGGCTGCGCGACCAGCGCCATCAGCAGCACACCCGCAGAAATCGCTAACCGGCCTCTTCCTGGCTTGGACATCCAGCTCACCTCGTCCGGTCGGGAGCACATAGAAAGCGCTTCCACAGAGCGCCTGCGCCAAGTTACAAAGAGGGGCTGAGGGCGGCAAGGGGTGTGCGGCGAGCAATGTGAGGCGATGCGATGCGCGGCTTCGCGCCACGGCATGTTCCCGGGGGTGTCTTTTGGATCAGGCCGGATCAGTGAGCGGGGTCTGGTGCGGTGCAGCGCAAGGCGGAGGAAGGAGACGACGCGGAGCGTCGGCGACTGACGACAACGCGGCGAGGTGCCGTGCCAGACCCCGCGAGCCCGGCAAGATCCGAAAGACACCCCCTAGCCGCATCTGTGGCAACTCAGCTGTCTTTACGCCCCGTTGGGCGTCGTCGTACGCTCCGGCCTCATGACCTCACCCGGCACACGAACCCGAAGAACTGCGCTGCTCGCCACCGCGGGCGCGCTGCTGGCCGGCTGCCTGCTGGGCACCGCACCCGTGGCCACCGCCGAACAGACGCCGCCACCGGTCACCGAAGCCGCCACCGTCGTACCCGTCCAGACCACGGGACCGGCCGACAAGCGCTTCAACATCATCGTCATGGGCGACGGTTACACCGCCGACGAGATGCCGGCCTTCCGCGCCGATGTCGACAAGCACCTCAATGTGCTGTGGTCCACCGAGCCGTTCGCCTCGTACCGCTCGTACGTCAATGTGTGGGCCGTCGAGGTTCCGTCCGCCGAGTCGGGTGTGGACTGCGACCCCGCGCTGGACTCACCGCGCCGTGACACCGCGCTGGGCATGGGCTTCTGGGGCGGCTGCAACGCGAACAGCGTGCAGCGCCTGCTCACCGTCGACAGCGCGTCGGCGAGCGCGCTCGCCGATCTCGTGTCCGGCTCGACTGCCGCGAACCGGCAGATCGTCGCGCTCGCCCACAGCGACACCTACGGCGGCGCCGGCGGCACCTACGCCACGGCCTCCGGCGGCAACGCGCTGTCCTCGCTGATCACACCGCACGAGATAGGCCACTCGCTCGGCAAGTTGCAGGACGAGTACGACTACTACGGTCGCGGTGTCCCCGGCGGCACATACGCAGACGGCGAGCCGGAGTCGGCCCACCACACCGTCCTCACCGAGGAGCAGATGAAGCAGCAGCGCGCCAAGTGGTGGCGCTGGCTCGGCGAGAAGAGCGAATCGGGCGGCGTCATCGGCCGGTTCGAGGGCGGGATGTACTCCACCAAGGGCGTCTGGCGGCCCAGCAAGCACTCCATCATGAAGACCCTCGGATACGCCTTCGACCAGGTCGGGCGCGAGGTGATGGTGGAGAAGATCTCCGGCAAGGTGAATCTTCTCCAGGGCCACACGCCGAACTCCGCCCCGATCGGCGACGACCGCACGGTGTGGCTGGAGACGCTGCATCCGGTCGGCGGTGAACTCGATGTCGCATGGCGGCTCGACGGCCGCCCGCTGCCGGAAGCCGGTGACGCGCGGACGCTGGATCTGCGCCGGCTCGGTCTGTCGCGCGGTACGCACACGCTGACGGCGACCGTCACCGACCCGACGCCGTTTGTGCGTGACCCGAAGGTCCGCGGGTCCCAGGCACTGACCCGTACCGTCTCCTGGACCGTGGACACCCAGGTCGTCACGCGGCCCGAACCCGTCGCGGCGGCCTTCACCGGCCACACGGACACGACGGCTCCCGTGGGCGCGGAGTCGGTGGTGTACGCCGACACCACACACCCGGCGGACCGGACGCTCTCCGTCCGCTGGACGCTCGACGGCCGGCCGGTGGCCAACCCGGGCAACGACCGCGATCTCGATCTCGGTGCGCTGCGCCTGCGTCCGGGCAGCCATACGCTCACGGCCCGGATCGCCGGTACGCACACCGCGCTGACCTGGACGGTCGACGGGACGCCGGCGCACGGTCAGTACGCGCTGTCCAAGCCGCTGCGGACGGTCCACCGGCCCGGCAGGCCGGTGGAGTACGTCTACGACGGCCCGTTCACGATGAAACTGACGTCCCGGGACGACCGCGACGGCTATGTGGTCTCGCAGTTCCGGGTCGACGGCGACGGCTGGCAGACGTACTACGGCTGGCCGACCGACGCCGAGGCGCCGTTCCGCTTCACGCCCGGCGGAACGGTCATCGACGATCTCGTCTACGGAAAGCTCGGCACGACGCGGGCCGTGCCGTGGGACGACGCGACTCCCGATTACGGCACGCACACGATCGAGTACCGGACGATCGACGCGGCAGGCAATGTCTCGGCGCCGGGGAAGTTCCTCGCCACGCTGCTCCCGCCCTCGGCCACGGACAGTGAGGCGCGAACGGTCAGGTGAGCAGGAAGTCCGCCTGCCCGGACTTGGCCCCTTGGATGAACGCTTCGATCTCGCCGGAGGTGTAGATCAGCGCGGGGCCGTCCGGGTCGGCGGACTGGCGCACCGCGACGCGGCCGTCGGCGAGCTTCATCGTCTCGAAGCAGTTTCCGCCGTTCCCGCCGCTCCACGGCTTGCGCCAGCCCACCTCGCCCAGCTCGGCGGCAGGCATGCCGTTGTATATGTGATCCATTCACAGCTCCTTGCGGAGATCCCGGAGGATCTCCTTCGTGCGTTGTGCAGTCGCGGCCTGGGCCGCCATGCGGTCCAGCACCTCCAGATGGGAGGCGACCTCCTGACGTGCGTCCAGATAGACGGCGCCGGTCAGATACTCGCTGTAGACCATGTCCGGGAGCTCGGGGACGGCGAACCGGAAGAGGACGAAGGGCCCGTACGTGCCCGGGTGGTGTCCGGTCTTGAACTCGGCGATCTGCAGGGTGACGTTCGGCAGCTGGGCGCCTTCGAGCAGCTTGTCGATCTGGGCTCGCATGACGCCGGGACCTCCGACCGGTCTGCGGAACACCGTCTCGTCCATGATCACCCACAGCCTGGGCGCCTGCTGGCGGGTGAGCAGGGCCTGGCGTTCCATGCGCAGCGCCACATGGCGCTCGATGTCCGCGGGGTCGGTCTGCCCGACGGCTCCGCCGAGCATGATCGCCCGCGCGTAGTCCTCCGTCTGCAGCAGCCCCGGCACGAAGTGCGGCTCGTAACAGCGGATGAGGCCGGCCGCCCCCTCCAGGCTGACGTACATGCTGAACCAGCCCGGCAGAACGTCGTGAAAGCGCTGCCACCAGCCCGGCTTGTTGGCCTCCTCGGCCAGCTCGATGAATCCGCGGGCCTCGTCGTCGGTGATCCCGTATGCGTTCAGCAACAGCTGGACATAAGGGATTTTCAGTGCGACCTCGGCGGTCTCCATCCGACGGATGGTCCCCGCGGCCACACGGAGGACCTTTGCGGCCTCCTCGCGCCTCAGCCCGGCCCGCTCCCGCAGATCCTGCAAGCGCTTGCCGAGTACGACCTGCCCCACGGTGGGGGCGGACCGCGGTTCACTCACTTCGAGACCTCCCCACGTGCTGTTGCGAGCAGTGTGCCACGGCCCCGGCGAAACTGAATATGCCCACTCTGGATTTTTCACAGTGGGCCTTGCCAAGGTGGCCAGTGCGGCGGGACAGTGGTCCGGTGAACCAGGACGCGCTCCTTGCCCCACTCTTGGACCCGTGCTCGGGGGTCGACCTCCACCGGTACGGCTTCGAGCTGCCTGCGCGCGTCGAATACGTCTCCCGGGCGAGACGGCTGGCACGCGAACGACTCCGCTGCTGGGGCATCGGGGGCGATGTCCATGAAACGGCCATGCTGGTGGTCTCCGAGCTGGTCACCAACGCGGTCGTGCACACCGACGGCCATCTCGTGGCCTGCGAGCTGCTGAACAACATCGAGCACCTGCGGATAACCGTGCAGGACCAGGGGCACACGCCGACAGGCCCGCACGTCTGCGAGGGTCTGGAGGAGGAGCGCGGGCGCGGGCTGCTGCTGGTCGAGGCGGTGAGCACCTCCTGGGGCGCACACCAGGCCCCGCACGGCACGGGCCGCGTCGTCTGGGCGGAACTGCCGCACTTCATGCCCCGCCAGTCGCGTTACGCACGCGGACCGGAAAGTCAGTGCTGAAGAACCTGGCGACGCTCCTGACCCGGAGCGGCCGCCGAAGCAACAACGAGAACGAGAGCGGGCTGACCCGGCTCACTCTCCCGCCTCCGCTGGAGCCCACCCTGGGCTGCGACGCCGTGGGCGTGCCCGCGCGGCACGCCTTCCGCCTCCTCGGGCGGCTGCCGCGCACCGGCTGCGTCTTCGCCGACACCGACTGGTGGTGGTGGATCGTGCCCGCCGGCTCCGACCACGAACTGACCTGGCCGCTGCCCTCGCACTACGCCCGTGGCGCGTACGTACCGGCCACCGACCCGCGGCTGCTCCGCCGGCCCGACGGAACCAGCCCCTACACACCACCGATCCCGCTGTATCTGATGGCCTGCCAGCTCACCGGAACCGCTCCTCTGTGGACGGCCGGCGTAGGCAGCGCACGGAGCGCATGAGCAGCGGGAGTCTCGCCCCCGACCGCCTGAGCGGGGACGAGACGGATAGGCTCCTGTGCATGTCAGAAGCCAATTCGGGCCCGGAACGGCAGGGGCTCACACCACGTCAGGCACGCGGTATCCGGATCGCCTTGTCGGCGGTCATCATGATCGCCGTCGGCCTGACACTCGTACTCCGGCTCGGCTCCACGCACTCCGTACTGACGATGGGTTTCTACGGAATCGCGCTGATCCTTTCCGGCAGCGCGCTGGTCCTCAGCCGTCAGGGGCGTACCAGGGTCGCGACCGCGGTGCTCGGTGCGGGTATCGCACTGGCGGCCGCCGGGGAGTGGGCCGTGGCGTCGCTGAGCTGAGCGAGCACCGGGAGCGCTGAGCCGGCGCTGCGAAAGCCAGGGGGATGGGGGAACGGGGGGAACGGGGGGAAGAGGGGGAGATGGGGGAAGGGGTCAGGCCCCCGCCCGGGGGATAGGCGGGGGCCTGGTCTCGATGGTGGTACGTCGGCCGGGTCAGTAGCGGTAGTGGTCGGGCTTGTACGGGCCCTCGACCTCGACGCCGATGTACGCGGCCTGCTCGGGACGGAGCGTGGTCAGCTTCACGCCGAGCGCGTCCAGGTGCAGCCGGGCCACCTTCTCGTCCAGGTGCTTCGGCAGCACATACACGTCGGTCGGGTACTCCTGCGGCTTCGTGAACAGCTCGATCTGCGCCAGCGTCTGGTCCGCGAAGCTGTTGGACATCACGAACGACGGGTGGCCCGTCGCGTTGCCCAGGTTCAGCAGACGGCCCTCGGACAGCACGATGATCACCTTGCCGTCCGCGAACGTCCACGTGTGGACCTGCGGCTTGACCTCGTCCTTCACAATGCCCGGAATCTTCGCCAGGCCCGCCATGTCGATCTCGTTGTCGAAGTGACCGATGTTCCCCACGATCGCCTGGTGCTTCATCCTGGTCATGTCCGACGCCAGGATGATGTCCTTGTTGCCGGTCGTGGTGACGAAGATGTCCGCGCTCTCCACCACGTCGTCGAGGGTCGCGACCTGGTAGCCGTCCATCGCCGCCTGCAGCGCGCAGATCGGGTCGATCTCCGTCACGATCACCCGCGCGCCCTGGCCGCGGAGCGACTCCGCGCAGCCCTTGCCCACGTCGCCGTAACCGCAGATCACGGCGACCTTGCCGCCGATCAGCACGTCAGTGGCGCGGTTGATGCCGTCGACCAGCGAGTGCCGGCAGCCGTACTTGTTGTCGAACTTCGACTTGGTGACGGCGTCATTGACATTGATCGCCGGGAACAGCAGCGACCCGTCGCGGTGCATCTCGTACAGACGGTGAACACCGGTCGTGGTCTCCTCCGTCACACCGCGGATCTCCGCGGCGAGCTCGGACCACTTGAGGCCGGAGTTGTTCAACAGCTCCAGTACGACGCGGAATTCGTCGTTGTCCGCGGTGGACGGGTCCGGCACGGCGCCGGCCTTCTCGAACTCGACGCCCTTGTGGACCAGCAGGGTGGCGTCACCGCCGTCGTCGAGGATCATGTTCGGGCCCGCGTGGCCGGGCCACTTGAGCGCCTGCTCCGTGCACCACCAGTACTCCTCCAGCGTCTCGCCCTTCCAGGCGAAGACCGGGATCCCGGCGGCGGCGATGGCGGCGGCCGCGTGGTCCTGCGTGGAGAAGATGTTGCAGGAGACCCAGCGGACCTCCGCGCCCAGCGCGATCAGCGTCTCGATGAGGACCGCGGTCTGCACCGTCATGTGCAGCGAGCCGGTGATGCGGGCACCGGCGAGCGGCTGCGTCGCGGCGTACTCCTTGCGGATCGACATCAGACCGGGCATCTCATGCTCGGCGAGAGTGATCTCCTTGCGGCCGAATTCCGCGAGGGAGAGGTCGGCCACCTTGAAATCGGTGAACTCAGTGGCGGACTGAGAGGGCATGAGTACTCCTCGTCTTTGTGACGCTCCGGTGTATCTCCACCGTCGCAGGCGATCGGTTCAGGGTGATGTAGTGCAGTCCTGGAGCGCCTTCGTCGAGCAGCCGCTCCGCCATCGCGATCGCATGGTCGACACCGATCCGATGAGCTTCGTCCGGCCTGTCCCGTGCGGCGTGCAGCCGCCGCGCGAGGTCGTCCGGGAATGCCGCTCCGCTGAGTTCGGCGAAGCGGCTGATCTGCCGGTAGTCGGTCGCCGGCATGATTTCGGGAATGATCGGGGTGTCGCACCCCGCCGCGGCGGCCAGATCGCGCAGCCGCAGGTAGTACTCGACGTCGAAGAACATCTGCGTGATCGCGTAGTCGGCGCCCGCACGGCACTTGGCGGCGAAATGGCGGATGTCGCTGTCCCAGTCCGGTGAGCGGGGGTGGCGCTCCGGGAAGGCGGCGACGCCGACGCTGAAGTCGCCCAGTTCATGGACGAGTTCGACGAGTTCGACCGCATGGCTCAGGCCCTGGGGGTGGGCGATCCACTCGCCGTTCGGGTCGCCGGGCGGGTCGCCGCGCAGCGCGAGGACGTCGCGGATGCCCGCGTCGGCGTACTGGCCAATGATGTGCCGCAGCTCGGCCACCGAGTGGCCGACGGCCGTCAGATGGGCGACCGGGCGCAGCGTGGTCTGTGCGGCGATCTTCTTCGTCACGGCGACCGTACGGTCCCGGGACGATCCTCCGGCGCCGTACGTCACCGAGACGAACGCCGGCGAGAGGCCTTCGATCCTGCGGATGGCGCTCCAGAGGCGCTCCTCGCCGGCGTCGGTCTTGGGCGGGAAGAACTCGAAGGAGTACGACCGCTCCCCCGCCGCCAGAACGTCCCGGAGATCACGGACAGTTGTCATGAGCGGCCGCCTCCCGCGTTGAAGTAGGTGGCCTCGGGGTGGTGCATGACGATCGCGTCGGTGGACTGCTCGGGATGGAGCTGGAACTCCTCCGACAGCTGGACGCCGATCCGCTCCGGCTCCAGCAGGTCGGCGATCTTGGCCCGGTCCTCGAGGTCGGGGCAGGCCGGGTAGCCGAGCGAGTAGCGGCAGCCCTGGTACTCGGTGCGGAACATGTCGCTGAGGTTGTCCGGATCGGCACCGGAGATGCCCAGTTCGCCGCGGACGCGGGCGTGCCAGTACTCGGCGAGCGCCTCGGCCAACTGGACGGACAGACCGTGCAGTTCGAGATAGTCGCGGTAGGCGTCGGCCTCGAACAGCTTGGCCGTCGCCTCGCCGATCCTGGAGCCGACGGTGACGATCTGTAGTCCCACGACGTCGGTCTCGCCGGACTCCTCGGGACGGAAGTAGTCGGCGAGGCAGAGGCGGCGGCCGCGCTGCTGGCGAGGGAAGGTGAACCGGGTGCGCTCGGAGCCGTCCTCGTTGAGCAGGATCAGGTCGTCGCCCTTGGACACGCACGGGAAGTAGCCGTGGACCACGGCGGCTTCGAGCAGGCCGTCGGTGTGCAGCCGGTCCAGCCAGCCCCGCAGCCGCGGCCGGCCCTCCTCCTCGATCGTCCTGGCATCCTTCAGGCCCCACTGGCCCTTGAACAGCGCGCCCTCGTCCAGCCAGGAGGCGTACTCCTTCAGCTGGATTCCCTTGATCACCCGGGTGCCCCAGAACGGCGGCTCGGGGACAGGATTGTCGATGGCGACGTCCGAACGCGCGGCCCCCTCGGGCTCGGTGACATCCAGTACGGGCGTGTCCCGCTTGGCCACGCGGCGTTGCTTGAGTTCGGGCAGGACGGCCCCGGGCACTCCGCGCTTGACCGCGATCAGCGCGTCCATCAGCCGCAGACCCTCGAACGCGTCCCGCGCATAACGCACTTCGCCCTCGTAGATCTCATGCAGATCCTGCTCCACATACGCCCGGGTCAGCGCCGCACCACCGAGGATCACCGGATAGTCCGCCGCCAGCTTGCGCTGGTTCAGCTCCTCCAGGTTCTCCTTCATGATCACCGTGGACTTCACCAGCAGACCGGACATGCCGATGACATCCGCCCGGTGCTCCTCAGCGGCTTCCAGGATCGCGGAGACCGGCTGTTTGATGCCCAGGTTGACGACGTTGTAGCCGTTGTTCGACAGGATGATGTCGACCAGGTTCTTGCCGATGTCATGGACGTCGCCACGGACCGTGGCCAGCACGATCGTGCCCTTGCCTTCCGCATCCGACTTCTCCATGTGCGGCTCCAGATAGGCCACCGCGTTCTTCATCACCTCGGCCGACTGCAAAACGAACGGCAGCTGCATCTGGCCCGAACCGAACAGCTCACCGACCACCTTCATGCCCGCCAGCAACGTGTCATTCACGATCTCCAGGGCGGGACGCGTGGTCAGGGCCTCGGCCAGATCCTCGTTGAGACCGTTCTTCTCGCCGTCGATGATCCGGCGCTGCAGCCGCTCGTCCAGCGGCAGCGCGAGCAGTTCCTCCGCCTTGCCCGCCTTCATCGACTTCGTGTTCACGCCCTCGAAGAGTTCGAGGTATTTCTGCAGCGGGTCGTAGCCGTCCGCACGCCGGTCGTGAATCAAGTCGAGGGCGACCCGGACGTGTTCTTCTTCCAGCCTGGCGATCGGCAGAATCTTGCTGGCATGCACGATCGCCGAGTCCAGACCGGCCTTCACGCATTCGTCCAGGAACACCGAGTTCAGCACGATCCGAGCGGCCGGATTCAGGCCGAAGGAAATGTTCGACAGACCAAGAGTCGTCTGGACGTCCGGGTGCCGGCGTTTCAACTCCCGTATCGCCTCAATGGTGTTGATGCCGTCCTTGCGGGACTCTTCCTGACCGGTGCAGATCGTGAAGGTCAGCATGTCGATCAGGATGTCCGACTCGTGGATGCCCCAGTTGCCGGTCAAGTCGTCGATGAGCCGCTCGGCGATGGCCACCTTGTTCTCGACGGTGCGGGCCTGGCCCTCCTCGTCGATGGTGAGCGCCATCAGTGCGGCACCGTGCTCCCGGGCCAGGGCGGTGACCTTGGCGAAGCGTGACTCGGGTCCGTCGCCGTCCTCGTAGTTCACCGAGTTGATCACCGCACGGCCGCCGAGCTTCTCCAGCCCCGCCCGGATCACCTCGACCTCCGTCGAGTCCAGCACGATCGGCAGCGTCGAGGCAGTCGCGAACCGGCCCGCCAGCTCCTCCATGTCCGCCACACCGTCACGGCCGACATAGTCCACACACAGGTCCAGCATGTGCGCGCCTTCACGGATCTGGTCCCGCGCCATCTCCACACAGTCGTCCCAGCGGGCCTCCAGCATCGCCTCACGGAACTTCTTCGACCCGTTCGCGTTCGTCCGCTCACCGATCGCCATATACGCCGTGTCCTGCCGGAACGGCACCGTCTGGTACAACGACGCCGCACCCGGCTCCGGACGCGGCTCCCGCTCGGTCGGAGCAAGACCACGCACCCGCTCCACCACCTGCCGCAGATGCTCCGGCGTCGTACCACAGCAGCCACCGACCAGCGACACACCGTGTTCGCGCACGAATGCCTCGTGGGCGTCGGCCAGTTCGGCGGGGCTCAACGGGTAGTGCGCGCCGTCCTTGGTCAGTACCGGCAGGCCGGCATTGGGCATCGCCGACACCCGGGTGCGCGCATGCCGGGCCAGATAGCGGAGGTGTTCATTCATTTCCGCCGGTCCGGTCGCGCAGTTCAGGCCGATCATGTCGATGCCCAGCGGCTCCAGCGCCGTCAGCGCCGCACCGATCTCCGAACCGAGCAGCATCGTGCCGGTCGTCTCGACCGTCACCGAACACAGCAGCGGCAGATCGCTGCCGGTGGCGTCCAGCGCCCTCCGGGCCCCGATGATCGAGGCCTTGGTCTGCAGCAGGTCCTGCGTCGTCTCCACCAGCAGCGCATCCGCACCGCCGGCGATCATGCCCTCGGCATTCTGCTGATAGGCATCCCGCAGCTTCACATACGGAGCGTGGCCCAGCGTCGGCAGCTTCGTGCCCGGACCCATCGAACCCAGCACCCACCGCTGCTGCCCGGTCGACGCCGTGAACTCGTCCGCAACCTCCCGGGCAATACGCGCACCAGATTCCGACAGTTCGTAGACCCGCTCAGGAATGTCGTACTCCCCCAGCGCCGCGAAATTCGCACCGAACGTATTCGTCTCGACGCAGTCGACCCCGACCTCGAAATACGCCTCGTGGACGGACCGGACGATGTCCGGGCGGGTCACATTCAGAATCTCGTTGCAGCCTTCAAGATTCTCGAAGTCCTCGAGCGTCGGATCCTGCTCCTGCAGCATCGTGCCCATGGCCCCGTCCGCCACCACCACACGGGTGGCAAAGGCCTCGCGCAGGGCGTCGGCACGGGTCCCGCTCATCCCAGTGCCGCCACGTGCGGAGCCAGTTCGGCGGCGGCTGCTTCTCCGTATGCGTCACGGATGCGTGCCAGCAGTTCGGCGCCGTTCAGCTCGGCCGGCTGCGGGCCCGTGGTCTCCAGCACGGTCGTCGCCAGTGCGCTGCCCAGCCGGGCCGCGCTCTCCAGCCCGAGGCCCCAGGCGGTCGCCGCGAGGAAGCCCGCCCGGAAGGCGTCTCCGGCGCCAGTCGGCTCCAGCGTGCCGTTCGGCGGCACCGAGCCCACCTCGACGGGCAGCAGCCCGGCGCGTGAGATGCGGACGCCGTCCGCGCCCAGTGTGGTGACCCAGGTGCCGACCCGGCCCAGGAGCTGCTGTTCGGTCCAGCCGGTCTTCTCCTGGATGAGCACGCTCTCGTACTCGTTGGTGAACAGATAGGCCGGGTGGTCGAGGAGTTCGCGGATGTCGTCGCGGCCCATGAAAGCGAGCTGCTGCGAGGGATCGGCGGCGAACGCCAGTCCCAGGCTGTTGCATTCACGGGTGTGGCGGATCATCGCGCCCGGGTCGTTGGGCGAGATGACCACCAGGTCGAGACCGCCGGCCCGGTCCCGTACCGGTGCCAGCTCGATGGTGCGGGCCTCGCTCATGGCTCCGGGATAGAAGGAGCCGATCTGGTTGTTGTCGGCGTCCGTCGTGCACACGAAACGCGCGGTGTGCAGCGTCTCGCTGATGCGCACGGAGTCTGTGTCGACGCCGTTCTCCTTGAGCCAGATCTGGTAGTCGGCGAAGTCCGCGCCCACCGCTCCGACGAGGTAGGGGCCGATGCCCAGCCGTCCCAGGCCGAAGGCGATGTTCGCTCCGACGCCGCCGCGCCGGATGTCCAGCTCTTCGACGAGGAAGGAGAGCGACACCTTGTCGAGGCTTCCGGCGATCAGCTGCTCGGTGAACCGGCCGGGAAAGACCATCAGATGGTCCGTTGCGATCGAACCTGTCACGGCTATGCGCACGGTCTTGACTCCTTGGTTCAGTCGGCGATGGCTGCCTGGCGCAGCTTCTCCGCGCGGTCGGTGGACTCCCAGGTGAACTCGGGAAGGTCGCGGCCGAAGTGGCCGTACGCCGCGGTCTGCGCGTAGATCGGCCGCAGCAGGTCGAGGTCGCGGATGATGGCGGCCGGCCGCAGGTCGAAGACGTCGGTGATGGCGGACTGGATGCGGGTGACCGGCACGGTCTCGGTGCCGAAGGTCTCGACGAACAGACCGACCGGGTCCGCCTTGCCGATCGCGTACGCGACCTGGACCTCGCAGCGCTTGGCCAGACCCGCGGCGACCACGTTCTTGGCGACCCAGCGCATCGCGTACGCCGCCGAACGGTCCACCTTGGACGGGTCCTTGCCGGAGAACGCGCCACCGCCGTGGCGCGCCATGCCGCCGTACGTGTCGATGATGATCTTGCGACCGGTGAGGCCGGCGTCGCCGACCGGGCCGCCGATCTCAAAGCGGCCGGTCGGGTTCACCAGCAGCCGGTAGCCCTCAGTACGCAGCTGCACGCCGTCCTCGACGAGCTCCTGGAGCACCGGGCGCACGACGCAGTCGCGGATGTCCGGGATGAGCAGCGTGTCGAGGTCGATGCCGGGCGCGTGCTGCGAGGAGACGACCACGGTGTCCAGGCGGACCGCCTCGTCGCCGTCGTACTCGATGGTGACCTGGGTCTTGCCGTCGGGCCGCAGATACGGCACGGTCCCGTTCTTGCGCACCTCGGTGAGGCGCTTGGCGAGGCGGTGGGCGAGCGTGATGGGCAGCGGCATCAGTTCGGGCGTCTCGTCGGACGCGTAGCCGAACATCAGGCCCTGGTCGCCGGCGCCCTGCTCGCGCAGGGCGTCCTCATCGCCCTCGACCCGCTTCTCGTACGCGGTGTCGACGCCCTGCGCGATGTCCGGCGACTGCGCGCCGATGGAGACCGAGACGCCGCAGGACGCGCCGTCGAAGCCCTTCGCCGACGAGTCGTAACCGATCTTCAGCACCGTGTCGCGGACCAGTTGCTGGATGTCGGCGTACGCGTTGGTGGTGACCTCGCCGGCCAGGTGGACCTGGCCGGTGGTGATCAGCGTCTCGACGGCGACCCGGGACTTGGGGTCCTGCGCGAGCAGCGCGTCGAGGACGGCGTCGCTGATCTGGTCGGCGATCTTGTCGGGGTGGCCCTCGGTCACTGATTCCGAGGTGAACAGGCGAAGGGACACGAATCCTCCAATTACCGGGCGTGGGCTGCGCTTCGTTCGGCCAGGCTGCGCCTGGGTCCTGCAAGAGGGCTCGAAGGCGGCTAAACGAATTCGCCGTCGCTCATGGGCTATTCCGCCGTGGGCTGTGCACTGCGGGATCCGAACCACTCGATCCAGTTCATGGCGAAGAAGACGTCGCCGGAGATTTTCAGGCGGCCGCTGATGAACGCGTCGGTGCCTTTCAGTTCACCGGTCGCCAGGGAGAGAAGGTCCTGCATGTCGACGCCGATGGTGGCGTTCGGGGTCGCGGCGTCGCGGGCCGATGTGCAGTGGCCGTCGGCGACGGTGACATAGCGATGCCGTACGCCGGAAGGCGTGTTGACCTCGTAGTGGAAGATGCCGCCTCTGCCGTGGGCACGTTCGGGCCGGAAACAGGCGCGGAACCAGACGAAGACGAGGTCGAGCATCCGGTCGTCGTCGTCGAGCGGAAGCTCTCCGACGAGTTCGCCCGACGCCTCGGCGACCTCGGCGATCTCCTTCAGCCGCAGGTGTTCCGCGTCGTCGCCGGTCACTGCCGTTCCCCCTTCGCCGCTTCCTCCTTCTGCGCCGCGGCGGTGGTGTGCTCGATGAGGACCGAGGCGTCCTTGTCGCCGTCGCCGGCCGCGACCGCCGCGGCGAAGCTCGCCCGCACGGTGTCGAGCACCGGCAGCCGGACGCCGGCCAGGCCGGCGTCATCGATGGCGAGCCGCAGGTCCTTCTCCATCAGCGTGGAACGGAAGAAGGCCGGCTCGTAGCTGGACTTGCGCATCAGCTCGGCACGGAACCGCATGACGACGGAGCTGAATCCGCTGCCTGCGATGGCGCCGAGCAGCCGGTCCCGGTCGAGTCCGGCCTCGATGCCGTACGCGACGGCCTCGGCGAGCGACGCGACCTGGGCGCCGAGCAGCAGGTTGAAGATGAGCTTGATGGTGGCGGCGGTGCCGGGCTCCCCGAGATGGACGACCTCGCTGCCGATGGTGTGCAGCAGCGCGTGCACCTCGTCGATGTCGTCCTGGTTGCCGCTGGTGTAGACGCGCAGTTTGCCCTCGCGGGCCTGGAAGGGGTTGCCGACGACACAGGCCTCGACCCGGCGCAGCCCGGCGGCCGACAGCCTGGCGGCGGACTCCTTCGCGTACGCCGGGGAGACGGTGGAGGTGTCGACGACGATCGCGCCTGGCGCGAGGACGGGCACGATCTGGCCGAACAGCACGTCCTCGACGGCCGGTTCGTCGCTGAGGCTGAGCACGACGACGGACCGACCCGCGGCCGCCTCGGCCGCGTTCGCGGCCACGGTCGCGCCCGCCTCGGCCAGCGGCTCGGTCTTGGCGGCGGTGCGGTTGTAGACGGTCAGCGCGTTGCCCGCGTCGATCAGGCTGTGGGCCATCCCGGCGCCCATGTTGCCGAGGCCGATGAAGGCGATGCGGTCCGTCTCCGGCGAGGTCCGCGGCTCGGGCACCTCGGCGGCCGGCGGCGCGGGCGGCAGCTCGTACACCGTCTCCGTCAGGGTCATATGGCCGCCGCCGCGGTACGGCTTCAGCCTGCGCCGGTGCTCGACATGGGCCTCGCTGCGCTCGAAGGCGCGGAACGAGGGCTCGTCGGCCCAGTCCGTGATGACGTAATAGACGCGGTCCTCGTCGACCGAGCGCACCAGCGTCTGTCCTCGATTGGCGGGCTGCCTGGCGATGGCCGAGCCCACCTCCCACCAGATCTTCTCGAACTCCTCCTGCACGCCCGGAAGGATCTCCATCCGCAGGATCACGCGGAACGGTGGTTTGTCGGCCATGTCGTCTGCCTCCAAGAGCACGGGGATTCGGCGTCACCGTCTCCGCCGCCGCTCAACGTCCGATCGAGGGCCGCTCCGGCCTGCGTGGGACGCGGGAGCGATCCCCGCTCAAGAGGACTTCGAGGCCGGTGCCAAAACATGGCCCGAGCACGCCATGACCCCGCCCGGTAAGCGAAACCCGCCCGGAACCGAGAAACCTGTCCGGAAACCGAGAAAGGAGTCCGTCTGTGACGACTCACGCTTCCCTCACGGACACGTCCAGCCCGGAGGCGCTCATCCGTCTCGGCACCGCCTTCTGCACGGCCAAGATCCTGCTGAGCGCGCTGGAGCTGGATGTCTTCTCCACCCTCGCCGCCGGACCTGTCACCAAGGACGAACTGGTCGAGTCCGCGGGCCTGCACCCGCGCGGTGCGGAGGACTTCGTCGCCGCGCTGGTGACGCTCGGCCTGGTCGAGCAGGCGGACGGCCGCTACCGCAACAGCCCGGCCGCCGACCGCTTCCTCGACCGCAACAAGCGCAGCTACGCCGGCGGTTTCCTGGAGCGCGCCAACTCGATGCTCTACCCGGCGTGGACCAATCTCACCGAGGCGCTGCGCACCGGAGAGCCGCAGGTCAAGGGCAAGGAGGGGGACATCGTCGGGCAGATGGGCGACGACCCCGACCATCTGCGGCAGTTCCTCGGCATGATGGACTCGCTCAACAGCCTGGTCGCGCCGAAGCTGGCCGCGGCCTTCGACTTCTCCGCGTACGAGACCTTCGTCGACGTCGGCGGCGCGCGCGGCAACCTCTCCGCACTGCTGCTGGAGACGCACCCGAAGCCGAAGGCGACCGTCTTCGATCTGCCGCACATGGGCTGGGCGTTCGACGAGCACATGGAGAAGCTCGGCACGCGCGAGCACATCAGCTTCGTGGGCGGCAACTTCTTCGTCGACGAGCTGCCCGAGGGCGACGTACTGATCATGGGGCATGTGCTGCACAACTGGAACGCCGAGGAGCGCCAGGGCCTGATCACCAAGGCGTTCCGGGCCGTCCGTCCGGGCGGTGCGCTGCTGGTGTACGACCGGATGGTCACCGAGCAGCCGACCGATCTGGTCAACATCCTGATCAGCCTGGACATGCTGCTGGTCACGCACACCGGCTCGGAGTACAGCGCCGACGAGTGTGCCGGGTGGGCGCGTTCGGCCGGCTTCTCACGCACCGAGTCCAAGGTGCTCAGCAACACGGACTCGCTCGTCATCGCCTACAAGGACGAGTGACGCGCGATGCGACTCGGGATCAATCTCGTCCCCCAGGGGTGCGCCGAGACGGCGCAGGAGGCGGAGCGGCTGGGCTACGACGTGGCCGCGGCGCCGGAGGGTTTCCGTTCGGACGCGATCTCCGTGCTGGGCTGGGTCGCCGCGCGCACCAGCCGTATCGGCCTGCTCTCCACGGTCATCCAGATCCCGGCCCGCACTCCGGTGAGCATGGCGCTGACCGCGGCCACGCTGGACGGTCTGTCCGGCGGCAGGTTCCGGCTCGGGCTCGGCATCTCCAACGCGCATGTGACCGAGGGCTGGCACGGCGCGCCGTTCGCGAGGCCGCTGGCACGCACCAAGGAGTACGTGGAGGTGGTGCGGCGGACGCTGGCGCGCGAGGAAGTCGTGTACGCGGGCGAGCACTTCGCGCTGCCGCTGCCCGGCGGCAACGGCGGAGCGTTCCGGCTCACCACCGAGCCCGCGCAGCCCCGGCTGCCGGTGTATCTGGCGGCGGTCGGGCCGCGCAGTCTGCAGCTGACCGGTGAGATCGCGGACGGCTGGGTGGGTGTGTTCTGCTCCCCGGAGCTCGCCAAGGAGGCGCTGGTCCAGCTGCGTACGGGACGGCAGCGGGCCGGTCTGGAGCTGGACGGGTTCGACGCGTTCGTGTCCGCTCCGATGGCGGTCGGCGACGACGTGCGGACCGCGGCCGAGGCCATCAGCCACTATGTCGCGCGCTTCATGAGCCTCGGCGACAAGGACAACAACTTCTACTACCGGCTGGCCGTGCGGATGGGCCACGAGCGGGCGGCGGACGAGGTCCAGGACCGCTTCAAGGCCGGTGACGCGCGGGGCGCGGCGGCGGCCGTGCCCGTCGAGTTCATCGACTCCACCTCACTGCTGGGGCCGCCGGACCGGATCGCGCGCCGGATGGCCGACTTCGCGGCGGCGGGCGTGACCACGCTCGGAATCTCGCCCTACGCGCCCACGCTGGAGGGCCAGTTGGTCCTGGTGCGCGCCGCGGCGGAGGCGCACCGGCAGGCGGGGCTCGGCGACTGAAGAGCAGGGGGCCTCCCCTGACGCACCGGAAGGGCGATGGACACATGCGGGTGCTGTTCACGAGCTGGGCCTGGCCGACCCACTACTACCAGATGGTTCCGCTGGCCTGGGCGCTGCGGGCGGCCGGTCACGAGGTGCGGGCGGCCAGTTCGCCCTCGCTGAGCGCGACGATCGCGGCGTCCGGCGTGCCCGCGGTGGCGGTCGGGGACGACAGCGTCGACGCCGTCGCGCGGATCCGCGACTACATTCCGGGCCGCGCGCCGACCGGCACTCCCGGCGACCGGCCGACCCGGGCCAAGGGGCCACGTGCTGTGGGGCTGTTCGCGGATCTGGCCACGGCCATGGCGGACGACCTCGTGGCGTACTGCCGCGCCTGGCGGCCCGATGTCATCGTCTACGAACCCACGGCGTACGCCGGTCCGTTGGCGGCCGCGGTGCTCGGCGTGCCTGCCGTGCGCTTCCCGTGGGGTGCGGATCTGATGCACCGCGCCGGAGCGGTGGAGCTGGAGCGCGAGGTGATGGCCCCGCTGTGCGAGCGCTTCGGCCTGGACGGCGTGGATCTGCTCGGCTCACTGACCGTCGATCCGTGCCCGGCCGCGATGCAGGTGCCGGCGGCGGAGGCGTCCCGGCCCATCGTGCGGCAGCCCGTGCGCCCGGTTCCGTACAACGGCTCCGGATCACTGCCCGTCCCGCTGCCGCCGGCCGAGCGCCGCAGGCCGCGGGTCTGCGTCACCTGGGGCACGACCGTGGGTCGGCTCCACGACGACATGTATCTGGCGCCGCGGATCGTCGCCGCGCTCGACTCGCTGGACGTCGGGATCGTGGTGGCGGTCGCACGCGAGCAGCGGCACCTTCTCGGCGCGGTCCCGGAGCGGGTGAAGGTGCTGGAGTCGGTGCCGCTGCATGCCGTACTGCCGTACTGCGACGCGGTGGTGGCACACGGCGGCGCCGGGACGATCCTCACCTCACTCGCCGCGGGTCTGCCGCAGCTGGTGGTGCCGCAGCTGATCGACCACACCTTCAACGCCCAGCGGTTCACGGCGACCGGGGCCGGACTGAGCCTCACCAAGTCCGAGGCCGAGGAGCCCGAACGGATCCGTACGGCGGTGCTCGAGCTGCTGGAGCAGCCGGCGTACCGGAAGGCGGCGCAGGAGGTGCGGGACGAGATCGAACTGCGTCCGGCACCGGCCCGGATCGTCGACGTCCTCACCGGGCTCGCTGCCGCGGGCCCGGCCACTCCCCCGTCCACTCCCCCGGCCGAAGGAGGCCACTGATGCAGATCGGTGTGGGACTGCCCTCGACCGTGCCCGGTGCCCGCCGGGACCAGATCATCGACTGGTCGCGCCAGGCGGAGCTGTTCGGCTTCTCCACGCTCGGCGTCCTCGACCGTCTGGTGTACGACAACTACGAGCCGCTGATCGCGCTGACGGCGGCGGCCGCGGTGACCGAACGGATCGGTCTTGCCACGACGGTGCTGACTCCGCCGTACCGCAACAACACCCCGTTGCTGGCCAAGCAGTTGGCGTCGCTCGACGCCCTCTCGGGCGGGAGGCTGACGCTCGGCGTTGCAGCCGGCAACCGGGAGGACGACTTCCAGGTGTCCGGAGTGCCGCACTCGGCGCGCGGCCGGGTGCTGGACTCGCTGCTGGTGGACCTGGACCGCATCTGGCGCGGCGACGGGCTCGGCAGCGACCGCGCGGTCGGCCCGACGCCGAGTCCGCCGCCGCCGCTGCTGATCGGCGGCACCTCGGACGCGGCGTTCCGGCGTGCGGCGCAGTACGGCCGCGGCTGGATCGCCGGCGGAAGCTCCCCGTCCGGCTACCGGGCCAACGCCGAGCGGGTGACGGCCGCTTGGGAGAAGGCGGGCCGGAAGGACCGGCCGCATCTGGTGACCCTGCTGTACTTCTCGCTGGGCGCGGATGCGGGAGACCGGGCTCGCGGCTACTTGCTGGACTACTACGCGTTCAGCGGGCGGGCCGAGTCGATCGTGGGCATGGCGTTCACGGACGCCGACCGGCTGCGGCGGGCGGTGAAGGAGTACGAGGAAGCCGGCTGCGACGAGATCGTGTTCATGCCGTGCGGCAGCGAGACGGAGCAGCTCGAACTCCTCGCGGACGCGGTGCTGTGATGGCGTCGCTGAACGGAGCACGGGCCGGAGCACGGGCCGGAGCGCGGACCGCGCTGGTGACCGGCGCGAACCGGGGTCTCGGCCTGGCGGTCAGCACGCTGCTGCACGGACGCGGCTTCCGTGTGGTGCTCGGCGGTCGCGACGAAGAGGCGGTGACGGCGGCGGCGTCCGAACTCGGCGCGGACGCGGAGGCGGTCGTCCTCGACGTCTCGGACGACGCGTCGGTCAAACGCGCGGCGGAACGGGTGGGCCGGGTGGACGTCCTGGTCAACAACGCGGGCACGTTCCTGGACCGCGGCGATCCGCCGTCGGCCGTACCGCTGGCGCTGGTCGAGGCCACGCTCGCGGTGAACGTACTCGGCGCGTGGCGGGTCTCCCAGGCGTTTCTGCCGGCGATGGTGGCGGGCGGCTGGGGCCGGGTGGTGATGGTTTCGAGCGGCACGGGCTCCTTCACGAACGGCCTGTTCCCGCAGGCGCCGGCGTACTCGGTGTCGAAGGCCGGGCTGAACGCGGTGACCGTGCTGCTGGCGAAGGAGACGGCGGGCACAGGGGTGTTGGTGAACGCGGTCAACCCGGGCCTGGTGCGGACGCGGATGCGCCCGGAGGCGGAGCGGTCGCCGGAGGATGCGGCGGCGGACATCGTGTACGCGGCGACGCTTCCGGAAGGCGGGCCGAGCGGAGTGTTCTTCCGCAGCGGGTCGGTGGTGGGCTGGTGAGCGCAGATCTGTAAGTCATGTCCCGAGAACTCCCCCTGCCCCGGCGGTGAAGCGGCCCGCCGGGGCGGGGGTGTTCTTGGGGCGTGCTCTCCGCCGTCAAAATCCACGAGCCAATCGATCCCGGTCCAGGCACCATGCCTCTGTGAACCATGTCCTGTGCGGGCTCGCCGCCAACCCGGCCCTGCCGTCCGAGTTTGTCGACCTGCTGATCGCGGTTGCGGACGCCGACGTCGCCGGCCATCTCGCTGATCGCGCCGACCTCAGCCACGCACAGGCGGTTGCACTGGTGTCGCGCCATGAGGACGTCGCCGTGCAGCTTGCCTACGCGGGCCGGCTGACGGCCGCCGACGTCGATCCCGTGGCACAGCCGCGCGCCGCGCTCGCCCTGCTGGACGAGGGTGTCGGCCGCCCGGAGTGGGCGCGCCTGTTCGCGGCAGATCCGGTCGTCGAACGCCGGGAGAAGCTGGCCGCCTGCTCCGGCCTCCCGCCCGATGTGGTGGACAAGCTCGCCGCCGACACGGATGTACGGGTGCGCACGGAGCTCGCGTTGTGGACGACGCCGGAAACGGCCGCCCGGCTTGCGCGGCATCCGCATGCCGAGGTCCGCCGCGCGGTGGCGGCCAACGAGGCGACGCCGCCGGCCGTGCTGGCGATGCTGATCACCGGCGAGGGACTGCCGCCGGCACAGTCGTGCCTGGTCTGCGACCGCGAAGCGACCCCGTTCGTACATGATCCGCACTGCCCGCGGCTCGACTGCGATCTGCTGCCGGGTGACTCGTGTGACGGCTCCCACGAGTCCACGGTGCACGAGACGCAGCGGATGGCTCTGCTGAACCCGGCCACGCCGACCGAAGCCGTCGTCGCCTTCGCCGACCACCCGTCGGTGCACCTGCGCTGGGCGCTCGCCGCCCGTCCCGATCTGCCGCCGGCCGTCTGCGAACAGCTCGCCGGTGATCCCCGGCCCGGCGTCCGGGCCACGCTCGCCGAGAACCCCGCGATCGATGAAGCCCTGATCCGCGCGTTGGCCACCGACGAAGGCCACGACGTACAGCGCAGGCTGGCGCACCACCCGAACGTGCCACTCGACGTGCTCACCTACCTGGCCGGTGCCACCAGGATCGGTTCAACGCTGCTGCCGCGGATCGCAGGCGCCACTCCCTTTGAGGTCCAGGAGTTGGCGACGTCGCGGAATGCGGCCGTGCGGATGCTGCTGGCCGAACGGCGCGATCTGCCGCCGGTGATCCGCGACGCGCTGGCCGCCGACCCGGACGCAAAGGTGGTCAAGTCCGTCGCGCCGCATCCCGGTCTCTCCGAAGCCCGGCTGCGTGCCATGGTCGACCTGCACGGAGTCCGGGTCGTCGCCAAGGTCGCGGCCAACCCGGAGGCTTCGCCGGGCCTGTTGGAGGACCTGGCCCGCCACGAGCCGCCGGTGCAGAAGGCGTTCCGGGTGATAGCACGAAATCGCCATGCGACGGCCCCGGCGCTGCTCGGCTGCCTGACGGACCGGCAGGCGAGGCCCATTGCCGCGGGCCACCCGGCCCTGCCGCATCAGGTCATCGTCGAACTGCTCGCCGACGACGAGTGGCGGGTGGCGGAAGCGGCGGCCGCCAACCCGTCGCTTCCGCCGGCCGTGATGTCGGAGCTGGTGCGGTGTGCGTAGCCCCATGACTGGGCAAATCTCTCCATTTGTTGAGCGATGACTCAGCAAATGCCGCATTCTTGAGCGGACGCTCTAAAATGTGGATGTGAGCGAAACCAGTGCGAGGCGAGGGCGGCCACGGGGCTTCGACCGTGCCGCCGCACTGGCGGCCGCGACCCGGCTGTTCTGGGAGCGCGGCTACGAGGCCACCTCCATCGGCGAGCTGACCGCGGCCATGGGCATCAGGCCCGGCAGCCTGTATGCGGCCTTCGGGGACAAGAAGACCCTGTTCAGGGAAGTGGTCCACAGCTACCGGCGCTCACCCGTCGGCGCCTTCATCGGCGTGGCCCTGCGGGAGGAGGCCACCACCCACGGCGCCTTCGCCCGCATCCTGCGCGAAGCAGCGGTCAGCTACCCCGACCCCTCGCACCCGGCCGGCTGCCTGACCATCAGCGCGGCCACCAACGTCACCCCGCAGGACGCCGAAGTCGAGATCTTTCTCCGTAATCTGCGCAAGGAGAACCTGATCGCGTTCGAGGACCGCCTGCGGACGGCGCAGCAGGCGGGCGAGCTGCCCGCGGAGGCCGACCCCCGCGCGCTCGCCTCGTACTTCGCCGCGGTCATCCAGGGCATGTCACAACGTGCCCGGGACGGCGCCAAGGCGGCCGAGCTGGGCGAAGTCGCCGGTCTGGCGCTGGCGGCGTGGCCTGCGAAGGCGGCCGATCAGGACTAATGGCCCAGAACATTCGATACTGGGACCATGGCACAGAAAACATCCGGCCCGCACGACCCGCCGACCCTGACCGTCAAGGGTCGGGACGTGCGGATACGCACCATAGGGCTCGTGGCGCTGGCCGCCCTGGCCATCTGGTTCATCGCCGCAAATACCGAGTCGGTCGAGGTCAGGCTGTGGATCCCCACCGTCACACTCCCCCTCTGGGCGGTACTGACAGTGACCCTGGTGGTCGGGGTGGCCATTGGCATGCTCTTTGCCCACCGGCGCGCGAGACGCTGACCCGGTACGCCTGGTAGGCCTGCACGCCCGGTACGCCCGGTACGCCCGGGCGCCCGGGCGCCCGCGCCCTAGACGCCCAGGCGCCGCCGCAGCCGTCCGGCCCCCAGCGCCAGCGCCGTCCCCACCGCCGCCGCCAGCGCCGCGAGGATGAGGAAGTAGCCCGGGCCCGGCAGGTTGTCCTCCGAGAAGCGGACCGCCTGGCCGCCGACGCCCGCTCCCAGTGCCGCGGCCAGCCAGAAGACACCGATCATCTGGCTGATGAAAGTCGCCGGGGCGACCTTGGTGGTCACGCTCATGCCGACCGGGGCGAAGGACATCTCGCCGCACGCCTGAAGCAGATACGCGACCAGCAGCCACAGCGGGGTGACGTCGTGGCCGTCCGACGCGGCCACCGTGGCCAGGGCCATCACGAGCAGGCTCGAGCCCATGAAGCCCAGACCGAGAGCGAGCTTCGTCGGGGCGGCCACGCGGTCGCCGAGGCGGACCCAGAGGCGGGCGAAGAACGGGGCGACGGCGATCATGAACAGCGGGACGGCAGCATGGAACCAGCTGGCCGGGATCGTGAAGCCGCCCACCGTGCGATCGGTGGAGACCTTGGCGAAGAGCGTGAAGACGGAGCCGCCCTGGACGAAGATCATCCAGAAGATCGCGGCACTCAGGAAGACCCAGATGTACGCCCTCACCCGGCCCCGCTCCTCGTGCGTGACCTCCCGGCTGCGCAGCAGGTACCAGAAGCAGGCGATCGTCGAGCCGATCGCGAACAGGCCCGCCAGCATCAGCACATGGCGCAGTTTCAGCGTGCCGGCCGCCGCGTCCGCGCCGAGGATCACGGTCACCGCGGCGACGATGACGAGGCCGCCGCGCACCACGCGCCGGCGCTCGTCCGGTGCCGCCCTGCGGGTCGGTTCCTTGCCGACGTCGCCGAAGCTCGCGCTGCCGCGGACGTACTGCAGTACGCCGATCGCCATGCCGAGCGCGGCCACGCCGAAGCCCAGGTGCCAGTCGACGAGTTCGCCGAGCGCTCCGGTGACCAGCGGGGCGACCACAGCGCTGATCTGGATGCTCATGTAGAAGATCGAGAAGCCCGCGTCCCGCTCGGCGTGCGCGTCGCGCGGATAGAACGCGGCGAGCATCGAGGCGAGGTTCGGCTTGAGCAGACCGGTGCCGACGGCCAGCAGGCCGAGGCCGCCGTAGAACGTCGGCAGGCTCGGCACGGCCATGCAGACATGTCCGAGAGCGATGACGATCCCGCCGTACAGGACGGCCTTTCGGGCGCCGAGTATCCGGTCGCCGATCCAGCCGCCGGGCAGCGATGCCATGAAGACGGTGGAGAGATAGACCCCGAACAGGGCCGCTGCCGTGCTGTTGCCGAGCCCCAGGCCGCCGTCCGCCTTCGACTCCGAGGCGTACAGGAAGAGCAGCGCGGCCATGCCGTAGAAGCTGAACCGCTCCCACATGTCGGTGCCGAACAGCGTGGTGAACCAGCGCGGCCAGCCGAGGAAGCCGCGCCGGACCGGCTCGGGCTGCTGCTCGCCGGCCACCGGAGCAGTGGCATCGGTAGTCATCGGTCCTCCTCGTACGCGTATGTGCGCGCAGGCTGACACGGCGTGCTTACGAGGTGCTTGAAGCGGACTCGATGTCGCCGCCCGCATCGAGCCGGGCTCCATCGCGGGTCGAACCGCGGCTGTCACGATCCGGCCTGACGCAGTGCGCCCCCACCAAGAGACCCAAGCAGCCGGAACCACTAAGGAGTCACGCGATGACCGCTGAGGATCCTCCGCGCACCTTTCCGCTCCCCGCGCCCGATCCGCTCGAGCCCGCGCCGGAGTTCGCGAAGCTGCGCGAGTCGGAGCCCGTCGCGCCGCTGACGCTGCCCACAGGCCATCGCGCGTGGGTGGTGACCCGCTATGAGGACGTACGTCATGTGCTCGCCGACCCGCGGTTCAGCAAGGAAGCGCTGACCGCGCCGGACGCGCCTCGGCTGCTGCCGGTCGCCAAGGGCTCGAAGTCCATCTTTGTGATGGACCCGCCGGAGCACACCCGGTTGCGGAAGCTGGTCACCAAGGCGTTCACCGCGCGACGGATCGAGCAGCTGCGCCCGGCCGTTCGGCAGACCGCCGACCGGCTGGTGGCGGGCATGGCCGCCGAGGGGGCGCCCGCGGATCTGATCGGGCATCTGGCGCAGCCGCTGCCGATCACGGTCATCTGTGAGCTGCTGGGAGTCCCGTACGAGGACCACGAGCGGTTCCGGGAGTGGACCGACGTCATGCTCAGCATCTCCGCGGCGCAGCACGACGCGGTGATGGAGGCGCGGATCAGCCTCAACGCC
The DNA here is from genome assembly GCF_044334895.1 of Streptomyces sp. NPDC020681. NCBI lineage: Bacteria > Bacillati > Actinomycetota > Actinomycetes > Kitasatosporales > Streptomycetaceae > Streptomyces > Streptomyces sp. NPDC020681. The sequence continues at coordinate 216,220 of NZ_JBIRTX010000004.1, read as the reverse complement.
TATCTCGCCGAGCTGATCGAGACGAAGAAGGCGAATCCGGCCGACGATCTGCTGACCGTGCTGATCGACGCCCGGGAGGAGGGCGACCGGCTGTCCGAGGAGGAGCTGCTGGCCTTCGGTCATACGTTGCTGGTGGCCGGATATCACGCCACGACCGGTGAGATCGTCGGCGCGCTGATCACGCTGCTGCGCAAGCCGGATCTCTGGGAACGGCTGCTCGCCGACCGGGAGTTGGTGCCCAGCGCGGTCGAGGAGCTGTTCCGCTACTCGCTGGCGGGCGGCGGCGCCGGCGCGATGCGGATCGCCACCGAGGACATGGAGCTGGGCGGCGCGCTGATCCGTGCGGGCGAGGCGGTGCTTCCCGCGATCACGTCCGCCAACCGCGACGAGTCGGTCTTCGAGCAGGCCGCCGAGGTCGACATCGCCCGCGAGCACAACCCGCATCTGACCTTCGGGCACGGGCTGCACCACTGCCTGGGCGCGCAGCTGGGCCGGATCGAGCTCCAGGAGGCGCTCGGCGCGCTGCTGGACGGGCTGCCGGGGTTGCGTCTCGCGGTTCCCGCCGAGGAGTTGGAGTGGGTGAGGGGCTCGGCGTTCAAGCGTCCGCAGACGCTGCCCGTGACCTGGTGAGGCTCAGTACACGTACGCCAGTGCCCCCGGCCCTTCGAAAGGGCCGGGGGCACTGCCGTGAACAGGGTCAGAAGTCGAGCACCAGGTCGTACGCCGACAGCCACTCGTTGACGTGCAGCGCCATGTCGACCTCGATGCGGGTCAGTTTGCCGGCCACTGTCTGATCCCTGCGGATGTCCTCGACGACCGTCGGGTTCAGCAGCGGCAGCACCGGCGCGTCCCCGCCGGCCAGCAGCTTGCCGAACTGCTCCTGCACATAGGCGTCGTACGACGTGTCGTTGGAGATCGGATAGCCCGTCTTGGGCCGGTTCAGGATCGACTCGGGCAGCAGATCCTTCACGGCGGCACGCAGCAGGCTCTTCCACTGGCCGTCGAAGGTCTTGAACTCGCGCGGCGCGTTGAAGACGTACTCCTGCAGCCGGTGGTCGCAGAACGGCACCCGCACCTCCAGGCCCAGCGACATGCTGAGCCGGTCCTTGCGGTCCAGCAGAGTGCGCATGAAGCGGGTCAGGAAGAAGTAGGTGCATTCGCGGAACTGCTTGTCGCGGCCGGTTTCGCCCGGCAGGTTCGGCATCCCGGCGACGGCCTGGCGGTACTGGTCCGCCTGGTAGGACGTGACGTCGAGATGGGCGGAGAGCGGGCCGAACAGCGCGGGCAGCCCGAGGTTGTGCGCGAGCGTCCACGGCAGTGTGCCGGGACGGCCGTACTCCGGGTGGTGGAACCACGGGTAGCCGCCGAAGAGTTCGTCGGCGGACTCGCCGGTCAGCGCCACCGTGGACTGGCCACGGATCGCGCGGAAGAGCAGATACAGCGAGATGTCCATGGAGCCGGGGCCCGCGATGAGCACCGGCCAGTCCATGGCCCGCACCACGTCGCGCCGTACCGACGCCTCGATCATGTCGTCGTTGCCGAGCACGATGTGATTGTGGTCGGCGCCGACGTGTTCGACGACCTCGTGGACGTACGGCGAGTCCGGCGTCGGGTGGGTGAGGTCGGGCTCGAAGTTGTCGAGATAGCCGGCGAAGTCGACCGCGAACGAGCGGACCTTTCCGCTGCCGTCCTGCCGTTTGGCGATGGCGGCGAGTGCGGTGAGGGTGCTGGAGTCGAGACCGCCGGAGAGCATGGTGCACAGCGGCACATCGCTGACGATCTGCCGGGTCACGATGTCTTCGAGCAGCTCCCGCACGGTGCGGATGGTGGTCGGCAGGTCGTCCTCGTGCTCGTGCGCCTCCAGCTTCCAGTACCGGCTGAGCCGGGAGCCGTGACGGCCGACCTTCAGGATGTATCCGGGGGTCAGCTCCGGCATGTCGCGGATGGCGCCGACGCCCGGAGCCTTGGTACCGGCGAGGATCTCCCGCAGGCCGTCGGCGTCGACGGTGCGGCTGGCCAGCCGGTTGGCGAGGATGGCCTTGGGCTCGGAGCCGAACAGCACTCCCCCGCCGGGCAGTTGCTGGTAGTAGAGCGGCTTGATGCCCACCCGGTCGCGCACCAGCAGGAGTTCTTCGCTGCGTGCGTCCCAGATGGCGAAGGCGTACATGCCGTTGAGGCGCTCCACGAAGCCCTCGCCCCACTCGAGGTAGGCGCGGAGCACCACTTCGGTGTCGCTGCGGGTGCGGAAGCGGTGTCCGAGGCCGGCCAGTTCCTCGCGCAGCTCCTGGAAGTTGTAGACCTCGCCGCTGTACGTGAGGCTGGCGAGGACCTGGCCGTTCTCCTCGGCCACCATGGGCTGGCGGCCGCCTTCGAGGTCGATGATGGACAGCCGCCGGTGCCCGAGGGCGGCGTGCTCGGTGATCCAGACGTCACCGGCGTCCGGCCCGCGCAGGGCCATCGTGTCGGTCATCGCCTGTACGGCGGCGACCTCTTGGCGCAGATCACGTGTGAAGTCCACCCAACCGGCGATGCCGCACATGTGGTTCTCTCCTTCAGACCGTGAAGAGTCGTCAGACCCTCAAGCGTCGTCGATGCCGAAGCGGGTGGCCTTCGCGCCGGCGTGGACCGTCAGCAGGACGTTGCCGTCGGCGTCGACGGCGGTCCCGGTTCCCTCCGAGACGAAGGTCGTCGGCGAGGTCAGCCTCCCTTCGTGCCGGATCCTGACCTCGTACTGGAAGTCGCCGAGTGCGTCGGTCCACAGGTGGCGCAGGACGAAGACGAAGCGTGTCTCGCTGACCCTGCGCCAGACGCCGAGCCCGGTGTGCGAGGCGTTGGCGGTCTGCACGACGAGCTGCCCGTCCGCGCCGAACGAGAAGTGCGCCCGCTCGACGGTGCCGGGACCCGGCGTGATGGTCACCTGGACCGCCCAGGCGCCCATGGGGCCGCTGGGGGCCGCTTGGGCGCCGGCGGCCGGCGCGGCGACGGCGGTGGTCAGGCCCGCGGCTGTCGCGGCGCCCGTTCCCATGAGCAGCCGGCGGCGGGTGGTCGACGATCTGCCGGTCATGGTCACTCCTCGCTGGGGACTACGGGCCGACCGGTGTGGTCGGTGACGGAGATGGCCTCCGCCGGGCAGGCTTCGACGACCTCGATCAACTCACCGTCCGGGTCGACAAGTTCGGCGACCGGACGGGTGCGGAGTCGGTCGTCGACGGTGAAGTAGCGCGGGGCCTGCGCGGTGCAGATGCCGCTGCGCTTACAGGCGCGGTCGACCGCGATCCGCCACTGGGGCGTTGTCATGGCGGTCCGCCCTCACCAGGTGACCGGCAGGTTCGCCAGTGCGCGGGCGGTGAGGCCGGTCTTCCAGGTCAGCCACTCCACCGGCACGGCGAGCCGCAGCGTGTCGGGCACCTTCTCGATCAGCGTGCGGAGCGCGATCTGCATCTCGAGCCGGGCGAGCTGGGCGCCGAGGCAGTGGTGCACGCCGTAGCCGAAGGACAGATGGGTGTTCGGGGTGCGCTCCACGTCGAACCTGTCGGGATCGGCGAAGATCTCTTCGTCGTGGTTGGCGGAGCCGAGCGCGGCGATCACCGCTTCGCCCTGGCGGACCTGCACTCCGCCGATCTCGAGGTCCTCGGTGGCGACGCGCAGTTGCGTGCCGGTGAAGACGAACGGGTTGTGGCGGAGCAGCTCCTCGACCGCACCCGGGATCAACTCGGGCTTCTTGCGGAGCAGTTCGAGCTGTTCGGGGTGCTGGAGCAGGGTGAACAGCGCGATGCCGAGCGAGTTGGAGGTGGACTGGTGGCCGACCGTCATCAGGATCATCGCGAAGTCGAGGAGTTCGTCCTCGGACAGTGACTGTCCTTCGTCGCGGGCGTGCACCAGGACGCTGAGCAGATCGTCGGTGGGCTCCTCGCGGCGGACCTCGATCAGTCCGCGCAGATAGCCGACGATATTGCCGCGGGCCTCGCCGACCTCTTCCTTGGTGTGTCCGCCGAGGCTGAAGATGACCTCGCTCCACGCGTGCAGCCGGTCGCAGTCCTCGTACGGAACGCCGAGCAGCTCGAAGATGACCTTGATCGGCAGATTGAGCGCGAAGCACGACATCAGGTCGACCGGGTGCGGTGCCACGAGCACCAGTCCGACCTGCTCGTCGGCGAGTTGCTGGATGCGCGGACGCAGCGACTCGACGCGGCGGGCGGTGAAGGCCTGCATCACCAGCCGGCGCAGCCGGGAGTGGTCCGGCGGGTCCATCCCGAGGATGGTCTTGGGCCCGGGGCTGGTGTTGCCCATCCGCGGCGCTTCGGGCCGCTCGGCGGCGGCACGGCTCAGCCGCGGGTCGACCAGCGCCTGGCGTACGTCCGCGTAGCGGGTCAGCAGCCACGCCCGGTCACCGGTCGGCAGGGTCACCCGGCTCACCGGAGCCTTCTCACGCAGCCGCGCGAACTCCTCCGGCGGCACAAAGCCTTCGGGCGGGGGCGCCGGGAACGGAAACGTGAGGAGGTCCTCGTCGATCGACATCGCTACCCCTTCTTGATGTATGTGAAGCGCCGCGGCGGCCGCCGTGAGGCGGCCGGAACGCGGCGTCCCTCACTTCTTGCGGCCGACCAGGAGGATGTCGTTGGTGGGCAGGAGCTCCGCGGTGACCTCGGCGAAGCCGGCCTCCGCGAACCACTTCTTGGCGTCGTCGACGTGGTACTCGGAGCCGCCGTGCGTGACCACGAGCATCGTCAGGCTGGTCAGCAGGTTGTTCAGCGGGCTGAGTTCGTCGTCCAGCATGGGGTCGTACACGAGCAGGAAGCCGCCCGGCTTCAGGCCGGCGTACGCGCTCTTGATCAGCTGCTGGCGGCGCTCGGGCGACCAGTCCTCGAGGACGTGTCCGATGATGACGACGTCGGCCGTCGGCACCGGGTCGGCGAAGAAGTCGCCGCCGTGGAAGGCGATCTTGTCCTTGAGGCCGAGGCCGCCGATGTGGTCCTCGTACGCCGGCTGCACGGTCGGCAGGTCGAAGACGGTGCCGGTGAGGTGCGGGTGGGCGTCGATGATGGTGGCGAGGAGGTTGCCGCGCGCGCCACCGACGTCGGTGACGGTCTTGACGGAGCTCCAGTCAAACGCCTTGGCCAGCTCCGGGCCGACGGCCCAGTTGAGGGCGTCCATCATGGCGACGAAGTCGCGCATCTGCTCTTCGCTCTTGTACAGGTGCTTGAACATGTTGTCGTCGCCGTGGCCCTCGATCTGCGACTCACCGGTCTTCAGCGACTCGGTGAACCCGCCCCACGCCGGGTAGAGCACGGCGTTCGAGCGGTCGAGGAAGCGGCCGACGTAGGTGCGCTTGCCCTTGACCAGGTGGGTCTCGGCCGGCTCGGAGTTTCCGTACTTGCCGTCCTTGCGCTCCAGGAGACCGAGCCGGACCAGCGCGTTGAGGAACTCGCGGGAGCCGCGGGAGTGCAGGCCCAGCCGCTCGCGGATCTCCGCCTCGGAGGCGGGACCGGTCTCGCTCAGCTTGGTGAAGAGCTCGAGTTCGGTGGCCGTCAGCAGGACCTTGGCGCTTCCGAAGGCCATGCCCAGTCCGACGATGTCTTGGAGGCTCAGCGAACCCTGCTTTTCGGGTGTGCTTGTCATGCGCCAGTTCCTTTCCCGGTGGGACGGAGAGACGTGTATGCGCGCGGCCTCCCGCAATGCCGGAATTGGCGCGGTGAGAGCCGGGAGCACTATTGGCGGCGCGCCTCGAAGACACCTGGAGACCGGACAGAACACGGCGCCGCCCAGCGGTGCTCGGCAGCGGTCCATTGATCCTCGAGTGGATCTTGAGTGGCGTCCGGTAGCCATGAATCAGCTCCGTGCCGGTGACGGCCGGGGCTGGAAGTGTTGCCGAGCCGGCCACGGCCGGGGGGACGGAGCATGGCATGGAGTTGGGACTGACCGGCAAGGTCGTGCTGCTCACCGGTGGCAGCGGCGGTATCGGCCGACCGCTCGCGCGCTCCTTCGGCCGCGAGGGCGCCAAGGTGGCGCTCACCTATCTGCGGCGTGCCGACGCCGCCAAGGAAGTGGCCGCCTCGATCGAGGAGGCCGGCGGCGAGGCGCTGCCGGTGCAACTCGATCTCACCGACCGGGAGTCCATCGACGCCGCGGTCGGCCAAGTGGTCGACCGGTGGGGCGGGATCGATGTGCTGGTCGTCAACGCCTCGGCGACCGGCGGGCCGAATCCGAAGCCCGTCGGCTTCGAGGAGATCTCCTCCGACGTCTGGCTGCCGCTGCTGCGCAGCGAGATCGAGGGCGCGTTCCACACGGTGCAGTCGGTGCTTCCGGTGATGAAGTCCGGTGGCTGGGGCCGCATCGTGTTCATGTCCGCGAGCATCGTGCACCGCGGACGCAAGGGCGAAGAGGCGTACACCGCGAGCAAGGCGGCGCTGCACGGGCTGAGCCGCACGCTGGCCACCGAGCTGTTCTCGGACGGCATCTTCAGCAATGTGGTGGCCCCCGGGCCCACGGTCACCGAAGGACTGCTCGGCAAGCTGCCGGACGCTCTCAAGGCGCGTATCGCGGACGTCGCTCCCGAGGAGGCCAAGCGCCTGCTCAACGAGGGCATGCCGCATCTGCGGTTCTCCACGGTCGACGACGTCAACAACACGGTGCTGTTCCTGGCCTCGGCGGCCAACGGAAACATCACCGGGAATGTGATCAACGTCGACGGCGGCCACTGATCGCCCGCGGCGCGAGCCGTTCGCGACCGCTCCCGAGGACAGTGCCGCCGTCCGCACAATCCGTGCCGACGCGAAGGCGACAGGAGGTCACGAGTGACGTTCTCCCCGCTCGGCGCGCTGCGCCGGCTGAACCCCTTTCACTGGTCCGCCGGCCTGGTCATCCGGGGCATGGCGGAGCTGCGCATCGCCGACCAGCTGGCCGAGAAGCCGCGTACGGCGTCCGAGCTGGCCGCCTCGATCGGCGCGCACGAGCCGAGCCTGACCCGCTTTCTGCGCGTGTGCGAACTCCATGAACTCATCGCCCCGGTCGCTCCCGACCGCTGGCAGCTGACCGAGGCCGGTGAACTGCTGCGCTCCGACGTGCCGTCGCTGCGCGGATTCTCCATCGCGGTCAACGCGCCCGGAATGACCCGCCCTTGGGAGCGGATCGCCGATGTGGTGCGTACGGGCGAGCCGGCCACGCAGGCGGTGTGGGGCATGGACCACTGGGAGTACTACGCCGCCAATCCCGAGGAGGCGCGCAGTTATGCCGAGACCTCGGCGTCGCTGTCCCTGGAGGCGGCGGACGCGTTGGTGGCCAGCTACGACTTCGCCGCCGCCGAGACGGTCGTCGATGTCGGCGGCAGTCCCGGCACCGTACTCGCCAGGCTGCTGACGGAAGTTCCGGCGGCCCGCGGAGTGCTGGTCGATCTCGACTGGGCCGTGCCGTACGCCGAGGAGACCCTCGGCGCCTTCGCGGGCCGGACGGAGATCGTCGCCGGTGACTTTCTGCGCGAGGTGCCCGCGGGCGGCTCGCACTATCTGCTCAAGAACGTGCTGTGCGATCTCGACGACGCACGCGCCGCGCGGCTGCTGGCCAACTGCTTCAAGGCCACACCCGCGGGGAGCCGGCTGCTGCTCCTGGACTGGGAGTACACCGAGCACTCCTCGCACGTCCACGCCAATGACGTGGAGTTCATGGTGCTGACCGGTGGCCGGGCCCGTACGGCATCGGAGTACGAGGACCTGCTGGCCGCGGCCGGTTTCGGTCCGGCCAGGCGACTTCCGCTGGCCGGCCATGAACGGGCCCCGATCGTGTTGCTCGAATCCGTCCGCCCCTGAGGCCGGAGGAGAATCAGAGGTGGTTTGTGATGACCAGTGAAGTGACGGCAGGTCAGGTTCCCGCGTGCGAGGGCGCTCCGGTGATAGGGCCGCCGCCGGCCCAGGCGGTCGCCGAACTCGGCTGGGGCATGTGGGCCAGCGCCACCGTGCAGGCCGCGGCCCAACTGGGCCTGGCGGACGCGGTGAACGACGCCCCGATCACGGTGGAGGAGCTGGCGAAGGCCGTCGGCGCGGATGCCTCCGCGCTCACCCGGCTGATGCGGGCGCTCGTCGGCTTCGGCATCTTCCGTCAGGAAGGTCCCGGCCGGTATTCGCACAGCGAGGCCTCGCGGGCGATGCGTTCGGACGCTCCGGCGTCGCTGACCGACATCATGCTGACCGGCGGAAGCTGGGGCTGGGCGATGTGGGGCAAGCTCGCCGAGAGCGTCCGCAGCGGCAACTGCGCCTTCCAGGAGACATACGGCAAGGACCTGTTCACCTATTTCCACGAGGACGACAACGCCGCGGGCGAGCAGTGCCTGCGCGGATACGCGGCGCAGTCCCAGGCGATGAACCCGGGTGTCGTCAAGGCGCTCGATCTGAGCGGAGTCTCGACCTTCTGCGACGTCGGCGGCGGCCACGGCAGCCTGGTGCGCAGCCTGTTGGAGGGCAACCCGCACGTCAACGCGGTGCTGTACGACCGGCCCCACGCGATCGACGCGGCGCTGCCGGAGCTGCGCAAGGGCGGTTCGCTCGGTGACCGATGTGAGCTGGAGATCGGCGACTGCTTCGAGCGGGTGCCAGCCGCGGACGTCCATCTGATCCGCCAGGTGCTGCACATGTGGGAGGACGACGCCTGCAACACGGTGCTGCGCAACTGCGTGGCGGCCGGGCACTCCGGCGGCCGGGTGGTGCTTCTGGAGCAGCTCGTCGCGGATCCGCCGGAGACGCCGTGGGACGCGCTGATGGATCTGCACATGCTGCTGGTGATGGGCGGCTGGGAACGTACGGCCGACGAGTACAAGGTGATGTTCGAACGGGCCGGTATGGAGTTCGCCGGAGTCACGCCCACGGGTACGCCGCTGCGTCTGATCGAGGGCAGGATCCCCTAGTGAACGCCTTATCCGGGTTCATGGAGTGCGACGTGGTGGCCGGTGCATCCTTCGGGGCGCACCGGCCGCCTTGCGGTAGGTCCTGTCCGGTCGATCGGGCCGGATCAGCGAGCGGGGTCTGGTGCGTGCAGCTGCAAGGCGGAGGAGGGGGACGACGCGGAGCGTCGGCGACTGACGACAACGCGGCAGATGGGCGTGCCAGGGCACGCGAGCCCGGCCTGATCGACCGGACAGGACCTCATCATTTCTTCACGCGGCCGGCGGACCGCAGTTTCGCGGTCTCCTCCTGGGTGAGCGGGGCGGCGCCGCGCATGAACTCCACGACGGTGCGCAGCTCGTCGTCGCGGTACTTCTCGGACAGCTGGACGAGCGAGGTCGCGAGTCCTTCGAAGAGCGGGAAGATCTGCGCCTCGAGGTTGGGCAGCGGGGTCACGATGACCCGCCTGCGGTCCTTGGGGTCCTTGTCCCTGCGGACGAAACCGGCGTTTTCCAGCCGGTCGATCACGCCGGTGATCGCGCCGGTGGTGACGCCGTTCTCCTCGGCCAGCTGCCCGGCGGTCATGGGGCCCCGCTGGACCAGGGCGCCGAGGCAGTTGAGGTCCAGAACGCTCACCTTGAGGCGGTCGGCGACCGCCTGCTGGAAGAGCACCGAGCGGGACACCAAGTTGCGCAGCTCCCGGTCGAGTTCGCGCACCAGTGCCTCGCGGCCGCCCTCGCTTGACATGTGTCCCGCCTTCCGTATCATCTAGCCAAGTGATTCTCTTAGCGACTAAGATACTCTCATCGAGAGATTTTTAGCCGCTGACCTACTCGCTCAGTTTAGTACCGGGCGATTCCCCACCGGACGCAGTGAAGATCACCGAAAGGTCGCATCATGTCCGAGTCCCCTGCCGTACAGGCAACCGCCGCCGGGGCTGATCCACAGCGCAAGAAGGCGCTCATCGTGGTGCTCTTCGCGGCGTTCATGGATCTCCTCGACTCCACGATCGTCAATATCGCCATCCCGCCGATCCAACGGGACCTGGGCGCAAGCTACTCGGCGGTCCAGTGGGTCGTCGCTGCGTATCTGCTGTCCTTCGCCGTGCTGCTCATCCTCGGCGGCCGGCTCGGCGACATGTACGGGCGCAAGAAGCTGTTCCTCATCGGCGTCGCCGCCTTCACGGTCACATCGGCGCTGTGCGGCATGGCCCAGAGCCCGGAGATGCTGATCGCCTCACGTGCCCTGCAGGGCGCGTCCGCGGCGCTGATGGTGCCTCAGGTGCTGTCCATCATCACCGCCACCTTCCCGCCGAAGGAGCGCGGCGCGGCACTCGGCGCCTTCGGCGGCGTCGCGGGCCTGGCCACGGTCGGCGGGCCGATCGTCGGAGCGGTACTGATCAACGCCGACTTCTTCGACCTCGGCTGGCGGGTCATCTTCCTGCTGAACATCCCGGTCGGGATCGCGCTGCTGGCCGCCGCCTTCATGGTGGTACGGGACTCCAAGTCGCCGCAGCCCATCAAGCTCGACGTCGTCGGCACCACGCTGGTCACGCTCGGCCTTCTGCTGCTGCTGTTCCCGCTGGTGCAGGGCCGTGAATCGGGCTGGCCGGCCTGGGCGTTCGTCTCGATGGTCGCCTCCGTGCCGGTGCTGGTCGTCTTCGCGCTGCACCAGAAGCGGCGGCACGCCACCAGCGGTTCGGCGCTGATCCTGCCGGGGCTGTTCCGCAGCCGCTCGTTCTCCGCGGGCCTGGTGGCGAACATCGTCTTCTTCGCCGTGGTCATCGGGCACTTCCTGATCTTCATCATCTTCCTGCAGACGGGCCTCGGCTTCTCCACGCTGCGGGCGGGTCTGACCGGTCTGCCGTGGTCCTTCGGCGTCAGCTTCGGCGCGGCGTTCTCGGCCACCGTGCTCACCGCCAAGCTCGGCCGGAAGGTACTGGTCATCGGCGCGGTGCTGCTGGCGGCCGGTCTGTACGGAATCTCGCTGACCATCGACTGGCGCGGCGAGGAGATCGGTTCCTGGTGGCTGCTGCCCACGCTGCTCGTCGGCGGCCTGGGAATGGGCATGATCATCGCCCCGATCCTGGACTTCATCCTCTCCGACGTGCCGCCCGAGCACTCCGGCTCCGGATCCGGTGTGGTCAACGCCGTCCAGCAGGTCGGCGGGGCCATCGGCATCGCCGTCATCGGCGCGATCTTCCTCGGCTTCCTCGGCGGAGCCGCGGACAGCGCCACCAAGGACGTCACACCACAGCTGCGGGCCGGTCTGGAGAAGGCCGCGGTGGCCGAGGCCCAGCAGGGCGAGATCACCGCGAGCTTCACCCAGTGCTTCGCCGACCGCACCTCCGCGGCCGACCCGTCCGAGACGCCGAAGAGCTGCGAGGCGCTGGACTCCGCGCAGGGCGCGGCCGTTCAGGCCGCGATCGGCGAAGCGGCGCAGGACGCACGGCGGATCGCCTTCAGCACCGCGCTGCAGCGCACGATCCTCGCGCAGATCGGCCTGGTCGCCATCGTCTTCCTGCTGATCTTCCTGCTGCCGCGCAAGGCGCAGCACCACGAGGAGACGTTCGAGGACGACGAGGAGGCCGGAGCCGGGACCGAGGTCCCCGGCCAGGCGTCCGCCCAGCCGTCCCCGCAGAGCACGTCCTGATCCGCCCCACCTCGGGGTCCCGCGGCACGGTCCGCGGGACCCCTCCACCCCCGTCGAGGAGGTCAATCCCATGTCGGAACAGAACACGGAGCAGGTGCAGGTGCTGATCGTCGGCGGCGCGGTCGTCGGACTGTCCACCGCGCTGTTCCTCGCCCGCAAGGGCATCCGCACCCTGCTGGTCGAGCGCCACCCCAGTGCCCTGCTGCATCCGAGGGCCCGGGTCATCAACCCCCGTACCGTCGAGGTCTACCGGTCCGCGGGACTCGAAGAGGCGATCTTCGCAGACCGGTCCCTCACCTCCGATCTCAGCGTCAAGCTCATGGTCCGCGCCGAGAACCTCGCCGGGCCCGAGATCTTCTCCGCACCCATGCAGGACGAGGCTCCGGAACTCAACTCCGACGTCACGCCCGTCACTTGGTGCTCCATCGACCAGGACAAGCTGGAGCGCATCGTGGCGGCCCGGGCCGCCGACGAGGGCGCCGACATCCGCTGGTCGACCGAGCTGGTGTCGTTCGAGCAGACCGAATCCAAGGTCACCGCCGTGATCCGCGACACCGTCACCGGTGAGGAGCGCACCGTCCACGCCGACTATCTGGTGGGCGCGGACGGCAGCCGCAGCGCCGTGCGGGAGCGGCTCGGCATCGCCGCCGAGGGGCCCGGCACCCTGGTGCACACCGTGAGCGTGGTGTTCAAGGCGGATCTGACCGGTCCGCTGCGCGGCCGGGACCTCGGCCTCGGCTACTTCGACCAGCCCGACTCCGGCACGCTGCTGATGCCGCTGGACGGTTCGCGCTGGGTGTTCTACACGCCGTACCACCCGGAGAAGGGCGAGCGGCTCGAGGACTTCGACGAGGCCCGCTGCATCGAGGCCATCCGCGCCGCCGTCGGCGTGCCGGACCTGCATGTCGAGGGCCTGGAGGTGCAGATCGACAAGACCGGCGAGAAGATCCTCGGCTTCGAGATCGCGGCCCAACTGGCCGAGCGGTACGGCGAAGGCCGGGTCTTCCTGGTCGGCGACGCCGCCCATTCCATGCCGCCCACCGGCGCGTTCGGCGCCAGCACCGGAATACAGGACGCGCACAACCTGACCTGGAAGCTGGCCGCCGTGCTCGACCGCACCGCGGGCGAAGGACTGCTCGACACGTACGAGGCGGAGCGGCGGCCCGTCGGCCGGTTCACCATCGACTACGCACTCGCCGAACTGCAGGGCCGCTCGGCGACCGACGGACACGAGGACGGCCAGCAGGTCAGCTACGCCGCCGCCATCCTCGGCTACCGCTACACCAGCGGAGCGCTCCTTCCGGAGCAGGGCGAAGAGCAGGCGCCGCCCGCGACCGACCCGCGCCGGCTCGGCCGCCCCGGCACCCGCGCACCGCATCTCGCGCTGCGCCGCGACGGCAAGGAGCTGTCCGTACTCGATCTGTTCGGCGAGTCGCTGGTGCTGCTCACCGGGCCCGACGGCACCGGCTGGGAGCACGCGGCGGGACCCGCCGCACAGCGGCTCGGCGTCGACCTCGACGTCCACCGGATCGGCAACGGCGTCGCGCCCGCCGGCCCGGACGACTCCTGGTCGGCCGCCTACCCCGTGGGCCCCGACGGAGCGGTGCTGGTGCGGCCCGACGGATTTGTGGCCTGGCGCAGCGACGGCGCTGCCGCCGAGCCCCAGCAGGAACTCGAAAAGGTCCTGGGCCAGGTGCTCGACCGGCTGGTGTGAACCACGCAGGTGTCAGACGAAAGGATTGATCCACCATGGCCAAGGACCAGGAACAGAAGTTCAGCGAGGTTCTGGGAGCGGTGACGACGGGGCTGCTGAAGTTCGTCGGAGGAGCGTCCGAACTCACCCTCGCCGCCGAGGAGAAGAACAGCGAGGACCTGTACCGGGCGCGGTTCGCCGGGCTGGTCCCCGAAGTGCACACCGCCGCCGGCGTGGTGACCGTGCGGTACCCGCGCCGGCTGCACCCCTTCACCTTCCGCAAGCACAACGGACAGCTGACGGTCAACGCGTCCGTGCCGTGGGCGGTGGAGATCGACGGCGGCGCGGGACGCGTCACCGCCGATCTGTCCTCGCTCCAGCTGACCCGCCTCGAACTCGGCGGCGGCGCCAGCCATGTCTCCGTCGTGCTGCCGAGGCCGAGCGGCACGGTGCGCGTCCGGATCGGCGGCGGGGCCAGCAATGTGACGCTGCGCCGGCCGCACGACGTGGCGGCCCGGGTTTCGGTCAGCGGCGGCGCGTCCCATCTGACCCTCGACAACCAGCATCTGGACGCCGTCGGCGGCGGCCTGGATCTGACCTCCCCGGACTACGAGACCACGGAGGACCGCTACGACATCGAGGTCGTCGGCGGCGCAAGCTCACTCACCGTCGATCGCCCCTGACAGTCCCTCACAGCAGGGACACCGGAGAACTCTCATGTATCTGACCCTTTCGAGGCTGGATTTCATCCTGGGCCTCGTCCTGTTCCCCGCGTGGCTCGCCGCGGCGTTACTGGTGCGACGGCAGGCCGGCCGCCCGACTGCCGGAAAGATGCGGCGCACCGCACGCATCGCCCTCGCACTGCTCGTCCTCGCACTGCTGGTCACCGTCGGCAGGGTGGTCGGCTTCGTCCAACTGGCCGCCATGGACTGGGTGTTCGTCGCCGACCGGCGGGCGCTCACCATCCTGGTCCTGCTGCTGCCGGGCGTCCTCGCCACGGTCGTACTCACGCTGCCGAAGGTGGTCTCCGCGGCCAGGCGGAGTGTGGACGACCGTGACGCGCGGGTGCCCGTCGCTGAGCATGCGCGGGCGGCCTCGGTGCGCACAGTGCTGCCGCCGCAGATCGCCGCCGTCGGCGCGCTGGGCGGATTCTTCGAGAAATTCCTTCCGCCGCACCGCTCCACGCTGCTGAACCTCGCGGTGGGCCTCGGCCTGCTGGTTCTGCTCGGCGCGCTGCTCACCTGGCGCGCCAGGGGCCGGGCAGCCCGGCTGGCGAGCGGTGTCATCTCGGTGCAGCGCTCGCGCGGCCGGGCCTGGGGCGTACGCCTGGGCACCACGGTCGTCGCGCTCGGCGCCGTCTTCGGCCTGGTCACCTTCGGGCTGAGTAGCAGCAAGCTGCCGGGCACGTTCTCGATGATGCAGGGCGAGCCCGACTACGGCGGCGGCCCGGCCGGCGGCCACAACCACATCGCCGGCGGACCGCAGATGCACGGCGGCTCCGGTGTCGCAGCGCCCGTGAGCGTCGACTCGCTCAAGGGCCCGCGCCAGGGCAAGCCGGACCGGGTCTTCAACCTCACCGCGCAGGAGAAGGAGGTGAAGCTGGCATCCGGCAGGACCTTCACAGCATGGACGTACAACGGGCAGATCCCCGGCCCCGAACTGCGCATGAAGGAAGGCGAGCTGGTCGAGATCCGGCTCACCAACAAGCTGCCCGGCGAGATCCCGGTCACCGTCCACTGGCACGGCGTGGACGTCCCCAACGGTGAGGACGGAGTGGCCGGAGCCACCCAGGACGCGGTGCAGCCGGGTCAGTCGTACACCTACCGGTTCAAGGTGGAGGAGTCCGGCACCCGTTGGTACCACTCGCACCAGCAGGCGTCCGAGCAGGTCAAGCGCGGTCTGTTCGGTCCGCTGGTGATTGAGCCGGCGGAGCAGCCGCGCCCCGTCGACCAGGACGTCACCGTCGTCGCCCACGACTGGGAGACGCCGCAGGGCACGTTCCCGGCGTTCGGCACCTCCGACAAGCTCGAGCGGCGCACCGCGAAGGCGGGCGAGAAGGTCCGGCTGCGGGTGGTCAACTCCAGCAACCTCACCAAGTCGTTCGGGCTCAACGGAGTCCCGTTCAAGGTCAGCGCGCTGGACGGCACCGACATCAACAAGCCCGGCGAGCTCAAGGACGAGCTCCTCGTGGTGGGCGGCGCCCAGCGCGTCGACGTCGAGTTCACCATGCCCGCCTCACCGGTCCGGCTCACGGACACGGCGGCGGCCGGCGCGGGAATCCTCTTCTCGCCGGACGGCAAGGGCGAGCTCGAACCGAAGCTGGACGGACCGGAGTTCGACCTGACCGGCTACGGCGAGTCCGCCACCACGCCTTTCACCGCGGACACCAAGACCCAGCGCAGCTTCAAGCTGGTCTTCGACGACTGGCTGGGCTTCTACAACGGCAAGTTCGGTCTGCGCCAGACCATCAACGGCAAGGTGTTCCCGGACGCGCCGATGCTGATGGTCAAGGAGGGCGATCTGGTCCGCACCACGTTCATCAACCGCGGTGAGGAGGACCATCCGATCCATCTGCACGGCCACCACATGCTGGTGCTGAGCAAGGACGGCAAGAAGACCACCGGCAGCCCGGTCTGGCTGGACACCATCAACGTCCGGCCCGGCGAGAAGTGGGAGGTCGCCTTCAAGGCCGACAACCCCGGGATCTGGATGGACCACTGCCACAACTTCGTCCACACCGGTCTCGGCATGGTGATGCATCTGACGTACGAGGGCGTCACCACTCCGTACGCGGTCGGCGGAGACAAGCACAACCGGCCTGAGTGACCTCCGGTCCAGGCCGAAGGCCCGGCCCCGAAAGGGGGCCGGGCCTTCGGCGTACGCGGTGTGCGTGGAGCTCAGCGGCGCTCGTCGAGGAACGAGGTGTTGTGCTTGCCGTCGCGGAAGACCGGGTCGGCGAGCACGTCCCGCAGCAGCGGAATCGTGGTGTGCACCCCCGGCCCCGCGACGCGGAACTCGGCAAGCGCCCGGTCCATCCGGTCCAGGGCCTGGCCGCGCTCCGGCGCCCAGGTGATCACCTTGGCGAGCAGCGAGTCGTACTGGGACGGCACCCGCCAGCCCGAGTAGCCGTGCGTGTCCACGCGGACGAAGGGCCCGCCGGGCGGCACGAACTCCTCCAGCGTGCCCGGGCACGGCGCGAAGTTGCGGGCCGGGTCCTCGGCGTTGACCCGGCACTCGACCGCCGTGCCGCGCGGCACCAGGTCCTGCTGGCGGTAGCCGAGGGCCTCGCCGGCGGCGACCCGGATCTGCTCGCGCACCAGGTCGACGCCGAACACGGCCTCGGTCACCGGGTGTTCGACCTGGATGCGGCAGTTCATCTCCATGAAGGAGAAGCCCTCGTCGTGGACGAGGAACTCGAAGGTGCCCGCGCCGGTGTAGCCGACCGCACGGGCGCCGCGCACCGCCGCCTTGGCCATGGCCTCGGACAGTCCCGGGTGCAGCCCGGGCGCCGGGCTCTCCTCGATGAGCTTCTGGTGCCGGCGCTGTACGGAGCAGTCGCGTTCGCCGAGATGCAGCACCGAGCCATGGCCGTCGGCCAGCACCTGCACCTCGATATGGCGGGCGCTGTCGCAGAACCGCTCCAGATAGACGCGGTTGTCGCCGAAGACGGCCTGTGCCGTGGCCCGGGTCTGGCGGTAGGCGGGCAGCAGGTCGCAGGACTGCCGTACGACGGTCATGCCCCGGCCGCCGCCGCCCGCGGCCGCCTTGATGATCAGCGGATAGCCGATGCGGTTCGCGAGGTCGGTGGCCTCGGTGGCGCTGTCCACGGTGCCCGGGCTGCCGGGCAGCACCGGAAGCCCGGCGTCCGTCATCAGCGCACGTGCCACGGCCTTGTCGCCGAGCCGGGAGAGGACTTCGGGCCTGGGGCCGATGAAGACAAGGCCGTTGTCGGCGCAGATCTCGGCGAAGTCGGGATCCTCGGAGAGGAAGCCGTAGCCGGGGTGGACGGCGTCCGCGCCGGTGCGCAGCGCGGCCTCGATCACCGCGGGCGCGGACAGATAGCTCTTGCGCGGCGCGCCGGGGCCGATCTGCACGGCGACGTCGGCGGCCCGTACATGGGCGCTGTCCTGGTCGGCGGTGGAGTGGACGGCGACGGTGCGGATGCCCATCTCGCGGCAGGACCTGATGACGCGCAGGGCGATCTCGCCCCGGTTGGCCACCAGGACGGTGTCGATGGCCACGGTCAGTCCTCCTTGTCGCCGCGGTAGTCCGTCGGGTCGAGCAGCACGAGCGGCTGTCCGTACTCGACGGGCTCGCCGTCCTGGATCAGCACCTCGACGACCTTGCCGGGCCGGGTGGCCTCGAGCGGGTTCATCAGCTTCATCGCCTCGATGATGCCGAGCTGCTGGCCGATCTCGACATGGTCGCCGACCTGGACGAACGGCGGTGCGCCCGGTGCGGGAGCGGCGTAGAACGTGCCGACCAGCGGGGCGCATTCGCGGAATCCGTCGAGCGACTCCTCTTCCTCGCGGGCCGGCGCGGCGGTGGCCGAGAGGGCTCCGGGGCCGCTCTGGCCCTCGTCCCATTCGACCTCCACGCTGGCCGCGCCCAGTGCCACCCGTACCCGGCGGGGGTGGCTCGGTCCGACCCGTACGACCTCCGCGATGGAGCGGCAGATGTCGGTGAGGGCCAGCCCACTGGTGTCGTAGTCCAGTCCGGCGAGCGGGTCGCCGGACCCGTTTCGCACGCTGTCCTTGGTGACTTCGGTCATCGGTCTCTCTCCGTAGTGCCTGCCGTTGCGGATGCGCCTGTCGATGTCTGCAGATGCGCGCCGTCCGCCAGGCCGAAGGCGCGGAAGCGGGCCCGGCGCGAGGTGGGTTCATTGGTGCCGCGCAGTTCGCGCAGCGCCACGACGACCGCCCGGCGTACCGCGTCGCTCATCCGGGTGGTGTCGAGATGGCCGCCGCCCTCCGGCTCCGGGATGACGCCGTCGACGACTCCCAGGCGCAGCAACGAGGCCGCGTCGAGAGCGAGTTCGTCGGCGGCGACGGCGGCTTCGGCGGCGTTCTTCCAGAGGATCGCGGCGCAGCCTTCGGGGCTGATCACCGAGTAGGTGGCGTTGGCGCACAGCAGCACGCGGTCGGCGACGCCGAGCGCGAGTGCGCCGCCGCTGCCGCCTTCGCCGGTCACCACGGCCACCACGGGCACGGGCAGCGAGCCCATCAGCCGCAGGTTCTCGGCGATGGCGTTGGACTGGCCGCTCTCCTCGGCGGTGAGGCCCGGGTAGGCGCCGGGAGTGTCGATGAGAGTGACCACGGGGATGCCGAGCTTGGCCGCGAGCCGCATCAGCCGGGCGGCCTTGCGGTATCCGGCGGGCGACGGCATGCCGAAGTTGCGGCCGACGAGTTCGGCGGTGTTGTGGCCCTTCTGGTGTCCGATCACCATGACCGGCAGTCCGTCGAGCCGGCCGATGCCGCCGACGATCGCGGTGCACTCCTCGCCGGCGCGGTCGCCGTGCAGTTCGACGAAGCCGTCCAGCCAGTAGCCGATGTGCTCCAGCGCGGTGGGCCTGCCCGCCTCGCGGGCGAGCTGCACGCACTCCCAGGCCGGCAGCTGGTCGAGGAGCTGGCTGTCCCGGACGACCGGGTCCTCCTCGCCCGTGCCCCAGGCGGCGCCGGGCATTTCGGTGGCCGCCAGCAGCCGGCTGAGCCTGGCGCGCAGTTCGGTGCGCTGCCAGACGTCGTCCACCAGGCCGTGTTCCAGCAGAAATTCGGCGGTCTGGAAGCCGGGCGGGAGCTTTTGGCGGATGGTCTGCTCGATGACCCGCGGCCCGGCAAAGCCCATTCGCGCGCCGGGCTCGGCGACGACCACGTCGGAGAGCGTGGCGAAGGATGCCGCGACCCCGCCGTAGGTCGGGTCGGTGACCAGCGTGACGGTGAGCAGTCCCGCCTCGTCGAGTTCGGCGAGCGCGTTGCTGGTCTTGGCCATCTGCATCAGGGACAGCGCGCCCTCCTGCATGCGCGCGCCGCCCGAGGCGGTGACGATCAGCAGCGGCGTGCGGTCCTTGAGCGCGGTCTCGGCGGCGGTGGTGATGGCCTCTCCGGCGGCGACGCCGAGGCTGCCGCCGAAGAAGCGGAAGTCCATGACGGCGGCCACCAGCGGCCGTCCGTCGATCCGGCCGCGCACCACCAGCACCGAGTCGCGCTGGCCGGTCTTGCGGCGGGCCTGGTCGAGGCGTTCGCCGTACGGCCGCTGGTCGACGAAGTCCAGGGGGTTGTTGAGGGTCTCGGGCACGGAGACCGGCTGTGCCGTGCCGCCGTCGAAGAGCTGTCGGATCCGGCTCGGGGCGTCGAGGCGGGCGTGCGCGCCGCACTCGGGACAGACCTGCAGCAGCCGTATGTAGCGTTTGCCGTAGACCAGGGAACGGCACTGGGAGCAGGTCACCCAGGCCGCCGGCTCGCTCTCCGCGGCGGTCCTGGCCGGTCGTGCGGTGGTGGTCATCGGAACTTGCCCTTCAGTAGGACGCATCGCCTCAGTAGGACGCATCGACCTCGTAGATGCCGAACGGCACGGCGAGCCGGGTGTCTCGGTACGGACGCAGAGGCGCGGTGTCCTCGCGGTGCCCGTCGCCCTGCTCCCAGCGCTGGAATGCGGCGAGGTCCACCCAGCGGCTCACCACGATCAGGGCCGTGGGGTCGGCCGGCGAGCGCAGCAGTTCGTTGCCGAGCATCCCGGGGACCGCCGCCAGCCGCTTGCTGACCAGGTGGTACGCCGCGCGCACCGCCTGGAGCTGCTCCTCGTCGTGGGCCGCCTGGTAGACCAGCACCCGCACTTCACCGGGCATCCGCGGACGCCTTGCCCTCGATGTGCGTGACGACGCGCATGGTGTGGAACTCGCCGCCGCGGCGGTAGGGGTGGAGCTTGGCGCGGTGTTCCAGATGGGCCGGGCTCTCCTCGAACGCGCGGAACCGCGGCTCGTCGACCCAGTCGCTGATGATGTAGTAACTGCTCTCCGCGTCCGTTGCCTTGGAGAGCCACTGGCCGAGGTTGGCGGGGTGGCCGGTGACGGCGTCGGTGCCGGCCAGCCACTCGCGCTCGAACTCCGCCTCGCGTCCCGGCTCGATGTCCATGCGCAGCAGTACCCGGAAGACGGTGGAGGACATCAGGAGATCCCTCCGTCCACGCTGATCGTCGCGCCGGTGACATAGCGGGCCAGATCGCTGGCGAGCCACAGGATCGCGCCGGCGACCTCGTCCGGTGTGCCGAGGCGGCCGAGTGCCGTCTTCGCGCTGTACCGCTCGATCATCAGCTTCTGCTGGTCCTCGGGCAGCGCGTACAGGTTCTCGGTCTCCACCACACCGAGCGCGACGATGTTGAACCGGATGCCGCGGCCGCCGAACTCCTTGGCCAGCGAGCGGTTCAGACCGGCGATCGCGGCCTTGGTGGCGGTGTAGTGGGAGCGCAGCGGTATGCCGGCGTCGACGGCCTTCGATCCGATGCTGATGACGGACGATCCGGCGTCGAGCAGCGGCAGGGACTTCTGGACGACGAGATGGGAGCCGGTGAGATTGGTGTCGACGATGCGCCGCCACTCCTCCAGCGACAGGGATTCGTACGGTATGTGGCTGATGGCGCCCGCGTTGTTGACCACCAGGTCGAGGTGTCCGTACTCGGTACGGGCGTGCTCGATCAGGGCGGTGACGTCCTCCGGGTAGGCGATGTCGGCGCGCACCACATGGTGTGCTCCGCCCGTCTCCTTGAGTTCGTTCTCCAGCGAGGCCACCGCCTCGCTCTCCTGCCGGTAGCAGGTGAGCACATCGACGCCGGCCTCTGCCAGCGCCCGTACGATTCCTCGGCCCACCCCTCGGGTGCCGCCGGTGACCAGGGCTTTCTTGCCCCTGAGGCCGAGATCCATGGTTTCCTCCGTAAGCATCGTCTGAGCCTTAGAGCAGCAGGGCGAGCGCCGTGCAGTTGACGAAGAGGGCGAGCACGGTGATCACGCTGCGCCGCTGGTTCCACGCGCCCCAGTTCCAGCGCGGGTCGTTCGCCTCGAAGTCGTCGGGCAGATTGTCCGGATCGAGGGTCTGCACCCACTTGTTGACCGGGACGTTCTTGGTGAGCGAGATGGTGACCGTGATGGCGGCGAGCACGGCCCCGACGATGAACAGGGCGCGCACCGGCGCGTCGGGCGCGATCACCGCCAGCACGACATCGCCGATCAGCGTGCCGAGCAGGCACAGCGGCATCGCCGGGTCGTAGCGGGTGGCGAAGAAGGCGTGGGCGTGGACATAGCGGTCGGCCGGCAGCGCCGCGAGCAGTGGCCAGCCGCCGAGCTGGGTGCCGAACAGCACTCCGGCCGCAAGCCCGTTGAGCAGCACGACCACCGGGACCAGGAAGGCGAGCACCTGCTTCCTCCTAGCCCGCCGCGGTCCGGCTCGCCGCCGCGGCCTCGACCTTCTGCTTGATGAGGTTCATCTGGACGGCCGTGTTGCGGTTGAGGTGTTCGGTCATGCCGGAGTCGCTGGCCGGTGCCTCGGGCTTCATGTGGAAGTCCTGGACCCAGCGCATCCGCACGCCGTCCTTCTCCTGGATGTACTCCCAGTAGATGCGCATGAATTCGAAGGGACCGGTCTCGACGCGGTGCGCGTGCACGGTCCTGGCTTCCGCGTCGGGGATCCGCCGCGAGACCCAGCTCCAGACATTGCCGTCCTCGTCCGGGTGCATGGTCAGCCGGAAGGTGACCTCGGAGCCCTTCTCCTCGAGCACCTCGACGGAGGCGTACTCGCTGAAGAGCTGCGGCCAGCCCTTCAGATCGTTGGTGATGTCCCAGACCAGATCCATCGGGGCGTCGATCACAATGCTGTTGTCGGTGTGGCCCGCCATGGTGGCCTCCTCCCGGATTGCCGGATAGTCGGTGTGCCTGTGTGGTGTCAGCCGGCCCGCCCGACGACGAGCGCGGCGTTGAAGCCGCCGTGGCCGCGGGCGACGACGAGCGCGGTGTTCAGTTCCTTGCGGCGCGGTTCGCCCAGGACGAGGTCGATCTCGTACCGGGGCGCCGGTGCGCTGGGTCCCACGGTGTGCGGGACGATCTGGTCGCGCAGGGCGAGCAGCGCGGTGGCGACGTCGAGCGCCGCCCCTCCCCCGTACAGCCGGCCGGTCAGCGTCTTGGGTGCGGTCACCGGGACGGCGCGCGGGCCGAACACTTCGGTGAGCGCCTCGGCTTCGGCGAGGTCGTCGCCGGGGACGCCGAAGGCGTCGGCGAAGACGACGTCCACGGCGGCCGGTTCGACTCCGGCGTCCGCGAGGGCGGCGGCGATGGTACGGCGCAGGGCCGGCGGGCGCTCCGATCCCGGTGCCGGGTCGAAGCCGGCCGCGTACCCGAGGATCCGGCCGTAGATCTGCTGGGCGCCGCGGGCTTCCGCGGCCTCGGCGCTCTCCACGAGCAGCATCGCGCCGCCCTCGCCGGGCAGATAGCCGGATGCCTCGGAGTCGAACGGCAGATAGGCGCGCGCCGGGTCGGGCACGGTGGACAGCCGGCCCGTGGAGAGCTGCGCGGTCAGGCCGTACGGGCACAGCGACGCGTCGGTCCCGCCGGTGACGACGAGCCGCGAGCCACCGCGGATCAACCGCCGCGCCTGGCCGATGGCGTCGAGCCCGCCGGCCTGTTCGCTGCAGATGACGCCGCACGGGCCGCGCAGTCCGTGCCGGATGGAGACCTGGCCGGTGGTGGCGGCGTAGAACCAGGCGATCGACTGATAGGCGCCGACCCAGTCCGGGGCGTGCTGGTAGAGGCGTTCCATTTCCTGCTGGCCGAATTCGGTGCCGCCGGACGAGCTGGCGGTCACCACGGCGAGTTCGTACTCGGGCAGTTCGGCCGGGACCACGTCGGCGTCGTTGATCGCCGCCTCGGCGGCGGCGAGACCGAGATGGGTCCAGCGGTCGGTCTGCTGGATCAGCCGGCTCGGGACCTGTTCCTTGGCGACGAAGTCCGGCACCTCACCGGCCAGTCGCACCGGATAGGTCGACGGGTCGAAGCGGCTGATGCGTCCGATGGCCGTCTTGCCGGCGAGTACGGAGGCCCAGTGGGCCTCGGCGGTGAGCCCGGTCGGCGCGACGACGCCGAGGCCGGTGACGACCGGGGCCTGTGCAGCGGTGGTACTCACCGTCAGCTCCTCCCGTTTTCGACCACGCCCGGGCGGGCCAGCAGCATGGCGCTCTGGAAGCCGCCGAAGCCGCTGCCGACGCTGAGCACCACGTCCATCCGGTGCTCGCGAGCGGTCACCGGCACATAGTCCAGATCGCACTCCGGGTCGGAGGTCCGGAGGTTGGCGGTGGGCGGCACGACCTGGCGGTCCAGCGCGAGTGCGCAGGCCGCGACCTCGATGGAGCCGATGGCGCCCAGGGAGTGGCCCACCATCGACTTGATCGAGCTGACCGGCACGTCGTAGGCGTGCTCGCCGAGCGAGCGCTTGAAGGCGGCGGTCTCGTGGCGGTCGTTCTGCTTGGTGCCGGAGCCGTGGGCGTTGATGTAGTCCACGGCGGTCGGCGCGAGCCTGGCCTGGTCGAGGGCCACCTTGATCGCCTCGGCCATCTCGCGTCCATTGGCCTTGAGGCCGGTCATGTGGAAGGCGTTGCTGCGTCCCGCGAAGCCGACGAGCTCGCCGTAGATCCGGGCGCCGCGGCGCTGCGCGGCCTCCTTCTCCTCCAGGACCAGCACGGCCGAGCCCTCGGCGAGCACGAACCCGTCGCGGTTCTGGTCGAACGGCCGCGAGGCGTGCTCGGGGTCGTCGTTGCTCGGCGAGGTGGCCTTGATGGCGTCGAAACAGGCCGAGGTGATCGGAGAGAGCGGCGCGTCGGTCGCGCCCGCGAGCACGACGTCGGCGGTGCCTTCCTCAATGAGCTGGATGGCATGGCCGATGGAGTCCAGTCCTGAGGTGCAGCCGGTGGAGATCAGCGCGACAGGTCCTTCGGCGCCCACCTCCCACGCCACTTCGACGGCGAGCGTGCTCGGCACCATGTATCCGTACAGATGCGGCACGCCATAGGTGTGGTCCACCAGCCAGTGTTTGCCGGCGTCGCTGAGCAGGACGTACTCCTCCTCCAGGCCCATGGTGCAGCCGACGGCGCTGCCGATGCTGACGCCGATGCGCTCGGGAGGAGTGTTCGCGAAGTCGTATCCGCTGTCCGCGACGGCCTCCCGCGTGGAGACCACCGCGAACTGCGCGGCCCGGTCCATCCGCCGCACCTGGCGCGGCGAGAGTCCCGCTGCCACCGGGTCGAAGTCGGCCTCGGCGGCCACCTGGGACCGGAAGGAACTCGGGTCGAAGAGCGAGATTCTGCGGGTCGCGGTGCGTCCGGCGGACAGCAGGTCCCAGAAGGCCTCCCGGCCCACCCCGCCCGGCGCCACCACCCCGATCCCGGTGATGACGGCGCTGCGGCTCACGCGGCACCGCCCACCTGAGGATTGGGCTCCTGCGGCCGCTGAACCTCTTCGATGTCCACGTGCCCGAGCTCGGGACGCGGCGCGAGCGGGGAGAGATGGAACGCGGCGTGCGCCGTCTCCGTGCCCGTGTTGACCAGTCGGTGGCGTACTCCGATGGGTACCAGCAACGAGTCGCCCGGCCCGAGGCTGATGGGCGTCCCGTCCAGGGTCATCTCCAGTTCCCCGGAGACGACATGCAGGAACTCCTCGGAGTACGGGTGATAGTGCGTCGTTATGAAGTCGCCCGGTTCCAGGCTCAGCACTCCGCCGAAACCGGAGGTGCACCCCACGGTCTTGGGGCTGAGCGTCGTCCGGATGTCCCCGCCGCGCCGAGTGTTGTGCTCGACCTCGTCGGCGTGGACCCGGACGGTCCGCGTGATCTCGGTGGTCACTGCCCGCCTCCTCAACAGCCTGTTCTCCAGCGCCGATACGTTCGCAGCCGTACCTACAGGGCGGCTCGAAGCCGCGTTGACGCAAAAGCGACGGAAACGCGTCCTCGGCCCGGCGGAGAACCGGTGTACTCGCGCTCAAGCACCGAGCGAGCGGGGTGCGGCGTGATGTCTGACGGGGGGTGTCTTTGGGATCAGGCCGGATCAGTGAGCGGGGTCTGGCGTGGTGCATCGCAAGGCGGAGGAAGGAGCCGACGCGGAGCGTCGGCGACTGACGACAACGCAGCGAGGTGCCGTGCCAGGGCACGCGAGCCCGGCAAGATCCCAAAGACACCCCCCAGACTCGCCCACCGAAGGAGCTGTCATGCCGTTCGCCGCGATCACCTATGACATCAAGGCCGGTTACGAGAAGGAGCTCACCGAGATCTTCGGCAACTTCCGCCGGGTGGGGTCTCCTGTCGTCAAGCGCGAGGAAGGCGGCGAGACGGCCCGGATTCTGTCCACCGCCGTCTTCATCCGCGACGACACCATGGTCCGCGTCATCGAGTACGAGGGCGATCTGGACGCCATCGCACGGCACATGGCCACCCAGCCCGGGGTCCGCGAGGTCGAGGAGAAGCTCGCTCCTTATCTGACCAGGCCGCGGGAGACGGACACCGTCGAGGGTTTCGTGGCCACGTTCAAGCGGTCCCTGCTCACCTGCATGGCGCAGATGTCCGTACGTGACGCGGCGGCACCGTCCGCCAACTGAGGGAGAACTCGTGCTCAACCGCAGGCAGTTACTCAGAAGAGGCGCGGCCGTCGGGCTGCTGGCCGCGGCGCCCGCCGGACTGATCGTGGGCGGGCGGCCCGGCAAAGCCGTCGCCGCCGCCACCGATCCGTTCACGGTGCCGCTGACGGTGCCGAAGCCGCTGCGGCCGATGCGGCTGGCCGGCCACGATCTGTACCAGCTGGCGACGCGGGAAGCGGAAGTGACGATCCTGCCGGGCACCCGGACCAGGATCCGCGGCTTCAACGGCGCGCTGGCCCCGCTGATCGTGGCCCGCCGGGACCGTCCCGTACTGGTCGAGCTGAGCAATCGGCTGGCCGAGCCGTTCGCGCTGCATCTGCACGGCGGCCATGTCCCGGTGCGCTCCGACGGCCATCCCCGGGACCAGATCGAACCGGGCGAGCGGCGCAGCTACTTCTATCCGAACACGCAGCGCGCGTCGACGCTGTGGATGCACGACCACACGCATCACGCGCACGCGGAGAGCATCTACCGCGGTCTCGCGGCGACCTATCTCCTCACCGACCGGTTCGAGGAGGGACTGCCGCTGCCCAAGGGGCAGTACGACGTGGTGCTGCAGCTGCGGGACGCCAAGTTCGACGGCGGCGGAGCCTTCGTCTACGACATGCACAAGCCGGAGGACCGGCCGACGATCCTGGTCAACGGCCGTCCCAAGCCGTACTTCGAGGTGGCGGCCCGCAAGTACCGGCTGCGGCTGGTGAACACCGCCAATGAGCGCGGCTTCTTCCTGCGGCTGAACGACGGCACGCAGGCCGGCGGCGAGCTGGTGCACATCGCGACCGACGGCGGACTGCTGCCGGCACCCGCGCCGACCGGTGCGCTGGGGCTGTGGCCCGGCGAGCGCCAGGAGGTCGTCGTCGACTTCTCCCGCTATCCGGTGGGCAGCAAGCTGGTGCTGGAGAATCTGGCCGCGTTCGAGGGCGAGACGCCGGAGGTCATGCGCTTCGACGTGGTGCGCACGGCGGCCGACCCGAGCTCGGTGCCGCCAGCCCTGCGTCCGGCGCCGGACCTCGGCACACCGCAGGTGCGGCGGGATCTGCATCTCGCCTTCGACCCGGCGAGCGGTGAACATCTCATCAACGGCAAGGCGTTCGACATCAACCGGATCGACATCCGTCCGCGGCTGAACGTCACGGAGGTGTGGACGATCCGCAACACCGACTCGCTCGGCATACCGCACTCGATCCATCCGCATCTGGAGCAGTTCCGGGTGCTGAGCCGGGACGGGCGGGCTCCGGGACCGGACGAGGCCGGGCTGAAGGACACGATCACGGTGATGGCCGGGCAGTCCGCGGAGATCGCGCTGCGGTTCACCGACTACACCGGGCCGTACATGTACCACTGCCACATGCTGGGCCATCAGATGATGGGCATGATGGGCCAGATGGAGATCGTCGGCTGAGACCGGCACAGCGAACGGCCCTGTACGGATTTTCCGTACAGGGCCGTTTCGCATGTTCCGTACAGGGCCGTTTCACAGCGCGGTGACCGCCACGGCGTTGAGCGCCAGGGCCAGCACCGCGAGCAGCGTGCGGAGCAGATGCCAGCGCCGCCACAGCGGTCGCGGGTCCTCCCAGTCCGCGGGCAGCTCGTCCGGGTTCTCCACGGACTTCACCCGGCGGTTGATCGGGACATTGCACAGATGGGACACGGCGGAAACGCCGAGCAGCAGTACCGCGGCGGCGCCGAACAGGCTCTGGGCCGCGCCGTCGTCGGCGGTCAGGGCGAGCACCGCGGCGAGCAGCGTGGTGGTGAGGACGACGACCGGCATGGTCGGGTCCCAGTTGCGGCCCAGCAGTTTGTGCGCGTACACGTAGGTGCCCGTCTCCATGGCGAAGAGCGCCGGGAGGACGCTCAGCGCGACGGCGAAGAGCACGCCCGCGGTGAGACCGCTGCCGAGGAGAACCGCTGTCCCCAGCACCTCGGTCATGACGCTCAGGCCCCCGCCGGGTGGGAGTCGACGGTGAGCTGCGCGATCGAGCGCATCGTGGCGTTGCGGAAGTACTGCGCGAAGGCCGCCGGCGATGAGGTGTCCCGCTCCTCCGCCAGATACTTCTGCAGCTTCTCCTCCAGGATGTGCACGCCCTTCTGTGTGGCCATGTGCCGTCCCACGGCGGCGAAGTCGCCCTCGTAGTGGATGACGCGCACCATCACGTCGTCCTTGATGAACACGCCGGTGCCCAGCAGGCGTCCGGCGGCCGCACCGTCGTCGCCCTTGTAGTCGGGTGTGTCGACCCGGGTGAACTGCGAGAAGATCTCGGCGATCTCGTCCTCGTGGCCGGGCTTGACCCGGTAGGTGATCGCTGCGTACGGCATCAGATTCCTCCATCGACGGTGATCGTGGCACCGGAGACATAGCGGGAGGCGTCCCCGGCCAGGAAGAGCACGGCCCCGGCCACGTCCTCGGGCCGGCCGAGCCGGCCGAGAGCGGTCATCGCGGCGATCCGCTCCCGCAGTTGCGGCGGCAGGTCCTCGCCGGCCTCGCTCTCGGTGACGCCCGGCGCGACGGTGTTGACGCGGATGCCGCGCGGCCCGAGCTCCTTGCACAGCGCCCGTCCGAAGCCGACGAGGGCCGCCTTGGAGGCCGAGTAGTGCGCGCTGAACGGGCGGCCCCGGAGCGCGACCGACGAGCCGATGTTGACGATGGACGCGCCCTCGGTCAGCAGGTCGAGCACGGCCTGGGTGACGAGATACGCGGAGGTGACATTGTGGTCGAACAGCCGTTGCCACTCGGCGGGTTCGAGGTCGCCGAACTTGGCGTGACCATCGATGCCGACATTGTTCACCAGCACGTCGAGCTCGCCGAAGCCGTCCCGGCAGGCGTCGGCGAGCGCGGTGGCTCCGTCAGCGGTGGTGACGTCCGCGCGCACCGTCACATGGCCGGGGCCGATCTCGTCCAGCTCCCGCCCGAGGGACTCGGCGGCCTCGCCGTCCCTGCTGTGTCCCGCCACCACCTGTGCCCCGGCACGGGCGAAGGCCAGAGCCGTCGCCCGTCCGATGCCGCGGGTCCCGCCGGTGATGAGCACACGCTTGCCGGCCAGTCCCGAGGTGAGGGCATCTTCCGTGCTCATGCCGCCTCAGGGAGGTTGGCATTGATCATCTTCAGCAGGAGCCGCGGGGTCTCGGCCTCCACCACAGCGTCGTCGGAGAGCTCGACGCCGCGCTCGCGCTTGATGACTCCGGTGACCTGGAGCAGCGCCAGCGAGTCATAGCCGAGGTCGATGAAGGCAACGTCCAGCACGGCGTCGCTGTCGAGGTCGATGCCCTCGGACTCGCCGGCGCATTCGCGGAGCTTGTCGGCAAGCTCCGTCAGGGTGAACTCGCTCACTGGATCCTTCCTCCCTCTTTGGTCCAGATGTAAAAGGACTGCGCCATCGCGTCCTTGGGCTCCTGCCAGTTCGGGTCGTACGGCGAAACGCACTCGGCGAGCCGGGTGTTGATGTCGTCGTACAGCGGGTGGCTGCGGGCCTGGTACAGGCGGGGGCTGATGTCCTCGTCGGCCTCGACCAGATGGAAATACAGATCGTGGAAGGTGAACAGCGACCGCCTCGTCACACCGATCATGTGGGGCAGCTCGCTCGAGTCCGACTCCTCGAAGATCTTGGCGATGTCGCCGGCCTTGCCCGGCTCCATCCGAGCCACTATGAGCGTCCGGTGTGCCACCGTCGGCCTCCTTCGTGGAATGTGCTGGGAAGCCCTGCGGTTGGCGGGCTTGCCACAACCGTGGCAGCCGGCGCTGGAGCACTGCTCGATCCACCGTCCAATTCCGGCTGCCCGGTGAGGAATTCATCGAGGTCCACGATGCGCGAGCGGACGACGCCGGGGCTTCGCCAGGCCACGTCGTCACGGACGGGCCGGGTCCGGTCGTGGAAGTAGACGGCTTCCAGCCCGCCACCGGCCGCCTTGGCGAGCAGGGGGTTGGCGCTGAGGAAGTCGCGTACCGCCGGGGTGTCCCGCGCGGCATGGAGACGGACGGCCAGATGCCGTACGGGAGTCGGCGCGGGGACCAGCTCGGCGTTGAGGCGCATCTTGTACTGGACGATCGGACGGGCCAGGAAGGGCGCGCCGCCGGACAGGTCGACGGCGGCGACGCCGTTGCGCCACGCCCAGTCGAAGACGAAGTACTCGGCGGCGATCAGCGCGCCCGCCTTGCGCAGCGCCGGATCGGCGTCCAGGACGCCGGTGAGCCGGAAGCGCAGGGTGCGACGCCGCTCGTCCCAGCGGCAGAGTGCTCCGGCGATGCGCTCGCCGTCCGGCCCGCCCGCCCGTACGAAGAAGAGATGTCCCTGGCGCAGCAGGCACTCCCGCATCACGGTGGGGTCCTCGCTGACGGCGTACGCGCCGTAGCGGTCGCGGACGGTGGGCAGCAGCATCCGGCGGTGGAAGAAGTCGAGGTCCTGATCACTCCCGGCGTGCTCCAAGGTCCAGCCGTGCTTCCGCCGGTTGCGCCGGAATCCGTCGAGGTTGCGGCGGCTGCGGCCGGCCAGCACGGTCGCCAGGTCGCCCCGGATCGGCACGATCTGATGGACCCGGGCGGGCAGCAGCAGTGCACGGGCGCGCGGCAGGGCGGCCAGGCGGCGCGCCGACGCGGCGACCAGCACCAGCTCGGGACCGCCGGCCGCGGGGGCGCCGGCGCTTCCGGTGTGGGTCTCGACCTGCGCCATGAGCCCTTTGCCGATCTCGTACGGGCCGGTGTAGGAGGCGGTCGGTCCGCCGTCCGCGCCGCGGGTGTGCACGGCACGGCGGGGCAGCGCGGCCCTGAGCTCGCCCTCGTACAGCCGGCGCAGCTGAGCGACGGCGGGCTCGGCGCTGTGCCGCCAGGCGTAGTCGGCGCGGGCGCGCAGCCTGCGGATCATGCGGTGCTCCCATCCGGTGCGGTCAGGACGAGGGAGGAGTTGTTCCCGGCGAAGCCGAAGCTGTTGACGAGGGCGCTGCGCGGGGCATCGGTCAGTTGCTCGGCCGCGGTGAGCAACCGCAGGGCCGGGCCTGCCGGTTCCGGGTGGTGCAGTCCCGGAGTGCCGGGAGCGGTGCCGGTGCGCAGAAAGCCGAGGGCGGCGGCGATGCCGGGGGCGGAGGAGGCGTGCATGAGGTGACCGACGCCGCCCTTGTGGCCGCTGACCGGCACGGCGTGCCAGCCGCGGCCACCGCCCACGGCGTCGAGCCGCGAGCTCGACGGTGTCGCCCTGCACGGTGCCGGTGGCGTGGGCGTGGACATAGCCGACGCGGTCGAGCCCGGCGTCGTCGAGGGCGGCGGACACGCAGTCGGCGATGGCGTCCTCGTCGGACGCGGCCGGACTGCGTCCGTTGATCCGCGCGGCAACGCCGGCGAGCACGGCGTACGCCCGCGCTCCCCGCCGCTCGGCGGCATCCGCCCGCTCCAGCACGATCGCGCCCGCACCTTCACCGAGGCTCGTCCCGTCCCGTCCGGTGTCGAAGGGCCGGGCCCCGAGAGGGCTGAGAGCCCCGGTGATGGCCATGCCCGCGTACTCATAGGCGTTGAGCACGGAGGTCCCGACGACGAGAGCGGTGGTGCCGCAACCTGAGCGGAGCCAGCTGCGGGCGTAGTCGAGGGCGAAGGAGACGGAGGCGCAGGCCTGGGAGAGATAGACGGTCTCGGTGTGCGGAGACAGTCCGGGCAGCTCGTCGGGATGGGGCCCGGCGAGATCGTGGCTGCGCCAGCGAGGGTTGGGGCCGGGTTCGGCGTACGGAGTCTGGCCGACGGTCACGACCAGCGCGGCGTGGCCGAGACCCGTCAACCCGGCATGGTCCAGGGCCTGTTGAGCGGCGACACGGGCGAGGCGGCTGCGCCGGGCCGGGCCTTCGTCCCGTGCCCGGGCCTGATCGCCGGCCGTGCCGCCAAGGACGCGGGCGGCGGGAACGCGGACGGCAGGGGCGTCGCCGAACAGTGCGTCGTCGATCGCCGCCGTCACCGTGCGCTCGAAGCCCTCGGCCGCGAGTGCGGGATGGGGGCGCAGTGCGCGGGCCCCGGTCAGCAGGGCCTTCCAGTACGCGGCCGTGCCGGAGCCGTACGCGGTGATCAGGCCCATGCCGGTGATGACCGTCATCAGCGTGCTCCCGTCGTCGCGGCCAGGCGTCGCAGCCGCTGGCGGTCCGCCTTGCCGCCCGGCAGGCGGGGCAGCGTGCCGACGTGAATGGCGCGGGGTCGGAGCAGCGGCGGAAGGCCCTGGTAGCAGCGGGTGCGCAGGGCGCGTTCGGTCGGCGGGCGATGCGGGTCGGCCGGCTCGACGAAGGCGAAGACCGCGTCTCCGTGGGCCTTTTGCGTCGGCACTCCGACGACCACCGCGTCCGCGACCTGTTCGTCCGTCCGCAGTACGTCCTCGATCGTGGCCGGCGCGTGGTTCTCGCCGAGGACGATGATGATGTCCTTCAGCCTGCCGAGCACGCTCAGATGTCCGTCGGCGTCGAGTGCGCCGGTGTCTCCGGTGCGCAGCCAGCCGTCACCGGGCAGCGCCTCCCGCGTGGCGTCCGGGCGGCCCAGGTAGCCGGTCATCAGACCGGGCCCGCGGACGAGGACTTCGTTCGTGCCCGGAGCGATCCGCACCTCCGTGCCGGGCAGTGGCGTGCCGACCGTGCCCGCACGGCAGACCGCGGAAGAGGACAGGGCCACATTGGGGCCCGCCTCGGTGAGTCCGTAGCCGTCGTGCACGGGCGCGCCCACGACGTCGAGAAAGTGTTCCGCGACGGTGGCGGGCAGAACCGCGCCGCCGCAACCGCGTACCGTCGACTCCCCCAGCGATGCCCGCAGTCGGCGATCGGATCCTGCTGCCTTGGCGAGCAGCGTGTAGAGGAACGGCACACCGTCGAGTGAGGTCGTCCGTCGTCCGGTCACATCGGCGGCGACCGCCTCCGGGCGCAGCAGCGTGTGCAGATTGAGCTCGCCGCCGAAGCGTCGCCAGATGCCCAGCACGCTGAAGCCGTAGGCGTGGTTGAGCGGCAGCGGCAGCAGCAGCGCGTTGTCGCCGCTGTCGATGCCGAGATGGCGAGCGGTGGCTTCGGCCTGGTATTCGAGGGCGGACCACGACAGTTCGACCGCCTTGGCCGCACCGGAGCTGCCGGACGTCCAGAACACCGCGCCGGTGCCGGGGTCGAGCGCAGCGGCGTCCGGGCGGGCGACGGTGGGCTCGACGACGGGCGCGAGGTCCCGCCCGTTCGGCGAGGCGACCACGCCGACCTGCGGCGGCCAGGACGTCACCGCGGCGGAGTGACCGCGCAGGAACAGCGGCCGCCGCAACCGTTCCGCGGCCAGCGCGGTGACGATCACCGCGGGCCCGGTCGTCGCGTCGACGCCGACCGCCCGCGCGGAACCGGCGGACATCCGCCGCAGCGAAGCGACCGTCCGCTCGACCGCGGTGCCCAGTACGCCCGGTGTGACGATGTCGCCGTCGATGACCAGTGGACCGGGAACGCCTCTCATGGCCTGTCCCCCTTCCCGTCTCCCTCGCTCAGAAAGAGCCGCCTGATGCCCGGCGGCACATCGTCGTCGGGCACCTTGATCCGCACCAGCGCGATACGTCCCGCGGCCGCGGCCTTCCGCGCCCGGCGCAGCGCGTCCGGTATCCCGGCAACGCTGTCCGGCGTCTCGGCCTGTCCGCCGAGCGCGCGGACGATGTCGTCCACGGGCAGCGGCAGGGCGAACCGGGTCAGCCCGGCGGGGGCGTCGAGCTGCTGCCGCAGCAGCCGGGGCCAGCCGTAGCCCTCGTTGTCGAAGACCAACAGCACCAGTCCGAGGCCGAGTTCGGCGGCGGTCGGCAGTGCGTCGATGCCCATCTCCACGCCGCCGTCGCCGCAGATCACCACCGTCGGCCGGCCGTCGGAGGCAAGCGCGGCGCCGGCCGCGGCGGCCGCACCGAAGCCGAGCATGGTCTGCTCGCCGGGGACGACGGTCCGTGACCGCGGCCCGACCCGGTGAACGGGCCAGTGGTACGACCAGATGTCGTTCATGCCGTTGTCGTGGACCGTGGTCGCGTCCGGGAGGATCTCCGCGAGCGCGTGCAGCGCGGTCCGGGCGGGCGACGCGGCGAGGTCCCCGTCGGCCGTCCAGCTCAGCCAGGCGGTACGGCGGGCCTGCGCGGCGCGCTCCACCCAGCCGGCCCGGCCGGCGCTCGGCACGGGCAGCAGCGCGGTGAGCCGGGCCAGCGTCGCGGCCCCGTCGCCGAGCAGCGCGGCGACGGGCTCCGCCACTCCTGCGCCGAACGCGGCCGGGTCGCAGTCGATCTGCACCAGCCGGACCGTTTCGAGCGTGTCCCAGCCCATGCGAGCGGTCTCCTCCAGCCTGCTGCCGACCGCGAGAACGGTGTCCGCGCCACACTGCACGGATTCCAGCGGAGGCGTGGCGTACAGGCCGACCGATCCGCAGACGAGCGGATGGTCCTCGGGCACGGTGCCGCGTCCCGCGGCGGTGGTCATCACCGGGGACGCCCAGCGCTCGGCGAGTTCGAGGGCTGCGGGGCCCGCTCCGGCCGCACGAGCGCCGCCGCCGAGAAGCAGCAGCGGCCGCTTTGCGGCGGCCAGGATCGCGGCGGCGCGGTGCAGCTCGGCCTCGTCCGGCACGGAACGCAGCCTGCGTACCGGCCCGTTGCCTGCGGGACCGTCGACGGGGAAGGCGGCTTCGGTGGCTTCGTGGGCGACCTCGACGACGCTGACGCCCGGCCGCCCGTTCACCGACATGCCCACCGCTCTGCGCAGCGCCCAGGTCAGCGTGTCCGCGTCCTGGACCCGCAAGTAGGTGGTGGTGAACGCGGCCGCGAGGGCCGCCTGGTCGACGTCCTGGAAACCGCCTCGGCCAACACCGTCGGCCGGGATGCGGGTGGTCACCACAATCACCGGAGCGCACACCGAGTCGGCTTCGACGAGGGCCGTGACCGCGTCTCCGAACGGCGGTCCCGCACCGAGCGCGAGCACCACGGGCCGGCCGGTGACCTGGGCGTGGCCGATCGCCATACAGGCACCGGCCCGATGGCCGCGCACACCGACGGCACGCAGCTTCGGGTGTTCGTCGGCCGCGTCCAGCAGGCCCGGTTCATCGGTCGGGAGTCCGAAGACGGTCTCGCAGCCCGCCTCGGCGAGGGCGTCGGCGGCGTGCCGCCAGGCGGAAGGGATGCCGCTCATGTCCCCTCTTCCACGCCGCCGAGTGCCGCCCGCCGCAGTGCGCTGTCCAGGCCGTCCTCAAGCACGTCGTCGTCGATGGTCCGGACCTCGGTCGCCGCGCTGCCGCCCGGCCCGATGAGCGCGGCCAGCGCCACCACCCGTTCCCCGTCGGCCTGCTGGGCGTGCACGACCTCGCAGACCACCACCGCGGGCGCGGTGCCGCTGCCGACCGCCGCCGTCGCCCACCGCAGCGCGGACGCGCCGGCGCCGCCCGGCGTCACGAGTGCGTAGCACGGCGCCGCCCAGTCCTGCTCCACGGTGAACCGGCCGAGCAGCAGGGAGGGTTCCAGCGCGAGCGACACCGAGGGGCGCAGCCGTCGCGTGGAGTCCTCGCACTTCGCCACGAACTCCGCAACGGCCCGCAGGCAGTGGTCGGTCGCGGCGAGCACGATGGGCGCGTGCCGCTGCGGACCGGTCTCCGCCACGAGCGCCGTGAGGACACGGGTGACCAGTTGTACGGTTCCGGGGCCCGGCCGCCCCGTCCCGGCGACCGCGGGCCCGGCGAAGCCCGCCGCTGTCCCGAGGTCCGCGCCCGCGCCGTGCCCGCTGCCGTGCGCCTCGGTCGCGACGCTCACCGCAGCGGCCCGGTGATGACGGACTGCCGCAGCCCGGCCTCCGCGGACAGCAGCAGCGGCCGGCCGATCAGCCGGCCGTCCCGCCGGACGCTGCTGGCGTGCACTCCGTAGCCACCGAACGGCTGGTTGCCGTCCTCCGCGTCCAACGTGGTGGCGTTGCGCCCGATGACGCCGGTGCCCAGCGTCTCGCCCGTCAGCCGCGGCTCGCCGAGCACCGAGACGTACATGCCGCGCTCCAGCTCCTCGGGGCTGCGCGCCCATTCGCGGAGCATCTCCGGGTCCTCGTACGGCACGATGCAGAAGACCGGCGAGAAGAGCTCCGGCGGATGGAAGTCCACGCCCTCCGGGAAGACCAGCAGCGACGGCTCGACCAGCAGCCGCTCCACATCCACGTCGCCGCCGCTGACCACCTGGTCCGCGTTCTCGGTGAGGAACTGGGCCGCGCCTTCGGCGGCGTCCTCGTACACCAGCGGCGTCAGCACGGTGTCCGGCCAGCTGCGCGCGCCGACGGTCAGCACGGACAGCTCGGCACGCAGCTGCTCCACGATCGCGTCAAGCCGCAGCCGGTGCACGAAGATGACGTCGGGGCACAGGCAGTCCTGGCCGGAGTTGTAGAGCCGGGCACGCAGGATGGCGCGGCAGGCGGCGCCGGGGTCGGTGCGCGGTCCGATGACCAGCGGGTTGGGGCCGGATCCCATCACGAAGAAGAGCGGCCGGTCGCCGACGGACTTCATCACGTCATAGGCATTGGACGGCTGACCGGTGAAGACGACCGCGTCGGACTCCGAGCAGATCGGCTTGAACTGCCGCTGCGAGACATCGACCATCTTGATCCGCTGCGCGACATCGGGTTCGAGGCGGCTGCTGATCAGCTTGTGCACGGCGTACGCGGTGTCCCGGATGCGGGCGGAGGGCCGGATGATCACCTCGTCGCAGTAGAGCGCGGGAATGAGTCCGTAGAGCGCGTACGAGTAGAGGATGTTGTTCGACGGCAGAAACACCGAGAGTCGTGACAGCTGCGGCGGGCAGTTGCGCGCCAGCTCCCAGGGAGCTCCGGTCAACGCGCCCACGGAACGCAGGAGTTCGTCCCGGGCACTGCTGTAGGTGGCGACCCTGGTCAGCAGCGACAGCACCTCGTCGCGGCAGCTCAGCAGGGCGGAGGCGGACCGCATCGCCTTCTCGTGCGCGGCTTCGAGATTGGGCCAGGTGCGGGTGAAGGACTCCAGAACTGGCATGGACGGATGGCTCATCGAGCTGTCTCCTCGCGGCACAGGGATGTCGGGCGGGGCCGACGGAACCGGGGCAGCCGGACGCCTCCAGCCGTTCTCGAGAGGGTCCGACTAACTTGCCTGCGGCTCTTGGCACGAGAGCGCGCAACTCAGCCCGGTGCAGCGATGAATCAGAGGATAAACAGAAGAAGGAATACGTGTCCAGAAGGCAGAAGGAGAGAGAGCGGGCCGAAGAATTACCTCTCGATAAAAAGGCGACACCCTCAATTCCCGCTCGCGGCAACCTGACCGGAGAAACCCTTCCCGGTGTCGAGCCGTACGGATTGCAGCGGGCCATTCTGGCGCGCGCCACATTCGACGAAGAAGGACATCCGGCGCTTCATCGGTATCCACCGGTCCATGAACTCATCGAGCTGCACGGCCCGCTGGACCGTGAACTGCTCGCCGCCGCCGTGCGGCTCGCCACCGATGACGTCGACGCCCTGCGCGGCCGGCTGCGCACCTGTGGCTCCACCGTGCGCTGGGTGCCCGGGCCGGAGCGACCGCCGGTCCGTCTCAAGGAGGTCGACTCCGGCCCGCCGCTGATGGTGGCCGCTCGTTCGTTGCGCGCCCCGGCCTACGAGCCGTTCCATCTGCAGAACGATCCGGCGGCGCGTTTCCTGCTCGCGCGGACAGCGCCGGACCACCATCTGCTGCTGATCGCGCTGGACCACGCCTGCGCCGACGGGCGCACTCTGGTGCTGCTGATCCGGCGGATGCTGCGCTGGTACTCCGCGCTGTGCGGCGGTCCGGGCGCCGCGCCCGGCGGCTTTCCGTCGTTCCTCGAGTTCGCCGGACAGTTCGCCGCAATGGCCCGCGAGCGGTCGGCGGCCGCCGAGTACTGGTACCGGGCGCTGCGCCCTGCGGCCGAGCCCGGCCGCCGCAGGCCCGCCTTTCCCGGCGGCCGCTGGCAGCCGCTGCACGACCGCTTCACCGAGCTGCGTACCCGGCATGCGCTGAGCGAGCAGGAGTTGCGAGGCGTACGGGAGACGGCCGCGGCGCTCGGGACCGACCGGCATCAGCTGTTTCTCGCCGCGACCGAGCTGGTCGTCTCCGCCTGGTGCGAGAGCGAGGACGGCAGCGGCGCGCCACGCTTCGTACCGCTCAACTACTTCCGCAACGGCCGCCATCGACGCGACTGGCTGAATGTGCCGGGACCGCTCGCCGAGCCCGCGGTGACTGTCGCACCGGACAGTGCACACGGCGAGGAACCTCACGGACTCGGCGCGTGGCTGGCCGGTTTCGCCGCGGCCAACGCCGCGTCGCCGCCGTTCTTCGGGCAAGCGCTGCGCGAGTTCGAGACACCTGAGACCGAGGCCGACCGGCTGGTGCTGTTCAACTTCCTTCCTCCGCTGGGCCGGCTGCGCGCCGAGGGGCTGCGGGTGACGCCCTGCTCCGCGGAGCTGTCCGACGCGCTGGAACCGGACGACGCGAGGAACCGCTTCGGGATCTACGTCCGGCTGCTCCAGGACCTCGAGGGGCCGTTGGTGCTGCATGTCGACCACGATCCACGGGTGCTGCCCGACGGCGGTCCGTTCGTCGCCGCGCTGCTGGACGTGATCGCTCTTGCCGGCCGGCGGCCGGAGATCTCGACGGCCGAGGCGTGCCGGTTCGTCCGCGCGGGCTGGGGGTGAGCGCGGCACGACGCCGAGAAGCCACCCGCACCAGCCGAACGATGCCGACGATGCCGACGGCCGAACTCCCGGAGGGAACAAGCATGTTCAGGGAACTGCTCAAATCGAAGATCCATCGCGCCACGGTCACCCACGCCGATCTCCACTACGTCGGGTCCATCACCATCGACACCGAACTCCTGGACGCGGCCGGCCTCGTCAGCGGCGAAAAGGTCGACGTGGTGGACATCAACAACGGTGCCCGGCTGACCACATATGCGATCGAGGGCGAGCCGGGGTCGGGTGTGATCGGCATCAACGGCGCGGCCGCCCGGCTGGTCTCGCCCGGAGATCTGGTGATCATCATCGGTTACGGGATGCTGCACGACTCGGAGCTGGAGTCCCATCGCCCGCGGGTCGTCTTCGTCGACAGCGAGAACCGCATCACCGGCACCGGAGCGGACCTCGCCGAGCCCGTAGCCGGCACTCTGCGCGGCGAGTTCGTCCGCTAGAGAGTCCGATGGGGCCTGTCAGCCGAGGAGGGGCCATGACCAGCACCACGTCCACGCCGTCCGGCACCGTCCACCCGTGGTTCAGGGACGGTGACCGTCCTGATCCCGCGTCCTTGCGGCGGCTGTCCGCCGCCGAGACGTACGAGCTGCTGCACCGGCAACTGGCGGGCCTGAGCGTGCCGCTCGAAGGACCGCTGCCCGCCCAGCCGTTCGTGCTGCCGCGGCGTTCGTACGAGGAGCTGTTCACCGTCGCCCGTACGCTGCTGGCGCTGGTGCGCCGCGCCGTACTCGCGCTCGACGGCGGCTGGCCCGGCCGCGTCGAGGCGCTGGGAGCGGATCCGGACGACTATCCGCTGCTCTCCGGTCAGGACAACACGGAGACTGCGTACTGCTCGATGATGGCGCGGCCCGACATCGTCATCGGCGAAAACGGCCCGCAGCTACTGGAGTTCAACGTCAGCGGCACTTTCGGCGGGCCGAACGAGACCCACGGTCTGACCGAGGTCTGGCGGCACACCCACCGGGAGACCCTCTTCGGGCACGATCCACTGGCCGCGCGGGTCGAGGCCTTCGAGGACGTGTGCGCGAGCCGCGGACTGCCCAGGGCGGTCGCGATCGTCGGAAGTATCGGCGATCTGCTCGACACGGCGGACACGCGCTTCCAGGAGCGGGAGCTGGCTCAGTTCCGGCGGCGTGGCTTCACCGCCGACTTCTTCGAACCCGACCGGCTGACCGAAGCACTCGGCAGGCCAGGCAGCCTCCGCTACCCGCTCGGACTGCGCAACTTCGCACCCGCGGACTGGACGGAACGCGGCATCAGCCTCGAACCGGTCCGCGACGCACAACGCTCCGGCATGCTCCTGCTCCCGCCGCAGAGCAGCGGCCTCCTCGCCAACAAGAAAGCACTGGCACTCGTCTCGGAAGGCCGTCCGTGGATGACCCGGGCCGAACGCGCCCTGGCCGACCGGCATCTGCCGTGGACGCGGCTGACCATCCCGGGACGCACCAGATGGCACGGCCTGGAACATGAGCTGCCCGGACTGATCCTCGCGGAGCCGGAGCGGTTCGTGCTGAAGAAGGCCATCGGGATGATGGGCCGCGAAGTACTCGTCGGCCGTCATGCCGAGCCCGAGGACTGGCGGACGGCGGTCGATGCTGCGTTCGCGACAGGACACAGCATCGTCCAGGAGTACGTCGAGCCCGCCGTCTGCCCCATCGAACTCACCGACGGGACCTCGACGTTCACCGCGCAGGTGGCTCCCGTCCTCAGCCCGATGCTCTTCGGCGACCGCCCCGGCGGCTGCATGGCCCGCTACTACGCGGCACCGAACCCCGAGGCGGCCGGAGTGGTCAGCGTCAGCGCGTTCGGCGCCTCGGAGAACGCCGTCCTCACCTGGAACTGACCGTCCGGAGCTGATCGCCCAGAGGCAGAGGCTTCGCCTCCAGTTGTTCTCGAGGCCGTCCCGCTAGCGTGCAGCGGCCGTCCGCAACGTTCAACAGGAGCGCGACTATGCGTGAGTCACCGCGGAACTGGCCGCTTCTGCGCCTTGCGAGCTCGCTGTTCACGCTGCGGCTCGGCGCGACCATGACGGCGGTCGGTCTGCCACTGCTGGTACTCCAGGAGTACGGCTCGGGGCTGCAGGCGGCGCTCACGCTCGCTCTGGAGCTGCTGCCGAATGTGCTGTTCGGCGCGGTGGTCGGGGATCTGGTCGACCGCGGCGACCCGCGGCGCTATGCGATGGGCGGCGCACTCGGCGGCGCGCTGGTGATCCCGCTCCTGCCGGCGGCGAACGAGCTGTGGCAGGTCCAGGTGCTGGCCGTCGCCTCGGGTGTGGCGTACGCCTTCGGTGTGCCGGCCCGGATGTCGCTGCGCACGGTGGCCGTGCCCGCCGGGGCCGAACTGCGCGGGAACGCAATGCTGGTCTCGGCCCAGCGGCTGCCGAATCTGCTCGGTCCCGCCGTCGCCGGCGCGCTGGTGCCGTTCGGTCTTTCCGTGCTGTTCTTCACGGACGCGGCCTTCGCACTGGTCGCGGCGCTGCTGCTGGTCGGCATGCCCGCTCCTGAGCCGCCGGACGAGGACGTCAAGGCGGTTCCCGGCGGACAGACACTGTCGGCCACGCTGCGTCGGATGTTCGTCGACAACGTACGGGAGCTGACGCGGCTCGTCACCAAGGACCGATTCCTCGCGGTGATGACGCTCACCTCCTTCACGTATATGTTCGGCTTCGGAATCAGCAAACTCTTTCTGCCGCTCTACGCCCTCCACCACTACTCCGAAGTCCCGGGAATGTTCGGCTATCTGGCCGCCGGAATCGGACTCGGTGCGTCGCTCGGCGGCTTTCTCGCCGCCGCTTTCGGACGCTTCAGGCAGGGCGCCGTCTATATGACGGTGAATGTGATCGAGGGAATCTGCTGGCTGATGCTGCCGCTGCTGGACCATCCGGCCCCGGCGATTGCGGTCCTCGTGCTGGCGGGCGCGTTCGAGGCGGTGGGCACGGTCGTCTTCTACGCCGAGGTGCAGAGCCGGCTCGCCCCGCGGATGACCGGACGCTACTTCGCCCTGCTGATCCCGCTGTGCGATGCGTTCCTGGTGCTCGGCGTCTGGGTCTCGGGTGCGCTGACCGGCTTCGGCGAGCTGAGTCTGGCCGCGCTGATCGCGTTCGTCATGGCCGGTCCCGCGCTGCTGCTCGCACCCGGGCTGCTCAGCGCCCGGAAGCCGAGCCCCGATCCGGAGCCCGCAGCCGCCGTCACGGCCGAGGAGCGATAGCCGATGGACACCGTGCCGCACGGGCGCAGCAGCCGCGCGCCCGCCGTCGATCCGCTGCCGGGCGCCCTTCCGTACGGCCTGCAACGGGAGATGCTGCTGCGCGCGGAGTTCGGCACCGACGGTCATCCGACCGGGCACCGCTATCCGCCGGTGCATGAACTCCTTTTGCTGCGCGGCCCGTTGGACCCGGGACTGCTCGCTCATGCCGTGCGGCAGGCGACGGAGGGCGTCGATGTGCTGCGCGGCCGGCTGCGCCTGTGCGGCGGCACGGTGCGCTGGCTGCCGGATCTGGGCCGTCCGACGGCCCGGCTCGAGGAGATCGAGCCGGGTCCGCCGCGCCAGGTGATCCGGGATGTGCTGCGCGAGGCGGCCGAGGCGTCGTTCGACCTCCAGCACGATCCGGCCGCCCGGTTTCTGCTCGCGCGGACGGGACCGGACGAGCATCTGCTGCTGATCGCTCTCGACCACGCCTGCGCCGACGGCCGCACTCTGGTGCTCCTCGTCCGTCATCTGCTGCACCGATACGCGGTGCTGGCCGGTGAGCAGGTCCCGGCCCCGGCCAGGCTGCCCTCGTTCGGCACCTTTGCCGGGCAGTTCGGCGAAGCGCTCCCCGGGCGCGCCGTGTCCCGGGCGTACTGGACGACGGCTCTCGCCCGGGCCGAGGACGTCCGGCGACGGCCACGCTTCCCCGGTGCAGCCGACAGCGGCGTCGTCTCCTTCAGCACCGACGCCGCCGCGCAGCGGGCCCTGGATGCCGAATACGTCGCGAGGCTCAACTCCGTTGCG
Source organism: Streptomyces sp. NPDC020681 (assembly GCF_044334895.1). Taxonomy (NCBI): domain Bacteria; kingdom Bacillati; phylum Actinomycetota; class Actinomycetes; order Kitasatosporales; family Streptomycetaceae; genus Streptomyces; species Streptomyces sp. NPDC020681. The sequence goes on along the minus strand of NZ_JBIRTX010000004.1, from coordinate 173,655 downwards.
CAGGGCGTCGGTTCGGACCGGCACCGACTGCTGCTCGCGGCGGTGCAGCTGGTCCTGAACGCCTGGACCGACGAGAGCGAGCCGCGGTTTGTACCGTTCAACTATTTCCGCAACGGCCGCCACCTGCGTGAGTGGCTCAATGTCCCGGGCCCGCTGGCCGAGCACGCCGTCACCGTCCCTACTGAGCAGGAGGCGGGCACGCTCGGCGACTGGCTGACCGGGTTCGTACGCGCCAATGCCGGTGCGCCGCCGTTCCACGGTCTTTCGCTGCGCGAACTGGAGACCCCGGCGAGCGAGCACAACCGCATCGCCGTCTTCAACTTCCTTCCCCCGCTGGGCCGGCCGGCCGCCGCCGGACTGCGGATCCTGCCGTGTCCGCCGGAACTGGCCGCCGAGATGGAGCCGGATGACCAGTCCGCGCGGTTCCCGCTGCGCGTCCGGCTGGTCCAGGACATGGACGCTCCCTTGATCTTCCGCATCGAGCACGACCCGCGCGTGCTGCCCGACGGCGCGCCGTTCCTCGACGCCGCGCTCGGCGTCGTCGAGTCCGCGGCCGTCCGGCCCGGCCTGCCGCTCGGCGAGGCGTACCGGCGGATCCGGCACCACTGGACATGACCGCGCCGGCGGGCGTGCGCCGCTCACGACCGACCGTTCCCCTTCTCCTCCCTCTCCAGCGACACGAAGAATCAGGAGTCAGCCGGACATGAACAGCACCGAGACGACCGAGCAGCAGCTTCAGCACGCCGGTACGACAGCGGTCCAGGCGCTGTCCCGGTACTGGGAGACGGTGGGCCGGGCCGTGCGGGACATGCACGACATGCGGTCCCTGCCCGGTGACTTCACCCCAGGCGCGGAGCTTCCACCGCTGGACGAGGCGATGCGCCGCTTCCTCGAAGCCTCCGAAGCAGCCGTCGTCGAGCTCGCCGACTACCGCGGAACCCCCATGCGGCTGCTGGATCTGCGCCGCAATCCCGGCACCCGTACGACGAAGACCTTCGGCTCACTGCTGATGGTGGCCAGAGCCGTGGCGTACATCCGCCGTACCTCGGAGCCCGTCACGCTGCTCACACCCTCGTCCGGCAACAAGGCGACGGCGCTGCGCGACGCCGTGCTCCGGGCTCACCGGGCCGGGCTCGCGGACCGGGACCAGCTGCGGATCGTGAGCGTGGTGCCGGAGCGTTCGCGCTCGAAGCTGTGGGACTCGCCGCTCAGCTCGGATCCCGAACTGCGCCGCCGCAACCCGGTGGTGACGTACTCCGGGACGGATCCCTCGGGTGTGAAGGAGCTGGCCCGCGGCTTCTACGACGAGTACGCCGACATGCTGCGCACCCGGTACGGCAGCGCGCTGTGGTACACGCTCGACATCGGCAACTACCAGGCCGCGGACACGGTCAGGGCGCTGATGGAGGAGGAGCTGATGCCCGCGCCGCCGGCGGGCGGCCGGGTCCACGCGCATGCCGTGTCCAGCGCCTACGGTCTCCTCGGCCATCACTACGGGATGTCGTTCACCGGCGGCGGCGACGAGCGGATGCCGTCGCGCTACTTCCTCGTACAGCATCTGAACACGCCCGACATGGTGCTCGATCTGCTGCACGGCGACCCGTCGCGGGAGCGGATGCCGCGCTATGCGATGGACCCGGTCACCGGGCTTTTCCACCAGAGCATGGACCCGCACTTCCCGCGGACGACCCACCATCCGGACGAGGTCGTCGACCCGACCTTCTACACCCGTGCTCCCGTCACCAGCCGGACGATGACGCCGCTGATCCGGGAGCACGGCGGCGGAGGCATCGTCGTCTCGCTGCACGAGTGCCTGGTCCGCTATCCGCAGATACGGGAGATGCTGCGGCCGGCCGGCGTCGAGCTGCCGCACGATCCGCGCGGGCTGCGCGAGTGGTCGATGGTGATGGTGTTCACCGGCGTGATGGAGGCCATGGACCGCGGGCTGCTGGGCCGGGATGCCGGGCACGAGGTGCTGGTCCACGGCTCCGGGTCGTACGCGGACACGGACTTCACACCGATTCCCGCTCAGCGGCTCCAGCAGGCGGACAGCCCCGACGCCCTGCTTCCGCTGGTGGGCAGGGCCATGGGGCCCGCCTCGTCGCACCGGGGGCAGCGGCCATGACCGGCGTCGCCTCCGTGCAGGCCGGGACCGGACACCCGTGGTTCCGCGACGAGGCACGGCCGGAGCCGTCGAGTCTGCGCACGGCATCACCGGATGAGGTGGCCGCGCTGCTGCGGGAGGAGCTGGCGGGGCTGAGCGTGTCGCTGCCCGGGCCGTGGCTGCCTGCGCAGCCGTTCGTGCTGCCGCGGCGTTCGTACGAGGAGCTGTTCAGCGTCGCCCGGACGCTGCTGGCGCTCGTGCGCCGGGCCGTTCTGGCGCTCGGCCCGAGCTGGCCCGCGCGGGCTGAGGCGCTCGGCGCGGACCCGGACAGCTATCCGCTGCTGTCGGGGCAGGACAACACGGAGACTGCGTACTGCTCGATGATGGCGCGGCCCGACATCGTCATCGGCGAAAACGGCCCGCAGCTGCTGGAGTTCAACGTCAGCGGGGCCTTCGGCGGGCCGAACGAGGCACACGGTCTGGCCGAGGTCTGGCGGCACACCCACCGGGAAACGTTCTTCGGAGACGATCCACTGGCCGCGCGGGTGCGTGCCTTCGAGGATGTGTGCGCGAGCCGCGGGCTGCCGAAGGCCGTGGCCGTCATCGGGAGTCTGGGCGATCTTCAGGACGATGCCGACATCCGGTTCCAGGAGCGGGAGTTGGCCCAGTTCCGGCGGCGTGGCTTCACCGCCGACTTCTTCGAACCCGACCGCCTGACCGAAGCACTCGGCCGGCCAGGCAACCTCCGCTACCCGCTCGGACTGCGCAACTTCGCACCCGCGGACTGGACGGAACGCGGCATCAGCCTCGAACCGGTCCGCGACGCACAACGCTCCGGCATGCTCCTGCTCCCTCCGCAGAGCAGCGGACTCCTCGCCAACAAGAAAGCACTGGCACTCGTCTCGGAAGGCCGTCCGTGGATGACCCGGGCCGAACGGCGGCTCGCCCAGCGGCATCTGCCGTGGACGCGTCTCACGCTCCATGGCCGCACCGGCTGGCGGGATCGTGAGCACGAACTGATCGAGCTGGTGCTCGCCGAGCCGGAGCTGTTCGTACTGAAGAAGGCCATCGGAATGATGGGCCGCGAAGTACTCGTCGGCCGCCATACGCAGCCCGCCGAGTGGCGCGACGCAGTGGAGGCGGCGTTCCTCGCCGAGGACAGCATCGTCCAGGAGTACGTCGAGCCCGCCCTCTGCGCGCTCGAAGTCACCGACGGCGCCACCGCTTTCACCACTCAGGTCGCGCCCGTCCTCAGCCCGATGCTCTTCGGCGACCGCCCCGGCGGCTGCTGGGCGCGGTATCTGCCCGACGACGCGGACCGGCAGGCGGCCCGTGGAGTCATCAGCGTCGGCGGGACCAGCGCCTGTGAGAACGCGGTGCTGGCCTGGCCCGGCCCAGTGGACACCGAGGAGGACGGCCAGTGATCCGCCGACAGGACTCTCCGACGCTCGTCGTCATCGGCACGGGCTCGCTGGCCCGCGCGGTGTGCGTGGCGCTCGCGCGCACACCGGCCGCGCAGGGCCCCGGCCAGGTCCATGTCCTGGGCCGGGACAGCCGGCGGGCCGCGTCCGTTTGCTATCTGGCGCGGGCCGAGGCGGCGCTGTGCCGGGTGCCGCGCCGCTTCACACCGGGCGACCTGGACGCGGACGACGCCGTACTCAAGGAGCATCTGGAGGCGCTGCGGCCGGCCACCGTGCTGGTGTGCGCCTCCTGGCACTCGCCGTGGGAGCGCGACCGTACGCCGTCCGCGTGGACCCGGCTGCTGGACCGGTGCGGGTTCGCCGCCACACTGCCGTTGCAGGCCGCGGTCGCGCTGCGGGTCGGACGCGCGCTGCAACAGGAGGAGTTCCAGGCCCAGTTGGTCAACGCCTGCTATCCGGACGCGGTCAATCCGCTGCTGTACCGGCTCGGCCTCCCGGTCGTGTGCGGGGTGGGCAACGGGACGCTGGTCACCGCGTCCGTGGAGGCCGCGCTCGGCCCGGCGGCCCGGCGCGGTCTTCGCGTGCTGGCCCACCACCGCCATCTGCACCGGCCCGACCGGCCCGACGAGGAGGCCCGGGTCTGGCTCGGCAACCATGAACTCGGAGGTGTGGGACAGCTGTTGTCGCAGCAGCGCGGAGTGCCGCGCGAGGCGCTCAACCCGGTCACCGCGCACACCGTGGCCCGGCTGCTCACCGCGCTCCACGGCGGCCCGGAGCTGCGTACCGCCGTGCCGGGTCCGCAGGGCCTGCCCGGCGGCTATCCGGCACGGGTCTCGCGACGGCATGTCGCACTGGACCTGCCGGCCGGGCTCTCGCGGTCCGATGCCGTCGCCTACAACGAGCGGCTCACCTTCGCGGAAGGCGTACGCATCGACGCGGACGGCGATGTGCACTTCGCTCCTTCGGTGCAGGAGGCGCTGCGTCCGCATCTGCCGGATCTGTGCGACGGATTCCGCGGCACGCAGACCGAGTGGGCTGCGGCCCGGATGTGGCAGACGGCGCAGACGCTGCGCCGGCGCGAGGATCCGGAGGATGCCGTCCGCGTACGGGCTTCCGCCGGGATGCAGCGATGACGGCAACGGGTGACGGGCTGCTGGCGGGCAGGCGGATTCTGGTGACCGGGGTGCTCAACGGCCGTTCGCTGGCCTTCCACACCGCGGCGCTCGCGCAGAAGGAGGGGGCCACGGTGATCCTCTCGGCCCCGGCGGCCACTGCCCGGCACACCGCGCGCGCGGCCGCGAGGCTGCCTCGGCAGACCCCGGTGGTCGAGCTCGATGTGACCGCGCCGGCCGATCTTGCCGCGCTGCCGGACCGGCTGCGCGGCCATCTTGACGGCACCGACGGGCTGGACGGAGTGGTGCACGCCATCGCGTACGCGCCGCCCGAGGCGATGGGCGGCGGGTTCCTGAAGGCGGGCTGGCCGCAGGTCGCGCAGGCCATGGAGATCTCGGCGTACTCACTGCAGGCGCTGACCGTCGCCTGCCTGCCGCTGCTCGGCCGGGGTTCCTCGGTCGTCGGCCTGGACTTCGACGCGTCCGTCGCCTGGCCCGACTACGACTGGATGGGCGTCGCCAAGGCGGCCCTGGAGTCGACGGCCCGCTATCTGGCTCGGGATCTCGGCCCGGCCGGCATCAACGTGAACCTGGTGGCGGCCGGCCCGGTCCGCACTCTCGCGGCCCGGGGCATCCCGGGAGCCGAGTCGTTCGAGGCGCTGTGGGCGAAGCGCGCCCCGCTCGGCTGGGACTCCTCCGACCCGGAACCGGTGGCCCGGGCCTGTGTCGCGCTGCTCTCCGACTGGTTCCCCCGCACCACCGGGGAGATCGTGCATGTCGACGGCGGCTTCCACGCAACGGGCGCGTAGCGTCCGGCGGGCCCGCAGACGGTCAGCGTGCCCGCAGGGCCCGCTCGAAGCCCGCACCCGCACCCGCACCGACCCGTACCGGCTCGGACTGGATCTCCAGTTCGAGTGACGATTCCAGCATCGCGCGCTGCAAGTGCTGCAGCCGCGGCGACGGGTCGAGCCCCAGCTCCTGGGAGAGCACCGAACGCAGCCGCTGGTACACCTCCAGCGCGTTGCCGCGCCGCCCGGAGCGGTAGAGCGCGAGCATCAACTGGCCCTGGGTGTCCTCGTGCATCGGGTGCTGCGCGGCAAGTCCCGAGAGTTCACCCACCAGTTCATGGTGCCTGCCGAGCCGCAGATCGGCCTCGATGCGCTGGTTGAGGATGCTCAGCCGCGACTCCTCGAGCCGGGTGGCCTCGATCTCCAGCAGCGCGCCGCACTGGACGTCGACGAGCGCCGGACCGCGCCACAGAGCGAGCGCCCTGCGGAAGGAGTCGGACGCGACCGTGCAGTTGCCGCTCTCCAGGGCACGATGTCCGGTCCCGGCGAGCCGTTCGTACTCGCTGACGTCGACGACGCCGCCCTGGGTGTCGAGCAGATAGCCGCCCGACTCGGTGACCAGGATGCTCTTGGCGCCGTTCGGCAGCTCGGGCCTGCGGGCGCCTCCGATGGCGGCGGCGATGAGATTACGCAGTTGCAGAATGTAGGTCTGCAAGGTGGTCTGCACGCTGCGCGGCGGTGCTTCGCCCCACAGCTCCTCCACCAGTGCGCCCACCGACACCACTTGGTCGGGATGCATGGCGAGCAGGGCAAGGACCTTGCGTGGTTTGACTGCAGTGGGGACAACGGAAACCCCCGACTGGACGACCCGGCACGGCCCCAGCACGCTGATGTCCATATCCGCTACTCCCTTCGAGGCGTTCAGGCTCAGACGATCGAATGAGGTGTTGCTGTGACGAGCAGGCGGCGCAGCTCTGCCGCGAGCAGGGTGGGCAGCTCCGCGTCCCGTACGAAGAAGTGGCCGCCGGGAACGGTCCGCAGTTCGAAGCCGGCGCTCGTGTAGCGGCTCCAGGCCGCGACGGCACTCTCCGTCGCGACCTTGTCCTCGGAGCCCACGAAGGCATGGAGAGGACTGGCCAGCGCGTCGCCCGCGCCCTCGCGCAGGCTGCGCGCGAGCTGGAGGTCGTCGCGCATCGTGGAGAGCAGCAGCGCCAGCCACTTGGGCCGCTCGAAGAGATACGGCGGCAGAGTGCCGTAGCGGGCGAGCGCGGCCAGCAGCCGGTCGTCCGGCAGATCGGCCTGCTCGACGAGCGGTGTGGACAGATGGGGTGCGGCGCTTGCGCCGACCCCGACCAGGAGAGGCGGCCGGCGGCCCGCGCGGGTGCGCCGGAGCGCGAAGCGGTAGGCGACCAGTGCGCCGAGGCTGTGCCCGTAGAAGGCGTGCGGTGCGTCGAGCAACGGGCCCAGATGGTCGTCGAGTTCGCCGAGCAGCTGCCCGGCGTCGACGATGCGGGGCTCGCGCAGTCTGGTCTCACGGCCCGGCAGCCGTACCGGAAGCACCTGTACGTCGGCGCCGAACCTGGCCCGCCAGCGGGCGAAGGTGAGCGCTCCGGCACCGGCGTGATGGAAGCAGAACAGCCTCAGTGCCGGCTGCGTCAGCTCCGCCGTACCGGGCGAAACCGCTAGATAGTGGTTCACGCCGCCTCCTCACACCGCACCGGTTCTCGACTACGCGGGCCCCGATCCTCACGACCGTCGCTGGAAGGCCGCTTGATCGGAGCTGGAGTGAGGTGGAGCGGTGTGCGAGACACCCTTTGGGGGTGGCACTCAGCCGGTGAGCTCACCGTCGCCGCTCAGGCGGGCGGGGCCGCTCCACACATCCATGGCTTCCTCACCTCGGAGGATTGCCTGGTGAAGCCGCTGAGTACGGGGAGAGGGCTCAAGGCCCAGTTCCTCGACCAGGGTTTCGCGAAGGCGCTTGTAGGCGATCAGCGCGTCGGACGACCGGCCGTCCGCCCAGTAGGCGAGCATCTGCAGCGCGCGCAGCGACTCGTGCAGCGGGTGGCGTTCGCACAGTGCGCACAGCTCACCGAGGACTTCCCGGTGCCGGCCGAGCCGCAGATCGGCGCCGATGCGCCGCTCCAGCGCCCCGAGCCGGCTCTCTTTGAGCCGGGTCACCTCGATGCCCAGATGCCGTCCGTGCGGTACGTCGGCCAGCGCAGGACCACGCCACAGCTCCAGCGCGGCGGTGAGACTGCCCGATGCCGCTGCCATGTCACCCACTTCGTAGGCGGTGTGGCCGATCCCGGTGAGCCGGTCGAACTCCAGGGCGTCGATGTCCGCCGGATCCGCGTCCAGCAGATAGCCGCCGTGCCGAGTCACCAGCACATTCTTGTCCCACACTCCGGTCGCGCCGGGGATCGCCGAGCGCAGTCTGCGACGCAGCTGAAGAATGTACGTCTGCAGTGTGGTGGGCGCGCTGCGCGGCGGGCCGGCGCCCCAGAGCTCTTCCATCAGGACCGGGACCGGGACGATGTGCTGCGCGTTGAGCGCCAGCAGCGCCAGGATCTGCCGTGGTTTGGAGGCACTTGGCAGTACGGAGACTCCCGCGGCCTCGCCGCGCAGAGTTCCCAGCACTTCCACGCGCATCGTGCGCCCCCTGTTCGGCATGGCCTTTTCCTCACCCCGTCGGACAGCTCCGCCATCGCGGACAGCTGTTTCCCGGGAGCGTCCCACGCAGCACATGGGCACGAACAGTGACCAGCTCACAAGCTGAATATGGAGATCACCTGGCGTGGGCCTATGAAATCTTCACATCCCGGTGATGACGTCTCCACTGTTCGAATTCAGTCACCCGACAGCACACTTCTCTCGTATGCGCAGCCGAACATCCGCACGGGAAATGAACTGCCCGGCACCTTTCACATCACGATGGGAGCACCAAGATGTCTGGTTACGCGACCAGCGAAACCACAGCTCAAGAGGCTCGCACCGGTTCCGTGGAGCACGATTGGCGTTTCGCCGAACTCGTCGCCCGCAGCTATCTGCAGCCTGAACTTGCTCTGCGTTACGCGCTGGACCCGCGCATCGTTCTGGCCGAATTTGGTATTCCGCTTGCACCGGGAACCGCCATCCCAGCCCTTCCGAAGGACAGTTTCCCGGAAGTGCGCATCACCCGGCTGGACAAGCTGGAGGCGACCGCCAAGCTCTGTGGCTCCACCTGGGGCCCCTTCCCGCCGCAGCCGGCCCTCAAGTCAGCCGGGGCGAGCAGCAGGTGACCTCGTCTCTGCCGCGGGTCGGGTTCAAGAGACATCTCACCCCGGCCGTTGTAGCGGGCGACGCGACGTACCTCGTCTCCGAGCTCGGTGTCACCGCGGTGGAGAGCGACTCCATGGAGCTTCTTGCTCCGCTCCTGGACGGGAGCCGGGATCTGCCGGCTCTCGTCCGGGATCTGGACGGGGTCCTCTCCGCCGCACAACTCGGCTGTCTGTTGGGCCAGTTGTCACGAGCAGGTCTGGTCGGCGAATTCTCGGGACCGGTGGAACAGGACCCCCGGAGCGCGGCGGCGGACGCCTTCTGGGAATCCGCCGGGCTCGACTGCGTACAGGCGAAGACCGCAATCGCGGCCGGACGGGCCGCCCTTGCGGATCTCGCGAACTCCGACGCCGAAGCCGCCCGGGTCGTCCTGCGGGCCGCCGGCGTCACCGTCGTCGACACCCCTGAGCACGAACTGACGGTGGTGCTCTGCGACGACTACCTCGCACCGGGCATCGCGGAGGTCGAGCGCAGGCAGCGCAGCAGCGGTGAACCGTGGCTGCTCGCCAAACCCCATGGCGTGGAGCCGTGGATCGGCCCGGTGTTCACACCCGGAGCAGGGCCCTGCTGGAGCTGTATGGCCCACCGGCTGCGCCAGCACCGGCAGTCGGAGCAGTACATCGGAACCGCCCTCGGCACCTCCGGCCCGGTCGCACCACGCGCGGCCATCCCGGCCAGCTCGGCCCTCGCGTTGCAGCTCGTGGCGCTGGAGACGGCGAAGTGGCTGGCCGGATTCCGGTCCGCGAACCAGTCGTCCATCTGGGCCCTCAACACCCTGCAGGGCATCACCAAGCACCATCGCGTCGACCGCCGCCCGCAGTGCCCCGAGTGCGGAGATCCGCAGCTGGTCAGCTCGCGCGCCGAGCAGGCGCTGCGCTTCGTGCCGCGACCCAAGACGGCGCTCACCGGCGGCGGACACCGCGCTCTGGCGCCACGGCAGGTCCTGGAGCGCTACGAGCACCTGGTGGGCGACGTCACGGGTGTGGTTCGGGCACTGCGGCGCGATCCGCACTGCCCGGATGCCCTGCATTCCTATCTCTCGGGCGTCAACCCGGCTGTACCCAGCCGGAGTCTGGGCGGTATGCGCTCAGGACTGCGCAGCCAGAGCGGGGGCAAGGGCGTCACCGAGCTCGACGCGAAGGTCGGGGCGCTCTGTGAGGCCCTGGAGCGATATTCGGCCACCTTCCACGGGGACGAGCCGCGCACCAGGGCCAGCTTCGCCGAGCTCGGCGACGACGCCGTCCACCCGGACCTCTGCCAGCTGTACCACGAGCGGCAGTTCGCCCGGCGGCTCGAGTGGAACGCCGCGCACACAGCACCCCAGTACGTCCCCGACCCCTTCGACGAGCGAGCCGAAATCGACTGGTCGCCCGTGTGGTCGGTCAGCCGCGGACGGCACCGGATGGTGCCGACCGCCATGCTCTACTACGCCGCGCCGCAGCCGCCGGGACGCGTCTTCACCCGGGCCGACTCCAACGGCAACGCCGCGGGCAGCAGCCTGGAGGACGCGGTTCTCCAGGGCTTCCTGGAGCTCGTGGAGCGAGACTCGGTCGCGCTGTGGTGGTACAACCGCACCCGCCAGCCGGCCGTCGATCTCGGTTCGTTCGCCGATTCCTGGCTGGACGAAATGCGGGCCCGATACGCGGAGATGAACCGGGAGCTGTGGGTTCTGGATCTCACCTCGGACCTCAGGATTCCGGCGATGGCTGCGGTCTCCCGACGCACCGACACGGCGCAGGAGGAGATCGTGTTCGGCTTCGGCTGCCACTTCGATCCCGCGATCGCACTGCGCCGGGCGATCACCGAAATGAACCAGTTCCTGCCCGGTCTGCTCAACACGAGCGCGCTCGCGAACGATCCCGTTCTCGTCGACTGGTGCACGCGCCGGACGCTGGAGAACCAGCCCTACCTGGCTCCCTCCGGGTCCGCCGGGGCGCGCGCCCGCGCGGAGTTCGGGTACACACCCCGCGAGGATCTCCTCGACGACATTGAGGCGGTGGACGCGCTGGTCCGGTCCCACGGCATGGAACTTCTGGTGCTGGATCAGACTCAGCCCGACATCGGCATCCCGGTGGTGAAGGTGATTGTTCCGGGACTGCGCCACTTCTGGGCGCGGTTCGCCCCGGGTCGGCTCTACGATGTACCCGTCCGACTCGGCCGTCTGCCCGCACCGCTGGCGTACGACCAGTTGAACCCGATTCCTGTCTTTGTCTAGTAAATGACGTTCACCGAAACGCTGGTCCGACTTAGGCTCTGGCCAATAACCAGTGGTCCAGCGGGGGAGCGCATGGTGAGAACGGATCAGACGCACAAGTCGCCCGATGGCGAAAACCAACCTCTGCCCATGGGCATCAACGTGGCGGTGGTCCCCAGGATCGCCGTCTCGCTGTTCATGATTGCTCTGCTGGGCATGCTGATCTCCGCCATCCTCCATCTGCTCTCCATCGACCAGAGTCCGCTCCAGATCCTCTTCGGCGGAGCGGCGCTCGCGGTGGTGTTCACCACCCAGGTGGTGCGCTCCGCGCACGGCGGCACGAGGCTGCGCCGGCGTCAGCAGTACTGGCTCCTCGGCGTCCAGGCCCTCCTCACCTACACGCCCTTCCTGGTGCTCGGTGAGGCATGGGTCGGACTGCCGGGATTCCTGGCCGGGTCGGTACTGCTGACGTTCCGGCCGCCGTGGTCGTGGCTGGCCGCCGGGCTGGTCTGGCTCAGCGTGCTGGGAGCGTCGTACGCCGCCGGCTTCAAGGCACTGGAAGTCGCCTGGCTCGCCGCCTCGGTCATCACGACCTCGATCGTGGTCTACGGACTCACGCTGCTGTCCGAGATGGTGCTCCAACTCCGCAGCGCGCAACAGGAGATCGCCCGGCTCGCGGTCGAGCAGGAACGACTGCGCTTCGCCCGTGATCTGCACGATCTGCTCGGCTACAGCCTCTCGGCGATCACGCTGCGCAGCGAGCTGACGCTGCGTCTGGTCGACCAGCATCCGGCGCGGGCGCGCGAAGAGCTGTCGACGGTCCTGGAGATCTCGCGCCAGGCGCTCGCCGACACCCGGCAGGTCGCCCGCAGCTACCGCGACATGTCCTTCCCGGCCGAACTGGCCTCGGCGCGCTCGGTGTTCGGCGCCGCGGGCGTCGAGATCGAGGTCGACTGCACCCTGGTGGACCTGCCGGACCAGGTGGGCACGGTACTCGCGACCGTACTGCGCGAAGGCATCACCAACGTCCTGCGGCACAGCAGCGTGCGGCACTGCCGGATCGACGCCCGCAAGGCGGACCACGGCGATGTGCTGCTCCATGTGCGCAACGACGGCGTCCGGGCCCGCCCCGGCGGCCCGGACTCGCACGACGGCAGCGGCATCGGGAACCTCTCGACCCGTGTCACCTCGATCGGCGGCACGCTCAGCGCGGGCGTGCGCGACGACGGCTGCTTCCATCTGGAGGCGAAGGTGCCGCTGGACTGCGGCGTGGACCGCCGGCTTCCGCGGCCTCGGCTGCTGGTGGACCAGCGGCTGCGCAATGGCGGCGAACGGAACCCCGACGGCGGAACGCGCAGCGCCGTCTGAAGCAGCGCCGTCTGAACGTTTCTGCGCGGCGGCCCGACTCAGAGCCAGCCCTGCTCCCTTGCGATACGGATCGCGTCGACGCGGTTGCGCGCGCCGAGCTTGGTGACGACGGTCGTCAGATAGTTCCGTACGGTCCCCACGGTCAGATAGAGCCGCCCGGCGATGTCCGGCGCCTCCGCGCCGTCCGCCGCCATCCGCAGCACTTCCGTCTCCCGGGCGGTGAGGGGGTTGTCCCTGGCCGCCCACGCGTCCAGCGCAAGCTGCGGATCGATCACCCGCTCCCCCACCGCCACGCGTCTTATCGCGTCGGCCAGTTGACTCGGCGGCGCGTCCTTGAGGATGAATCCGGACACCTGGGCCTCCAGGGCCCTGCGCAGATTCCCGGGACGGCCGAGGCCGGTGAGGATCAGCGTGCGGCAGGACGGGTGCTTCGCATGTACCTCGGCGGCGGCCGACAGGCCGTCCATGCCCGGAAGATCGATGTCGAGCACGGCCACATGCGGATCGTGCATCAGCACGGCGGGCACGATGTCCCGTCCCGTGCCGACCTCGGCAACGATCTGGATGTCCGGCTCGAGATTGAGCAAAGCGACCAGTGCTCCTCGAACCATGTGCATGTCCTCTGCAAGGACCACTCTGATCATGTGCGATGGTTCACGCAGCACTCGGCCTCCCCCAGCCTGCCGTCAGCGAAGGCCGAGAATACCTCCCCGAGTCGCTCACAACACCTGCTCGACCACATCCCGAGTACCAGGTCGGACGGTGTGGTCATGCCTCACGACTCCGCCGTACGCAGCTACCCGCCCCCGCGCCGGTCCGCGACCGGCATTCCCGATGAGTATGCGCAGCTGCGCAGTGACGCCCCGGTAACCGACGTCGTCATGCCCAGCGGTGACGGGGCACATCTGTTCAGCCGCTACGACGATGTGCGTACGGTCCTCTCCGACGCGAGGTGCAGCAGGGCCGCGACGGTGCTTCCCGAGTCGCCGAAGCTCACGGCCGTCCCGTTCGACGCCGGCGGCCTGTTCACCATGGACCCGCCCGAGCACACCCGGCTGCGCTCGCTGGTGTCGAGTGCCTTCACCGCGCGCCGCGTCGACCTGTTGCGCCCGCGAATCCAGGAGCTGGCCGACGAGTTGCTGGACCGGATGGCCGAGCGTGGCGGGCCGGTCGACTTCAACGACGCGTTCGCCTTTCCGTATCCGGTGGCGGTGATCTGCGAGCTGCTGGGTGTGCCGTTCGCCGACCGGGAGCTGTTCCGCGGCTGGTCGGACGCGATCCTGTCGCTCACCGCGCACACACCCGAACAGATGCTGGAGCGCAAGCTGGCGCTCGTCGCCTATCTCCAGCAGCTGCTCGAAGACAAGCGGCGGCGGCCCGGCGACGATCTGCTGAGCGCGCTGGTGTCGGTGCGGGACGAGGACGGTCCGCTGACCGAGCACGAGCTGGTCACCATGGCGATGACGCTCCTGGTCGCCGGGCACGAGACGACGGTCGGCCTGCTGGCGGCCTCGGTGTTCACCCTGCTGCGGCACGCCGGCGGCATGCGTCTGGTGCCGGACGACCCGCAGGAACTGGCCACGCTGGTGGAGGAGTTGCTGCGGTTCAATCCGATCGGCGACGGCGGCCCACTGCGGGTCACCACCGCCGAGATCGAGGTGGCGGGCAGGACGGTGCCGGCGGGCAGCGCCGTGATCGGTGCGATCTGCTCCGCCAATCGCGACGAGCGCCGGTTCCCCGACCCGGAGCGCTTCGACCCGGCCCGCCGGGACGCACCCCATCTGGCGTTCGGCCACGGCCCGCACTACTGCCTGGGCGCGCCGCTGGCACGGGCCGAACTGCAGATCGCACTGGCCGCTCTGGCCCGCCGCTTCCCGGACCTGCGGCTCGCCGTGCCGGTGGAGGAGATCCGGATGCACACCGGGCTGCTGGTCAACCGGCTGGAGTCGCTCCCGCTGAACTGGGGCTGAGCAAGCGGGAGTTCAGCACCAGGCAGTTCAGTGGCGCAGGCCGTCCGGGCGGCGCGGACCGTAGCCGAAGGCGCGGTCCACGCCGATGTGTCCGAGCCAGCCGAGACCGGCGACGGCGGCTGTCCTGCTGCCGGTGACCGCGGCGAGCGTGAGCAGCGCGGCGGGGACGGCGGGAGAGTGCAGGACGTTGTAAGGGCGTACGGCGTAGCCGGGCAGCCGCTCGAAGTCGGGGGCCGCGGCGATGCCGTAGAGCAGGGCGACGTCCGGGAGTACGGCGGTGGTCCACAGCACTCTGCTGCGTACGCCGCCGAGCCGCGCGCCGGCGACGAGCGCGGCCACACCGACGGTGCCGCTCAGCGCCCGCCCGACGGGATGGTGGTAGCTCCAGCCGGACCTGCGTACGGCGTTCACAGCGCGAGCCGTCCTTTCCTGCTCAGCAGTCTCTGCACACCGGCGACCGCTCCCAGCGCCACCCTGGCCGGCGGGCGTGCCTTCACCGTGCGCAGGGCCGCGTGCAGCAGGGTGACGCGCACCCGGGGCAAGGAAGCGGGCGCGCCGTGTTCGTCGTCCAGGAGCAGCACCCGGCGGGAAGCATCCGCGTCCTTCAGCAGCGCGCCCGTCTCCGTCAGCGGCACGATGTCGTCACGCAGCGCGGCGGCGTACGTCACCGGAATGCGCAGCCGCTCCAACTCGTCCTCGCTCAGTGCCCATTCGCGTACGGCGTCGAAGACATCTTCCGGCTTGCAGCCGGTCAGATGCGCGAGGGTTTGCACCGTGGTGTCGGGGACGCCGCGCTGCCAGTCCCGGTCGAGGAAGAAGTGGCGCAGCGGCGCACCGACCGTGGCGACTCCGCGCACCCGGTCGTCGGTGAGCGCGGCCCGCAGTGCCAGATGACCGCCGAAGCTGAGCGCGACGGCGAAGGTGTGGCGTACATCGGCCCGGTCGGCGAGCCGGTCGAGCAGGGCGCTGAGCATCCGGTGACTGTCGGCCCTGTACGGGAGCGTGTTCTCGCCGACGCCGGGCAGTTCGGTGACTGCCAGAGCCACGCCGAGGGCGTCCGCGCGCGCCAGGATCGGCGCCCACTGTTCCTTGACGCTGACGATGCCGCCCATGACGACGATCAGCGGCCGCTTCCGCTGTGTCGACAAGCCCGCCGTCCAGCAGGCGAACCGCCCTTCGGGCAGGGCGATGTCCAGCCGGCCGATGCCCGCGCGAGCGCGTCGCCACTGGTCGAAGGACTGGACGCAGAGCAACTGGGCCCGGCGCCGGACGATGTCGTCCGCGGCTGCGTACGGGAATCGGGCGAGGCCGTAGTGCCGGCAGGCGTCCAGCTGTCTGCCGCGTCCGGCCAGCAGGTCGCCGGCCCGGCTCCACACCGCGGGCCAGGAGTCGGGACGGCTTCCGTGTGCGGTGGTCACCCGGTCCAGCAGGGCCTCGCAGCGGGCCGGGTCGAGTCCCTGGGCCCGGGCGTGCAGCAGCACATGGCGCCGCAGCTCCGCCAAGTCCGGACCGTTCTCGCTCATGTCAGTTGCTCCGTACTGGTCTTGGTCCCGGTCCCGCCGCCGTCGGCACGTGCCTGTTGGCCCGGGAAGTACGCCGGCGCGAGGACGCGACGCTGGAGTGCGGGACTGGCGTTGAGCGCCCGGTAGACGGTCCGCCGCAGGGCCGCCGCGGGTGGTGCGGAGAGGCTGAACATCCGCTCCTGGCGCAGTTGCAGGCCCCTGGAGCGCCGCACGGGCGCTTCTCGCTCCTGCTGGAAGGCGGCCACCGCCGTACCGAGTGCCGCCGCCCGTGCGCTGCGCGGCGCTTCGAGGGCACTGGCCAGCAGCGGTGCGAGCGCGACCGCGTCGGCGAGAGCGTGGTTGACGCCCTGGCCGAGGATCGGCGACAGCGTGTGCGCGGCGTCGCCGATCAGTACGACTCCGGGCGCGGACCAGCGCCGTACGTCGGTGGTGAAGATGTCCAGGAGATGAGTGTCGGACCAGCTCCGGATGGTGTCCGCAGCCTCATGCCGCAGCTCGGGTGCCAGCTCCGCGAGCCTCGCGTGCAGTTGTTCCAGGCCGCCGGCGCGCAGCTCGCGCAGGCCGCCCTTGGGGATGTTGAGGCCGACCCGCAGTGTGCCGTCGGTGGAGGGGAGGAAGAGTCCGTGCCGCCCGGAGCTGATCCGCACTCGGTAGGCGCGCCGGTCCCAGGCGTCCGGGAACGGCAGCTTCAGCCAGACCACGTCACGCTCCAGGGGCGTGCGCCGCGCGGTGTGGTCGAGGCCGGAGAACCTGCGTACGGCGCTGTAGCGGCCGTCCGCGCCGACCGTCACTTCGGCCCGGATCTCCATCGTTCCCTCAGGGGTCTTCGCGCGCACCCCGCGGACCGCGCCGCCGTCGCGCAACAGGCCGACCGCGGACGCCGGTTCGAGCACCGTGCAGCCTCCGTGCCCGGCCGTTGCCTCGGCGAGCGCGGCCAGCAGCACCGGCTGGGCCAGCTCCACCGGATGGCGATAGGCGTACGGAAACGTCTCGAAGCGCACGTCGAGCACCCGCGCGCCGCCGTCGGAGATCTCCAGCCGGTGCACCTCGTGCGTGTCGTCCCGCACCCGGTCGAGTACGTCCAGACCGGCCAGGATCCGCACGCCGTCCGGGGACACTGACTCGCCGCGGAAGGCGCGCGCGCCGCCGGAGCGCTGTTCCAGCAGAACAACCTCGTGCCCCAGGCGTACCAGCGCCAGGGCGAGCGCCCGCCCACCGGGCCCGCCGCCCACCACACACACCTCGGTCGTCATCGTCATGCCGGTGCCTCGTCCTGTCCCGTTGCCACCAGCGCCGCCATGAGTGAGGCGTCGAGCATGGTGGAAGCCGCTGTGTCGCTGGTATCGCCGAAGCCTGCGTCGAACAGGGCCACGCTGACCGTGTATCTCCGGTCCACCAGGCAGGTGTGGAAGGTCCATTCGTCGCCGGTGCCGCGCGATCCGTCGGGTCTGAGGACCTGCACCCTGCGCTCCTGCGGGCCGAAGCCGAACTCCGTGAAGCGAAAGCGCATGCCCTGGCCGATCGCCTTGCTGTACGCCTCCTTCAGCGTCCACAGGCGTACCAGCGCGCCGTTGCGCCGTTCGTCGGCGATCTGCGCGAGCGCCTCGCGCTCGTGCGGTGTACACACCTGGTTCTCGGTGCCGAGTCCGAGCATCGGCCGGTCCCGCAGTTCGGCGTCGACGCCTATCCAGCCGCGCCGGGTCAGCCCGACGAGCAGCAGGGTGTCGGTGTGGCTGAGGCTGATGTCGATCTGGTCGAGGCCGCGCAGATACGGGCGTCCGCCCGGCTTGTAGGCCAGTTCGACGGACTGCGGCGAGGCCTCGATGATCGCGCAGGCGACATGCTTGAGCAGCAGCCGGGACGCCACGAAACGGGACCGGATCTGATAGTGCGTCATGGCGGCGAAGCGCGCATAGTCACGGCCCAGCAGCGGGCGCAGCTCCGGCGAGTCCAGGTCGGCCGGCAGCCAGTCGTCGAGCTGGGCGTGGACGACCACGCTGCCGTGCTGCCGTACCGCTTCACGGACCTCATCCCAGGGTCCGTCCGGGCCGGTCACCCGCACGGGCCGGGCGAACCCCTGCTCCGTCGCGGGGTTCGCCACGGGTCCCGGAAAGATCACCATGCCAGCCCTCCAGCCGCTTCACCACTCCGTCGAGCACGTCCGCCGCGGCGGCTCCGTCGAGCACCCTGTGATCGAAGGTCAGCCCCAGCCGCATGACCGGCGCCGCCGTGATCCGCCCGTCGCGCACCACGGCACGGTCGGTCACCCGTCCCGCGCAGAAGGTGACCGCCGTGCCGCCGTAGGAGTGGAATACATCGACAGCGCGGTGACCGAGTGAGCTCACCGCGAAGGTTCCGAGCCGCCGGCCCCTGGCGCCCGGAGTGCGTACGCCGAGCCGGAAAGCCAACTGCCCCACAGGCGGCGGCAGCTGATTCAGCAGCCGGACCGCCGCGGCGCCCGGCAGGTCGTGCGGATCGCTCTCGCGGCACAGGTCCACCACATCCTGGATCTCCGACAGTGACGCGACGTCCATGCGCGGCAGGACGGCCGTGAGCACCACGCGTTCGCCGCTCGCGGTCGTGCGGTCGAGCGCGAGCTTGGCCGCCACGTCCGGCAGCGGCGCGGTTCTCGGCCACAGCACGCCGCGCGCCGTCGCGCGGGCCTCGGGGTGCCGGGCGACGATCCGCCCGGCCGCGAACAGCAGATAGCTCACGACCGAGTACCGCCTGCCTGCTGCGCGCTCGGCGGCCCGGTGGTCCTCGACGCGGGTCATGTCGATGTCCGCGCCGAGATGGACGGGCGCGGCGGCGCGTGCCCAGTTCAGGAAGTAGCGCGTATGCCGCCGTGCCCGGTCCCGGGGCCCGCTCATGTCGCCACCGCTGCGGTCCAGATCTCGCTGAGGCTGCGCGCCTGGAGCATTTCGGCGACCGCGACGGGCCGGCCCAGCTCCTGCTCCAGCAGACCGACGAGGCGCAGCAGATGGACCGAGTCCCAGCAGGGCAGTTCGGTCAGCTCGCGGGCGGCGTCGGCCGGTTCCAGGTCGGTGCCGAGGTGCTCGTTGGCGAGCGAGATCAGATCGACGACGGTGTGCATGACGCCACCTCCTGGGCCGGGCTGTCGGTGAGGCGCAGGCGCAGCCGTACATGGGCCGGTACGGACGGCAGCCGGTCGAGGGTGTGCCGGTAGCGGATCGCGCCGCCGTCGTCCCTCGTGCCGCTCACGGTTTCGAAGCCGTGCGCCGGACAGAACGCGCGCTGGGCCTCGTTGGCCGCCGCCGGACGCCACAGCGCTTCCACCGCGGACAGGCCGGCGTCGCAGGCCGCGTGCAGCAGCCCGGCCAGTACGGCGCTCTCGATGCCGCGGCCCAGCACCCGGCAGCTGACGACCATGTTCTCGATCAGCAGCCGGTCGCCGTCCCTGCGGGCGAAGACCGCTCCGACGACGCCGTCGTCGCCGAAACGGTCGGCGGCGCGCACCGCCAGCACCAGGGCGTCCGGGTCCGCGCCGAGCTGCTGGATCTGCGCGCCGGTCAGACGCGTGCCCGTGAGGTTGAACCGGTTGGTGCGCAGGCTCAACTGGGCGATCCTGGCGGTCTCGTGGGTCCCGGCCGGGCCGGTGTCGACGACGATGCCGAGGCCGCGCAGGAAGGTCTGGTAGTCCTTCGCGCGGGCCTGGTGCCGTTCGCGCTGTTCGCGTTCGCGGTAGCGCGCGGCCCGTCCGCGGTCCTCATCGGTGACGGACGGGACGTCGAACCAGCCGTCGGCCAGCAGGTGTTCGGTGTGCCGTGCCGGTTCGGCGTCCAGCGGGACGACGGCGGCTCCGGGCACCCCGGCCCGTACGACCTCCCGCTCGAAGGCGCTGTCGTCGGCGAACACGACGGCGTCCGGCGCGATGCCCAGATCGGCGGCGATCTTGTGGATGCCGTCGGCCTTGGAGCCCCAGTCGGCGACGACGCTCACGAAGTCGCCTGCGCCGAGCGGCCAGTCGGGGTGTGCGGCCAGCGCGCGGGCGACGGGCTCAGAATCGTTTTTGCTGCAGACGGCGAGCAGCACGCCCTGTGAGGCGAGCTGCTCGACGGTGCGCCGGAAGCTCGCGAACGCGCCCGCGCGCAGCGAGTCCGCGGCCCGAACACGCTCGGGTCCGTCTTCGGCGAGTATGCCGTCCCACAGCGTGCCGTCGAGGTCGAGGACCAGGCATTTCTTGGCGTCGCCACGCAGCGCCCGGGCGAGGTGGGCGGCCTCGCGGGCGTATCCGGCGAGCAGTTCGGCGGTGCAGTGCGCTTCGGCGTACGCACCGAGCCGCGGGTCGTCGGCCCGTGTGCCCGCTGTGGTCAGCGGTTCGAGGTCGAGTACGGCCACTCCCGCCGCCGGGTCGGACATCCGCAGCAGGTCGGCGTTGAACTCCCGCCAGACCGCGCCCAGTTCGGCCCGCTGCGCGAGACCGGTGAGCTGATGGGTGAACCGGCGCAGCAGCGGCACCGTGTTCAGTACGAAGGTGGCTCCGGCCGGTGCGTGCGCGGCGTGGACCGCGGCGAGTTCGGCCAGCAGCAGCCGCTGGCGCTCGGCTTCGAGCGCCACGTCGTACGGCTGCCACGGCGCGCGCAGCCGGTCCCAGACCGTCAGCGGGTCCAGGACGCAGAGCGTGAGGTCGGGCCGGTGCGCGTAGACGTCCGATGCCGGGTCGGCGAGGTCCTGGACATAGCCGCCGCTGCCGGCCGCGTATGGGATCAGCAGCAGTCCGTGCCGGGCGAGTTGGGCGGTGAGCGCGGGCACGAGTCCGGCGGTGGTGGAACGGCCGCTGACCGCGATGCGCACGACGGGGGTGCCTGGGTGGGCGGCGAGCACGTCCGCCGCGCCGGCGCGGACGAGGAGGCGTCCGGCGTAGTCGAGTCCGGCGTCGTCGAGCCGGGCGAGCAGCGCGGGCAGCTCCGGATAGGAGTCGGCCAGCGTGCCCGCCTCGTGCAGGGCCCTCAGCTCCTGCTGTGCCTCGCTCAGGCTCATCTAAGTCGCCTCCACTGCGAAGCCGGCCTTGATCCACTTGCTGGACTCGATCGCCATGCCGACCGCGCGTCCGCCTGCCGCCAGCCGCGGCAGCAGCCGCTCCAGCTGGAAGAAGACCAGCGCGTTTCCGTTGTTTCCGGTCTGTGCGACACAGGAGACCTCCTCCCACTCGAGGCCCTGCCGCAGACCCCTCGTGATCCGCTCGGTCATCCGGCCGCTGAGCTGTGGCGGGAGGACATGGCCGAGGGTCGCGGCGGGCCAGCCGAGCGTGTCGAGCAGGCTGTCGAGCACTTCGCGGGCCATGACCGGCACGCGCGACTCGACGGCCTTGTAGTCCTCCACGACGGCGGGCCGGTCGGTGTGGCGGTCGGCGAGGCCGAACCATTCGACGGTCTGGCCCGGCGACCGGCCGAGGCCGTCGAGCCAGTGCTCGGCCGCCGTCAGCACCGCGCGTCCCGCGCCGTCCTCGCGGGACAGCGCGACCGCGCCCGCGCCGTCGCCGAACAGCACATAGTTGACGAGCTGGGACGGTGGCATCTCACGGAAGTTCTGGCCCAGATCGAGGTGCTTGCTGCACACGTCGCCGCCGATCACCAGGCCGACGGGCCGGCGGCCGCGGGCGCCGTTGCCGAGCAGCGCGGAGGCGAGCGCGAGGGCCTGGACCGCCCCGGAGCAGCCGGACTGGAGCTGGTAGACCGGCACGCCGTCGATGCCGAGGCGGTCGGCGACGAGCGCGGCCGTGGTCGGCATCAGCGCGTCGGGGGTCGCGGTGGCCACCACGATGAAGGCCACGTCCTCGGGTTCGGCCGCAGCGTCGGCGAGCGCCCGGTCCGCGGCGTCGGTGCACAGGTCCTCCAGCGTCCAGCGGACGGCGCCGCCGTCGAGGTCGCGGGCGAAGTGCCGGGTCCTGGTGCCGATGAAGGTCTCGACCCACTCCGGGGCGATGCCGAGCCGGCCGGCGAGCGCGTCGTTGCCGACCGGTTCGCCGGGCAGCGCGGTGCCGATCCCGGCCAGCCGGACGGGACGGGCGGCCGGGGACCGGCCTGCTGCGGACAGGGTCACGGCGCGACCGCCGCTTCGAGCTGCTCGCTGAGGTAGCCGATGAGAGTCTCGACGCTGACGAGGCTGGAGAGCATCTCCGGCATCGACAGCTCGCCGACCTCCGGAAAACGCACCTCAAGACGGTACTTGAGCTCCATGAGCATCACGGAGTCGAAGCCCAGGTCGTCATAGAGGCGCAGGGTGTCGTCGAGTTCGTCGTGGTGGCCGCCTCTGACCGTGGCGACGGCCTCGCGCACGCCCCGGCGCACCCGGTCCGGGTCGGGGCCGCCCGTGACGGACGCGGCCGGTGCGGTGGACGGTGGCGGGGCCGAGGTCCCGCGGTGCCAGGACCGCCACTCGGTGGAGAAGACATGGGCAGGCATGCGCACGGCCCGTTTCTCTGCGTCGGGATAGAAGGTGTCCCAGGCGGGGTCGAGCCCGTCCTGGTGGAGCCTGGCGAGCAGTTCGCCCACCTCCCGCGCTCCGGAGTCCTCGGTGCGGCAGACGCCGAGTGCGGGGATGTCGCGGGACGCGCCGATCCGCCGGAGAAGGCCCGCGAGCACCGGCTTGGGGCCGATCTCGACCACATGGGTGGGCTGTTGGGCGCAGAGCGAGCCGACGGCCTCCTCGAACCGCACGGTTCCCGAGATGTGTTCCGTCCAGTAGGCGGCGTCGAGTTCCTCGCCGGGCGCGAGGAGGCGGCCGCGTACGGTCGAGTGGAACGGCAGCCTGGGCCGGCCGCCCGGGATCCGGGACGCCACCCGCTCGAAGCGGCCGAGCATCGGCTTCATCAGCGGCGAGTGGAAGGCGTGCGAGACCTTCAGCGGCGTGCACGCGAGTCCGCGCCCCTCCAGCCGGGCGCGGATCCGGCCGAGGGCCGCGAGATCGCCGGAGAGCACGGTGGCGCCCGGCCCGTTGAGCGCCGCGACACCGACCGTCGGCTCGTCCGCGATCAGCGCGGCGGCCTCGGCCGGCCGGGCGCGGGTCGCCAGCATGCCGCCGCCGTCCGGCAGTTGCTGCATGAAGGCGCCGCGTACGGCGACGAGCCGGGCCGCGTCCGCGAGGTCCAGCGCCTCGGCGACGACGGCCGCCGCGAACTCGCCGATGCTGTGCCCGACGACGGCCGCCGGCCGCACTCCGAGCTCCATCAGCGTCCGCGCCAGCGCGTACTGCACCGCGAACAGCGCGGGCTGCGTGGTCCCGGTGCGGTGCACGGCCGGATCCCCGGCGAGGATCACCTCGTGGACCGGGGTGACGGTGTACTGCTGGAGCGCCTTGGACGCCTCTTCCAGGAAGGTCCGGTAGACGGCCGACTGCTCGTACAGTCCGGCGGTCATCCGCGGGTACTGCGCGCCCTGGCCGGTGAACGCGAAGGCGGGCACCGGCTCGTCGACGGCCGCCGTGTCCTCGAAGTGCTGAGTCTCCAGCTCGGCTCCGGCGAACAGCCGCGAGGCGAGCTCCTCGGTGCTGTCCGCCGCGGTGGCGAAGCGGTACGGGAGCTGGGCCCGGGACCGGTTGCTGGTCCAGCACAGCCTGCCGAGCTCCTCGCCGGGCCGTCCCGCGACGTCGACGGCCTGGAGGCGCAGATTGCGGCGCAGCGCGCGGGGGGTGTCGGCGGAGAGCGTGAAGACCCCGGCGCGGCGGCGGCTCTCCAGCGGTTCGCGGTCCGCCGGCGCGGTCTCCAGGACGACATGAGCGTTGGTGCCGCCCATGCCGAAGCTGGAGACGCCGGCGCGGCAGCCGTCGGCGGGCAGTTCCAGTGGTTCGGTGATCAGTTCCATGGAGCGGCGGCCGAGACCGAGCCGCGGATTCTCGTCCCCGTACGACGGGCCGCCGGGCACGACGCCGTGCCGCAGCGCCAGTACGGTCTTGATCAGTCCGGCCATTCCGGCGGCGCCCTCGGTGTGGCCGACGACGCCCTTGACCGCGCCGATCGCCAGCGGCCACCGCCGCAGGCCGTCCGGGTCGCGGAACACATCGCCCAGCGACAGCACTTCGATCTGGTCGCCGAGCGGAGTGCCGGTGCCGTGCGCCTCGATGAAGCGGATGTCCCGGGGCTCGGTTCCGGCACGGCGGCAGGCGGTGGCGATCACATCGCGCTGCGAGGCGCGGTGCGGGGCCATGATGCCGTTGCTGCGGCCGTCCTGGTTGACCGCGCTGCCGAGGATCACGGCGTGGATCCGGTCGCCGTCGCGCACGGCGTCGTCCAGCAGGCGCAGCGCCACCACGCCGACGCCTTCGCCGCGGCCGATGCCGTCGGCCGCGGCGGAGAAGGGTTTGCAGCGGCCGTCGGCGGCGGCGAGTCCGGCCTGGGCGTAGATCTCGTCGAGCACGGAGCCGACGACGATGTTGACGCCGGCGGCGAGCGCGAGATCGCACTCTCCGGCGCGCAGCGCGGTGCAGGCCAGATGCACGGCGACCAGCGAGGAGGAACAGGCGGTGTCCACGGTGAGGCTGGGGCCGCGCAGATCGAGCTGGTAGGCGATCCGGTTGGCGAGCATGGAGCGTCCGCTGCCGGTGCCGGTGCGCGGCGTCACCTCCTCGGCGGCGAGGCCGAGCCGCAGCCAGTCGTCCGACATGCAGCCCACATAGGTGCCGACGCCGCTGCCTGCGAGCCGGGTCGGGGAGATCCCGGCGTCCTCGACGGCACGCCAGGAGCACTGGAGCAGCAGCCGCTGCTGCGGATCCATGGCGCTCGCCTCGGCGGCGGGCACGCCGAAGAAGGAACGGTCGAAGGCGTCGGCGTCGGTGAGAAAGCCGCCGGGCACGGTGGAACGGCCGCGTGAGGCGGGGCGTTCGCCGATCGCGGTCGTGGCGCTCATCAGCAGCTGCCAGTACGCCTCGGTACCCGGCGCGCCGGCGAATCTGCAGTCCATTCCCACCACGGCGACCGGCTGGTGGGACGGGCCAGGTGCACGGCCCATGGTCATACCTCCCGATACTCGCCGCCGGCCTTGGTGAACTCTTCGGCGAGGTGGTGGGCGAGATCGTCGGCGGTGGGGTGGTCCCAGGCGACGGTCGGTTCGAGGAAGAGCCCGAACTCCTCCTCGATGTCTCCGTAGAGGCTGAGCGCGGCGACGGAGTCGAGGCCGTACTCCGCGAACGGCGTGCGCGGGCCGATCTCGTCGGCCGGGCGCTGGAGATACTCGCCGAGCCGGGTGATCAGCCAGTTCCGGAAGTCGCGTTCGTCGAACTCGGCCACAGGCTTGGTCGACCAGGGGCCCGGGGCTTGATCCCCGGTGGAATGCAGCACCATCTGATGCTCCTCACACGTGTCTGCGGTCAGCCGGCGATCGGGGTGTCGTACAGGTCGTAGCTGCGGGCTTCGTGGTAGCGGTTCAGCACCTCGTCGAGCAGCTGGTCCTCCCAGCCGTCCGGGAGTTTGGGGAGCGGGTGGCCGAGCCGTTTCACCAGCCGGGTGAGCGCCGCGGCGACCCAGGCGGGCGAGGCGATGAACTCGTCGTCCTCCGGCTCCTGGTGCCGCCACACCCCGAGGCAGGCCGCGCCCGCCAGCAGCAGCGTGTAGCGGTCGGCGATGGCGTACGCCTTGGGGCTGGCGAGCACGGTGCGGTCCTTGGGCGACATGGCGCGGCATTCGCTCTGCAGACTGCGCAGTTCGTCCTCGAGCGCGGCCGCCAGTGCGGTGAGCGCCTCCGCGTACTCTCCGGCCCGGGCCGCCTTCTCGCCGGCGATCGCTTCGGCAGCACCTTCCATCGAGCCGATCAGTGCGTCGCTGCCGGCGATCAGCACCAGCCGGGCCGGGTCGAGCGGCGGGAGTCCGTCGCGGATCCGGAACAGCCCCTCGGGCGCGGGCTTGCCGGAGAACCACGCGTTGCGCGCGAGCCTGGGCAGCTGCGGAATGATCGTGGCCTGGCAGGCGGCGGTGCCCGCGTGGCCGAGGCTGATCATGGGCAGGTCGCGGACATGCTTCTGGAAGGCGCCGTAAGCCCCGTCGCGTACATAGAAGTTGGCGCCGAGGACGATGGACAGGTCGTATGCGGTCTCGGTGAGCAGCTTGGGCAGCAGATACTTCACGGCGGCCGCGTACACGCTGGTGGCCTCGGGCACCAGATGCACGGCCCGGGTCGCGGCGAGTGCCAGGCAGTCGCTGATCAGCAGATCGGTGAAGGCTCCGACGATGGTGGCGCGGGCGTGCGGGATCTCCAGTACGGAGCGGTGGTAGAGCCTGCGGTCCAGTGCGAAGCCGACGGCGGTGCGCAGCGCGGTGTCACCGCCGCCGAGGATCATCGACGGCACGACGCTGCGGGTGATCTGGAAGGAGCGCAGGGCCAGTTCGACCCCGTCGCCGGGCCGGCCGATCAGCGCGTCGGCGGGCAGCGGGCAGTCGCTGAACTCCACTCCGGCGTTCTGGCAGCCGCGGACGCCGACGGTCTCGTAGCGCGGCAGATAGCGGTAACGGTCGGCGGGAATCCGGGACTTGTCGACGAGGAGCACGGAGTGGCTGCGGCTGCCCACGGTGTCGTCGGTGCGGCTGAACAGCACCAGCGCCTCGGCGCGTACGACGTTGTTGATGACGTGCTTCGCGCCGGACATCAGATAGCCGTCGTCGGTGGGCACCGCCCGGAACTCGTTGCGCACGAAGTCGTTGCCGTGCGCGAGTTCGTGGTACGCGATGGCCAGCCGGCCGCCGCCGAGCAGCAGGTCGGCGACCTGCCGTCGCTGTTCCGGTGTGCCGGCGGTCCAGACGGCGATGGCGGCGAGGAAGGTGGTGGCGCCGTAGCCGAGGCCGAGGCTGGCGTCGCGGCGGAAGACGCCGCGCAGCACCCTGCCGAGCGTGTCGATCCGGTCGAGCCGGCCGCCGAGCTCGGTGGGCACGAACTCGGCGTTGAGCCCGAATTCGGCGAGGGCTTCTTCGGCTTCGGCGAGGAGTTCGCCGCGCTCGTCGGCGGCGAGCAGCGCGTCGAGGCCGAGCGGATTGCCGGGATCGCCGGGATCGCCGAGCCGCCTCTCCAGGTCGGCGACGCGCTGCTGGACGATGATTTCTTCCTGGCTCGGGCTCAGCATGGCGGTCCTTCTGCGATACGGCCGGGCAGCAGGGAGAACAGCTCTCCCGCCTCGTACTGTTCGGTCAGCCGCGCGAGCAGCCGCTCGAACAGCGACTCCAGTTCTGTGTCGTAGGCGGCGGGCGGTCGTGGCTGGGGCCCGGTGACGCCGGGCACCGCCTGTTCCAGCCGGTCGGTGAGCCGGGCGAGTACGGCTTCGAGCCAGAGCCCGTCCCGCCAGTGGCCGGCGGTGCCGCTCTGCTGCGCGAGTCTGCGGTTGTGCCGCCAGACGCCGAGGCAGCAGGCGGCCGCGAAGCAGACGCTGTAGCCGCGGGCCAGGTCGAAGCTCTCCACCGGTGCGCCGCCGGGCACCGGCCGGGCGGCCCGCATCCTGGCGTGCAGTTGGTCCGCGGCGACGGCGAGTGTGCGGGCGAGCGCCGCGGCTCGGGCGAGCTCCGGTTCGCGGGACGCCTGCGCGCCGAGCACTTCGGCGTTCCCCGGCAGCGATCCGAGTACGGTGCTGCCGCGTCGCGCGAGCAGGCTCAGCTGTCCGGGACGCAGCCCGGGCAGTTCCTCGGCGTACGAGAAGGTGGCGGCGAGCGTGTGCGGTTCGCGGTCGTGGACCGGGTGGAAGCGGGCCAGGGTGCGGAACTGGGCGGTGAGCGCATACAGGTTGACCATGGTGTTGCCGTCGAAGATGCCGACGATGCGGTGGTCGCGCTCCAGCTTCTGGAACCGGCCGTGCGCGTAGTAGTCGCGCAGGAAGGCGCGTGCGCCGAGCACCGAGCGCAGCCGGTTCAGAATGTCGTCCACGACCGTCGGCACCAGGTACTTGGCGACGGCTGAGGTGACGCTGAGCTCGTCGGGGAGTGTGTGGATGGAGCGGGCGGCGACCGTGCTGAGCGCTTCCATCGCGAGCAGGTCGGCATAGGTCTCGGCGAGCGTGCGGCGGGCCGCCGGGAGGTCGAGCAGGGTGCGTCCGTACAGCTCGCGTTCGGCGGCGAAGCGGTGGGCGACGCGCAGTCCGTGGTCAGCCGCGCCGAGGGAGAGCGCGGTGCACAGGGACCGGGTGATCTGCAGGGCCTTGAGTACGGTCTCGGGGCCCTCGCCCTCGCGGCCGACCAGGCTGGAGCCGTGGACGGGCGCGCGGTCGAAGGCGACGCCGCTGATGTCGGCGCCGCGGATGCCGAGGGTGTGCACCTTCGGCAGGGTGCGGTAGGTGTGCGCGGGCAGTTCGTTCTTGTCGACGAGCAGCAGACTGAAGCCGCGGGGGCCGCCTTCGGGGGCGGTGCGGGCCAGCAGGCACACGAGCCTGCCGCGGGTGGCGTTGTTGATCAGCCACTTCTCGCCGGTGATGAGGTAGCCGCCGTCGGTGTGTTCGGCGACGACTTCGCCCGCCATCAGGTCGCTGCCATGGGTGCGTTCGGTGAGTCCGAGGGAGACCGGTTCGCCCGCCGCCACCAGCGACGCAAGGCGCTCGGCTCCGGCGAAGTCCTGCGCGACCCAGACGCAGACCGCGCCGAGGAAGGTCTTGCCGTGTCCGACGGCGGTGGTCAGATCGCGGCGGGCGATGGTGCGCACTATCTCCAGCAGCTGCGGAAAGCCGGTGAGCGCGCCGCCGTACTCGGCCGGGATGTAGTAGTGGTGGATGCCGAGCGCGCCGAGCAGTTCGCAGGCCGCGGCGGGGAAATCCTCGGCGACGTCCTCGCTCGCGGCCCGCGCGTAGGAGAGCGGTCCGGCGCCGTTCGGGTCGCCGAGCCGCTCGTCGAGCTGTTCCGCGAGCCGCCAGCGCAGCGTGGCCGCGTCGGCGGTCGGCGGCGTGTGCGTGCCGGTGTGTGCGGCGGGGCCTGCCTGGGTCGTCGTCATCCGCCGTCCCCGCCGTCCCCGTCGGCCTTGTCGGCCATGTCGGGGGGCGCACCCACCGAGACCAGTTCGCGGACCTCGGGGTGCAGCACCTCGTGCAGCGGCTGGATCCGGCCGTCGAGGAAGAGCTGCCGCATGGCGGTGCGCTGGAGCTTGCCGCTGGTGGTGCGGCGTACGGTGCCGGGGCGGACCAAGAGCACGTTCTCGGCCGCGACCTCGAACTCCTTGGAGACACACATCCGTACGGCGGCCGACAGCGAGGCCAGTTCGGCCTCGAACCCGGAGCCGGTGCGCACTTCCTGGACGACGACCACATGGTCGCGGTCGGACTCGACGGCGAAGGCGGCGCTGGAGCCGAAGAGCGCGCTCACCCGCTGCACGCTGCGCTCGATGTCCTGCGGATAGAGATTGCGGCCGGCCACGATCATCATGTCCTTCATCCGGCCGGTGATGTACAGCTCGTCGCCGTCCATCGCGCCGAGGTCACCGGTGCGCAGATAGCCCTCGTCGCCGTCCTCGGTGGTGGCCTTGAAGGCATGCGCGTTCTCCAGCGGCCGGTTCCAGTAGCCGCGGGCCACGCTCTCGCCGCGTATCCAGACCTCGCCGACCGAACCGGCGGGAAGCCTGCTGCCGGTCGACGGGTCGACGATCGCCACCTCGCACTGCTGCGGGGTGCCCGAGCTGACGAGAGTCCGGGTCGGCCGTCCGGCGGGTGCGTGCCGCATCAGATGGCGTTCGAGGTCGGCGGCGTCCACCTCGCGGGTGCGGGCCGGGCGGCCCGGCTCCTTGCCGCTGACGAGGAGGGTGGACTCGGCCAGTCCGTAGCAGGGGTAGAAGGCCTCCTTGCGGAAGCCGGCGGGCGCGAAGCGTTCGGCGAAGGCGTCCATGGTCTCCGCGCGTACCGGCTCGGCGCCGTTGACGGCGGTCTCCCAGCGGGACAGGTCGAGTTCGGCTATCTGCTCGTCCTTGATCCGCCGCAGGCACAGGTCGTACGCGAGGTTGGGGCCGCCGCCGGTGGTGATGCCGTACCGGTCGACCATCTGGAGCCAGCGCAGCGGCCGCTTCACAAAGGTCATCGGCGGCATCAGCACACCGGCGCTGCCCAGCCACAGCGGGTGCAGCAGATGGCCGACGAGGCCCATGTCGTGGTGGAACGGCAGCCAGCCGCCGACCCGGGACTCGTGCGTGGTGTGCATCGCCTGCTGGATGGCGCGCTGGTTGGCGAGCAGATTGCGGTGGGTGACCATCACGCCCTTGGGTTCGCTCACCGAACCCGAGGTGTACTGCAGGAAGGCCACATCGTCCGGGAAGAGGCCGGGCAGCTCCCAGGCCTCGGCGTCGCCGACGTCGGCGCGGTCGGTGGCCAGGCACGCGACCTCGGGATGGCCGATGTTGGCCAGCAGCTGAGAGACGGTGGAGGCCAGTGAGGCGTCGGTGAGGATGTAGCTGACGGAGGCGTCCCGGACGATGTTGGCGACGCGTTCGACGTTCTGGCGCGATCCGACGGGCGCCGGCGCGGGCACGGCCACCGCGCCGGCGAACAGACAGCCGAGGAAGCTGCTCATGAACTCGCGGACGTCGCTCTGCAGGATCAGCACCCGGTGGCCGTGCGAGCCCCGCTGCTGGAGCCAGGACGCGAGCCGTTTGGCGCGCGTCCCGAGTTCGCCGTAGCCGAGCACATCGGATTCCAGCTCACCCTGCTGGTTCGCGCCGACGCAGAAGTAAGCCTCCTGCTGCGCGAGTTCCGATGTTCTGTGCAACGCGAGTTCGGTGAAGTTCCGGTGTGCAGCCATCGTTTCCCCCAGAGCCGCGTACTAATGGCCAGAGCTTGGGAAATCCGTCTCAAGACCACCTTGAAGGCGAGTCGACCGTGCCCAAAAGGCTGAGATACTCATCGCTGTCCTCTCGCGGAAAACTGTCCCGCGGCAGGAGTTCCTCATGGTTGACGCCTGGGATCCACACCCAGAACATCCCGTACGCGATAAGCGCACGGCCCACCGGGCGCAGCACTTTGACAAGCACAAAACTTCGCAACGACGACATGGCCGGTCTCCTTGTACGGAATTCTTCCGATGCCGTACGACCATGCTCTTCACCGGTCGACTCTCGCTCTAGGAGCAGAGCCCGGACCAGCCTTCACAACCCTCAGGACAGTTTCAACGCCGTGTCGATCAAAGGCACATGGCTGAAAGCCTGCGGAAAGTTCCCGACGAGACGGCCGCGTCCGGTGTCCCATTCCTCCGCCAGCAGCCCGAGGTCCGTACGGAGCGCAAGCAGCCGCTCGAAAAGCTGTGTCGCCTCGTCCCGGCGGCCGATCAGCGCCAGATCGTGGGCGAGCCAGAACGAGCAGGCGAGGAACACGCCCTCGCCGCCCGGCAGTCCGTCGCCGCCGAGCGTGTCCGAGCCGCCGTCCGGCACCGGATAGCGGCGTACGAACCCGTCGTCGCACAGCTCCCGCTGCACGGCCTCGATGGTGCCGACCACTCTCGGATCGTCCGGCGGCAGAAAGCCCATCTGCGGGATGAGCAGCAGTGATGCGTCGAGTTCGCGCGAACCGTAGTACTGCGTGAAGGTGTTGCGCTCCGCGTCGTAGCCGTGGGCGCAGACATCGCGGTGGATCTCGTCGCGCAGCGCCCGCCAGCGCTCCACCGGGCTCTCCAGCGGCAGCCTGCTGAGCCTGCGTACGGTGCGGTCGGCGGCGACCCAGGTCATCACCTTGGAGTGGACGAAGTCCCGGCGTGGGCCGCGTACTTCCCAGATGCCCTCGTCCGGCTCGCGCCAGTTGGACTCCAGATGGTTCATCAGCTTCATCTGCAGGATGTGGGTGCTGTCGTCGCGGGAGAGGCCGGAGGTCTGGCCTAGCCACAGGGCGTCGACCACCTCGCCGTAGACGTCGAGCTGGAGCTGGTTGGCCGCTCCGTTGCCGATGCGGACCGGGCCCGACTTCTCGTAGCCGGGCAGCCACGGGAGTTCGGCCTCGGGCAGTTCGCGCTCGCCGGCGACCCCGTACATGATCTGCAGGTTCTGCGCGTCGCCTGCGACGGCCCGAAGCAGCCATTCACGCCAGCGGCGGGCCTCTTCGCGGTAGCCGGTGCGCAGCAGGGCGGTGAGCGTCATGGCGGCGTCGCGCAGCCAGGCGTAGCGGTAGTCCCAGTTCCGTACGCCGCCGATCTCCTCCGGCAGCGAGGTCGTGGGAGCGGCGACGATGCCGCCGGTCGGCGCGTAGGTGAGGGCCTTGAGGGTGATCAGCGAGCGGACCACGGCCTCGCGCCAGGGTCCGTTGTAGCTGCACTGGTTCGTCCAGCGGGACCAGAAGTGCTCGGTGTCGGCGAGGAGTTGGCCGGCGTCGGGCCGCGGCGGGGCGTCGCCGTGCGAGGGCTGCCAGCTCAGTGTGAGGGTGACCCGCTCGCCCGCGCCGACGCTGAACGCCGCGTGGGTGGTCAGATCGCTGCCGTAGGTGTCGACGTCGGAGTCCAGCCACAGCGCGTCGGGACCGGCGACGGCCACCACCCGGTCGCGGCCGCCGGGTCCGCGCTCACGCTGCACCCAGGGCACGATCCGGCCGTAGCTGAAGCGCATCCGCAGTGAAGAACTCATACGGACCCGCCCTGAGACGCCCTCCACTATTCGTACGAGAGCGGGTGCGGCATCCGGCCTACCGCGTCCAGGCCCCCGCGGCGGCATGAAGTCGATCAGCCGCACGGTGCCTTCCGGGGTGTCCCACTCGGATTCCAGGACGAGTGAGTCGCCCCGGTAGCGGCGGCGGGTGGCGGCCTCGGCGCCGATCGGGAGCCCGGCCGGCGCGAGCCGCCAGAAGCCGTGGTCCTCGGTGCCGAGCAGCCCGGCGAAGACCGCGGGCGAGTCGAAGCGGGGCAGACAGAACCAGTCGACCGAACCGTCCCTGGCGATCAGGGCCGCGGTCTGCATGTCCCCGATCAGTGCATAGTCCTCGATGAGCGCAGCCACACGAACTCCCGGAACACCGTCGCGCCGTCTTCCGGGGGCGGACCCCCGTCTCCCCCGCACACCGCGGGGGATTTGGGCACGTTACGCGCGGGTCCTCAAGTTTCGGCTGGCCGCCGGATCAGCGCCACCGGATCAGCGCTGCGGGATCAGCGCTGCGGGATCAGCGCTGCGGGGCGGGGAAGGCGACCGGGCTGCGCAGTCCCGCCCGGTTGACCGCGCGGACGCCGAAGAAGACGTTGTCCTTGGAGAGGTCGACGGTGTGGCGGGTGGTGTCACCGGTGGGGACGACATGGGTCCACTCCGGGGCCGTGGTCTCGCGCCAGACGATCTCGTACCCGGCGAGATCGCTCTCGGTGCCGCGCTGCCACACCAGCTCGGTCGCGTTGGTGAGCGCGCTGGTGAGGATCTTCGCGCCCTTGGGTGTGCCGGGGGCCTGGGCGAGCGTCCACAGCGCGGCGCCGTTGACCTTGGCGACGCGAGCTATGTAGCCGAAGTCGCAGAACTCCGGCAGGTCGCCGTACTGCTTGCCGTCGGTCACCTTCACGTCCTGGTGCTGGTGCGCGTAGTCCTCGGCGGGCTCGGTGAACCGGGCGGCGGGGAAGCCCCGTTCGAGGAACGGGATGTGGTCGCCGCCGCGCAGATAGCGGTCGCGGCGGTAGACGACGCGTACGTGCATCCCGGTGGCATCGTTGTCGGCCACATCGCGGACGAAGCGGGCCAGCTGGCGTGACGGCGAGTCGTTCTCGCCGCCGACGGAGCGGCGCGTGGCGGCCTCTTCCGGCGTCTCGGCGGTCGGCACTCCTTCGGCGAACAGCCGGATGGTGTGCGGGTCCCGGCTGCCGTCGTCGGCGGTCGGGCTGCCCACGATGTCGTCGGTGAACATGCCCTGCACGTCCACGCCCGCGCTCTTGAAGGTCTGGGCCATGTGGGCCGCGCCGAACAGGCCCTGCTCCTCGCCGGCGACAGCCGCGAAGACGATGGTGGCGGCGGGCCGCCGGGTGGCCATGACGCGGGCGAGTTCCATGGCGACGGCGACACCGGAGGCGTCGTCGTCGGCGCCGGGCGCGTCGCTGACGGCGTCCATGACGTCGGTGGCGCGTGAGTCGTAGTGGCCGGAGACGACATAGACGCGGTCCGGGGCGGCGGATCCGCGCAGGGTCGCGACGACATTGGTGATCCGGGTGGCCACCGGGATGCGCGGCCCCGGCTCCTGGATGTAGCTCTGCAGCTCGACGGTCATCCGGCCGCCGCTGCGGGCGGCGTACTTCTTCAGCTCGGCGAAGATCCAGTCGCGGGCCGCGCCGATGCCGCGCTTCGGGTCGTCCTGGCTGGAGAGGGTGTGGCGGGTGCCGAAGGAGGCGAGTTTGCGTACGGTCGCCTCGATGCGGCCGCGGTCGATCTCCGCGAGGAGGGCGCGCAGTTCACGTGTCGGGGGCTGGGCGGTGGCGGGACGGTCGTGGTCGGGGGTGGCGGGCCCGGCGGTCCGGGGCGGTGGGCTGCCGGGGGTGCCGGTCTCCGCGGCCGCGGGCGTCGCGCCGGCCCCGGTCAGCGCGGCGCCGAGGGTCGCGGTGCCGACGGTGGCGGCGAGGACCGTTCTGCGGGAGGTGCCTGTGGGTTCTGGCGTCTGCTGCGACATGAGTTCATCGTCGTGGCGCACCAACCGCCTGACAAGAGTGGCCGGTTCCGCTTCAACTGCCGGCGGTCCCGGCTCAGCCGCCGGAGACGGCCCGCAGGTGCGGCTTGCCGCGCCGTGCGGTCGTACTCGCCAGACTCCTGGGCTCCCGCAGCACCAGCGTCATCCTGGTGTAGCCGCGGTCCTG
Source organism: Streptomyces sp. NPDC020681 (assembly GCF_044334895.1). Taxonomy (NCBI): domain Bacteria; kingdom Bacillati; phylum Actinomycetota; class Actinomycetes; order Kitasatosporales; family Streptomycetaceae; genus Streptomyces; species Streptomyces sp. NPDC020681. The sequence goes on along the minus strand of NZ_JBIRTX010000004.1, from coordinate 139,166 downwards.
GAGCGTCGCCGGGGTCTCGTCGACGATCCGGCACTCCGTGCTCCCCCACCGCGGGTCCGGGTGGTTCAGCGGCCGTACGGCACCGTCGTGGTGCACGGCGGCCGCACCCATGACCCGCATCCAGTGCGGCAGTCCGCACCGGTAGGCGGCGTCCATGATCGGGTCGTCGGCGATGTCGTGGCGAATGTCCTGAAGGACATGGTCGTCCTCGTAACACTCCAGAGCCGAGTCGAGCTGAGCCAGCAGCGGCAGGCACCAGCTCGTCTCGCGGTCGCCGAGCACCATGCCGGCGTCCGGGTGGAAGAGCACGAAGCGGAGGAAGTTCTGTCCAGGCATGGCCGTGGGATGCGCGCGCATGCCACGGAACAGGGTTTCGAAAGCGGGGTTGGCGTGGGCCACGTCCCAGCGCCGGTCGAAGAGCACCGACGGCAGCGGCACGGCGTCCATCATGGCCGCGTAGTCGCGCAGATAGGCCTGTGTCTCGGGGTTCTGGGGCTCGGCCGGGTGAGCTGGGCCGGCCGGTTCCACGGGCCGCGGCGGGACCGGGCCGTACGGACGCACGGGGAAGGACGGAAAGGCCGGTCCGGACGGCCTCGCGGGACCCAGCGGCGGCGTCCCGGGCACGGGCGTGCACTCCGGTACGTCCCAGGCCAGCGGCGGATCGCGGTCGACGGCGAGGCGGAACAGCCAGCCGCCCTGCTGGTCGGTCATCTCCAGGGCCTTGACCAGGGCGGCGAGCTTCTCGTCGGTCCACTCCTGGGCCGGGGTCTTCTCCCAGCTGCCGTACGCGCCGGTGCTGATCTCGAGGCGCGCGGCGACATCCTCCACGCTGAGGCCGAGCTCTTCGCGACGCCTTCTGAGGACATCGGTGAGCCGCCTGGTCCGGAGCGTGCCGCGGGCCGCCCCCGCGCGCCCTCGACGCCCGTGGACACCGGGCCGCTCCACGCCTGCCTCATGTGTCATCGAGAATGCCACCCTTCTCGAAGTCCCGCTGCGGCAGCGCCCTTTGGATCTTAACCCCGCGTGGCGATCCTGCTACCGCACACACAGTCATGTCAACTATCGTGGCATTCAACGCCGCTGAGCGCTCAGATCGCGCCACAGCTGTGGCATGACCTGGCTGTATTTCTCTGAAGCGGCTAACCTCCGGGCAGCCAACTGTGTGTGCGGAGCGACCTCGCGTGATCTAGGAGACCTACTGGTGACAGACGGCTTCTTGGTTCCGGGCCCGACAGCCGCAGGCCCTCTGGCGGCATCCGTGGCCCGTGTCGCCGAACTCGCCGAACGGCTCGGACTGAGCCATGGCGAGATCTTCGACGTGCACCAGCTCTCGGACGCCTCGGGCGTCCCGGCCGAAGTGGTCGCCGCCCTGCTCGCGGGCCGGCCCGCCGGCGAACCCGACCTCCAGGCACGCTTTCTGCAGCGCTTCGACCTGCTGCGCAGGACCCGGCTGAAGGAGAACGGCCGCCGGTACACGCAGCAGGAGATAGCCGACGGTGCCGGCATGTCCCGGCAGCAGGCCGGGGCGCTCATCAATGGCGACCGCCGGCCGACCATGGAGCACTGCGATGCGATTCAGAGGTTCTTCAAGGTCCACGCCGGGTTCCTCACCGCCGAGGACGCCGACGCGCTCAACGGCGCCCTCCAGCGCACCGAGCAGCGGCTGCTCCAGGACTACGCGGGCGAGGGCGACCCGCTGGAGCGCCTGCTCCAGGACCATGGCGTGCGCGGCATCGCCTGGCGCGCCGCTCAACTGCCCACCGACAAACACCGGGACAAGGTCACCGAGTGGCTCGACATGCTCCTGGAGAGCGTCAAGCCGACCGGGGCGTCCGGGCCGACGGAACCCTGATTTCAGGCCAGGGTTGGAGCCTCACGTGTTCTTACAGCTGCTGACGGGGAGAGGAGAACGGTGAGCATAGGCAAGGAGATGCGTCGGCTGTGCGGTGAGCTGGTAGCCGGAATCGATCTGCCCGCCCCGGCAGAGCCCGCCGATCTCTATGCCGCGCTGTGCGCCGGAATGAGCGAGCGCCGCGGCCGGCCCGTCCGGTACCGCATGGCGACCTTCCCGCCGGGCACGGCGAGCGGACTCTGGCTGGACATGACGGACCAGGACCTGATCGTCATCGAGGAGCGCACCGCTCCCGACCATCAGCTGGTCATCCTCGGCCATGAGCTCTGGCACATGAAGGCCGGACACTGCACACATCACGTCGACGGCGCGGCCGTCGCCGCACGGCTGCTCTCGCACGAGGCGGATCTGCAGGCGACCGTCCTCAAGGTCGCGGCGAGGACCCGTTTCGACCAGGCCGAGGAGAACGAGGCGGAGAGCTTCGGGCTACTGCTCGGCAGCAAGTGCCGGACCTGGCTGGCCGGTTCGACCGGCCGCGGGCCCGTGCGGCGCGACGGGCTGGCCGGACGGATCGAGGCATCCCTGGGATACCGCGGGCCACAGGGCTGATGCGTGGACGGACAGGACTACTACATACCCGCAGTCGCACTCGGGTTCGCACTTGTGTTCAAGCTGCCGGGGCTGCTGCGCGACTGGCGTGACCCGCTGCTGCGTTCCGTCTGCGCCTTGCTGGTGCTCGCGGCCTCCACCTTCTTCTTCGCCGCGCCCCCGACCATCGCCGAGGTCAACGAGATCACCGGTATCTCGAACTTCTCCGGGCCGCTGGTCTACTGCATTCTCAGCGCCTTCAGCGCCTCCTGCCTGGTGCTGCTGGTCAACTGGCGCGGCGGGCCGCCGGAGGAGACGCGGCAGGTCTCCCGCCGGTGGATGACCGCCTACGGCCTGGTGGACGTGGCGCTGATCCTGCTGTTCGTGCTCGGCGAGGCCCCCGTCGAGCGGCTGCGCGACCTGGACACGTACTACGCCAACACGCCGTACATCCGCGAGATGGTCGTGCTGTATCTGACGGCGCACATCATCGCCGCCATCGGCATGACGGTGCTGTGCTGGCGCTGGTCCCGCCAGGTGCACGGCTGGCTGCGGACCGGCCTGCTCAGCATCGTGATCGGCTCGCTGTTCAACGTCTCGTACGGCTTCAGCAAGTTCACCGCCGTGTTCGCACGCTGGGCGGGCCAGGACTGGGACGCTCTGAGCACCTTGCTCGCGCCGCCGCTGGCCTCCCTGGGCGCGCTCTTCTGCGCCGTCGGCTTCATCCTGCCGCTGATCGCCCAGCGGCTGTCCGACGACTGGCACACCTGGGCCACCTACCGGCAGCTCGGCACGCTCTGGCGCGAACTGCGCACCGTCGTGCCCGACGGCACGCCGTCCGTACGCATCTCCTGGTGGTCCGCCGCGGATCTGCGCGTCACCCAGCGCGAATCCGACATCCACGACGGAATGCTCCATCTCGACCCGTACTTCGATCCCGCTCTGCGCGCCATCGCCCATCAGGCGGCCGTCGACGCGGGATCCGACACCCAGCAGGCCCAGGCGATCGCCGACGCCGCCATGGTCGCCGCCGCGCTGAAGGCCCGGACCGCCGACCCGGAAGGCAAGGTCATAAGCTCGGCGGAGGCCTACACCTCCAAAGCAGCGGAGAGACCGCGCGATCTCGTGCGCATGTCTCTCGCGCTGCGCCATTCACCCGTCGTCGAAGCAGCCCGCCGCCACGCGGCCAGGTCAGAGAGCGGCTCCCTATGACCGATCCTGTGAGAACCAGCCAGAGTCCGGCCGCGCGCCGGGCCGTCGTGATCGGCGGGGGGCTGGCCGGCATGCTGGCGGCCGCCGTGCTCAGCGAGTACGTCGACGAGGTCACCGTCGTCGACCGCGACACGCTGCCCGCCGGACCGCGGCCACGCAGGAGCCTGCCGCAGGCGCACCACGCGCATCTGCTCTGGTCGGGCGGCGCGCGGGCGATGGAGACGCTGCTGCCGGGGATCACCGAGCGCTGGCTGGCGGCCGGCGCGCGCCGGATCGCGCTGCCGACCGGTCTGGTGTCGATGTCCGCGCAGGGCTGGTTCCGCCGGTGGCCCGAGATGCAGTTCCTGATCGCGTGCAGCCGTGACCTGCTCGACTGGGTCGTACGGGAAGAGGTCGTCGGCAAGCCGGGCGTCACCGTGCTCGCGGACACCGAACTGCTGGGCCTGCGCGGCGGGTCGGACCGTGTCACGGGCGTGCGCGTGCGATCGGGCGAAGGGGACGAGCAGGTCCTTGAAGCCGAACTGGTGGTCGACGCGAGCGGCCGGGGCTCGCGCGCACCGGACTGGCTGGGCGCACTCGGTGTGCCGGAGGTGCGCGAGGAGAAGGTCGACTCGGGTCTCGCGTACGCCACCCGGATCTTCCGCGCGCCGGAGGGCACCGAGAACTATCCGGTGGTCAATGTGCAGGCCGACGCGCGCGAGCCGCGGCCGGGACAGACCGCGACCATCGTGCCCATCGAGGGCGGGCGCTGGCTGGTGACGCTGTCCGGCACGAGGGGCGGCCAGCCGACCAGCGCCGCCGACGAGTTCGAGGACTTCGCCCGCGCCGTCCGGCATCCGATCGTCGCCGAACTCATCGGCGGTGCCGAGCCGCTCACCGACGTCGTCGTCTCCCGCTCCACCGTGAACCGGCGGCGATTCTACGAGAAGGTCTCCGCCTGGCCCGAGGGCTTCGTGGCCATCGGCGACGCCGTCGCCACCTACAACCCGGTCTACGGACAGGGCATGTCGGTCGCCGCACAGGGCGTTCTCACGCTGCGCGACGAGCTCCGCAAGCACGGACCGGTCGCCGAAGGGCTCGCCCGCCGTGTGCAGCGCGCGGTCGCCGGACCGGTCGGCATGGCCTGGGACCTGGCCACCGGCCAGGACATCCTCTACCCGGGCGCGATCGGCAAGCAGCCGGGCGCGGCCGCGACCATGCTGCGCCGCTATGTGGACCGGCTGATGCTGACCGCCACCGGACGCCCCCTGGTCACCCGGGCACTGTTCGATGTGATGACCCTGTCGGCGCCGACGACGTCGCTGCTCAAGCCGGAGGTCGTGCTGGCGGTGCTGCGCGGGCCCAAGCTGGCGCAGCTGCCGGGTCCGCCGCTGACCGAGGAAGAGCTGCGGCCGGCCAAGGAGCCGCGCAGCGAGCTCGAGACCGATCCGGCGGACGCGTGAGGCTGTCCGGCTCCGGCGGCCAGATCCCGCTCGAGCCCAAGGCCGACCGGGACACGGTGCGCCGGCACAATCTGAGCCTGGTACTGCGCGCGGTGCGCGACGAGGGCGAGGTCACCCGCGCCGGGGTCTCCGCCCGGGTGGGGCTGACCCGCGCGGCGATCTCCTCGCTGGTGGAACAACTGCTGGAGAGCGGATTCCTTTCGGAGTCCGGGAAGACCTTCAGCGGTCAGGCGGGGCGGCCCGGCACGGTGCTGAAGGTGGCTCGTACCGGCGTCGCGGGCATCGGCGTGGAGATCAACGTCGACTATGTCTCGGTGTGTGTGGTGGATCTGGCGGGCACCGACCGGGTGCGCCTCGTCGAGCATCTCGACAACCGCGGCGCGCCGCCGGCCCGCGTGCTGGGCCGGGCGGCGGGGATCGCCGCGCGGGCGCTGGCGTCGGCGGCCGAGCAGGACCTGCAGGCGGTCGGCGCGGAGCTGGCGCTGCCCGGGCTGATCTCGGCGGGCACGGTCCGGCAGGCGCCGAACCTGGGCTGGAGCCGGGTCGCGGCCGAGGCTCCCTTCGCCGACGCGCTCGCCGCGCACCGTCCCGGGCTGCCTCCGCTTCCGGTGCGGGCCGAGAACGAGGCGAATCTGGCGGCGCTGGCGGAACTGTGGTTCGGCGGCCTGGGTGACGTACGGACCTTCCTGTATCTGACGGGCGAGATCGGCGTCGGCGGCGCGCTGGTCCTGGACGGCGAACTGCTGCGCGGGGCGCACGGTTTCGCCGGCGAGATCGGCCATGTCGTGGTCGACCCCGAAGGGCCCGAGTGCCGCTGCGGCTCGCGCGGCTGCCTGGAGCAGTACGCCGGCCAGTCGGCGCTGCTGAGGTCGGCGGGCCTCGACGAGACGAACGGCGCGGCGGGCGTGGCGGAGCTGGAGCGCCGGGCCCGCGCGGGCGAGGAGCGCGCGGTGACGGCGCTCGAACGGGCCGGCCTGATGCTGGGCCGCGTCGTGTCCGGCGCGGTCAACCTCTTCGACCCGGACGCGGTCGTACTCGGCGGCATCTACCGGCCGCTGGTCCCCTGGCTGTCCCCAACGGCGGGCGCCGAACTCGCCACCCGGGTGGTGTCGGGCCTGTGGCCGGAGGCCGGCGACCGCCTGCGTGCGTCGTCCCCGGCGGCGGACGCGGCACGGGGCGCGGCGGCAAGGGTGGTCCAGGACGTCCTGTCGGACCCGGTGGCGTACGCGGCGCGGGTCGCGTAACCGCGACGCCGCTTCCAGCGAGGGACGGCTCCGCCCGGCCCCCGCAGGAGCCGGGGCGGAGCCCCTGCCCTAGGGAGTGTCCGCAAAGTATCGCCGTCCGCCCGGAGGGCGGGGCATGCGGCGTCCGGTGCGTGCGATCGCAAGGCGCCGGTGCGCCCTCGTAGCGGAGCTACTTGGGCGTATCGGCAACGCAGCGAGCGTGCGTGCAGGGCGTCGCATGCCAGGCGAGACGTTGCGGACACGACCTAGATCAGTCCCGGACGCCCAGCAGGTGGTCCAGCGCCAGCTGGTCGAGGGTTTCGAAAGCCATGCCCCGCTCCCCCACCGCGTCCGCGTCGAAGTCCTCGAACGCCGTCCGGTCCGAGAGCAGGCCGGACAGTCCGTCCGCCGCCGTCGGGAGCGTCAGCTCGTCGAGCCGGGCCGCTCGCAGCGCCTCCCGTACCCGCGGGTCCGCGCGGAATTCCGCCGCCCGCTCACGCAGGATCAGGTAGTTGCGCATGCAGCCGGCGGCCGACGCCCACACCCCGTCGAAGTCCTCGGTCCGCGGCGGCTTGAAGTCGAAGTGCCGCGGGCCTTCGTAACCCGCGGTCTCCAGCAGGTCGACCAGCCAGAACGCGGAGCGCAGATCGCCCGCGCCGAAGCGCAGGTCCTGGTCGTACTTGATGCCGTTCTGGCCGTTCAGGTCGATGTGGAAGAGCTTGCCCGCCCACAGCGCCTGCGCGATGGAGTGGGTGAAGTTCAGCCCGGCCATCTGCTCGTGGCCGACCTCCGGGTTCACCCCGTACAGCTCCGGCCGCTCCAGGCGTTCGATGAAGGCCAGCGCGTGCCCGACCGTGGGCAGCAGAATGTCGCCGCGCGGCTCGTTCGGCTTGGGCTCGATGGCGAAGCGCAGGTCGTAGCCCTGCTCCGTCACGTACTCGCCGAGCAGGTCGAAGGCCTCCTTCATACGGTCGAGCGCGGTGCGCACATCCTTGGCCGCGCCGGACTCCGCGCCTTCGCGCCCGCCCCACGCCACATACGTACGAGCTCCGAGCTCCGCCGCGAGGTCGATGTTGCGGATGGTCTTGCGCAGCGCGTAACGGCGCACCTCGCGGTCGTTGGCCGTGAAGCCGCCGTCCTTGAACACGGGGTGCGTGAAGAGGTTGGTCGTGGCCATGGGCACCACAAGACCGGTGGCGTCCAGCGCCTGCCGGAACCGCTTGATGTGCGACTCGCGCTCCGACTCGGACGCTCCGAAGGGGATCAGGTCGTCGTCGTGGAAGGTGACGCCGTACGCCCCGAGCCCGGCGAGCCGCTGCACGGACTCCACGGGGTCCAGCGGCGCCCGGGTCGCGTCCCCGAACGGGTCCCTGCCCTGCCAGCCGACCGTCCAGAGGCCGAAGCTGAACTTGTCGTCGATGGTGGGAGTGAAGCGTTCCGTCATCGCCCTGACCGCCTTCGTTCCACAGTGTGCCGGTAGTGTGTCCAGCCAGTTTGTTTTCTGACCTTACTAATTATGCACATCCCCACCTGATCCCAGAAGCCCTCCAACACCTGTTGCCCGCGGAACGCGTGACGTAATTTGTTTTGCCTACGGCCAAATGGGGCCGGGAAGCTGAGAGGTGGAGGCAATGCCGACGCAGGCTGTCGTCATCGGCGTGGACAGCTCGACCCAGTCCGCCAAGGCGGCGTTCATCGACGCGGCCACCGGCCGGACGCTCGCCGTCGGCCGGGCGGCGCACCAGGTCAGCGGGGAGAAGGGGGCACGCGAGAGCGACCCCGAGGTCTGGTGGCACGCGCTGCGGGAGGCCGTGGCGAGCGGTCTCAAGGAGTCCGGGATCGCCGCCTCGTCCGTGACCGGCATCGCGGTCGCCGGGCAGCAGCACGGCCTGGTCGTGCTCGACCACGCCGGGCGTCCGCTGCGTCCGGCGCTGCTGTGGAACGACACCCGTTCGGCCCCGCAGGCCGCCGCGCTGACGGAGGCGCTCGGCGGTCCGGACGCCTGGACGGCCCGCACCGGGTCAGTGCCGGTCGCCTCGATGACGGCCGCCAAATGGCAGTGGCTGCGCGAGAACGAGCCGCGAACCGCCAAAGCCGCCGCCGCCGTGCGCCTCCCCCACGACTTCCTCACCGAACGGCTGGCGGGTGTCGCGGCCACCGACCCCGGAGACGCCTCGGGCACCTGCTGGTACTCCACCGCCACCGGCGCGTACGACCCGGAACTGCTGAACCTCATCGGCCTGGACGCCGATCTGCTGCCTCCGGTGGCCCCGACCGGAGCGGCCCGCATCGGCTCGCTGACCGCCACCGCGGCAGACGACCTGGGGCTGCCCTCCGGCATCGCGGTCGCCGCCGGAACCGGCGACAACATGGCGGCGGCCGTCGGTCTCGGCCTCGGCGGCGCGGGCCTGCTGGACCATCCCGTACTCAGTCTCGGCACCTCGGGCACGGTGTTCGCCGCGACCCGCACGCGGCCCGCCTCCGCGGCACTCGCCGGATTCGCCGCCGCCGACGGCACATATCTGCCGCTGGCCTGCACGCTCAACTGCACGCTCGCCGTCGACAAGATCGCCTCGCTGCTCGGACTGAGCCGCGACACGGCGGAGGCGGGCGGCGAAGTCGTCCTGCTGCCGTATCTCGACGGCGAACGCACCCCCGATCTGCCCGCCGCGTCCGGCCTCCTCACCGGACTGAGGCACAGCACCAGCCGCCAGCAACTGCTCGGCGCGGCCTACGAAGGCGCGGTCGTGACGGTGCTGCGCGCGCTCGACGAGGTGCTGCGCGCCTGCGGCCTCGATCCCACGGACCCTCAGGCGGCGTCCCGTCCACTGCGTCTGGTCGGCGGCGGGGCGCGTGGCCACTACTGGGTGGAGACCGTGGCCCGGCTGTCCGGCCGGCCGCTGATCATCCCGGCGAACGAGGAACTGGTGGCCGTCGGCGCGGCGGCGCTGGCCGCGGGAGCGGCGACCGGCGAGGATCCGGTGGCGCTGGCGAGCGGCTGGCAGGGCGAAGCCGTCGAACTGCCGCCGGTGGAGCGGGACATGGCGACCTGGAACCGGGTCTCGGAGGTGCTGGAGCGGGCCACGCCGTCGCTGCTCGCGTGACAGTGCTCGGACGGCGGGTGTGCGGCTGACAGCCCTCGGCTGACGGTCCTGCGCCGTCATCCGGTCATGAGGCGCACTCCCGCGTACGACACTCCCGCCACCACCACCCAGGCGCCCAGCCCCAGCGCCGCGACCCGTCCGCCTGTACGGGCCAGCGTCGGCAGGTCGACCGCGCTGCCGAGTCCGAACAGCGCGGCGGCGAGCAGGAGTTCCTGCGCATGCCCCGCCAGGTCCAGCACCGGTCCCGGGAGCAGGCTGGTGCTGCGCAATGCCACCGCCGCGAGAAAGCCGACGACGAAGAGCGGGACGAGCGGCGGCCGCTTGCCCGTCGTGCCACCGCCGCTCCGGTGCCGTACGGACATCGCCACGGCCGCGACGAGCGGGGCAAGCAGCGCCACCCGCATCAGTTTGACCAGAACCGCATCGCCGAGCGCGGCGGGCCCGGCGGTCTGCGCGGTGGCCACGACCTGCCCGACGTCGTGCACGCTCGCGCCGACCCAGCGGCCGAACTCCGCGTCGCCGAGCCCCAACGGCTGCTGGAGCAGCGGGAGTACGGCGATGGCGAGCGTCCCGCACAGCGTCACCAGCGCAACGGACGCCGCCGCATCGCGCTCGTCGCTGTCGTTCGCCTCACTCACCGCGCCGATCGCCGACGCTCCGCAGATCGAGTATCCGGCGGCGACGAGCAGCGGCTGATCACCGGGCAGGCCGAGCCTTCGGCCCAGCCACCAGGTGCCGAGAAAGGTCGCGGCGACGACGCCGAGCACGAGGGCGACGGTGGCCCAGCCGAGGCCGAGTATGTCGTCCAGGCCCAGCTTGAGCCCCAGCAGCACGATGCCGATGCGCATCAGCCGCCGGCCGGCGTAGGAAAGACCGGGCCGGGCAGTTCCTCGTACGACGGCGCGTATTCGCGGCAGATGAGCGGCGGCAATCCCGAGCACAACCGAAGCCGTCAGCATCGGTACGCCGGGCAGCAGTTGGTGCGCCGACCAGGCGAGCGCGACGCCGAGTGCGGCGAGGCCCAGCCCGGGCAGCCGGGCCGGAGCGGCGGTGGTGGCCGCTGCCGGCCGCTCCCGGAGAAGCGCCATCAGCGGTCGGCCGGAAGTGCGTACACCCGGCGGACACTGGTGCCGAGGCGGGAGATGTCCGCGCCGTAGACGTGAAGCGACAGGGCGGGTGCGGCGCTCGCGTTCCAGACCCGGTGGATGTCACCGGGCGGGGCGAATCCGCAGACCTCACCCTGGCCGTTGACGACATCGCCGGTGGCGACGAGACGTGCCGCCGCGCCGGACGCCGGGGCAGGAACGAGGCGGTAGCGCCGCTCGTACTCCTCGCCCTGGTGGACTCCGGTGGTGCACCAGGACACATGGTCGTGCACGGATGTCCCCTGGCCCGGCAGCCAGACCAGTGCGACGACCGAGAAGCTTCCGTCGTGCTCGGCGTGCAGCAGATGCTGGCGGTAGCGCTCGGGGTCGCTCTCCTGCTGTTCGAGGGTGAGCAGATCGTCCGCTCCGAGGTGGGGCGCGAGGCGTTCGCCGACCAGATAGGCCGTCAGGTCGGGCGGCAGTCCGCGTCCGACGGCCTCGCGGATCTCGGCGATCAGCGCGTCGAGCCGCTCGGTCCTGCTCGCGGCCCTGAAGGCGGTCGGTACGGTGGACGTGGAAGATCCGGTCGAAGGGGACATACGCGCAGCGTCCAGCCGCGCGACCCATCACGTCCAACGACGGTTTCTTGGTAACTGCCCAAGCTCCGCTTATGAGTTGGTCGTCCTGGAGGTACTGTCAGCAGCCGGTCTTGTTGGCCGCGACCGTCTTCAGCGCGTCGAGCACCAGCGCCGTCGCCGGTATCCGCAGATGCTCCCGCAGGACGTATGCCGCGACCCGCCGCCGTGAGGCGGGTTCCAGCGGCCGTCCGGTGACCTTGCGGTGGCAGAGGAAGTTCAGCACGAGCGCCGGGATCATGGCGATGCCGAGGCCCTCCGCGACCAGGCTCTGCACCACCAGATTGTCGTCGGTGGTGAAGGCGATGTCCGGCGCGAAGCCTTCTTCGGCGCATTCGTGGAGGAGGTTGGCGCGGCAGCGCAGACAGCCCGCGATCCAGCGCTCGTCCGCCAGCTCGGCCAGCCGCACGGAGCGCCGCCTGGCCAGCTGGTGGCCGGCCGGCAGCAGTACGGTCAACTGGTCTTCGAGGAGCGGGATTTCCACCAGCTCGTCCGGCACGTCGTCGTGCAGGCCCGGGTAGGTGAAGGCGAGCGTGATGTCGCACTCGCCGCGTACCAGCTGCCCCAGCGACTCCGGCGGCTCGCTCTCCAGCAGGTCGACACGGACTCCCGGATGCGCTGCGGCCAGCCGCGCCATCGCCTCCGGGAAGATCGTGGCACTGGCGCTGGGAAAGGCGCAGACCCGGACGCGCCCGGCCCGCAGCCTGGTGAGCGCGTTCATCTGCTGCTGGGCCGCGGACATGCTGTCGAGGATGACCGTGGCGTGCCGCGACAGCGCCTCGCCTGCTTCGGTGAGGCGGATGCCGCGGCCGACGCGGATGAACAGCGGTGTGCCGACGTCCCGTTCGAGGGCCTTCATCTGCTGGGTGATCGCGGGCTGCGTATAGCCGAGCGTCCGCGCGGCCGCCGTGTACGACCCGGCCCGGACCACTTCGTGGAAGGTTCTGATGTGCCGAGAATCGAACACGCGCGCATCATAAGCAGATTTTGGGGTCCTCACGGTAGGTCCGGCGTCCCGCAGTTACGACTTGCGCCCGACCGCGGCGTAGAGCGAGGCCCCCTCGCCGTCCTCGGTCTCCTCGTCGACGCCGAGTTCCGGATGCCATGTGGTCACCTGTACGACGCCGGGCTCCACCACGTCGAGCCCGTCGAAGAAGCGGGTGATCTCGGCGCGGGTGCGGGGCGCGAGCGTGACGCCGCCGGCCGCGTACATCTCGACTCCGCGCTGTACGGACACCGGGTCGAAGTCGGCGGTGAGCTGCGACAGCACGAGATAGCTGCCGGACGGCAGCGCGTCCACCAGCCGGCTCACCAGGTCGTACGGCTCGTCCGCGTCTCCGACGAAGTGCATCAGCGCCACCAGCGAGAGGGCTATCGGCCGGTCGAAGTCGAATACTTTCCTGGCCTGTTCGAGGATCCGGCCTGGCTCGCGCACATCGGCCTGGATGTAGTCGGTGACGCCTTCCGGCGTGCTGCGCAGCAGTGCCTCGGCGTGGGTGAGCACGATGGGGTCGTTGTCGGTGTAGACGACGCGCGACTCCGGCGCGGCGGCCTGCGCGATCTGGTGCAGATTGGGCTCGGTCGGGATTCCGGTGCCGATGTCGAGGTACTGGCGGATGCCCGCCTCGCTGGACAGCCACCGGGTGACGCGCTGCATGAACCACCGGTTGGTCCGCGCGACATGCTTGGCGCGCGAGTCGATGGACATGATCTGCCGACCGAGCTCCTCGTCGACCGGGTAGTTGTCCTTGCCGCCGAGGAACCAGTCGTACACCCGCGCAGGATGCGGCTTGCTGGTGTCGATCCTGGGGACGGCCGGCTCGGTCCCGGTCATAGGAGGCTCCTGAGGGCTCAGAACTTCTCAAGTCAACGGTTGAACGCTCAGTGATCCTCGCAGGAGGAAGAGGCACCGGCAAGTAACTCACTGCGGCTGAGCGGGAGTTCAGGCCGGGGACGCGTCAGGCACCGGCTGGAGGTCCACCATCATGTCGAGCAACGAGGAGCCGTCCGGTTCGACGAAAGAACCGACGGGCCGGAAGCCGTTCTTCTCGTAGTAACGAATGGCGCGAGCGTTGTCGGCGAGGACGCCGCCCCAGAGGATGATCCGCTTCTTGCCGAGCCGCCGCGCGACCTCCGTAACGAGCGGGAAGACCAGGGTCGCCACCCCTTTCCCCTGATAGTCGTCGGCCAGAGTGGGACCGAAGCGGCAGTCGGTCGTCTCGGTGAGGCGGATGCCGGCACTTTGATAGCGCTCGATGTCCGCGGCGGGAAGAGCAAGGCTGAATTCGAGGAGGCCGACGATCCTTCCTGACGGCACTACTTCCAGCACCAGCCTGAGCTTGTCGTAGCGCGCGATCGCGTCACACAGCTCGCGCGCGGCCGCGAGGTCGTGGCCGGCGAAGGTACTGAACCGCCGCGACTCGGCGGACAGGCCATCGAGGAAGCCTGCCAGGCCCTCGGCATCGGTGTGAGTGAGGGGGCGGACGACGACGTCCGAACCGTCGGGCAGGTTCCGCCGACGGGTCAGGACGAGCGGGTCCTCCGCGATCTCCGTCAGCGTCAGCACCTCAGCAACCCCTGTCCACTCGACGCTCGTCAGAACTGTTCGAACACTACGACTCGCGATCACCGGCCGTCAGTGCGCGACCCGAGGCGGACCGAACCGACCTCCGCCCAGACCGTCTTCCCGGACGGCGGATACGGCCGCACGCCCCACTCGGCGGCAAGTGCGTCGACGATGACCAGCCCCCGGCCTCCTTCATCCGCCACCCCCGACACAGACGGAAGGACGTCGCCGCGCGGGTCCGTGACCTCGATCCGCAGCCGGGAGCCCGGCAGCAGGACCAGACTCAGCCGGAAGCCCCGGCCCGGCAGCCGTCCGTGGACGATGGCGTTCGCCGCCAGCTCGGCGACGACGACCGCGACGGCTTCCGCGCGCTCACTGTCGCGCGGCCAGCCCCACTCCGCGATCTGCTCGACAGTGAGCAGTCGCGCGAGGCGAGCGCCGCGCCGCGTGGCACTGAGCAGCTGGGTGAACTGTGCTGCGGGTGTGGCCGGTTGGGGCGGCATGTGGGTCTGTACGGATTCGATCTTCACGTCATTCAGCGTGACGGCACACCAACGCGCTGACCAGCAACGGAAGGGGTACATGCGGGATGCGTACAGGTCCCGGCAGCTCCTAGTACCACCGCCGACGGGCTGCTGGCGGTTCAGTTCTGCGCGTCGGCCGCGGCTCCGGCGCGACGGCGGCCCAGCAGGGCTGTTCCCGCGACCACCAGGCCGATGGCGACGACCTTGGCTGCCTGGTAGTAGCCGGCCGCCGGCTCCTCCGGCACGCCGGGCAGCCGGAAGAAGACCCACGCCGCGGCGAGACCACCGAAGCCGATCAGTGAGACAGCCCCCCAAGTCCCGAGCTCCGCCCACCAGGGCCCCGAGCCGTAACTCCGCTCGTCGGCATGCTCAACGTCCTTGTCGGTCACGACCTGTGCTCCTCTGAGGGTGGTGGCGGTCGCGAGAGAGGACGCGGCTACGGTGCGATTGGTTCATCCGGGGGTCTCTCGATGGGGTGCCGTTTCGCGCATACCAGCTGCTGTGCTGCCTACACGCCCTAACCTGCGGTGGAGGGCCGGTACAGGGCGGGTCGGGTACCGGCGGGGTCGATCGTGCAGAACGGGGCGGTACGGGTGGAGCTCACCGGGCCGGCGGACGACAGCGACGAGGTCGAGGACGCGTCGGACCTGTTCCGCGTGATCGGGCGGCAGTTGCGGCTGCTGCGGGAACGGGCCGGGCTGACGCAGAAGGAGCTGGGCGAGCAACTCGGCTACAGCGAGGAGCTGATCCGGTCTCTGGAGCGCGGGCGCAGAACGCCGCAGGCGGAGTTCCTGGACGCGGCGGACGAGTTGCTCGGTGCGGGAGGGCTGCTGCGGGCGGCGACGGAGGACGTGGCGCGAGCGAAAGCGCGGGCGCGCGTGAAGCATCCCGCGTGGTTCCGCGACTACGCCAAGCTGGAAGTCGACGCGGTCGAGATCAGCTTCTTCAGCACGCTGACTGTGCCCGGTCTGCTCCAGACCGAGGAATACGCCCGGACTACGTTCATGGCCAGGCAGCCCCTACTGGAGGAGGCCACGATCGAGCAGCGTGTCGCCGCTCGCCTGGCACGTCAGGAGATCCTCACAGGATGGCCATCTCCCATGGTCAGCGTGGTGATTGACGAGTCCGTCCTCCGAAGAGGCGTTGGCGGTCACGAGGTCCGGCAGGGTCAGCTGAAGCACCTGAAGCGACTTGGCCAGTTGCGCAGCACCACGATCCAAGTGCTCCCCATGGCATGCGAGGACCACGCCGCTCTGGAAGGCCCCTTCATTCTGCTCACCCCCAAGGACCGGCCGCAGCTCGCCTATGTTGAGGTCCAGAGCGTGAACCGGCTGATCACCGATGCGGAAGAGGTACGTATCCTGGCCGCACGGTACGGAAGCATCCGCGGCCAGGCACTCAATCCTCGTGAGTCCCTGGCACTCATTGAGCAGTTGCTGGGAGAAGCATGAACATCGAGCGCAGCTCGGCCTTCGACTCCGGGCTCCACTGGTTCAAGAGCAGCTACAGCGCGGGGGACGGCGGCGAGTGCGTCGAGGTCGCCGCCACCACAGGTGCCGTGCTCGTCCGCGACTCGAAGGACCTCGGCCGGCCCCATCTCTCCGTCGGCCTGACCGGCTGGTCCGACTTCGTGCGGTATGCCGCCGGGAACTGATCAGCAGTCCACCGTGCTCCTCCCCGGCGTCGCCCACTCCCCCGTGATCCTCCACGTCCCGCACTCCTCGCGTGTCATTCCCGAGTCGGTGCGCAGCGGCATCGTGCTGGACGACGAAGCGCTCGAGCTGGAGCTGGACCACATCACCGACTCCCACACGGCCGAGATCGCCGCCGCCGCAGCGGAAGCCGCGAGCACCACGCCCTGGCGGTTCGTCAACCAGCTCTCCCGTCTGGTCGTCGACCCCGAGCGCTTCCCCGACGAGCGCGAGGAGATGCTGGCCGTCGGCATGGGCGCGGTCTACACGCGGACCACCCACCGCAAGCAGCTCCGGCCCGTGCACACGGATCCCCGGCCGCTGATCGAGCGCTACTTCCGGCCCTATGCGGAGGCGATGACCGCAGCGGTCGGCGAGCGGCTGGCGGCGACGGGCCGTGCCGTCGTCGTCGACGTCCATTCGTATCCGTCCGAGCCCCTGCCGTACGAGCTGCACGGCGACGGCCCACGGCCACCGGTCTGCCTCGGCACGGACGGCTTCCACACTCCCGAGGAGCTGCTCGCCCACGCGGAGAGCGCGTTCGCCGGGTTCGGTGGCACGGGGGTCAACAGCCCCTTCGCCGGGACGTATGTGCCGCTGGAGTACTACGGCAGGGACTCGCGCGTCAGCGCTCTGATGATCGAGATCCGCCGGGACACATACATGTCGGAACCGGGCGGGGCGGCCGGGCCCGGACTCACCAACCTGGCCGCCGCGCTGGCGCGGCTCGTCGACGCGCTGTCGGTCTGAGCCGGAACCTGGTCCGCGTCAGGAGCATGTCGTCAGGACCACGTCCGCCCCGCCGCCCACGCGGCGAGTTCGTCCTGGGCGCCCTTCAGCAGGGCGGCCGACGGATCCGTCGCGCCGTTCGTCACCAGCGCGTAGTGCACGCCGCCCGCGTTCTGTGTGGTGAGCAGGAGGCGGCGGCTGCCCGTCCCGCCCGGCTCGGGGGCGACGGCGATCGGTGTCGACTGTGCGTACGCGGGCGGTCCGGTGATCGCGCCGAGGTCGGAGACCACCGTCGTACGAGCAGTGCCGAAGGACGCGGGCAGATGCACCTCGGTGGGGGCCGCGGTGCCGTCCGAGCGCCATACGAGGAGGCCGTACTGGCCCGAGCCGACGAGCTCGGCGACCCGAGGGAGCGACGTGGGCACGGGATTCCAGGTGAGCGTGGTCGAGCCGTCGCGTGAGCGGTCCTCGTAGGTGAAGGCCAAGGCGTGGCCGGCCGTGGCGCTCGGGTACAGGCGGTCCAGCAGCCGCGCGTCCTGGCGCAGCACCGCCGTGCCCGAGTCGTCGAGGCGGACGGCGGAGAGGTCTTCGTCGTTCCAGGCGTCGGCGGCGGTCAGGACCTTGTCGGGGTTGCCGTTCATCAGCTCGTGGTGGCGGCCGTTGTAGATGTCCCACTGCCACTGCGTGCCGGACAGCACCGGTCCCGAGTCCTGAGGGCGGGACCACCAAACGGCGCCCGGCAGGCGGGAGTCCAGGGCCTGGTACATCGCCTTGCCGACGGTCGGAGCCTTGTCGGAGACGCTCCCGGCCAGCGGGTGGCCGAACTCGCTGACGATGGCTGCCGTACCCGCTCCCGCCGCGCGGTCGCGGACCGTGCCGAAGTCACCCGCGTACTGGCCGTCGGCGGCCTTGCCCCACATGAAGACGCCGGAGATGGCCTTCTGGTCGTAGAAGTGGGTGTTGAAGACGTAGCGCGGGCCGAGCGCCGTGCCCGCGTCGAGCAGGCCGCCCTCCTGCTTCTGGAAGGAGAGGTTGGCGTTCCAGAAGAGGTTCGGTTCGACGAAGGCGGGCTTGTTCTGCCAGCCGGCCGCGTCCATGCGGGCGCGGAACTTCTCATAGAAGGGCCAGAGCAGCTCGCGCTCCCAGGCCCGGCTGGACTGGCCGGAGTCGTACGAGCCCGCGTGCGGTTCGTTGTACGGGTCGAATCCGGCGACCGCCGCGAACTCCGCGCCGCTGAGGTGCTCGGCGAGGTACGTCATGGTGGTCTGGGCGGTCGCGAGGAAGGCGTCCTGGACGCCGCCTCTGTTGTGCCAGAAGTCGTACGTCGCGCGTTTCACGGCCTCGTTCTGGGTGATGTTCTGGCCCCAGAACAGGCAGATCCCGCACGATTCCTTGGGGTAGCCGCCGGCGTCGACCGCCCACTTGGGAGCGCCGTCGCCGGTGTACCAACTGCCCTGGTTGAACAGGTGCCGGGAGTAGAGGTCCTGGTGGAAGTCGGGATAGACCCGGATTCCTGCCTTGAGGAAGGCACGCAGCTGTGCGGTGGCGGCCGCGAGATAGGTGCGGTCGACCTGCCCGCGCACGGGTTCGGCGTGGGCCCATGACAGCAGGAAGCGGACGGTGTTGCCGCCGCCGAGCGCACGCAGCGCGGTCGCGGACTTCTCGGCGTCGGCGACGGACGCGAAAGGCAGTCCGCCGTTCTCCTCCAGCTTGGTCTCGCCGGAGACGTTGTATCCCCGCAGGACCACCTCGCGGCCGAGGCCGTCGGTGAACCGGCCGCCCTCGACCGTGAAGGCAGCCGCTGCCTGCTCGTCGAACCAGAGGGAGTCGGGTGCGGGCGCCACGGCGGACGGCGCGCCTCCCGTGGTCAGAGACGCCGTCACAAGGACGAGGAGACCGATGAGATGCGCGCGCACCTTCGACATGCCCATGCCCATCACGTTTCCTGACAGACCGTCAGACTGTCAACGGCTGCACCGTGATCGACTCCGAGTGCACCAAAGTCCGCACTATCCGCAGGTAACCGAGGTATCCACCGGAACTCGACATTCCGGTGCTCGTCCGGCGCAACTCCGTTATGCCTCTATGTGCACCCCTGAACGGCCCGACGGTAGCCCGCAATAGCCCCCCGATTACGCCCTGCTACACCGGCCGACATATTGCCGAAACACTTGGCGTTCTCCGGCGAATCTGCACACTGAATACGCAGGCGTCACACCGCGTCCCGCACTGCCTTTCGAGTCGGGCCCGGCACGGCCCAAACCCGCAGGACTTTGGTGAGTTAATGTCCAGTTCGCCGCCCAAGCAGCGCTGACATGCGGTGATCGAGCCGTGCACACACGTGAAGAAGCTGCTTGCAACTCATGGACACTCATGCACGTCCGGGTAATCCAGGCCCCTTGTACGAGCCTGTTCGAATGCCGTCCGATTGGCTGAGCAACACACCTGCGTGCTTTGATCCTTCGCACCGCGGGAGTCGCACCAAGGGTTCCCGTATTTCGGGCATCCGACGACCGCTTGTCGCGGCCGGACGCTCATCAAATGGCTCGGTCGCGGCCATTTCGAGATATCCATGCGAAGGGAAGCTCACATCATGAACTACACCCCCCAGGTTGAGACCCAGGAAATCTCCGACGCCGACCTGGACAACGTGTCCGGTGGCCTGGTGGGCCAGGCGGCGGGCGCCGTCCTCGGCACCCTCGACTCGGTTGTCCCGGTCTCCGGCGTTGTCGCCGCCGCCTCCGGCACGGCCGGCTCGGTCGTCGGCACGGTCGAGGGCCTCACCGGCCTGAACACCGCCGGCGTGACGGGCCTGGTCGCCGGTCTCTGATTCGGCCGTGTGCCGCCACACGGCGGCGCAGCGACCGGTCGATGACGGCCGTCGGCGACCCCTCCTTGCCGATCGCCGGGCCGTGTTGCCCCGGATCCGTCCAGGTTCCGGGGCAATGCGGCCGTTGCCCGTGCCCCACCGCGGGCGACGCGTCGTCCATGACTGAACAGCGCAGTTTGCGCAGGAGCAAAGGGCAGTAGAGGGAAGAGTGTCGTGCAATTTCGCCAACAGGCCCTTTCCAAGCTGCAGTCGCCGGAGGAAATCGATCTGCCGGTGCGTTTCGCCCGGCCGCAGGGCCTGCTCGTGATGACGGTGACGGTCGTCGTCATGGTCGCCGCCGCTTTCTGGGCGGTCACCGGCTCCGTCTCCTCCACACTCGACGCGCCCGGCGTCCTCACCCACGCACAAGGCAGCTACGTCCTGCAGAGCCCGGTCTCGGGCCAGGTCACCGAGGTACTCGCCGAGGAAGGCGAGCGGGTGTCCGCCAACGCCCCTCTGGTGAAGGTCCGTACCGCCGAGGGCAACGCCGTCGTCCGCACCATCGCCGCGGGCCGGCTCACCGCCCTCGTCGCCACCATCGGCTCCGTGATCACCACCGGAGCCGATGTGGCCGCCGTCGAACGCATCGGCAAGGCCGACGATCCACTGATGGCCATGATCTATGTGCCCGCCGACAAGGGAGCGTCCGTGCCGGTGGGTGCGCACGTCGACCTCACCGTCCAGTCGGTGCCGACCCAGCAGTACGGAGTGCTCCGCGGCCGGGTCAAGGCCGTCGGCAGGACCGCCCAGCCGCGGCAGCGCATCACCGGCTTCCTCGGCAGCAGCCAGCTCGGCGAACAGTTCTCCAAGGACGGACAGCCCGTGTCGGTGCTGGTCCGGCTCGAGGTGTCGTCGGGCACGAAGTCCGGCTACCGCTGGTCGTCGTCGGACGGCCCGCCGTTCGAGATCGACTCCATGACACCGACGAGCGCCGCCATCCGGCTCGACGAACAGCATCCGATCGATTGGCTGCTGCCGTGACCGCCCCGAGCAGATCCGCGTCGAGGCAGCAGCAGTTGCCGCCGCCGGGCCGCCGCCGCCATCGCCCGGAAACCGCGCCGAAGGGACACGGGCGCGGCCGTCCGCCGAAGCCGAAGCCCAAGAAGCGCGCGTCCGTCCGTACGCCCACCATCCTCCAGATGGAGGCGCTGGAGTGCGGCGCCGCCTCGCTCGCCATGGTGCTCGCGCACTACGGCCGCCATGTGCCGCTCGAGGAGCTGCGCATCGACTGCGGCGTGTCCCGCGACGGCTCGCGGGCCAGCAACCTTCTCAAGGCCGCGCGGAGTTACGGACTCCAGGCCAAGGGCATGCAGATGGAAGTCGCCGCCCTGGCCGAGGTGCAGGCGCCGGCGATCCTGTTCTGGGAGTTCAACCACTACGTCGTCTACGACGGCATGGGCCGCCGGCTCGGCCGCCGCGGCGTCTACATCAACGACCCGGACAAGGGCCGTCGCTTCGTGGCGATGGAGGACTTCGACACCAGCTTCACCGGTGTCGTCCTGGTCTTCGAGCCCACCGACGCCTTCCGCCGCGGCGGCCGCAAGCCGGGCATCGCGGGCGCCGTCCCGGCGCGGCTGCGCGGCACGACCGGCACACTGCTGGCCGCGCTGATCGCCAGCCTGCTGCTGGTCGCGGTCGGCGCGGCGGTGCCCGCGCTGAGCCGCACATACATCGACATGTTCCTGATCGGCTCCCAGACCTCGCTGCTGGGGCCGCTGTTCGCGTCGATGGCCGCCATGGTGGCGCTGACCGCCGTGCTGACCGGTCTGCAACAGGCGAACCTGCTGCGCGGCCGGATCATCTCCTCCACCCTCGGCAGCGCACGCTTTCTGCGGCATCTGCTGAGACTGCCGGTCACCTTCTTCGCGCAGCGCAGCCCGGCCGATCTGGTGCAGCGGCTGCAGTCCAACGACGCGGTGGCCGAGACGCTGGCGCGGGACCTTGCCGCGGCGGGCGTGGACGGCGTGGTCGTCATCCTCTACGCGGTGCTGCTGTGGACCTACGATCCTCAACTCACTGTCATCGGCGTGGGAATCGCCCTCCTCAACGTCGTTGCGATGCGCATCGTCATCCGGCTGCGCGCCACCCACACGCAGAAGCTGCGCGCCGACAGCGCCCGGCTCACCAACACCTCGTACACCGGTCTCCAGCTGATCGAGACCATGAAGGCCACCGGCGGCGAGAACGGCTACTTCCGCCGCTGGGCCGGCCAGCACGCGACCACGCTGGAGGAACAGCAGAAGCTCGGCGTGCCGAGCGCATGGCTGGCCGTCGTCGCGCCCACGCTCGCGACGCTGAACAGCGCGCTGATCCTGTGGATCGGCGGAATGCGAGCGGTCGAAGGACATATCTCGATCGGTCTGCTCGTCGCCTTCCAGGCGCTGGTGACCCGCTTCACCGCGCCGATCACCCGGCTCAACGGCGTCGCCGGGCGCATCCAGGACTTCGCCGCCGACGTGGCACGGCTCAAGGATGTGGAGAACTTCCCCGTCGACGAGCTGTACTCGCGTCAGCAGCCGGACCCGAGCACCCGCAGGCTCAAGGGCCATGTGACGCTGGAGAACATCACGTTCGGCTACAGCCCGCTGGACAAGCCTCTGCTCAGCGGCTTCTCGCTGACGGTCGGGCCGGGCCGGCAGGTCGCGCTCGTCGGCGGCTCCGGCAGCGGCAAGTCCACCGTCTCGCGGCTGATCGCCGGACTGTACAGCCCCTGGGAAGGCACGATCCGGATCGACGGACAGCGGCTCGAGGACATTCCGCGCAGCGCGCTCGCCGCCTCGGTCTCCTTCGTCGACCAGGACGTCTTCCTCTTCGAAGGCACGGTCCGCGACAACGTGGCTCTGTGGGACCCGTCCATAACGGACGACGCCGTCGTGACCGCGCTCCAGGACGCCGCTCTGTACGACGTGATCGGGCGCCGGCCGGACGGCATCCACAGCCGCGTCGAACAGGACGGCCGCAACTTCTCCGGCGGCCAGCGCCAGCGTCTGGAGATCGCCCGGGCGCTCGTGCGACGGCCCAGCATCCTCGTGCTCGACGAGGTGACCAGCGCTCTGGACGCGCAGACCGAGCAGACCATCATCGACAACCTGCGGCGGCGCGGCTGTGCGTGCGTGGTGATCGCGCACCGGCTGAGCACGGTCCGCGACAGCGACGAGATCGTCGTCCTCGACCACGGAACGGTCGTCGAACGCGGCCGGCACGAGGAACTGGTCGCGGCCCGGGGCGCGTACGCCGAGCTGGTCAAGGAGCACTGACGTGTCGTCCGTACCCCAGTCCGCGGTCGCGGGGCCCGGCGAGGCCGATCCGGTGACCCATCACCTCGGCGGCCTCGGCCATCCGATCGACTGCGCCGGTCTGCGCAGTGTGCCGCTGGAGGGTCCGCATGTGCTGTGGCTCGTCGCGGCCGGCTCGCTCGACGTGTTCGCCGTCGACGCCGTTTCGGAGGGGCACTGGCACTTCCTCGGCCGTCTTGAGGCCGGGACGCTGCTGCTCGGCCCGGTCGAGGGGCCGCAGCACACGCTGCTCGGCAGGCCCTCGCAGGACTGCCTGCTGCGCAGGATCCAGCTGCGGGAGCTGTACCGGCCCCCTGAGCACCAGTACGCCGACCACGGATACCCGCAGTACGGCTACACCGGTCAGGACGGCACCCCGCCGACCCCGCTGGAGCACGCCTACGCGCTCGGCACCGGACGCGGTCTCGGCGTCCTCTTCGAGGCCGCGCTCAACGGCCGTCCGACGGAGGACATGGCCGTCGCCGACGACGACATCCTCTGGATGCCGGTCTCTCCGGGCAGCGTGCAGTACGGCGCGGTCTACAGCGCCGACGCGGCCGGCGACCTGCTGGTCGACGCCGCGATGTGGCAGCAGATGGTCAACCAGCAGTACCGGCTGCTCTCCGCGGTGGACCGCTGGATCGAACAACTGGAGCGCGCGCACGAGGACCGTACGGCCGCCGGCATCCGCGCCGGTGAGGCCGTACGGGCACGGGCGGACCAGGCGCTGATCGCCTCCATCGGCCGCGACCGGGCCGGACGGGTGGCGGCGGGCCGCGACACGGCGGCCGACGACGCCACGTTCGCAGTGTGCCGCCGGGTCGCCGAGGCGGCCGGGATCACGCTCTCCGAGCCGCCGAAGGGCGGCGCGGTCGACGAACGGGTCAGCGCGGTGGAGCGGGTCGCCGTGCATTCACGGATCCGGACCCGTCCGGTGCGGCTCGACGGCCGCTGGTGGCGCACGAACTCCGGCCCGCTGGTGGGCCATTGGGCCAAGTCCCAGGCGCCGGTCTCGCTGCTCTGGCGGCGCGGCGGGTACGAGGCGGTGAACCCGGCGTCGGGTCTGCGGCTGCGCATCGGCGAGGAGAACGCGGAGGAGTTCGACTCGCGTGCCGTGATGTTCTACCGTCCGCTGCCGGAGAAGCCGCTGACGCCTTGGCGGCTGCTGCGCTTCAGCCTCCGCGGCACCCGGACGGATCTGCGGAATCTGGCCGTCGGCACGCTGGTGACGGTCGGGCTCGGCGCGCTGGTGCCGATCGCCACCGGTCAGGTCCTCGGTGTGCTGGTGCCGACGGCCCAACGGAGCCTGATCGTCCAGATCTCGCTGGCCGTGATGATCGCCGGTGTCGTCTCCGCGGCATTCATGCTGCTGCAGAACCTCACGGTGCTGCGGATGGAGGGGCGCATCGAGAGCGCGCTGCAACCGGCCGTGTGGGACCGGCTGCTGCGGTTGCCGACGAAGTTCTTCACCGAACGCTCCACCGGCGAACTGGCCAGCGCGGCGATGGGCGTCAGCGCGGTGCGCCGGGTGCTTTCCGGCCTCGGTCCGGTGGCCCTGCAGGCAAGCACCGTCGGTGTGATGAACGTGATCCTGCTGCTCGTCTTCAGCGTGCCGCTCGCGCTGGCCGCGATCGGCATGCTGGCCGTCATCGGAGCGGTGTTCCTCGGGATGGGGCTGTGGCAGCTGCGCTGGCAGCGGGAGCTGGTCGAACTCGGCAACAAGCTCAACAACCAGGCGTTCCAGACCCTGCGCGGACTGCCGAAGCTGCGGGTCGCGGCCGCCGAGAGCTTCGCGTACGCCGCGTGGGCACGGGAGTTCGCGCGCTCCCGGGAGCTGCAGCAGCGGGCCGGCCGGATCAAGAATCTGACGACCGTGCTCGACTCGGTCTATCTGCCGCTCTGTTCGCTGATCATGTTCATGCTGCTGGCCGGTCCGGCGCGCGGCACGATGACAGCGGGCGAGTTCCTGACCTTCAACACCTCGGTGACCCTGCTGCTCGCCTCGGTCACCCAAGTGACCGGCGCACTGGTGTCGGTGGCCGCGGCGCTGCCGATGTTCGAGCAGATCAAACCGGTCCTGGACGAGCAGCCGGAAGTCCGCGGCTCCAGTGCGCAGCCGGGCGTGCTGTCCGGCGCCATCGAGGCCCGAAAGCTCTCGTTCCGCTACGGCGACGAGGGCCCGCTGGTCCTCGACGACGTGTCGCTGCATGTGCGTCCCGGCGAGTTCGTGGCGGTCGTGGGCCCCAGCGGCTGCGGCAAGTCGACGCTGCTGCGGCTGCTCATCGGCTTCGACCGGCCGGTCTCGGGCAGCGTGCTGTACGACGGCCAGGATCTGACCGCGCTCGACCAGGCGGCCGTACGGCGTCAGTGCGGCGTCGTGCTGCAGAACGCGCAGCCGCTCACCGGATCGATCCTGGACTGCATCAGCGGGGCGGAGACCTTCTCCCAGGAAGAAGTGTGGGAGGCCGCGGAGATGGCGGGCCTGGCCGAGGACATCAAGCGGATGCCGATGGGCCTGCACACCATGATCGCCGGCGGCGGCGCGATCTCCGGCGGACAGCGGCAGCGGCTGATGATCGCGCAGGCGCTGATCCGCCGCCCGCGCATCCTCTTCTTCGACGAGGCGACGAGTGCGCTGGACAACGAGACCCAGCGCACCGTGATCGACAGCACCCGCCGGCTGAGCGCCAGCCGCATCGTGATCGCACACCGCCTGTCGACGGTCATGGACGCGGACCGCGTGATCGTCATGTCGGACGGCCGGGTCGTCGAGGAGGGCCGCCCGGCGGACCTGCTGGCGCATCCGGGCGGCCATCTGCACGACCTGGTGCGCCGTCAACTGACATGACCCCGGGGCTCGGCCCCGGACCCCGCATCGCGGGATCCGGCGGAGCCCCGAAACCCCGCGCGGGCGAAGGGCGTTCAGGGGTCGGGGCTTGGGGTCGCTGGGAGGTTGGCGAGGCCGGGAGTTCGGGGCCCGGTGGCGCCGGGTCCGAGACGGGCGTCGGGACCGCCTTCAGTGTGAGCACCATGGTGAGGCCACCGCCCGGAGTGTCCTCCGCCGCGATCGTGCCTCCCATCGCCTCGACGAAGCCGCGGGCGACCGCGAGGCCGAGGCCGACCCCGTTGCCGCGCGGCGCGTCGCCGAAGCGCTGGAACGGTTCGAAGATCCGCTCCTTGACCTCGTCCGGGACGCCCGGCCCACGGTCGATGACACGGACCTCCACCCGGTCGCCGATCGTGCTCGCCGACACCAGGACCGGCTCGCCGTCGGGGCTGTACTTGACCGCGTTCTCGACGATGTTGGCGACGGCCCGCTCCAGCAGACCCCTGTCGATCTCGACCATCGGAAGGATCTCCGGGATGTCCAGCTCGACACTGTCCTCGGGCACGCCGACGAGTGCCATCGGCACCACCTCGTCCAGATCGGTCTCGCGGAACAGCGGAGTGACCGTGCCGGTCTGCAGCCTCGACATGTCGAGCAGATTGCCCACCAGGTGATCCAGGCGGTCCGTGCCCTCCTCGATGCTTTCGAGGAGCTCCGCCTGGTCCTCCTCGGACCAGGCGACGTCGTCGGAGCGCAGCGAGGAGACCGAGGCCTTGATGGCGGCCAGCGGGGTGCGCAGATCGTGACTGACCGCCGCCAGCAGCGACGTACGGATCTTGTTGCCCTCCGACTGCTTACGCGCCTCCTCCGCCACGCCGACCAGCCGCTGCCGGTCCAGCACGACCGCGGCCTGAGCCGCGAACGCCCCGAGCACACGCCGGTCTTCGGCGGGCAGCACCCGGCCGGAGAGCGCGAGCGCCATGTGGTCGCCGACCGGCATGTCGACGTCCGCGTCCTCGGGACGTGCGACCGGACTCGGTCCGACGCTGCCCGCGCAGGTCCACGGGTCGACGTCGCTGTTCCGTTCCAGCAGGGCCACGGACTCCATGCCGAAGGTCTCGCGGACCCGTTCGAGCAGGGCGTCCAGCGTCGTCTCGCCGCGCAGCACACTGCCGGCCAGGAAGGACAGGATCTCCGACTCGGCACGCAGCCGCGCCGCCTGATGCGTACGCCGGGCCGCCAGGTCGACCACCGACGCCACCGCGAAAGCCACGCCGATGAAGATCGCGAGCGCGACCATGTTCTTCGGGTCGGCGATGGTGAGTTCGTGGATCGGCGGCGTGAAGAAGTAGTTGAGCAGCAGCGAGCCGACGGCCGCGGAAGCCAGCGCGGGCAGCAGCCCTCCGAGCATGGCGGCGGCGACCGTCAGCGTCAGGAAGAGCAGCATGTCGTTGGCGAGCCCGACTTCCGGAACCAGCCTGTCCAGCAGCAGCGTCAGCAGGGCGGGCCCAGCGATGCCCACCAGCCAGCCCCAGATGATCCGCGAGCGGCCGAGCCGCGCGCCGCGCGGGACCGGCAGTCCGCGGCCCTTGGCAGCCTCGTCGTGCGTGACGATGTGCACGTCGAGGTCCGGGCCCGACTCGCGGGCGACGGTGGAGCTGACGCCGGGGCCGAAGGCGTACTGCCACGAGCGCCGGCGGCTGACTCCGAGCACGATCTGGGTGGCGTTGACGCCACGGGCGAACTCCAGCAGGGACGCCGGGACATCGTCGCCGATGACATGGTGGAAGGTGCCGCCGAGGTCCTCGACCAGAGTCCGCTGGACGGCGAGTTCCTTGGGCGACGCGGACGTCAGTCCGTCGCTGCGGGAGATGTAGACGGCGAGCACTTCGCCGCCCGCGCCCTTCTCCGCGAGCCGCGCGGCCCGGCGGATCAGCGTGCGGCCCTCGGGTCCGCCGGTGAGGCCGACGACGATGCGCTCGCGCGAGCCCCAGATGGTGGAGACGCTGTGCTCGGTCCGGTACTCCTGGAGATATTCGTCGACCCGGTCCGCCGTCCACAGCAGCGCCAGTTCGCGCAGTGCGGTCAGGTTGCCGGGCCGGAAGTAGTTGGAGAGTGCGGCGTCGACCTTGTCCGGCTTGTAGATGTTGCCGTGCGCCATCCGCCGTCGCAGCGCCTGTGGCGACATGTCGACGAGCTCGATCTGGTCGGCCCGCCGGACCACCTCGTCCGGCACGGTCTCCCGCTGCCGTACGCCGGTGATCGACTCGACCACGTCGCCGAGCGACTCCAGGTGCTGGATGTTGACGGTCGATATGACGTCGATCCCGGCGGCCAGCAGTTCCTCGACGTCCTGCCAGCGCTTGGTGTTGCGCGAGCCCGGCACATTGGTGTGCGCGAGCTCGTCCACCAGGGCCACGGCGGGATTTCGTGCGAGCACGGCGTCCGGGTCCATCTCGGTGAACACCGCGTCCCGGTACTCGATTTCACGGCGATGGATCTGCTCCAGGCCGTGCAGCATCACTTCCGTGCGCGGCCGCCCGTGGTGCTCCACGAACGCCACGACACAGTCCGTGCCGCGCTCCACGCGCCGATGCGCCTCGGACAGCATGGCGTACGTCTTGCCGACGCCCGGCGCCGCGCCGAGATAGATCCGAAGTTTCCCGCGTCCCATGTTTTCCCTCAGACCTCGAAGCGGTATCCCATGCCGGGCTCCGTGATGAGATGACGCGGACGCGAAGGGTCCGCCTCGAGTTTGCTGCGCAACTGGGCCATGTAGACCCGGAGGTAGTTGGTCTTTCCGCCGGCGCCACTGCCCCAGACCTCTTGGAGCAACCGCCGCTGGCTGATGAGCCGTCCGGGATTGCAGATCAGGATTTCCAGCAGATGCCATTCGGTAGGGGTCAGCCGGATCTCGTGGCCGTCGCGCCGGACCTTCTTCGCGAACAGATCGACGGAGAACGAGGGCGTGTTGACGACGGTCGTCTCGGCGGTGCCCGCCGGAGACCTGTCGGCCCCACGCCGGGTCGCTGCCCGCAGCCGGGCGAGCAGTTCGTCCATGCTGAACGGTTTGGTGATGAAGTCGTCGGCCCCGGCGTCGAGCGCCTGGATCTTGTCGGCGGCCCCGTGGCGGGCGGAGACGACCAGGATCGGAGCGCTGGTCCAGCCCCGCAGTCCCTTGATCACGTCGATGCCGTCCATGTCGGGCAGGCCGAGATCGAGCAGGATCGCGTCCGGCCGGTTCGTCGCGGCGAGCCGCAGCGCCGTCGCGCCGTCCGGTGCGGCGTCGGCTCCGTACTGGCGCGCCTGCAGATTGATCACGAGGGACCGTACGAGCTGAGGATCGTCCTCCACCACCAGCACCCGGGTCATCGGTGTGCTGCCTTCCTGTTGTTGTAGCTGTGCGGAAGCCGGCGGGCTTCGGAGTGTTCTGAAGCCCGCCGGCTCTCGCATGTGTCCGGTAGGGGGTGTCTCTTGGATCAGGCCGGATCAGCGAGCGGGGTCTGGCATGGTGCATCGCAAGGCGGAGGAAGGAGCCCACGCGGAGCGTCGGCGACTGACGACAACGCAGCGAGGCGCCGTGCCAGGGCACGCGAGCCCGGCCTGATCCAAGAGACACCCCCTGAGCCCATCAGCGCTGAGTCAGTTCCCTCAGCGCGATGTTGAGCTTGAGGACGTTGACGGTGGGTTCGCCCATGAAGCCGAGGATCCGGCCGTCGGTGTTCTCGTCGACAAGCTTCTGGACCTGCTTGACGTCCAGGCCGTTCAGCTTGGCGACCCGGTGGACCTGGATGTCCGCGTACTCGGGCGAGATGTCCGGGTCCAGACCCGAGGCCGAGGACGTGATGGCGTCGGCCGGCACGTCGGAGGGCTTCACCTTGTAGCCGTCAACCGAGTTGTCCTTGACGACGGCGTCCTTGGCGTCCACGACCCACTTGCAGAGGCTGGGGTCCACCATCTTCTTGGGGTCGGTGGGGCACTCGCCGTCCACCGCGCCGTTGTCACCCGACCGGTTGGTCGCGCCGGACAGGATCAGCGAATACTGCGTGTTGACGCTGTTGGAGCCGAGGCCGTTGGACGGACGCGGCTGGAAGAACTTGAGGTCCGCGACCGCCGCCTCCTCCGCGTCGTTCGGGTCCTTCTTGGGAAGGTTGTACGTCTGCCCGATGAGCTCGGAGCCGACGACCTTGCCGTTGCTCTTGATCTCCGACCCGTTGGCCTTGTCGTTGAACAGGGCCTGGGCCACACCGGTGACGGCCAGCGGGTAGATGACGCCCGTCACCACGGTGAGGACGAGCAGTGCGCGCAGACCGGCGATGATCAACCGGCCGGCGTTGCCGAAAGAGTTGTTCATGTCGATCAGCCGATTCCGGGGATGAGAGAGATGAGCAGGTCGATGATCTTGATGCCGATGAACGGAGCGATCAGGCCGCCGAGACCGTAGATCCCGAGGTTGCGGCGGAGCATCTTGTCCGCGCTGGTCGGCCGGTACCGCACACCCTTGAGGGCGAGCGGGACCAGCGCGACGATGATCAGCGCGTTGAAGATGACCGCGGACAGGATCGCGGACTGCGGCGAGGACAGGTCCATGACGTTGAGCTTGTCCAGGCCCGGGTAGGCGATCGCGAACATGGCCGGGATGATCGCGAAGTACTTCGCGACGTCGTTGGCGATCGAGAAGGTCGTCAACGCGCCCCGGGTGATGAGGAGTTGCTTGCCGATCTCGACGATCTCGATGAGCTTCGTCGGGTTGGAGTCCAGGTCCACCATGTTCCCGGCCTCCTTGGCGGCCGAGGTACCGGTGTTCATGGCCACGCCGACGTCCGCCTGCGCGAGCGCGGGTGCGTCGTTCGTACCGTCGCCGGTCATCGCGACCAGCTTGCCGCCGGCCTGCTCACGCTTGATGAGGGCCATCTTGTCCTCGGGCGTGGCCTCGGCGAGGAAGTCGTCGACGCCGGCCTCCTGCGCGATGGCCTTCGCCGTCAGCGGGTTGTCACCGGTGATCATGATGGTCTTGATGCCCATCCGGCGCAGTTCCTCGAACCGCTCGCGCATGCCGTCCTTGACGACATCCTTGAGGTGAATGACGCCCAGTATGCGGGCGCCCTTCTCGTCCTTGCCCGCGACCAGCAGCGGCGTGCCGCCGGCCTCGGAGATCCGGTTCGCGATCACGTCGGCGTCGTCGGCGACCTCGCCGCCGTTCTCCTGGACCCAGGCGATGACCGAGGCGGTCGCGCCCTTGCGGACCTTGCGTCCGTCCACGTCCACACCCGACATACGGGTCTGGGCGGTGAAGGCGATCCACTCGGCGTGCGCCAGCTCGCCCTGGTGGCGCTCGCGCAGCCCGTACTTCTCCTTCGCCAGCACGACGATGGAGCGGCCTTCCGGCGTCTCGTCGGCGAGCGAGGAGAGCTGGGCGGCGTCCGCGAGGTCCGCCTCGGTGGTGCCCTTGACCGGCACGAACTCGGCGGCCTGACGGTTGCCGAGCGTGATGGTGCCGGTTTTGTCGAGCAGCAGGGTGGACACGTCGCCGGCGGCCTCGACGGCGCGGCCGGACATCGCGAGCACATTGCGCTGCACGAGCCGGTCCATGCCCGCGATGCCGATCGCGGAGAGCAGTGCACCGATGGTGGTCGGGATCAGGCAGACCAGCAATGCCGTCAGCACGATGAGCGAGGTCTGCTCGTTGGCGCCCGCGTAGATGGCGAACGGCTTCAGCGAGACCACGGCCAGCAGGAAGACGATCGTCAGCGAGGCGAGCAGGATGTTCAGCGCGATCTCGTTGGGCGTCTTCTGACGCGCGGCGCCCTCGACGAGGCTGATCATCCGGTCGATGAAGGTCTCGCCCGGCTTCGTCGTGATCTTGATGACGATGCGGTCGGACAGCACCTTCGTACCGCCGGTGACCGCGCTGCGGTCGCCGCCGGACTCCCGGATGACCGGAGCCGACTCACCGGTGATCGCGGACTCGTCCACGCTCGCGACACCGTCGACGACGTCACCGTCGCCGGGGATGATGTCTCCGGCCTCACAGACGACCAGGTCACCGATGCGCAGCTCGGTGCCGGGCACCTGCTCCTCGGTCGTGCCGTCCTTGCCGAGGCGGCGTGCCACGGTGTCGGTCTTGGCCTTGCGCAGGGTGTCCGCCTGCGCCTTGCCGCGGCCCTCGGCCACGGCCTCCGCGAGGTTCGCGAAGATCGTGGTCAGCCACAGCCAGGCGGCGATCGCCCAGCCGAACCAGTCGCTCGGGTCCTTGACCGCCAGCACGGTGGTGACCACCGAGCCGACGAGCACCACGAACATCACGGGGGACTTGATCATCACCCGCGGGTCGAGCTTGCGGAGGGCGTCCGGGAAGGACTTGATCAGCTGCTTGGGGTCGAACAGACCCCCGCCGATGCGTCCGCTCTCGGGCTTGTGACCGGTCGGCACGTCCTGGTGCGGCGCCCGGGTCGGAGTGGCAGTGGACATTCCGTCCTCTTGCTTCTTTACGTTTGTGGTCATGACGCCAGCCCCTCGGCCAGCGGTCCCAGCGCGAGCGCCGGGAAGTAGGTCAGACCGGTGATGATCAGGATGGTGCCGACGAGGAGGCCCGCGTAGAGCGGCTTGTCGGTACGCAGGGTTCCCGCGGTCGCCGGTACGGGCTTCTGCTCGGCGAGCGAACCCGCGAGCGCCAGCACGAAGACCATCGGCAGGAACCGGCCCAGCAGCATCGCGAGTCCGATGGTGCTGTTGAACCACTGCGTGTCGGCGTTGAGTCCGGCGAAGGCCGAACCGTTGTTGTTCGCGCCGGAGGTGTAGGCGTAGAGGATCTCGGAGAATCCGTGCGCACCCGAGTTGGTCATCGAGTTCGCCGGGGTGTCCATCGCCATCGCCGCGGCGGTGAAGATGAGCACCAGCGCCGGTGTGATGAGGATGTAGCACGCGGCGAGCTTGATCTCGCGGGTACCGATCTTCTTGCCCAGGTACTCGGGCGTGCGGCCGACCATCAAGCCCGCGATGAACACCGCGATGATGGCCATGATCAGCATGCCGTAGAGGCCGGAGCCGACACCACCGGGCGCGATCTCGCCCAGCATCATGCCGAGCATGGTGATCCCGCCGCCGAGGCCGGTGAACGAGGAGTGGAAGCTGTCCACCGCACCGGTCGAGGTGAGCGTGGTGGAGACCGCGAAGATCGACGAGGCGCCGATGCCGAAGCGGGTCTCCTTGCCCTCCATCGCGCCGCCGGCGACCTCGAAGGCCGGGCCATGGTGCGCGAATTCGGTCCACCACATCAGCAGCACGAAGCCGATCCAGATGGTGACCATCGTGGCGAGGATCGCGTAGCCCTGCTTGACGCTGCCGACCATCTTTCCGAAGGTCCGGGTCAGCGAGAACGGGATCAGCAGGATCAGGAAGATCTCGAAGAGGTTGGTGAACGCGTTGGGATTCTCGAAGGGGTGGGCCGAGTTGGCGTTGAAGTAGCCGCCGCCGTTCGTGCCCAGCTCCTTGATGGCCTCCTGCGACGCGACCGCGCCGCCGTTCCACTCCTGCGAGCCGCCCATGAACTGGCCGACCTCGTGGATGCCGGAGAAGTTCTGGATGGCGCCCGCGGCGACCAGCACGATCGCGGCGATCACCGAGATGGGGAGCAGGATGCGGACAACGCCGCGGACCATGTCGGACCAGAAGTTGCCCAGCTCACCGGTGCGCGAGCGGGCGAAGCCCCGGACCAGCGCCACGGCGACGGCCATGCCGACGGCGGCCGAGACGAAGTTCTGCACCGCGAGGCCGCCGGTCTGCACGACGTGGCCCATGGCCTGCTCGCCGTAGTACGACTGCCAGTTGGTGTTCGACACGAAGGACGCGGCGGTGTTGAACGCCTGGTCCGGGTCGATGGCGGAGAAGCCGAGCGAGCCGGGCAGGCTGCCCTGGAGCCGCTGAAGCAGGTAGAGGAAGAGGACGCTCACCACGGAGAAGGCGAGGACACCGCGCAGATAGGCGGGCCAGCGCATCTCGGCGTTCGGGTTGGCGCCGATGGCCTTGTAGATCCACTTCTCGACACGCAGGTGCTTGTCGGAGGAGTAGGCCTTGGCCATGTAGTCGCCGAACGGGCGGTAGGCCAGCGCAAGGGCTGCGATCAGCGCGAGCAACTGGAGCACACCGGCAAGGAAGGGGCTCATGTCTGGGCTAGAACCTCTCCGGCTTGACGAGAGCGAGGACGAGATAGCCCAGCAGGGCGACGGCCACGATCAGACCGACAATGTTCTCGGCAGTCACAGCTTTGCCACCCCCTTGGCGATAAGAGCCACCAGCGCGAAAACCGCGATCGTGGTGACGACGAAGGCCACGTCGGCCATCGTGAGCTCCTGGATGAGGTTCGGATTCTCGGACTGTTCGAGGAAACCGCTTTTCAGCCACGACGCGGCCGCCGTTGACGCGTCCCTTACGGCCGGGGCCTCGCTCTTTACGGATCCCGTACGGGCCCCCGGCCGGATACCGCGCAGGTCATGGCTTGTCTCCACGATCCCCGGGCTCGGCTGACCGCCGGTCAGCGCTGAGCGTGCCAGTGGGGGCGGCCCCGACTCGGGGCCGCCCCCACATCCGACTGACCAGACCGGCTGACCGGCCGCGGCTCAGAGCACCTGACGCCGCCTCCCCAGCCATGTCTGCGCGATGATGACCACCACCAGGAACGCCCCGCTCGCCACCTGCTGATAGGCCGAGTCGAGCGAGCCGATCTGGTTGATGATGTTCTGGATCACCTTCAGCAGCAGCACGCCGACCAGCGAACCGCTGACAAAGCCGAGCCCGCCGGAGAGCAGCGTCCCGCCGATGACGACAGCGGCGATGGCGTCGAGTTCCATGCCGATGCCGAGGATCGTGACGCCGGAGGTGAGCCAGGCCGCGTTGAGCATGCCGGCCAGTCCGGCCAGCAGGCCGGAGAGCACGTACACGGTGATCTTCGTACGGGCGACGGGCGCACCCATCAGCGCCGCCGCGTCCTCGTTGCCCCCCACGGCGTACACATGCTGGCCGAACCGGCTGCGCCGCAGTGCGACGGCGCCGATGACGAACAGCACGACGGTGATCCACACCGGCGCGCCGATGCCCAGCAGCTTGCCCTGGCCGAGCTGGGCGAAGAAGGCGTTCTTGTCGACGAGATAGGTCCTGCCGCCCTCGTCCGTGATGTTCAGCATGACGCCGCGGGCGGCGAGCATGGTGGCGAGCGTGACGATGAACGGCGCGAGCCGCGCCTTCGCGATCAGCAACCCGTTGACCAGCCCGACGAGACCGCACACCACCAGCGGCAGCAGTACGGCCACCACCGTGCCGTACTGCGATCCCCAGGCCGCCAGCACTCCTCCGAGCACGAACACCGAGCCGACCGACAGATCGATGCCGCCGGTGATGATGACAAAGGTCATGCCGAGCGCGACGACGGCCAGGAAGGCGGAGGAGACCGCCATGTTCTCGAGGTTGTCGCCGGTGGCGAACGAGTCGAAGGAGAACGAGGCGACGGCGGCGAGCACCACGAGCGCCACCAGCGCCCCGTGTTGCTGGGCCAGTGCGCTGAGCCGCTCGCCGCGGCCGGTGCCCGGCGGGTCCTCGTCCGCTGCCGCTGCCACGGCGCTCGGCTGCTCCTTCATGACGGTCACCGCTTACCCCTCTCGCGAGCCGCGTAGACCGCCAGCACGATCACCGCGCCCTGGGCGATCTGTGTCCAGGACGGCGGCAGATCGTGCTTGATGAGCGTGGCCGTGAGCAGTTGGATGAGCACCGCTCCGGCCACCGTTCCGGCGATCCGCACCCGGCCGCCGGTGAGCGGTGTGCCGCCGACGACGACGGCGGTGATGGCGGACAGCTCCATCAGGTTGCCGAGCGAGGTCGGGTCGCTGGCCTGCAGGCGCGCGGTGGCGAGGAAGCCCGCGACCGCGGCGAGCATGCCGCAGCAGATGTAGACGACGATGAGGACCCGGCGCACGGGAAGTCCAGCGAGCTGGGCCGCGGGCCGACTGTCGCCGATGGCCAGCAGCTGCCGGCCGAAGGTGGTGCGGCGGACCGTGAAGCCGACGACAACCGCCAGCGCCGCGGCGATGAGCACCAGATACGGGATGCCGGCGATGTCGCCGGAGCCGAGCGAGGCCATGCTCGGGTTGCGTACGTCCTTCAACTGCGGGAGCAGCACGAGCGCGAGGCCGCGTACGCCGACCATCAGCGCCAGGGTGGCGACGATCGGCTGCACACCGATGAAGGCGATCAGCGATCCGTTGACGAGGCCCACGACCGCGCCGCCGACCAGAACGACGAGCAGCGCGAGCCAGGGTCCGTAGCCGAGGTAGAGGGACAGCAGGGAGGTGGACAGCGCCATCACCGAGCCGACGGACAGATCGACGCCTTCGGTGCCGATCGCCAGGGCCATGCCCAGGGCGACGATCAGGATGGGCGAGACCTGGACGGCCTGGGTGCGGAAGTTCTCGGCGGACACGAAGTTGTCGGTGAAGGCGATGTTGAAGAGCAGCAGGACGACGAGTCCGCCGTAGACCCCGTACTCCTGGAGTCTGCGGACGAGTTCGGCGCGGTCGGCGGGGACCGCCTTGCGCAGCGCCAGGTCAGCCATGGGCGGCCACCTCTCCTTCGGCCGCGGCGGCGATCGCCTGCATCAGCCGGTCCTCGGTGACGTCGGCACCGGTCAGCTCGCCGACGACCGCGCCGTCCCGCAGGACCACCACGCGGTCGGATCCTTCGATCAGCTCCTCGACGTCCGAGGAGATCAGCAGCACGCCGAGACCGTCGTCGGCGAGTTCGTCGATGAGTTTCTGGACCTCGGCCTTGGCGCCGACGTCGATCCCGCGGGTCGGCTCGTCCAGCAGCAGGACGCGTGGATGCATGGCCAGCCAGCGGGCGAGGAGCACCTTCTGCTGGTTGCCTCCGGAGAGTTCGCCGACCTTCTGGTGCGGGCCGGCGGCCTTGATGCGCAGCCGCTTCATGAAGGTGTCGACGACGGCGTCGATGCGTTTCTCGGAGACGAGGCCGAGGCGGGACAGCCTCGGCAGCGCGGCCAGCGCGATGTTCTCCCGTACGGACAGGCCCGGCACGATGCCTTCGGACTTGCGGTCCTCGGGCAGCAGGCTGATCCCGGCGCGGATG
Source organism: Streptomyces sp. NPDC020681 (assembly GCF_044334895.1). Taxonomy (NCBI): domain Bacteria; kingdom Bacillati; phylum Actinomycetota; class Actinomycetes; order Kitasatosporales; family Streptomycetaceae; genus Streptomyces; species Streptomyces sp. NPDC020681. The sequence goes on along the minus strand of NZ_JBIRTX010000004.1, from coordinate 102,411 downwards.
GCGGCAGGCGTCGAGCCGGTGCGCACGGGCGTGCCCGCGACGGTGACCCGGCCCGCGCCGAGCGGCAGCGCGCCCGCGATGGCCTTGGCCGTCTCCGTGCGTCCCGAGCCGAGGAGTCCGCCGAGACCAAGGACCTCACCGGGCCGGATCTGCAGGGAGATGCCGTGGAGTTGATGGCGGCGGGTCAGTCCTTCGGCGCGCAGCACGGGCTCCTCGCCGGTGTCGTGCGAGCCGGTGAACTTCGTGACTCCCTCGCTGCGTACCTCTCCGAGCGGCCGTCCGAGCATCAGGGAGACGAGCCGCAGCCGGTCCGTCTCGGCGAGCGGTCCGGTGTGTACGACGCGGCCGTCCCGCAGCACGGTGACCGTGTCGCAGACCGCGTACAGCTCCTCCAGACGGTGGCTGACATAGACGACCGCGATGCCCTGTTCGCGCAGCTGCCGGATGACGCCGAAGAGGGTCTCGACCTCGCGCGGTTCGAGCGAGGACGTGGGCTCGTCCATGACGACCACGCGGGCGTCGACGGACACTGCGCGGGCGAGAGCCACCATCTGCTGGGCTCCGACGCCGAGTTCGCGCAGCGGTCTGCGGACATCGACGTGTACGCCGTACTCGCGCAGCGCCCGGTCCGCCTCACGGTGCATCCGGCCGAAGTCGATCAGGCCGAAGCGGGTGCGCGGCTCGCGGCCCAGGAAGAGGTTGCGGGCCACGCTCATCAGCGGGATGAGGTTGACCTCCTGGTAGATGGTCGAGATGCCGGCGTGCTGGGCGGCGAGCGGCGTCGCGAAGGACACCTGCCGTCCCTGGTGGGCCAGTTCGCCATCGTCCGGCTGGTAGACGCCGGTGAGCACCTTGATCAGGGTGGACTTGCCGGCGCCGTTCTCGCCGACGAGCGCGTGCACTTCGCCGGAGCGGAGCGTGAACGTCACGTCGTCGAGAGCCACGACGCCGGGAAATCGTTTGGTCAGCCCTCGTACGGCGAGGACCTCGGCGGCCGCCGTCACCGGTCAGTACGCCTTGCCGATGTCGGACTTGGCGTTGGCCGCCGCGTACTCGCTGTCCTGGATGACGATGTTCTCGCCGACCGCCTCGCCCTTGGTGAAGCTGTCGAGGGTCTGGAAGGCGAGGGGGCCGAAGCGCGGGTTGGACTCGACGACTCCGAAGATCCAGCCGTCGACGATGCCCTGGACCGCGTTGCGGGTGCCGTCGATCGTGACGATCTTGACGTCGCCGGCCTTCTTGCCCGCGCCCTTGAGCGCGTTGACCGCTCCGAGGCCCATCTCGTCGTTCTCGGCGTAGATCCCGGTGATGCCGGGCTTGGACTGGATGAGCTGTTCGGTGACCGACTGGCCCTTCTCGCGGGCGAATTCGCCGGTCTGCTCGAAGACGACCTTGAGTCCGGGGGCCTTCGCCTGGATCTGGTCCTTGAAGCCCTTGGTGCGCTCGGTGGTGACGTTGTTGCCGGGCGCGCCGAGCAGGATGGCGATCTCGCCCTTGCCGCCGGTGGCCTCGATCATCTGGTCGGCGGCGCGCTTGCCCTGCTCGGTGAAGTCGGAGCCGATGAAGCTGACATAGTCCTTGCACGCCTCGGCGTTGATCTTCCGGTCGATGGTGACGATCGGGATCTTCTTGGCGCTCGCCTGCTGGAGCACGGGCTCCCAGCCGTCGGAGTTGAGCGGCGCTATGACGAGCAGGTCGACGCCCTTGGAGATCAGGTCCTGCACATCGCTGATCTGCTTGGCGAACTGCGACTGGGCATTGGCCGTCAGCAGTTTGACGCCGCGCTGTCCCGCCTCGGCCTTGATGGAGGCGGTCTCGGCGATACGGAACGGGTTGGCCTCCTTCTCGGACTGCGAGAAGCCGACGGTGGCGGTCTTGAGGTCGAGCTTCTTGCCGCCGTAGGCGTCGATGGCGCACTTCTCGCCACCGCCGCCCTCGGCGACCTTCTGACCGCTGTCCTGGGTCTGTTCGGCGGCGCTGTCCTTGCTGCCGGAGTCCTCGGACTTGGCGCAGCCGGCGGCCAGAGTGAGGCTTGCCGCGAGGCCTATGGAGAGCAGGGTCTTGGTGACGGTGACACGGGCGTGCGGCTTCATGGGACTCCCCATCTCAAGGCGCCGAGGACCGGGGTCGGCGGTGGACCTCATCCGGACAGGTTTTTACATCGTTGGAAGAGCCGTGTAAACACCCCGCGCAGCAAGAGATTTGACGACCACCGCCGACAGCGAGCACAGCACGGAGGTGAGTTGACGGACCCTCAGTCGCCTCTCCGTCCCAGCGTGCTCTCCCGCTCCACGAGGACGAACCCGGGCTGGAGCTCCCGTGACGGCCGCGACGCTTCGGCGTCCTGGTCGCGGTTGAGCTGTCCGACCAGGGACTCGACGGCGAGCCGCGCGATGGCCTGCTTGTCCGGCGCGATGGTGGTGAGACTGACCGCGCCGAACCGCGACTCGGTGATGTCGTCGAAACCGACCACCGCGATGTCCTCGGGCACCCGCAGCCCACGCTCCGACATCACCCGCATCGCACCCACCGCGACCAGGTCGTTGTACGCGAACACGGCGTCCGGCAGCATGCCGGAGTCGAGCAGCTGGGCCATGGCGGCGGCCCCGTCCTCCCGGCCCCAGCCGCTGCTGGCCACGACCAGCTTCTCGTCGATCGGCACGCCCTGCGCGGCGAGTTCGGCCTGCCAGCCGAGATGGCGCAGGTGGGCGGGTTGATGGACGCGGTCCTGCCGGGCGCCGAGAAAGGCGATGCGGCGGCGCCCGAGGTCGAGCAGATGGCGTACGGCGGCACGCGCCGCGGAGATGTTGTCGATCGCGATGTGGTCGTACGGCAGGTCGTAGCGGCGCTCGCCGAGCAGCACCAGCGGAATGTCGTCCGTGCGCGCGGCGAGGTCGTCGGTCTCCAGCTCCAGCGGGCTGAGGATCAGTCCGTCGATGACCCGGGACCTGAAGCCCTGGCATACGAGGATCTCCTGCTCCCGGCTGCCCTGGGTGTGATCGAGCAGCACGGTGTACTCGTGCCGGGCGGCCGCGTCGATGACCGCGCCGGCGAGCTCGGCGAAGTACGGGTTGCCCAGCTCCGGCAGGGCCAGCGCGATGATGCCCGTACGCCCTTTGCGCAGGTGGCGGGCGGTGAGATTGGGCCGGTAGCCGAGTTCGTCGATGGCCTCCTGCACGCGTGTCCGCATCGCCGGAGTGACATGCGGATAGTTGTTCACGACATTCGAGACGGTCTTGATGGAGACACCCGCACGCTCGGCGACGTCCTTGAGACTCACCCTCACCGACTCCCCCAACCCTGTTCGTCAGGCACCTGGACAGAGCGCAGGAGGCGTGCTGTCATGCCAACTGCCCTTGTTTCCAACGTTATACAAGATGGTGGAGACAACCGGCAGAGCCAGCACCTGCTTCTCCGTAAGAGCAAGCTCCCGCTTCTCCGCACTCGGAGGTACCGTGCGAACATCCTCCCCCAGTCCGTGGCGCGGCCTGTACGGCTGGGCCGTCGCCCTGCTCGCCGTCTTCGCCCTCTTCGCCACCACGACCGGCCCGGGAGCCACCAGAGCCGAGGCCGTGGAACCGGCCGCGCCACACGGGCTGAAGGGCGACTACTACATCCAGTCCGCCCCAGGAGCCTTTGACTTCGGCACGCTCAAGGCCACCGCGGTCGACCCGGCGCTCGACTTCAACGACCTCGAACCGCGGCTGCGCGCCCGCACCGGCCAGGCCGACGACGCCAGCGTCCGCTGGACCGGAAAGCTCACGCCGGAGAAGACCGGCGACCATGTGTTCTCGATCTCCGGCGACAACGGCTTCCGGCTCTGGGTCGACGGCGCGCTCGTCATCGACCACTGGGTCGACGACTGGGACATCGAGCAGCACTCCCAGCCCGTTTCGCTCGAGGCGGGCCGCGCCTACGACTTCAAGGTCGAGTACTTCGAGCACTTCGGCGGCTCCAACCTGCATCTGCGCTGGACCCCGCCGGGCGGCGAGAAGAAGGCCGTGCCCCAGTCCGCCTTCACGCTGCCCGACGGCTTCGACTACGACGGCCCGACCGCCGTCGCCGTCGAGAAGGACGGCCGAACGCTCAGCCTCGACTTCGCGTCCCCGCTGGCCGCTCCCGCGGCCGGCCTGGACGAGCATCTGGACATCGAGATCGGCGGCACCGCCTGGCCGCGCGGTGCGGCCAGACTCGACCCGGCGAACCCGAAACGGCTGATCGTCCCGCTCGACGAGCCGGTGGTCGGCGGCCACGGCGGCTCCGCCGATGTGCGCTACGACGGCCAGGGCGGCCTGTCCGGCGCCGACGGCAAGGCCGTCGCCGGATTCTGGACGAGCGGCCCGATCAACTCGACGTACCAGCTGCGCACCAAGTGGGCCGACCAGGTCGGTCCGGACAACGCCCTTCCCGAGTACCCGCGCCCGCAGTTGACCCGCGACGCGTGGCAGAACCTCAACGGCACCTGGCAGTTCGCGTCGGCCCGTCCCGGCGAGCGGCCGCCGGTGGGCAAACAGCTCGGCGAGAAGATCCTGGTGCCCTACCCCGTCGAGTCCCAGCTCTCCGGCATCGGGCGCCACGAGGACCGGATGTGGTACCGCCGCACCTTCACCGTGCCGAAGGACTGGCACGTCGGCGGCGGCCAGCGGCTGAAGCTCAACTTCGACGCCGTGGACTGGCAGGCCGAGGTGTACGTCAACGGCAAGAAGGTGACAACCCACAAGGGCGCCTACGACCGCTTCAGCGTCGACGTCACCGACGCCCTGAAGCGAACCGGCCAACAGGAACTGATCGTCGGCGTGTACGACCCGACCGACTCCGCCGCCGGCGAGAACCCGCCGGTCGGCAAGCAGCGCCTGGACCCGAGCGGCATCTGGTACACCCCGTCGTCGGGCATCTGGCAGACGGTGTGGATGGAGCCCGTCGCCGCCGTCCACGCCGAGGACGTCAGGACCACCCCGGACGTCGCGGGCGAGAAGGTGGCCGTCGAGGTGCGCGGAGTCAGGGCCGGGGTGCGCGTCACGGCTGTCGCGTACGACGGCAAGCGCGAGGTCGGCAGGGCGTACGGAACCACCGGCAGCCCGCTGTCCGTTCCGGTGCCGAAGCCGCGCCTGTGGTCACCGGCCGACCCGCATCTGTACCAGTTGAAGGTGACCGTCGGAAACGACAGGGTGGGCAGCTACTTCGGCATGCGCCAGGTCGAGGTCAGGACGCTCGACGGGAAGCAGCGCACGTTCCTCAACGGCAAGCCAATGTATCTGATGGCCACGCTCGACCAGGGCTTCTGGCCGGACGGCCTGCACACCCCGCCGACCGATGAGGCGCTGGCGTACGACCTCAAGGCGCACAAGGCGATGGGCTTCAACTCGGTGCGCAAGCACATCAAGGTCGAGCCCGACCGCTGGTTCTACTGGGCGGACAAGCTGGGCCTGCTGGTCTGGCAGGACATGCCCTCCATGGCCAGGAGCCCCAGGTCCGGCGCCGAGAAGGCCCAGTTCGAGCACGAGCTGTCGGAGATGATCGAGCAGCACGACAGCCATCCGTCGGTGGTCATGTGGGTCACCTTCAACGAAGGCTGGGGCCAGTACGACCAGGCCAGGATCGCCGACTACGCCAAGTCGCTCGACCCGAGCCGTCTGGTCAACAACATGAGCGGGCTCAACTGCTGCGGCGCGGTGGACGGCGGCAACGGCGACATCGCCGACGCACACGGCTATCCGAGCGCGCAGGTGCCCGCTCCCGACGGGAAACGTGCACTGGTCAGCGGCGAGTACGGCGGCCTCGGTCTCGCCGTGCCGGGACACTCCTTCCCGGTCCAGCACACCTATGTCGGCGTCGCCAAGGACAAGTACACCGATGTCTATCTCGACCGGCTGAAGGAGGTCGAGCAGCTGGCCGCGTGCAAGGGCGGCAACGGCGCGGTCTACACCCAGATCACCGATCTGGAGGGCGAGTTGAACGGACTCCTCACATACGACCGCAAGGTGCTCAAGGCCGACGCCGGCCGGCTCAAGGCCGCTCACGAGGCGCTGATCAAGGGCGCCGAGAACGGCACGCTCAGCTGCACCACGTCATGACAGCCACGTCATGACTGCCGCCTCATGACCGCCCGCTGACGGGCAAACCCCGGCCCGCCCACCTCCCGCCAGAGGCGGGCGGGCCGTCCTCTTCCCGCTCCCCACCCACCACCGGCAAGGAGCACCTCCATGCCCCTCGACCGTCGCCGCTTCCTGCGGACCGGCGCGCTCACCCTCGGCGCCGCCGCCCTCTCCGGACCTCTCGTCACCACCGCCTCCGCGGCTCCCCGCGCCGCCGCACCCGCCTCCGACGCCTTCCTCAGGCTGCCGCCCGGCAGCGTCACCGCGCGCGGCTGGCTGGCCGGGCAGCTGCGGCTTCAGCTCAGCGGGCTGTTCGGCCGCTACGAACAGCGCTCTCACTTCCTCGACTTCAACACCACCGGCTGGGTGCACCCGGACCGGGGCGGCTGGGAGGAGGTGCCGTACTGGCTGCGCGGCTATGTGCCGCTCGCCATCGCCACCGGTGACGCGGCCGCGCTGGCGAACGCCCGCCGGTGGATCGACGCCGTTCTCGCCACCCAGCAGGCCGACGGCTTCTTCGGCCCGCGCTCGCTGCGCACCTCGCTCAACGGCGGCCCCGACTTCTGGCCGTTCCTGCCGCTGCTGATGGCCCTGCGTACGCATGAGGAGTACGCGCAGGACGCCCGCATCGTCCCGTTCCTGATCCGCTTTCTGCGCTATATGAACGCACAGGGCCCGGGCGCCTTCAACACCAGCTGGATCTCCTACCGCTGGGGCGACGGGCTGGACATCGCGCTGTGGCTGTACCGGCGCACCGGCGAGCCGTTCCTGCTCGACCTCGCCGCCAAGATGCACACCCATGGCGCGAACTGGAACGACAACATCCCGACGCCGCACAACGTCAACATCGCCCAGGGCTTCCGTGAACCGGCTCAGTACGCGCAGTTCACCGGCGCCGACGCGCTGACCCGGGCCGCGTACCGCAACTATGCACAAGTGATGGGCGCATACGGCCAGTTCCCCGGCGGCGGTCTGGGCGGCGACGAGAATGTCCGGCCCGGTTTCGGCGATCCGCGGCAGGGCTTCGAGACCTGCGGAATCGTCGAGTTCATGGCCAGCCACGAGCTGCTGACCCGGATCACCGGAGACCCGGTGTGGGCGGACAGGTGCGAGGACCTGGCGTTCAACATGCTGCCCGCCTCGCTCGACCCGCAAGGGGCCGGCGTGCACTACATCACCAGCGCGAACAGCGTCGACCTGGACAATGCGCGCAAGACCCAGGGTCAGTTCCAGAACGGCTTTGCGATGCAGTCGTACCAGCCGGCGTGGACCAGTACCGCTGCTGTCCGCACAACTACGGCATGGGCTGGCCGTACTTCACCGAGGAGCTGTGGCTGGCCACGCCCGACGGCGGTCTCGCCGCCGCGATGTACGCGCCGTGCGAGGTGACCGCGCAGGTCGCCGGCGGCACGACCGTGGCCTTCACCGAAACCACGGGCTACCCCTTCACCGACACGGTCACCTTCACACTGGCCACGCCCAGGCAGTCGGCCTTCCCGCTCCACCTGCGCATCCCGGGCTGGTGCCGTGGCCCGTCCGTCGCCGTCAACGGACGGCCGGTGGCCGCTCAGGACGGTCCGGCGTTCGTACGGATCCACCGCACCTGGTCGGACGGCGATGTGGTGACGCTGCGCCTGCCGCAGCGCACGACCGTACGCACCTGGCCGGCCAACCACGGTTCGGTCAGCGTCGACCGCGGCCCACTGACGTACTCGCTGCGCATCGGCGAGGAGTACGTCCGCCACGGAGGTTCGGACAACTTCCCGGAGTACGAGGTGCATGCCACAACCGCGTGGAACTACGGTCTGGTGCCCGGCAGTTCACTCGCCTTCCACCGCCCGCGCGGGCCCGTCCCCGACAACCCGTTCACCCACGACACCACGCCGGTCCGCATGACCGCGCGGGCGCGCCGCATCGACGAGTGGATCGCGGACAACGAGCAGGTGGTCGCACCGCTTCAGCAGAGCCCGGCCCGCAGTGACGCGCTCGCGGAGACGGTCACGCTCATTCCCATGGCGGCGGCGCGGTTGCGCATCACCGCGTTCCCGACGGCCGCGCCGAACGGCACGGCCTGGATTCCGGAGCCGCCGTTCCGCCGCATCCTCAACAAGCACAGCAACAAGGTGCTCGCGGTCGACGGGATGTCCACGGCGAACAGCGCGCGGGTGGTCCAGTTCGACAACTCCGGTACCGGCGACCACGCCTGGCAACTCGTGGACAGGGGTGACGGCTGGTTCCTCGTACGCAACGGGCACAGCGGAAAGGTGCTCGGGGTCGACGGCATGTCGACCGCCGACAGCGCGATCGTGGTGCAGTTCGAGGACAACGGCACCGCCGACCATCTGTGGACCCTGGTCACGGATGCCGACGGCTGGTACCGCATCCGCAACCGGCACAGCGGAAAGGTCCTCGGGGTCGACGGCATGTCCACGGCCAACAGCGCGCAGGTGGTGCAGTTCGACGACAACGGCACCGCCGACCATCTGTGGCGGTTCGTCTGACCGCCGGCCGAATCGGACCTCAGCGGGAGCAGATCACACTGACGAGAGTGAAGGAGGCGAAGAACGGCCCTTCGGAGAGCGCGGCGAACCAGCGGCGGCCGCGCGCCTCGTCGATATGACCGTCCTTGATGGCCTGCTGCATATTGCGGCCGAGTCCCAGGGTGTGATCGGCGTCCTGGAAGTCGCGGAAGACGGGTGTCGTCGCGAGCACCGTCTCGACGACGAAGCCCGCCTGCTCGGCGTGGCGGGCGAGGCTCCGGCCGATGGTGGCGTTACGGACCACGTCCGACGTGGTGTACCGGGTGAAGGCGCGGCTTGTGCCGAGATCTTCCGCGTCGACGGCCAGGGTGTCCCAGTCGGGTTCGGCGAGACCGATCAGAGCGCCGGGCCGGGTGGCCAGGTGCAGTTGGGCAAGGACCGCCGCCGGATCGGCGACATGCATCAGCACCCGGTCGATCTTGGCCCGGTCCGCCGTGCCGGGATCGACCGGGAGGGCATGCGCGTCGGCCTCGCGGATCTCCACCGCAGGCAGGCCGTCCGTGCGCCGGCGGGCCTCGGCGAGCATGGCCGGGTCCCGGTCCACGCCGATCACCGTGCCGCTCGCGCCGACGCGGTCGGCCAGCGCCGGAAGGTCGGTGCCCGGTCCGCATCCCACGTCCAGCACGGTCTGACCCGGCCGGACGTCCAGCAGATCGAGCAACTCCTGCTTGTACGCACGTCCGGCCCCGCCGGCAGCGGCTCGGAGCATGTAGGCAGCCTGGTCGGGCCGGGAGGCACCAAGGGTCGTCGACATGGGCAAGAGTCAAACATCACGGTCGGCCGGGGCGCTACCGGGGGCGCGGCTGCCACGACAGTGGGACAGCCGCGCCCCCGCCCTCGCCGGGGAGGTGGCGAGGTCAGGCGGTGTGCAGGGTCAGTCCGTATCGGCCGAGGATCTCATTGACCGGCTGGAACCAGGTGTTGCCGCCCGTGCTGCAGTTGCCCCAGCCTCCGGAGGTCACGCCCTGGGCCTGGTCGCCGCTGATGAACGAGCCTCCCGAGTCGCCGCCTTCGGCGCAGACGTTGGTCCTGGTCATCTGATGGACCGAGCCCTGGCTGTAGTTGACGGTCTCGTTCTTGCCGAGCACCGTGCCGCAGTGCCAGTGCGTGGTGGAACCGGAGCGGCAGATCGAGGAGCCGACCGGGGCCTCCCACGAGCCGCGCACCAACTGGTCGGAGACCTGGCCCCAGCCGAGCACGACGGGCACGGTCCACCAGCCCCAGCCGATGCTCACATACGCGTAGTCGTTGTCCGGGAAGGACGAGCCCTGGAAGGTGCCCATGGCGGAGCCGTCCCAGCCGCGGACATGGCTGCCCGCTCCGCCGCAGTGCCCGGCGGTGACAAAGCCGCCGTGCACCGAGAAGCCGATGGAGCAGCGCACGTTGCCGGTGTAGTACGGGTCGCCGCCGACCGTTCCGGCGGCGAAGGTGGTCGGGGCCTGGGTCACGGTTTCGACCTGAACGGGTCCGGCCTTGCGGGCGCGGTCGAGGAAGGCCCGTACGTCGCTGTTCTGGCGCTGGTCCGCCACGACGCTGATCACGACCGTGTTGGCCCTGGGGTCGACATGCCAGCTGCTCACACCGGCCGGTGCGGACTGGCTGTCGATGCGCTTCTTGACGGCATCGAGCTGTGCGGCGCTGTGCGTGACGACCCGGGTGAGCGCGCCGGTCGACCGTACGGCGTCGGCTTTCTGACGGCTGGTCACGGCGACGGTCAGCTTTCCGCTGTCCGCGTCGAACCAGGTGCCGGCGAAGGAGGTTCCGGCGGCGCGTTCCGCCTTGCTCTGGACGGCGAAGGCGGCCTTCTCCTGCGCGAGGCGCTGCCGCGCCTGCTGTTCGGTCAGGCCCAGGTCCTTCTGCATGGCGGTCACCAGGGCGGGCGTGGCCTGGAGCGTTTCTCTGGCAGTGGGAGCGGGAGTGGGGGCGGGGGCGGCGGTTGCCGTGGGGGCGGTGAGTGCGCCGAGCACGAGGAGTGCGGATACGGCGGCACGTATTCCGATCTTGCGTCTCACGAGGTGAACCCTTCTTTTGTTCCGTTGATGTGGGGGTGGAACAGACGGGTGGAGCAGGCTGCCGAGAGCGCTCTCAGCAGGTATGTGGCGCGTCGGCCGGTGCTGGGTGGGCACCGGCCTGCGCGGTGGGGATGCGGATCAGGGCGCCCAGGCGGCTTCGATCGCCCAGGTGGTGTCCTCGGTGAAGGAGGCGGGGTTGTCCCAGGCGTTCGGGCCGCCGGGTTTGGCGAGCCAGAGCTCGGCGTTGATGTGCCGCAGATAGCTGCCGGGGAAGTTGGCCGCCGACAGCCGTACGCCTGTGCCGGTATGGCTCGCGCAGAAGGTGGCGTCCTCCCGGAACAGGCCGGAGCCGTCGTTCGCCTCCCGCCGGATCCGGTGTCCGCGGTGGCGCAGATACTCGCCGGGATAGTTGCGGGACTCGAAGGAGTGGCAGACTCCGTTGGCGAGCCCCGGCACGATCTTCCAGGTGGCGTCGCTCTTCAGAACCGCGCCGCTCGCCGCGTCGACCACCTCGGTGAAGCCGAGGCCGTCGAAGTGCCGGACGTAGCGGTTGGTGTGGCCGGGCGTGGTCACCCGCAGCGACCGGTACTGGCCGACGGGCAGCGCCACCGGCGGACCCGCCACCCGGGAGGCCTCGATCAGCGCCTGGTTGGCGCTTCTGATCCGCGGCGCGTCCACCTTGAGCACCTGACGGTCGTACGTCAGCAGCCCGTTGACCTCGTTCTCGACATCGGTGATCTCGGTGTAGACCGAGGCCGACAGCCCGGCCGGCATCGAGTGCAGGCGCAGGGTGTCGATGAGTCCGGTGAGCCGGTTGTTGAGCGCGGTCAGGCTCGGCTGGTCCTCGTAGCTGAACCCGCCGCCGGGGTACCACTCGTGGCCCGCGACCTTGAAGCCGAGTCCGCCGAACTCGCCGAGCACGGCCGCCCGGGTGGCCGACGGCGCCGTGTTCCCGGGCCCTACGTAGATGTGGTTGTCCACCACGTCGCCATTGCCGCCGTCGACCGCGCCGCAGCAGTTGACGCCGCTCATGTTGTCGACCAGGCGGGAGGGGTCGTACGCCTTGATCTCGTCCGCGATACGGGCCTGGTCGTACTGGCCCCAGCCCTCGTTCTGGTCCACCCACATCACCAGCGACGGGGAGCTGCGGTGCTGGTCGACGACGGCGCGGAACTCGCTCTCCCACTGCGCGCGGGCCGCGGCGTCGGGCGTCTTGCCGCTGTCCATCGCGGGCATGTCCTGCCAGACGAGCAGGCCGAGCCGGTCGGCCCAGTAGAACCAGCGCTGCGGCTCGACCTTGATGTGCTTGCGCACCATGTTGAACCCGAGGTCCTTGTGGGCCTGGAGATCGGATCGGAGCGCTGCGTCGGTGGGCGCGGTGTAGATGCCGTCGGGCCAGTAGCCCTGGTCCAACGTGCCGGTCTGGAAAACGAACTGCCCGTTCAGGACCGGCCGTTTGACGCCGCCGACGTCCTTGACGGCGATCGACCGCATACCGGCGTAGCTGCCAACGTTGTCACCACTGCTGAGCTGGGCGGTCACGTCGTAGAGGAACGGGTCTTCGGGCGTCCAGAGACGCGCGCCGGGCAGGGCCACGGAGAGCTGGCTCCCGACCGGTCCGGTGGCGCTGCCGACCGGGCTTCCGCCGGAGGAGACGGTGACCGTGACGGTCTGGCCGGTCGCACCCGCGGCGTGCGCGGTGACGCGCAGGGTGCGGTCCTCCAGCCGCGGGACCAGGTCGAGCCGAGTGATGCGCGCGGCGGGAGTGGGCTCCAGCCAGACCGTCTGCCAGATGCCGGAGGCGGCGGTGTAGAAGATGCCGCCGCCGGGATGCGGTGTGACGTCGTTGATGCGCTGCTTGCCGACCGCGCCGCCGCCGGTCTGGGTCGGGTCGTACGCCGAGACGACGACGGTGTTCGTGCCGCCGTTGAGCAGCGGCGTGATGTCGTGGCCGAAGGAGTCGTAGCCGCCGCGGTGCACGGCCCCGGCCTGCTGTCCGTTGACCCAGACCGTGGTCTGCCAGTCGGAGGCCCCGAAGTTGAGCTGGACGCGGCGGCCGTTCCAGTCCGGCGGGACGGTGAAGGTGCGCCGGTACCAGAGCTTGTCGTTCTCCGTGATCTTGCGCTGGATGCCGGAGAGAGCCGACTCGGGGACGAACGGCACGCGGATCTGTTCGGCGAACGCGGCAGGCTGGCCGGCGTCACGGGAGGTGACGGCGAAGTCCCAGATCCCGTTGAGATTGGCCCAGTCGGGCCGGGTGAGCTGCGGGCGCGGGTATTCGGGGAGCGGGTTGTCCACCGGGACGCCGGCGGTCCAAGGCGTGGTCATCGGCGGCGGTTTGGGGTTCCAGTCCGCGGCCGGCACGCTCGCCGCGGCGGTGTCGGCACCCGTGAGCAGGGCAAGGATCAGGCCCGCCACGATGGCCCAGACGCCGACCGGACGATGCGCACGGCGTGGACGACGCATACGGCGCGGACGGGATGCGCGGCGTAACACGCCACGTCGTGCGTCAGGTTGTGCGTCGGGTTGTGCGGCAAGTCTCGGCACGGTTCTCTCCATCACCTGCGTGACGCTGGGAGCGGTGCTTTTCTCACGTTAGAAATTCGCGGCGCACCATACGACAGCATCGGCACAAGGATTTGTCCAGACCTTTCACGTCGATGGCCGAGGCGACACCACTGCCGTTCACCCAGCATTCACCGGTGTCTTGGGCGAGAGTCGCCACGCAGGCTCACCGGGTTCTGGATCAGCGCCTTACCATGCCTATGCGCAACCGGGCGCTGGGGGAGGCTCGATGTCCGACATATCCCATGACGGCACACCAGGCAGAACGGGACCGGGCGGGCTGCGCCAACTGCGACGCCTGGCCGGAAAGCTGCCCGGCGGTGTCGAGCTGTTCCACCTGGGGCTGGACGGCTCCATCGTCCTGGCCGACCGCAACGGCGCCCGGGAACTAGGCCCCGAACGCGACTTCCTCCGCTTCATCGACGACGGCCAGTTCGCCCACTACCTCGTCGGCGACGCCGCCACCTCGCCCGAGCGGCCGTCCAACGCGACCGTCAAACTCGGCGTCGTCGGCCCGCGCAGCGCCTTCACGCCGCACGCCCACGGCGGCGAGCACTTCGTCCTCAGCCTCGGCCATGCGGCGTGCGGCCTGTACGACCCGGCCCGCGGCCAGGTCGTCGAAGTCCCGCTGGTGCCCGGGCTGATGATCCGTATCCCGGAGATGATGCCCCACTCCTTCGCCAACCGGGGCAGCGCGCCGCTGACCATCCTCGCCGCCAACACCGGCTACGGCATCGACCACGAGGACTACGCGATCACCGCCCAGGAGGCGGAGCGCCGCTCGGCCGCCGCCGCGCCCGCCACTGCCACTGCCACTGCCACCGGCAACGGACCGCTGAACACGGTCACCCTTCCAGGCACCGACTACCGCACGCTCGCCGCCGCGCTGCGCGACATCGAGAACGTCCAGCGCATCCGCGGCACGGGCACCACGACCGTCCGGGAACGGCTGGCCGCCAGGCTGCGCCGGGCCGCGAGCGCACTGGAGGTCTCCCCGTGATCTGCCCGAACTGCGAGCAGTCGCTGCTGCGCAAGGAGCGCACCGGCAACGTGTGCGGCAAATGCCGGCGCAGGTACGCGATGGACCCGAAGACCAACCCGATGAAACTCAATGACCTGCGGATACGCCGGGTCATGGCCAAGCTGACCGACCAGGGCCAAGTGCCGTGCACACCAGGCCAGTTGTGGTACGCGCTGTCCCGCAAGTCGCTGCGCGAGGGCAAGTCCCACCTCGGCCGGGCCGGCATCGCGCTGATCATCGGGCTCGTCCTCGGTTCCATCGGGATCATCGGTGACCCGTCGCTTGCGGTCATCGGCGGCGTGCTGCTGCTCATCGCCCTCGGCATCGTGATCGCGTCCGCGCTGGGCTGGGGCCGGGGGAAGCCGCGGATGAACCGGAACGCCTTCCGCTCCGGCGTGATCAATCAATGGCGAAGCGTCTACGGATCGCTGCCGCCGGGCATGGTCGAAGACGACCGGTACCCGACGCCCGGGTACGGCGGCGTGGCCAAGGCCGACGGCTCCGGTGCCGTACTGCTGTGTCCGGACCTGTCCATCGCCAACTTCCTCGCCGCCGACGGCCTCCCCGGCCGCTACGGCCTCACGCTCGAAGCCGACCTGCGCGACGTACGCGGTCACGGACCCGTCATCGTCCTGCACGACGCGGACCCGCACGGGTTGCTGCTCGTCCGGCGCGTCCGCCAGGCCATGCCCGGACGCCAGGTGATCGACGCAGGGCTCCCGCTGCGCACCGTAAGGAAGTTGAAGAGCGCGGTGCCCTACCGGGCCGGCAGGCCGGACAAGGACGTCATCGCCGAGCTCACCGCGACGGGTCAATACACAGCCGACGAACTGAAATGGCTGGCCAAGGGCTGGGCGTTCCCGCTCGTCGGGGTACCGCCCGCCCGGCTGCGGGCCGCCGTCACCCGGGTCGCCGAGCAGGTGGCCACCGCCACCGACCCGCAACGGCGGCGGGCAGCCTCAGTCGGCTTCCTGACCTGGCCCGGGGAGCAGCGATGACCGGGCCTCAGCCGTCCGGATCGTCGCCGGGAGGCGGGAGGCCATGATGACCAGACCGCTCGAGCGGGCGATCACCGTGGCCGCCACCCGCGCCGCCGCGCCCGGTGGCATCCGCTTCACCGAGCGCCAGCTGTACTACGAGACCTGCCGCGTCCTGCGGCCCACGCCCGCGATCCTCCACCGCATCCCCCGCACCCCGGCCCCGCCACTGCGGCTCTCCCGGTTCACGCGGGCGCTGGACACCCTCGGCAGGGACGCCGTACCCGGGCTGCTGCCGGAGCCGACACCCGGGCCCCGGCCAGGAGATGAGGCACCCCGCGAGCCCGACCTGTACGACTACGGGCTGCCCCGGCTCCTCGTCTGCCAGGACCGCTCCATCGCCCGGATGCTCCTGGCCAACCACATACACCTGGAAGCGGGTTGCCCCGTCCTGGCGGCCGAGGACCTGCCGCCGACCCCACGTCTCATGGCTGCGCTCGAACAGGCCGAGGGCGCCACCGTCCACGTAGTGCACGACGCCGGCGCGGCAGGAATCGCCCTGCCCGCGCACGTACGAGCCGCGCTCGGGCCGGTCCCGGGCGTACGGGTCTCCTCGCTCGGGCTCGTGCCCCGGCACGCCGCGGCCCTGCACCTGGTGTCCGGGCGCAGGCCCGACCCGGTACCGCCCACGGGGCCCCTGCCCGCCGGACTGCGGCCGCAGGAGGTCACGTGGCTGGCGGAGGGCAGGTTCACCCAGGTCGCGGCCGTTCCTCCGGCACAACTGCTGCGCACGGTGCTGCGGCTCACCCGCGGACCGCGGCCGCCCCGGCACTCGGTGTGGACCGAACTGCGCGATCTGCGCACCGCGGGCTTCCTGACCTGGCCGACCGCATGACCCCGACTCCCAAGGCCCCGACAACCGAGGACCGCAGACGATGAACCGGCCACGCGAGATCGGCTACACGGACGGGCTGCTCGCCGACGGCAGCGTCCACCGCGCCTACGAAGACGGCCGGCAGGAATGGCGCCGCCGTGGAACCCGCCATGTCGTGCACTGGCACGACAGCCAGGGCGGTTCCGGCACCGACGAACTCCTCGGAATGAAAATCCTCAAGCGCGTGCTCGCCGACGGCACCGTGATCTACGGCCGGGACATCGGCTACGGACGGACCGTTTGGGGCCGTGGCGAGACCGTCATGATCAACCGGACCTCGTTCGGGGGCCGGATGGGCGCGATCCTCGTCGGCCTCGGGGTGACGGGCCTCGCCGTCACCGCCGCCCAGCTCCCGCCGCTGTATCTGTCGCCGGAGCAGGAAGAGGCACTGCGCCAACAGCAGGCGGCACAGAGTTCGTCGTCCGGCTCGGACGGCGGGAGCGACGGGGGCGGGGGCGACTCGGGTGACCCTTCAGGGGACCAAGGCGGGGACGACTCGTGGGATTCGTCCTGGGACGGCGACGACGGCGGCTGGACCGACGACGACTTCGGCTGACCCGGACACCGACACCCGATAAGTGACACCCGACAAGTGACCCATGAAAGGAGCCGTTGATGGCGCGTTTCTGCGCCTGCCTCGCGCCCTCCCACGGGCAGGCCCGTGACCACCTCGCCGCGATGGGCGCCACCGTGGGCGACGCGCTGGGCCTCGCGCTGGTCGAGGACGAACCCGGCCACGCCGACGGCCCCTTCACCGCTCACGGCCTGACCGCCGTCGGCGAGGTCACCCTGCACAACCGCGCCGAACTGCTCGCCGCCCTCGCCGCCGCCGACGCCCCAGCGCCGCCCGACTGCCCGGACGGTGAACTGCTGCTGCGCTGCTGGGCCCGGCTCGGCGAGAGCGGAATCGAGGGCGCCGAGGGCATGTTCGCGCTCGCCGTCCTGGACGGCGCCGACCTCGTTCTGATCCGCGACCACGTCGGCGCACGCACTCTCTTCTACGCCCGCGCCGACGGCTGCTGGGCCGCCTCGACGTCCCTGCGCGCACTGCGCCGCTGGGCCGCACTCGGCACCGGACTGAACCTGTCCGCCGTGCGTTCGTTCCTCACCTTCGCCTATCTGCCCGGCGACGAGACGCTGTTGAGCGGCGTACGCGAGGTGCTCCCGGGCCGGGTGCTGCGGCTCGCGCCGGACGGCACCGTCACGGAACGGGTCCACTGGGAGCCTCGCGAAAACCTCACCGACAAGTCGGACCATGTCCTCACTCTGCGCGCCTTGCTGGAGGACGCCACCGCGCGACGGCTTCCCGAAGCCGAGGCGGTCGGCGTGCTGCTGTCCGGAGGCGTCGACAGCTCGCTCGTGACCGCGCTTGCCGCCAAGCTGCACGCGCACCCCGTGCACACGTACTCCATCAGCTTCGGCGACGAACTCCCCAACGAACTGGGCTACTCCGGCCTCGTCGCCGCCCACTGCCACACCCGGCACCGGGTGCTGACCGTCTCCGGCGCCGCCGTCGCCTCGCGGCTCGCCGAGGCGGCGGCGCTCCTGGACAGCCCGGTGGGCGACCCGCTCACGGTGCCGAACCTGATGCTCGCCGAGGCGGTGGCGGCCGACGGTCTGTCGGTCGTACTCAACGGGGAGGGCGGCGACCCGGTGTTCGGCGGGCCGAAGAACCTCCCGATGCTCGTCCACTCGATGCACGACGACGCGTCCGCGGAGGACCGCGCCACCGCGTATCTGCGCTCGTACCGCAAGTGCTGGACCGACCTGCCCGAGCTGCTGACTGCGGACACCCTCCGCGCCCTCGACGACGCCCCGCCGCCGCAGCGGTTCGTCGAGCCGTACCTCACCGGCCCGGACCGGATGACGTACCTGCTCAATCAGCTGCTGCACTGCAATCTGCGGACCAAGGGCGCCCATCACATCCTCACCAAGGTCGAGCGCCTGACCGCCTCCCAGGGCATCCAGGGCCGCGCCCCGCTGTTCGACCGCCGGGTCGTGGACCACGCCTTCGCGACCCCGCCCGGCCTCAAACTCCGCGGCACCGTGGAGAAATGGGTGCTGAAGGAGGCCGTACGGGACCTTCTGCCCGCCACGGTCGTCGACCGGCCCAAGAGCGGAATGCGAGTGCCGGTGCAGCAGTGGCTGAGCGGACCGCTGCGGGAGCTGGGCGGCGATCTGCTGCTGGGCAGGGCCGCGCGGGAGCGGGGGCTGTTCCGCCCCGACACCGTACGCACCTGGATGCGCGGCGAAGGCACGCTGCTGCCGCGTCAGGGCGGCAAGTTGTGGCTCGTACTCACGCTGGAGCTGTGGCTGCGCTCGTACGGACTCTGAATCTCATCGGCATGGAGGCCTGCACCGTCATGAACACCCCGCTCGTCGATCCCCGCACCGGCCGGATACGCGGAACCGTCCCCAATGCGCGGGAGAACGAGGTGCGTTCGGCCGTCGCCGCCGCACGCGCAGCCCTGCCCGGCTGGCGCGGGCTCGTCCCCAAGGACCGGTCGCGCCGTCTTGAGCGGCTGGCCGCGCTGATCGAGGAGCACGCCGCCGAGTACGGGGCCCGTGAGCGGGCCGGCACTGGCAAGCCCGAGGCCGAGACGGCGGGCGAGGTCGAGCAGGTCGCGGACCTGTTCCGGTTCTACGCCTCCGCGGTGCGCGCCCAGTCGGCCCCGGCGGCCGGGCGGCTGGTGGCCGGGCACGAGAGCTGGGTGCGCTGGGAACCCATCGGGGTCGTGGGCGTCGTCGTCCCGTGGAACTACCCGCTGATGATGGCCGCGTGGCGGTGCGCGCCCGCGCTGGCCGCGGGCAACACGGTGGTGGCCAAGCCCGCGGAGACCACCCCCGACTCCCTCACCCTGCTCGCCGAACACGCCGCGGACGCCCTGGGCGCGGCCGTCCTCCAGACGCTCCCGGGTGACCGCGAAACCGGCAGGCTGCTGGTCGAGTCCGACGTCGACATGGTGGCCTTCACCGGCAGCGGCCGCGCCGGCTCCGATGTGGCGGCACGCGCCGGAGCCCGCCGGATCAGCCTCGAACTCGGCGGCAACGCGCCCGCGATCGTGCTGCCCGACGCCCCGGCGGACACCTGGGCGGAACTGGCCCGCGCGAGCACGTACAACGCGGGCCAGAGCTGCGCGGCCCCCGCGCGTGTGATCACTCTCCGGGACAACTACGAGACGGCGGTGGAGGAGTTGACCGCCGCGATGGCCGAACGCCTGGCCGGCCGCGACTTCGGCCCGCTCAACAACCCGGACCAGGCCACCCGCTACGACCGGCTGGTCACGTCCTCCGCCGCCAAGCGCAACACCGCCGCTCAGATCGCCCCCTCCCCCGGCGAGGAGTCCGGCTTCTGGCGCCCCGCCCGCGTCCTGGCCGACCTCCCGGACGACGACCCGGCGGTCGTGGAGGAGGTCTTCGGCCCGCTGCTGACGGTCCAGTCGGCCGACGACCTGGACTCTGCGATCGCCCTCGCCAACGGCGTCCCTCAGGCGCTCGCGGCCAGCGTCTGGACACAGGACCTGAGCACGGGCCTCGACCTGGCGGACCGGATCGACGCCGGGGAGGTCTGGCTGAACTGCCACCTCGTACAGACGGCGGAACTCCCGCACGGCGGGCGGGGCGCATCGGGGCACGGGACGGACATGAGCACGCTGGCGTTGCAGGAGTATCAGCGGCCGAAGACGGTTACGGCGCGGCTGACGGCGCGGTCCGTCTGAGAAAACAGCTGTGCGGGCCGATCCGAAGATCGACTGCACAGCTAAAGAGGGAGTGCACCCGGGTCCGCGACGGGCTATGGGCCTCGTGGTCGGGGCAACCGAGCCACGTCTTGCTCGACGCCGGATTGTGAGCTGGGCGCACGCGGGGAGCGCGGTGTCGCAGTGTGCGCCTGTTGCGCCGCATATACCGACGGAAAAGACGTGCAGCCCTGCTGACATCCCAGCCATAAAGCCTCAAAAATGGTGCAGTTGAGGCTGACGGCCATCACCTACAGCGGCCTCTTCCTGGGGGGCCTGTGCACAGAGACGAGTACAGCTGGCTGCGCTCTGCCGTGACACGGTTCGGCGCCTCGTGCAAGCTGAAACTGTCGGGTGGAGGCAGTCCGGAGGCCGCGATACGTGGCCCCCTGGAAGTACTGCTACAGGCGGTCGGCGAACACCATGAACAGCACGAGGTGACCTGGCACGACGAGTACCGGCTGCCCGACCTGGGCGTGCGGCCGGACTACGCGGTGCGCGCCGGGCAGGACATCATCGGTTACATCGAGCTGAAGCGGCCCGGCCTGTCCGTGGACCCGGAAACCTTCGGCAAGAGCAACCGCGAACAATGGGAGAAACTCCGGGACTTGCCCAACCTGCTGTACTCCAACGGGACGGAGTGGCGGCTCTTCCGTGACGGGCGACAGATCGGGAACGCGGTCCTCTTTTCAGGGTCCCTCAAGGGTTCGGGCGACAATCTGGCCATGGGTGATCCGGCCGCCTTCGACATCCTGCTCAAGCAGTTCCTGATGTGGAAGCCCAGGCCCATCGCACAGGTCGCTCGCCTCGTGCAGCACGTTGCCCCGCTGTGCCGGCTCCTGCGGGCCGCCGTGCTGGAGCAGCTGGCCGCCGAGAACAGATCGAGCGCTGCGGACGACGACATGCGCGCACGGCCGTTCACGGGGCTCAAGAACGACTGGCGCAGGTATCTGTTCCCGACCGCGGACGATGCCACCTTCGCTGACGGCTACGCGCAGACCATCACGTTCGCTCTCCTCCTGGCCCGCACCGAGGACATTCCACTCGCACCGGACTCCTTCCACGAGATCGGTCGGCATCTCGACGCCGACCACGCCCTCATGGGCAAGGCACTCCAACTGCTCACAGACAACGTCAACGCCCGCTTCACTGTCACCCTCGACCTACTGACCCGCACGATCGCCGAGGTGAACTGGCCCGCCATCCGGAGCGGCAACCGGGATGCCTACCTGCACCTTTACGAGAACTTCCTCACGGTCTACGACCCCGCGCTCCGCCAGCAGAGCGGCTCGTACTACACGCCTCGCGAGGTCGTCACGGAGATGGTCCGCCTCACCGAGGAGGTGCTCCGCACACGGCTGGACCAGGAGTTGGGCTTCGCGGCGGATGACATCAGAATCGTCGACCCCGCCATGGGCACAGGCACGTTCCTCCACACGATCATCGAACGGGTCGCCGAGCAGGCCGTCGAGCGGCACGGCCCGGCGATGGCCCGTGACGCCATCTCCCGGCTCGCGTCAAGGTTGTTCGGCTTCGAGTTGCAGATGGGGCCTTTCGCCGTATCCGAGTTACGCGCCTCGGACCTGCTGAAGAAGTACAAGGTGCCGTTGCCCGAGGGCGGGCTCAACCTGTTCGTCACCGACACCCTGGACAATCCTTACGCAGAGGAGGAGTACCTGGCCTCGACCTACGGGGCGCTCTCCCTCTCACGCAGACGTGCCAACAGGGTCAAGGCCGACATCCCCATCACCACGCTCACCGCGAACCCGCCTTACGACGACAAGGCAGAGGGCCGCGGTGGCTGGGTCGAGAAACGGCCGGAGGGGAAGGAGCCGCCCATTCTCGACGCCTTTCGGTACGAGGGAAACGGCCGCTATGAGCACGTGCTGAAGAACATGTATGTGTACTTCTGGCGTTGGGCCACCTGGAAGGTCTTCGACGCCCATGACGAGGACCGGCACGGTGTGGTGTGTCTCATCACCCCGTCCGGTTGGGCCACCGGACCCGGCGGCCGTGGCATGCGGGATTACCTGCGGCGCACCTGCGACGAGGGCTGGGTCATCAATCTCTCACCCGAAGGCCAGCGGCCCGACATCGCGACGCGCGTGTTTCCCGGAGTCGCCCAGCCGCTCGCCATCTACATCTTCGTCCGCAAAGCGGGCATGGAACGCGGACCGGAACACCGGGCCCACATCCACTACCGGGCCGTGACCGGCACGCGTGCCGACAAGTTCAGCCAGCTCCAGCAGATCCATCTCGACGACAGCGAATGGCGTGACACCCATACGCAAGGAGCACGCCCGTTGACTCCGGTCACGGAGTCCGGCTGGGAGGACTTCCCCGAGCTGAACGACCTGTTTCCTTGGGGGAGCCCGGGAACCAAGGCGAACCGCTCATGGGTGAGCGCGCCGTCCGCTGAGATCCTGCGCCGCAGATGGGCACGGCTCATCCGTGAGTCGGACCGGGGGCAGAAGGCCGAGCTGTTCAAAGAGACACGCGACCGCAAGCTCACGGACAGGAGACAGCCGTTACCCGGCATCACTTCCTCGACCCGCCGTCTCATCGAAGAGACGCATACCACGCCGCCTCTCGTACGCATGGCTCTCCGCAGTTTCGACCGCCAGTACGTCATCGCCGACAACCGAGTCATCGACTACCCGCGCCCTGATCTCTGGGCCACGCTCCAAGAGGGCCAGCTGTTCCTCAACCAACAGTCGTCACACGAGATCAGCACTGGTCCGGCCGTGGTGGCGACACAACTGATCCCCGATACACATCACTTCAACGGCCGTGGCGGTCGCATCCTGCCGTTGTTTCACCCCGATGGCTCCCCCAACACTCCCCACGGCCTCCTGCCGTACCTGGCCCGAGCTCTCGGCCGCGCAAGCGTCGGCGCTGACGAGCTTGCGGCCTACACCCTCGCCGTTGCCGGGCATTCCGGCTTCACCGAACGCTTCACGGAGGAGTTGCTGACTCCCGGCGTGCGCCTGCCCCTCACCCGGACCAGCGGTCTCTGGGACAGAGCAGTGGCCCTCGGCCGGGAGGTCCTGTGGATCTCCACCTTCGGCGAACGGTGCGCTGACCCGGCCGCCGGACGCCCGGCTGGGAACATCACGTTCGCCCCGGGGGACGCACGGCAGGTGAAGTACCTGACTCACATCGGTGATGTGCTGCCCGCCCGGATCCGGTACGAGCCCGAGTCCGAGACGCTTCTTGTCGGTGACGGCGCGTTCGGTCCGGTGCCCGAGGCAGTGTGGACGTACGACGTCGGCGGCATGGAGATCGTCAAAAAGTGGTTCGGCTATCGCAAGGCGTCGCCGAACAGCAAGAGGACCAGTCCGCTGGACGACATCCACGTCGACAGCTGGGATCCGGAGTGGACCGGCGAGCTCATCGAGCTGCTCTCCGTGCTGCGCCGGCTCACCGATCTCGCCCCGGCTCAGGCCAAGCTGCTCTCTGAGATCCTGGCCGGTCCGACCACGACGCAGGAAGACCTGAAGAGCGGAGGGGTCCTGCCGGTACGCCCGACGGCTCGCAGGGCGAGACTGCGGGCGATCGGCGGGCTGTTCGACCCGGATGGAGGGAGCACCAGCGGCGGATGAGGCCGGGGCGCGAGTTCAGTCCATATGACCGCGCGGACGGTCCAGTTCAAGGCTTACGCGCGCGAGGAGATCAACGCCAATGCCTGCACCCCTCACCGCTGAACAGCGCGAGACCGTTCTCACTGCTGCTCGCCGTCCCGGCGCCGCACGGAACGAGGTGGCACGACAGACCGGGGTGTCCCCGGCCAGGGTCACGCGTATCTGCTCGGCGGCCGGCGTCTCCTTCGACCGGACCGCTACCGCCGTCGCTGTCGAGGCCCGCGTGATCGACCTCAAAGCGGGGAGAGTTCACCTCGCGCGAACCTGCTCGATGACATCGCTGAGGCGCGCGTTCGGCTGCACCGGACAACCGAGCCGCGGGACTTCTTCGACCTGGCCCGCTCGGTTGCGGTGCTCACCGACGCGCACGTAAGCCTCGCGGGGGTGGACGGCACCGAGGCTGAGGGGAGGAGGCCCGCTCGATGCTCGGAGCGCTCGCCCAAGCCCTCGGCGTTCGGCACAGGGCCGAGAACCTGCACCAGGACGAGGAAGGCAGGCCATGACCGACCGACCGACCGTTGACCGACGCCGAGTTGCACGGTCGCTGCTGGGCAATCCTCACGGCCGCCGCAGAGAACCGGGACGGCGACGTCGATGAACTGCTCGTCGATCTCGTGTGGGACGACCTCGTCACCGTGGTCTGCTCGATCGCATCCCTGGCACTCGGGTCCATCATGCCGGGCGATGTGGACGTCCGTGACCCCGGTAACCGGGCCCGCGTCGCGGAGGGGCTACGTGCCGAGCTGCTGCGCCGCGCCCGGCGCCTGCAGAACGGCCTGCCTGCTCCACAGGTCGGCTTCGACCTCGATCCACGTGCCACTTGCGATGACTGTGGCGAAGCCTGTGTATTCGCTCATGGGGTCAGCATGACCGGAGACCCGATCCTCCGCGCGCCGGTGGGCCGCGAAGGATCCGCCCTTACCTGTTTCTTGATCACCGGGCTACGGTGCACCTCTCGGCGGCACTTCGCCGGACCACGAGAGGGGACGCCCATGGCCCGCAGGCTGCGGATGCTCGGCACCAACAGCAAGACCGGCGAATGCCC
Organism: Streptomyces sp. NPDC020681; assembly: GCF_044334895.1. Lineage (NCBI taxonomy): Bacteria > Bacillati > Actinomycetota > Actinomycetes > Kitasatosporales > Streptomycetaceae > Streptomyces > Streptomyces sp. NPDC020681. Next base: position 77,844 of record NZ_JBIRTX010000004.1, on the reverse strand, counting down.
CACCCTGTACGAGGACGTCGAGACTGGCGAGATCCTCGTACAGGGCTACACCGTGACGGACCCCGAGGTACTGGCGCAGATGGCCAACCCATTGGAAGGGGAGTCGCTGGTCGTCGTCGACCGCGCTCTCCTCGTGAACTTCGCACCCAAGGCCTGACGTGCAGGACCACGTACCCGCCAGCGCGATCCTCGACTTCTTCCGCCACGGCTTCGAGCACACCGCGTGGCGGCTGGAGACCCGCCGGTCGTACGCAGCAGACGAAGACACCGAGGAGTACCAGCAGTTCCTCGACGGCATCGCGCCGCCGCCCGATGTGGACGGCCCGTGGTTCGCCAATGCTCGAGCACAGACCGCGGCAGGCAAGCGGATCGAGCGCGTGCGCCTGGTCGACGAGCCCGCCACGGACGGGCAGCGGTACCTCCTGGCCACCACCCCGGACAACCTCGCCGCGGGCGAGGACATCCGATACATGCTCCGCTCAAGAGCGCACGAACTGGAGTTGCCCAACTTCGACTTCTGGCTGTTCGACTCCCGCGTTCTCGCCGTCTTCAACTGGGAGGACGCTGAGAAGCGCATGGGGTTGACGACCGATCCGCAAGCGGTGGCCCTTGCTTGCCAGGCACGTGATGCCGCCTGGCATTACGCGGAGCGGTACGAGACCTTCGCGGCACGGGTACGTTCCGATGTGTGAGCACTGACTACCAGCAGGCCAGAGTCGCCCTCGGTGCGCGGCTGCGTGAGCTGCGCACCGAGGCCGGGCTCACAGTTCGGGCCCTGGCCGCCGAGTGCGCGTGGGCACCGTCGAAGATTTCGAAGCTGGAGAACGGGAAGCAGACCGCCACCGGTGCCGACCTGGACGCGTGGGCCGCGGGAGTCGGGCGACCGGAGGCAGCGGCGGAGCTACGTGGCCGTCTCGCCGGGCTGGAGTCGACGTACCGTTCGTGGCGGCGGCAGTTGGCCGGCGGGCATCGCGCGGTTCAGGACGCGCTGGGGGCGCAGCATGAGAGGACCGTCATGTTCCGGGGCTTCACATCGGTCGTGCCGGGCGTCTTCCAGACCCCGGAGTATGCGCGCGCTGTGCTGGCCCGGTACGCCGAGCTGCATGGCGTGACGCGGGACATTGAGGCTGGGGTGACGTCCCGGCTGCGGCGCCAAGAGGGCCTGTACGTGCCGGGCAAGAGGTACCGGGTGCTGATGGGCGAATCGGCGCTGCACGCGCGTATCTGCTCGCCTGCCGTCCTCGCGGACCAGCTCGACCGGCTAATGTCCGTCAACGGCCTGTCCACGGTGGAGCTCGGCATCATCCCCCTCACGGCGGACGTACGGGTCGCGGCCGGCGATGACTTCTGGATCCACGATGACCGGCTCGTCATCGCCGAGTCGTGGCATGCGGAGATGTGGCTGGACTCTGCAGAGGACGTAGCCCTGTACGCGAAGGTGTGGGACGCGCTCGCTGCGGGCGCGGTCCGCGGGCGGGACGCGCACCGGCTCATCTCCCGTGCCCGGGGCGCGCTGATCGCTGCCTGAGCAACATCGGGAAACGCTCCGGGGTGGATGAGAAACAGCGAGAAACACGCCGGATTCTGAGAAACAGTCCGGCCTACGGTCCTGAGCATGACGAGCCTGAAGACGACGATGGCCGATCCCGTACACCTTCCGTTGCCTGGCCCGGAGCCGACGCCGATGGACGGCTGCGGAGTGTGCGAGGCCCTCGTGAAGCAGCGCGATGCAGCGCGCGAGCGGTGCGACTTGTCGGCCGTCTCGGACGCGAACGTGGAACTCCTCAACCATGCGCACGCGGGGCGGTGAGCGTGCTGGAGATGGGGACATGGAGAGACGCTCGCGCACGGGCTACTGACGCTTCGGAGGCGGTACGGGCCGCGCTGGCGTCCATCGGCCTGCCCGAGAGCGCGTGGAGCGGCGTACGGCCCATGGTGACTGCGTCCGGCCGGCCGCTGGTGCATCTGGGTGCGCTGCCTGCCGCTGCCGTCGAGGTGATCGCTGAGGCTCTGATGCCTGGCGGGGCCTGGCCGCGCCCGGACGACGACCGCGTCGAGTGGCGCTGGCTCGACACCGGTTCGGGGCCCGGTGCGATGGTGCCCGTTCTGATTACCGAGACCACCGCCCCCCGGTGACGGCGCGGCCCGCGAAGCGCGTACGCGTGTCCGCGCTCGGGGGCCGTCGTATTGTCTGCTCTCACATCCAAGGCGCGGGACCGGTGTGTGTCGCCCACGCCGCAAGGCCCTGCTCGTCGAAGACGAGGATTCCGTGCTGTGCTGCATAGTTCGCAGCCGGGCGCGTGAACACGCTCGTCGTCACCACAGCGGCCACCTGCGCACCGTGCACGCTGAAGCACGTACCCCCGAAGCGCTGTAGGTCTGGGCTGCCGACCTTGGTAGTCGGCCCGTATCGCTTGCACTGGATCACGATGCGTCGTCCGTCAGGAGCGGTAGCGATAACGTCGGCGCCGAGGTCGTTGGCACCGCCTACCACGCGGGCATCCCGGCATCCATCCCGCTCACAGAGGAATGCGATGGCCTCCTCGAACTGACGCGGATTCATGGCGTGATAGCGGACGACTTCCGTGGACTGGATGGCGCGCACGCGCCTGGTCTCTGCCGATCGCTTCGCCTTGGCCACGCCACGGGCGATGCCGCTGGCGACGATAAGAAGGACGAAGAAGACGGCACCGCCGCGCAGGCCGTCCGCCCACATCAGCAACGCCACGATCCCGAACACGTGGACGGCTGCGGTGAAGGCGCAACCGGGTAGCCCCAGCGGGGCAGGATCGGAAGTTCTGCGGCGTGCGGGTGCGCTCATACGTTCCCCCAGGATTGCGTAAGGCTGGGATGCTATCGGCCCATTGGTGCACTGGGCAGCCGAACGTCCGGGTAGACAGCAGCGGTTCCCGCCTTTGCACCTAGTTGCACACCTTCGGTCAGTGGCTGTGTGGCGGCCCTACCGGATGCTGCATGTGGCCACGATCCGAGCAGGGGCAACGAGTTCTACCGGTGCACACTCGCGAGCGCCTGATCCAGCGAGACGTCACCCTGCGCCAACTGCCGTACGGCGCGCGCCAGACGATGGTGGCCGTCCTCAACGGCCTCGGCCAGTCGCACCACTTCCGCCAGCCGCAACTCCGCGGCTTCGTGGAGCGCCTGGTAATGGACGGCGGTGCCCAGATCAGTGGCAGCCACCGCGCCGTCCTCGTCTACAGCCAGCCCCAGGAAACCAAGCTCCCGGACATCCGCGAGAACCTCGCTCAAGTCGAGCCCACGTCCATTGATCGCCATGTGCGCTTCCTCGCCGACAGCCGGATTCGGGATCGGCTGAAGCACCAGCTCCGCCAGCAGGCGGCGCTGTGAATCCGTGAGCTCAAGGTGCGGGAGCGGCATGCGCTCATACCTAGCACAGCGCCACACCGGTTGCCCTGTGCAGTGCGCCGCGAGGCGTGTCTTTACCCCGCCCCCGCCGTATCACTCCGCTAGTAACTCCGCCTCCAGAGGACGGGACCGTGGCAGGCGCTCGGTCGGGTACGAGTGGACGTCGATGATCAAACGCGGCGCCGCCCCCCTCACAGGCGCCACTCCTCGGCAAGCAGATCGAGCAGCTGCTCCTGCCTGGCCTGGAGGAGTTCCGGGGTCCATTCCGTGTGCTGGAGCACCTGGCTTGTCAGCGCGAAGGGCACCACTCCCCCGCGGCCCGTAAAGTACTTGGCCTTCTTGACTGCGAAGTCGTAATTCTGGGCCGCCGAGTTCTTTGCCCGGTTCAGGAGGACCAGGTTGCCGAGGCGGTGTGTCCATCGGCCACGTTGGTCCTCGTCGAAGAATGCGACCCACTGTGAATCGGATGTGGGGTTCTGCGGGAGGACGTGCTCGACAGTGATGAGCGGGTGGTCGTACGTCACTCCCTGCCCGCGGGCGAGCAACTCGTCGAGCCGGAGCAGCACGTACTTGCGGATCCTGCCCACGAGATACAAGTCGCCGTCGAGCCGGGCCCGCGTCTCTGCCTGCTCCCCGTCCGTCAACTCGAACGCCGGGGAGTCCAGTCCCTGGCCGAGATCAAGCTGACGGAGAAGCTCGGCATAACGAGTGACCCGGGGTGTGGTGTAGACGCGTCGGACGAACATGCTGGCCGACAGCCGTTCCAGAGCGCGGAGGAACTGATCGAGCCAGACCGAGTCGTTCTCGTAGTGGCGCAGCGCCCACAGGGCCGCGGGCCGCCAGTCGTTGTTGTCGACCTGCCGCAGTCGTTCGAACCAAGCGTTGACCTTCTCCGCACCAGATGCTGCCTCGTAGGCGGCGTCACGTATCTGGACGTAGGCGTCGGCGTACGGGCGGACAATGTCGTTGACGAATGCTTGGGCCTTGCCCGGCAGATAGTGGTTGAGCACCTGCTCCGGGAACTCTTTGAGCAATTCCTGCTCGGCGCGCTTCTTGGCGAAGATCATGCGGAGGTGGAGGAAGAGGTCGGCGAAGTCGTCCCGGCCCAGGGCTTCTTCGGCGTCTTCCCACTTGGTGGCACACTCGTCGGAAGCCTCCTGTCCGAGATCGCCGATGATGCGCGACTTGAAGATGTCCGTGGGCGACAGGTCGAGTCCTCGCGAATTCATGACACTGAAGATGCGATGCGCACTGTCGAGGTCGGGAGTGCTGACCACGACCAGGAAGGTGCGCTCCCCGAGCATCTGGACGAGGTTGAGCCGGCGATCCTCTGGCCAGCCGACCAGCTTGCTGTGAAGCGCAGCGGCATTGCGGAGAACAGCCTTCTGCGCGTCTGTGTGCAAGGTGCTCGCGTTCAGCGCCAGCAGTGCCTCGATGGTCCCTTTCGTCTGCACATACTTAGCGAAGAACTTGGCGTCGCGCTGGCGCAGGGTGAGACGCGGCCTGGGAGCCAGTCCACGGATCCGGTTGCCCGGCTCGGTCACCAACCTGTCAAGATCGCCACACAGATCGGGATCCTCCGCGAGATCACGGAGCACCGACAACAGGATGGTCAGCGTGGTGAGACGCTGTTGGCCATCGATGACGTCAGCCCTGGGTGTCCCGTTTCCCTTGACGAGGACGACCGAGCCCAAGAAGTACGGCTCCTCGGTCCCGCGGTCGAGTGCCTCCACCAAGTCGGTCAGCAGCTGGACCGCCTGCTCCTCCTCCCAGGCGTACGGACGCTGGTAGTCCGGGATCTGGAAGTCGTAGTCGCTGCTGAAGACCTTGTGCAGGGGCATCTCGTGCGCCTCGAGTTTTTGCATGAACCAATGATGGCGAGACGCGTGGTGGCCGGGTGCCGGATTGCCGGGATTGTGGTCGCTTAAGCGCTATCCAGGGCGGGATGAGCGGCTACACGCAGAAACGCCCGCTCACGGCCTACGGCCGGAGAGGGCGCTGATGAGACCTGCTAATGAGGACCACATGGAGTACAGCTGAGTGTCCGAGGGGGGACTTGAACCCCCACGCCCGATAAAGGGCACTAGCACCTCAAGCTAGCGCGTCTGCCATTCCGCCACCCGGACAGGGTGACCGCGGTCTCCCGCGGCGACAGGGACAACAATACCAGGGGTTTCAGCTGCCCCTCACCCGCATTTCCCGTGGTCAGTGGGGTGCAGCCGCGACGATCAAGCACCCGCTCCAACCTCACCGAGGGGCCCGTACAGCGTGTATCCATACGCATGCGCTCGGTGACGCTACCTTCACCTAGGTGACGCAACGCAGCTATCGACGGCCCCGCCCCTTCTCGCCGCTGCGCGAGTATCTGCGGGACACCTTCTGGTTCGCGCCCACCGTGGGACTGATCTGCTCCTTCCTACTGTGGGTGGTGTCGGCCACCGGAGACGATTGGCTGATCGAGCTGCTGCAGCGGGAGCAGGAGTACGAGGTCGTCGCCGACCTGGTCTCGATCGCCGACGACACCCAGACGGTCGTCACGACCATCAGCGCGGCGATGATGACCTTCATCGGTGTCGTTTTCAGCATCTCGCTGGTCGCCGTGCAGATGGCGAGCGGGCAGCTCACACCGCGCGTGGTGCGGATCTTCGTACGGAGCCGGATCAGCAAGCTGACGCTGACCGTGTTCCTGGCGACGTTTCTGTTCTCGCTGCTGGTGCTGACGTCGTACGAGAGCGAAACCGACCCGCAGCAAGTCACGTCGGTGCCGGTGATCCAGGGCCTGGTGACCATGCTGCTCGTCCTGCTGAGTCTGCTGCTCTTCATCGCCTATGTGTCGTCGACGCTGCGGCTGATGCAGATCGGGCCGGTCGTCGACCGGATCGCGCGGGAGTCGTTCGGGGTGCTGAGGAGGCTGCCAGCCGGTACGGCGGATCCGGAGCCGCTCGCGGCCGAGAGCGCCCGGATTCCGTACCGGGGGCGGGCCGGAGTGCTGCGGGATGTGAACGTCCGGCGGCTCGTGCGGGTCGCCCGGCGGCACGGTGTCGTCCTGCGGCTCATTCCGCGGATCGGGGACTTCGTCGTTCCGGGGACGCCGGTGCTGGCCGTGCACGGCGAAGGCGGGTTGCAGCGGCGGGCCCTGCCCCGTCCCGTGAATGTCAGCGTGGAGCGGAGCTTCCACCAGGATCTCGGGTTCGGGCTGCGGCAGTTGTCCGACATCGCGCTGCGTGCGCTGTCGCCGGCCGTGAACGACCCGACGACCGCCGTGCAGTGTCTGGACCGGATCGTGCAGTTCCTGACGTACGTCGTGAACGAACCGCTCGGTGCGGTGCAGCACCGGGACCGGAAGGGTGCGGTGCGGCTGGTGCAGGACGTGCCCGAGTGGGCCGATCTGGTGGATCTGGCGCTGGCCGAGATCCGTCTGTTCGCCACCGGCAGCCCGCAGGTCACCCGGCGTCTGGTGGCCGCCATCGACGATCTGCTGCTGCTCGCGTCGGACGACCGCAAGGAGCCGCTGAACCGGCAACGCGCGCTGCTGGCGCAGGCGGTCGAGCGGCAGGTGCCCGAGGCGGCCGAGCGGGAGTTCTCGCTCCGGCCCGACCGCCAGGGGATCGGCTGACCCGCTACGCCTGGGCCTGGGTCTGGTGAGACGTCACGGCATCAGGTGGTAGTCGGGGAAGTTGCCGGGCAGCCGCTCCCCCTCAGGGCCGTCCGTCACGGCGCGGACGAGCAGTTCACCGCCGACGAACGCACCGCGCCACGACGCGCCGAAGCCGCCGAACAGCTCGTCGCGGTCGCCACGGGACCGCGGCTTGCCCCGGCCCGTCTTGAAGGCGCGGATCTGTGGCGCCAGCCGCTCGTACGTCTCCACGTCGTCGGTCGACAAGGTGGCCACCAGCGCGCCGTTCGAGGCGTTCATCGCCGCGAGCAGTTCCGCCTCGGTGTCCACCAGCACGATCGTGTCGACCGGTCCGAACGGCTCCGCGTGGTGCAGCGGCGACGACGGCGGCGGGCCGAGCAGCGTGACCGGCGGAAGATACGCGGAGGTGTCCTGGCCGGGCAGGAACGCGCCGTCCTCCAGGCTGCCGCGGTGCAGCGGGACAGCGCCCCGGTCGATCGCGTCACTGACATAACCCGCGAGTTCCTGGGCCTTGGCCGCGTTGATCAGCGGGCCGAAGTCCAGGACCGGCAGCGGGTCGGACGGGTTCTCGACGGCCAGCGGATGGCCCGTGCGGATGGACCGTACGGCGGGCAGGTACGCCGCGAGGAAGTCTGCGAACAACTCCCGCTGCACCACGAACCGCGGGTAGGCGGTGCACCGCTGCTTCCCGTAGTCGAAGAGCTTCGGGATCACGGCGGTGAGCGCGTCCCAGTCGCTGTAGTTCCAGATGCCCCAGGTGTTCAGGCCCTCCTGCTCCAGGATGTGACGCTTGCCGAGGTCGGCGACCGCCGTGGCGATGCGCGCGCCGGTGTCGCGGCCGCCGACGAAGGACACGCAGCCGATCTCCGGTGAGTTGACCAGCGCTTCGGAGAGCTGGCCGCCGCTGCCGCTGACCAGCGTGATCGGGATGCCTTCGCGGGCGCAGAGCGCCGAGGCCAGGGTGAGACAGGCGAGTCCGCCGTCGGTCGGCGTCTTGGCGATCACCGCGTTGCCGGCCAGGGCCTGCACCAGCATGGCGTGGACGAGCACGGACATCGGGTAGTTCCAGCTGGCAATGTTGGAGACCGGGCCCGCGAGCGGGGTGCGGCCCTGAAGCATCGGCTCGATTCCGTCGACGTACCAGCGCACTCCGTCGATCGCACGGTCGACGTCGGCCTGGGCGAGCCGCCACGGCTTGCCGATCTCCCAGACCAGCAGCAGCGCGAGCAGTTCGCGGTGTTCGGTGAGTGCGTCGAGGGCGGCGCCGACGCGGGCGCGGCGCTCTTCGAGCGGCACGTGCCGCCAGGCGCGGTGCTGGTCGAGCGAGGCGCGCACGGCCTGCCCCGCGGTGGCGGCGTCCAGCCGCGGCGGTCCGGCGATGGGACTGCCGTCGACCGGGCTGGCGGCGGGCAGCGTGTTGCCGTCGGCCTTCCATTCAGCCGCCCACAGGTTCAGCACGCGGTCGTGGCGGAAGGCTTCCGGCGCGACGGCGAGAGCGCGCTGCCACGCGTCGTACCAGGCGGTGCCCGGCTTGAGGGAAAGAGTCGAAGTGGTCGGAGTCGGTGCGGTGAGGGTGGGTGCCATGAGGGTGGTCTCCGCTCGAAAGGGGGCGGGAGGGGCCGGACGGTGGGCCGTGAGGGGTGGCACGCCGGGCGTCGTTGATCGGTGGCGCCAACGCAACCGCATCGGCGGGAAGCACGTCAAAGTGACCGCGTCGCCGCGTCAGCGGAACGTCAGCCTCGACAACGAGTGCGACGTCAGGACGTCACGGCGTCGAGACGTCAACGGGATCCGTCGAGGCGGGCGATGACGAGTCGCGAGGTCTCGGTCGGGGTCGCTCCGACGCGTACACCGGCCGCTTCGAGGGCCTGTTTCTTGGCGTGCGCGGTGCCGGAGGACCCGGAGACGATGGCGCCCGCGTGGCCCATCGTCTTGCCCTCCGGAGCGGTGAAGCCTGCGATGTAGCCGACGACAGGCTTGGTGATGTGTTCGGCGATGTACGCCGCGGCGCGCTCCTCGGCGTCACCTCCGATCTCCCCGATGAGCACTATGAGTTCGGTGTCCGGGTCCTTCTCGAAGGCGGCGAGGCAGTCGATGTGGGTGGTGCCGACGACCGGGTCGCCGCCGATGCCGACCGCGGACGAGAAACCTATCTCCCGCAGCTCGTACATCAGTTGATAGGTGAGCGTGCCCGACTTGGAGACCAGTCCGATGCGGCCGGGCTTGGCGGCGATGTCGGCGGGGATGATGCCGGCGTTGGACTGGCCGGGGCTGATCAGGCCGGGGCAGTTGGGTCCGATGACACGGGTGCCTCGCTCGGCGGCGTAGGCGTGGAAGGCCACGGCGTCGTGGACGGGGATGCCCTCGGTGATGACGACGGCGAGGGCGATCCCGGCCTCCGCGGCTTCGGTCACGGCGGACTTGGCGAACGGCGGCGGCACGAACACGACGCTGACGTCCGCGCCGGTGGCCTCGACGGCATCGCGCACCGTGCCGTACACGGGGACGGCGCGGTCGTCGAAGTCGACGACCGTGCCCGCCTTGCGCGGATTGACGCCGGCGACGATGTCCGTGCCGGAGGCGAGCATGCGACGGGTGTGTTTCATGCCCTCGGCGCCGGTCATGCCCTGGACGAGGACCTTGCTCTCCTTGGTGAGGAAGATGGCCATGTCTGTCTCCTCTAGTTGGCCAGAGCCAGATCGGCTGCCTGGCGGGCGGCGTCGTCCATCGTGGTGGCCTGCTGGACGAGCGGGTGGGCACGGTCGTCGAGGATGGCGCGGCCGCGTGCGGCGTTGTTGCCGTCGAGCCGTACGACCAGCGGTTTGGTCAGCCGTACGGACTCGAGCGCCTGGACGATGCCTTCGGCGACGGCGTCGCACGCGGTGATGCCGCCGAAGACGTTGACGAGTACGGCGTTGACCTCCGGGTCGGAGAGGATGACGGACAGTCCGTCGGCCATGACCTGCGCGGAGGCTCCTCCTCCGATGTCCAGGAAGTTGGCGGGCCGCGCGCCGCAGCCGGCGACCACGTCGAGAGTGGACATGACGAGGCCCGCGCCGTTGCCGATGATGCCGACCTCGCCGTCGAGCTTGACGTAGTTGAGGCCCTTGGCGGCCGCCGCGGCTTCCAGCGGGTCACCGCCCGGGTCGTTGTCGGCCTCGCCCCAACGGGCCTGCCGGAAGCGCGCGTTGTCGTCGAGGGTGACCTTGCCGTCGAGCGCGAGGATCTTCCCGCCGGCGGTCCGTACGAGCGGGTTGACCTCGACGAGCAGCGCGTCCTCGCGGACGAGGACCTGCCACAGGGCGGAGAGCACGCCGGCGGTCTCCGGCGGCAGGCCGGCGGCCGCGGCGATCTCGGCGGCCTTGGCGGCGCTGACGCCGAGCGCGGGGTCGACGTGGATACGTGCCACCGCCGCCGGGCGGGTGGCGGCGACTTCCTCGATGTCCATGCCGCCTTCTGCCGAGGCGATGGCGAGGAAGGTCCCGGCCGCCCGGTCGAGCACGTAGGAGACGTAGAACTCGGCCTCGATGTCGACGGGTTGGGCCAGCATCACCTTCCGTACGGTGTGCCCCTTGATGTCCATGCCGAGTATCTGGCGTGCCGTGATCTCGGCCGCGCCCGGGTCGGCCGCCAGCTTCACTCCTCCGGCTTTGCCCCGGCCACCGGTCTTGACCTGGGCCTTGACGACGACGCGGCCGCCGAGTCGCTCGGCCGCCTGCTGTGCTTCTCGGGCCGTGTCGACCGTCTCGGCGTTCGGCACCGGGATGCCGTAGTCCGCGAAGAGGTCCCTTGCCTGGTGCTCGTACAGATCCATGCCAGCCCCTCGATTTCACGAGTGAAAAGTGCCGCACGCCCCCTGGACACCACCCACCGGATGCGGGATAACAAGCTTCATACAGTATTCGTCGACTGTATGCAATGTACTGGGACGCCAGCCGATCCCCTACGAAGGGACAGGACTTCGCCATGCCCGACGACAACAGCCAGCAACTCATTTCAGGTGGTCACCTGGTCGCCAAAGCGCTCAAGGCAGAGGGAGTGGAGGTCATCTACACGCTCTGCGGCGGCCACATCATCGACATCTACGACGGCTGCGTGGACGAAGGCATCGAAGTCGTCGACGTACGCCATGAACAGGTGGCCGCGCACGCGGCGGACGGCTACGCACGCATCACCGGCAAGCCCGGCTGCGCGGTCGTGACCGCGGGACCCGGCACGACCGACGCGGTCACCGGAGTCGCCAACGCCTTCCGCGCCGAGTCCCCGATGCTGCTCATCGGCGGCCAAGGAGCCCACACCCAGCACAAGATGGGCTCCCTGCAGGACCTGCCGCACGTCGACATGATGACTCCGATCACCAAGTTCGCGGCGACCGTGCCGGACACGGCACGCGCGGCCGACATGGTCTCGATGGCCTTCCGCGAGTGCTACCACGGCGCGCCCGGACCCTCGTTCCTGGAGATCCCGCGTGATGTGCTCGACGCCAAGGTGCCGGTGGACAAGGCCCGGGTCCCCGCGGCCGGCCAGTACCGGGCCTCGACCCGCTCGGCCGGTGACCCCGAGGCGATCGAGAAGCTCGCCGACCTCCTCGTGCACGCCGAGAAGCCCGCGATCCTGCTGGGCAGCCAGGTATGGACGACCCGCGGCACCGAATCCGCCATCGACCTCGTCCGCAGCCTCAACATCCCCGCCTACATGAACGGCGCCGGGCGCGGCACGCTGCCGCCCGGCGACCCGCACCACTTCCAGCTGTCGCGCAGGTACGCGTTCTCCAACGCCGATGTCATCGTCATCGTGGGCACACCCTTCGACTTCCGTATGGGATACGGCAAACGGCTCTCGCCGGACGCGACCGTCGTGCAGATCGACCTCGACTACCGGACCGTCGGCAAGAACCGGGACATCGACCTGGGGATCGTCGGGGACGCCGGCCTGGTCCTGAAGTCGGTGACCGAGGCCGTCTCCGGGCACGCTTTTAATGGATACAGCAACGGCGGTGCGTCCAAGCACAAGGAGTGGCTCGACGAGCTGCGGGCGGCCGAGCAGACCGCCATCGAGAAGCGGCTGCCGAACCTGAAGTCGGATGCCTCACCGATCCATCCGTACCGGCTGGTCAGCGAGATCAACGAATTCCTCACCGAGGACTCGATCTACATCGGCGACGGCGGCGACATCGTCACCTTCTCCGGCCAGGTCGTGCAGCCCAAGTCGCCGGGCCACTGGATGGACCCGGGGCCGCTCGGCACTCTCGGGGTCGGCGTCCCGTTCGTCCTCGCCGCCAAGCAGGCGCGGCCGGACAAGGAGGTCGTCGCGCTCTTCGGCGACGGCGCCTTCTCGCTCACCGGCTGGGACTTCGAGACGCTCGTCCGCTACAACCTCCCCTTCGTCGGGATCGTCGGCAACAACTCGTCGATGAACCAGATCCGTTACGGCCAGGCGCAGAAGTACGGCCTGGAGCGCGAGCGGATCGGCAACACGCTCGGGGACGTCCACTACGACAAGTTCGCCCAGATGCTGGGCGGTTACGGCGAGGAAGTCCGCGACCCGGCCGACATCGCGCCGGCGCTGCAGCGCGCCCGCGAGTCCGGGAAGCCCTCGCTGATCAATGTCTGGGTCGACCCGGACGCGTACGCCCCCGGAACCATGAACCAGACCATGTACAAGTAGAGGAGCCCTCTCATGACCAAGGCTCTTGAGGGCGTGCGCGTCCTCGACATGACACATGTGCAGTCCGGCCCTTCGGCCACCCAGCTGCTGGGCTGGCTCGGCGCTGACGTGGTGAAGCTGGAGGCCCCGAGCGGCGACATCACGCGCAAGCAGCTCCGTGATCTCCCGGACGTCGACTCGCTCTACTTCACGATGCTCAACTGCAACAAGCGGAGCATCACGCTCAACACCAAGACGGAGCGCGGCAAGGAGATCCTCACCGAGCTGATCAGGCGCAGCGATGTGATGGTGGAGAACTTCGGCCCCGGCGCCGTGGACCGGATGGGGTTCACCTGGGAGCGGATCCAGGAGATCAACCCGCGGATCGTGTACGCCTCCATCAAGGGCTTCGGCGACGGCCCGTACACCAACTTCAAGGCGTACGAGGTCGTGGCGCAGGCCATGGGCGGCTCGATGGCGACGACCGGTTTCGAGGACGGGCCGCCGCTGGCCACCGGCGCGCAGATCGGCGACTCCGGTACCGGTGTCCACGCCGTGGCCGGCATTCTCGCCGCGCTGTTCCAGCGGGAGTCCACCGGGCGCGGTCAGCGCGTCAATGTCGCCATGCAGCACGCCGTGCTCAATCTCTGCCGGGTCAAGCTGCGGGACCAGCAGCGCCTCGCGCACGGTCCGCTGGCGGAGTATCCGAACGAGGACTTCGGTGACGAGGTGCCGCGCAGCGGCAACGCGTCCGGTGGCGGTCAGCCGGGCTGGGCGGTGAAGTGCGCGCCGGGCGGCCCCAATGACTATGTGTACGTCATTGTGCAGCCGGTGGGCTGGCAGCCGCTGTCGGAGCTGATCGGCCGGCCCGAGCTGGCCGAGGACCCGGAGTGGGCGACGCCGGAGGCACGGCTTCCGAAGCTGTCGAAGATGTTCCAGCTGATCGAGGAGTGGTCCTCGACGCTGCCCAAGTGGGAGGTGCTGGAGCGGCTCAACGCCCACAACATTCCGTGCGGTCCGATCCTGTCCACGAAGGAGATCATCGAGGACGAGTCGCTGGTCGCGAACGAGATGGTCGTCCAGGTGCCGCACCCGAAGCGGGGTTCCTTCACCACAGTGGGCAGTCCGCTGAAGCTGTCGGACTCGCCGGTGGAAGTGCTGTCCCCGCCGTTGCTGGGCGAGCACAACGAAGAGTTGTACGTCGGTGAGCTGGGGCTCGGCGACGAGGAGCTGCGGCTGCTCAAGACGAACGGAGTCATCTAGTGGCGCACGAAACAGCGGCTGTACGGGCGGTGCTCGACGCGGCGCTCGCCGAGGGGCGTACGGCCCTGACCGCCCCCGAGGGCAAGGTCATCACGGACGCGTACAGCATCCCGACGCCGGCCGAGGCGCTCGCGGAGACCGCGGACGAGGCCGTCGCGCTCGCCGACCGGATCGGGTTCCCGGTGGCGATGAAGATCGTGTCGCCCGACATCCTGCACAAGACGGATGCGGGCGGAGTTCAGATCGGGCTCGGTTCGTCGGCCGAGGTGCGGGGAGCGTTCACGGCGATCGTCTCCAACGCGAAGACGTACGACCCGGATGCGCGCATTCTCGGCGTCCAGGTGCAGCAGATGGTGCCGGCCGGCACGGAGGTCCTGATCGGCACGGTCACCGACCCCACCTTCGGGAAGGTGGTGGCGTTCGGGCTCGGCGGTGTGCTGGTCGAGGTCCTCAAAGACGTCACGTTCCGCCTCGCGCCCGCCTCGAAGGACGACGCGCTGTCGATGCTCGACGGGATCCGGGCCGCCGAGATCCTGCGCGGGGTGCGCGGCGGGGCGGCCGTCGACCGTGATGCCCTGGCCGAGCTGATCGTCAAGGTCTCGCGGCTGGCCGCCGATTTCCCGGAGATCGCGGAGGTGGACCTCAACCCCGTGTTCGCTTCGGCGGCCGGAGTGATGGCGGCGGATGTGCGGATCCTGCTCACGACCGAGGCTCCGGCGCGGCGTCGCCAGTACTCGCGCGAGGAGATCCTGACGTCGATGCGGCGGTTGATGAAGCCGCAGTCGGTGACGGTGATCGGCGCTTCCAACGAGCAGGGCAAGATCGGCAATTCGGTCATGCGCAATCTGATCGACGGCGGCTTCTCCGGAGACATCCATCCGGTGAACCCCAAGGCCGATGACATTCAGGGCCGCAAGGCGTACAAGAGCGTGATGGATGTTCCGGGTGAGCCCGATGTGGCGATATTCGCGATTCCCGCGAAGTTCGTGGCATCGGCGCTGGAGGAGGTCGGCCGCAAGGGCATACCGAACGCCGTGCTGATCCCGTCGGGCTTCGCCGAGACCGGAGAGCACGAGCTTCAGGCCGAGATCGTGGCGATCGCCGAGCGGTACGGCATCCGCATGCTGGGCCCGAACATCTACGGCTACTACTCCACCTGGCAGGACCTGTGCGCCACGTTCTGCACGCCGTACGACGTGAAGGGCGGTGTGGCCCTCACCTCGCAGTCGGGCGGCATCGGCATGGCGATCCTGGGTTTCGCCCGTACGACCAAGACCGGTGTCTCGGCGATCGTCGGGCTCGGCAACAAGTCGGATCTCGACGAGGACGATCTGCTGACCTGGTTCGGTGAGGATCCCAACACCGAGTGCATCGCGATGCACCTGGAGGATCTGAAGGACGGCCGGGCGTTTGTGGCGGCGGCGCGCGAGACCGTTCCGAAGAAGCCGGTCGTGGTCCTCAAGGCGGGCCGTACGGCGGCGGGCGCGAAGGCGGCCGGTTCGCACACGGGTGCTCTGGCCGGCGATGACGCGGTGTACGAGGACATCCTGCGGCAGGCGGGAGTGATCCGCGCGCCCGGTCTGAACGAGATGCTGGAGTACGCGCGAGCCCTGCCGGTGCTGCCGACGCCGAAGGGCGACAACGTCGTCATCATCACCGGGGCCGGCGGGTCGGGCGTGCTGCTCTCGGACGCGATCGTCGACAACGGGCTGCGGCTGATGGAGATCCCGGAGGATCTGGACGCGGCGTTCAAGGCGTTCATTCCGCCGTTCGGGGCGGCCGGGAACCCGATCGACATCACCGGCGGCGAGCCGCCCGCCACGTACGAGGCGACGATCCGGCTGGGTATGGAGGATCCGCGGATCCACGCGCTGGTGCTGGGCTACTGGCACACGATCGTCACTCCGCCGATGGTCTTCGCCGAACTCACGGCGCAGGTGGTCGAGGAGTTCCGGGCACGCGGCATCGAGAAGCCCGTAGTGGCTTCGCTGGCGGGCGACGTCGAGGTCGAAGCGGCCTGCCAGTACCTCTTCGAGCGGGGCGTCGTGGCGTATCCGTACACGACGGAGAAGCCGGTGGCGGCCCTCGGCGCGAAGTACCGCTGGGCGCGGGCGGCGGGCCTGCTGGGTGGTGGTCAATGAGTTGAGCGAGGCGGGGGCGGCCGAGGCGGGCCGCCCCCGACCCCAAGAGAACGAAAGGTATTGGACAGGGGGCGCTGGCCAGCTCTTTCGACACAAGGGGTGCAATCCGTCATGACTACCACCGACATCTCAACACCCGTCGCCTTCAGGGAGGTGACGGACCGGAACGGCCGCGTTTATCGGCTCGGCGAGACCGATATCGACATCATGGGCCGTAAGCGCAAGTGGATGGTCATCCTGCCGTGGGTCGGCATGATGGGCATCAGCTCGGCCGAGTACGCGTTCGCTTCGGCCGAGGACACTCTGCACATCGCACACAGCTGGAACGACGGACACATTTTCTGGATGCTCGGTGTCTGGGTGTTCTTCCAGGCGGCGGTGGCCTTTCCCGCCGGAAAGCTCAGGGAAAGCGGCAAACTGCCGGCCCGCTGGGCGATGATGCTCGGCGCACTGGGCACGCTGTTCGGATATCTGTCCCTCGCGTTCGCGCCGCATGTGATCGTCGCGTACGTCGGGTTCGGCATGTTCAGCGGTATGGGCGCCGGCATGGTCTATGCGACCTGCGTGAACATGGTCGGCAAGTGGTATCCGGAACGCAAGGGCGGCAAGACGGGCTTCGTCAACGGCGGTTTCGCCTATGGTTCCGTGCCGTTCGTCTTCCTCTTCACCAACTACATGGATCTGACGAACTTCCGCTGGGTGCTTGTCTCGGTCGGTGTCTTCCTGGCCGCGACGGTGGCCGTGGCCGGCTACTTCTTCCGGGACCCGCCGAAGAACTGGTGGCCCGCCGAGGTCGACCCGCTGCGGGCACCGGACGACCCACGCGCCCGTCGCGCACTGGCGATGAACCCTCCTGCCGTGAAGCAGTACACCCCCGGTGAGGCCTGGCGGACCGGGCGGGTCGCGCTGATGTGGTTCTGCCTGCTGTGCACCTCGGGCGTGAACATCTTCGGCATCGCCTTCCAGGTCGACATAGGCGAAGAGGCCGGCTTCGCCGGCGGAATCGTCGCAACGGCCATGTCGATGAAGGCCATCGTCAACGGCACCGGACGCGGCGTGATCGGCTGGCTGTCGGACCGCTACGGGCGCAAGCGTTGCCTGATCTTCGTCTGTATCGTCCTTGGCCTTTCGCAGTACGCCATCCTGTGGGCGGCCGACATGAAGAACCTCCCGCTGTTCCTGCTCTTCTCCAGCATTTCCGGGTTCGGCGGAGGCGCCATCTTCCCGATGTTCGCGGCGATGACGGCGGACTACTTCGGCGAGAACAACAACGCGTCCAACTACGGCCTGGTCTACAGCTCCAAGCTGGTGTCCGGCCTGCTCGGAGCCGGCATGGGCAAGGTCGTGGTGGACAACTGGGGCCACAGCGGGGCATTCACGCTGGCGGGCTCGATCTCACTGTTCGCCGCATTCATCGCGCTGTTCCTCACCGCACCAGGTCGACCGAAAAATGGCATCGAGGCCAATCCGATGCCCATAAGCCGGGAGACGGACTGAGCCGCAAACAGTCCATGCAGAACGCTCGGCCGGGGATTCCCGGCCGAGCGTTTTGCGCACAGAACGACGCCGTTACTGGACCGCTAGTCGCCGCAGCGCTCGCGCAGCGAGTGGAGGTGCGCGCTGGACTTGCGGGCGAAGGCGAAGGACTCGACGGGGTTGTCGTGTTCGGCCTGCCAGTGGTGGTCGCGGTAGCCGCCGGGGGTCTTGTTGACCGCGGAGATGAAGCGCTTGTAGTCGATGTCACCGTCACCGACGTCCACCATGCGGTAGCCGTCGCGGGCGGCTTCGTCGCGGATGCCGTCCTTCACGTGGAAGAGCGGATAGCGGTGGGGCTGCTTGAGGACGTAACGGAGCGGGTCGAAGGGGGCGGGGGTGCCGTCGACCTGCTTGCTGAAGCGGAACTGGCCTGCGTAGGCCCAGTAGATGTCCATTTCGAGGTGGACCAGCTTGGGGTCCGTCTCCTTGAGGAGTACGTCGTAGAGCCGGACGCCGGGCTGGTCGGTCGCGAAGGAGAACTCCTCGGCGTGGTTGTGCTGGTAGAACTTCATGCCGCGCTTTCTGGCGGCCGCGCCGTAGGTGTTGAACTCCTCGGCTGCCCTCTTCCAGGCGTCGACCGTGGCGCCGTAGCGGAACGGGCCCGACGCGGTGCCGATGTGCTTGAGGCCGAGGGCTTCGGCGTCGTCGAGCACCTTCTCGAGGTTCTGCGCGAAGGTGTAGGCGTTGGGGTCGTTGGAGTAGTAACCGACATGGCTGCCTATGGGGTTCAGGCCGTAGTCGCGGGTGAGCCTCTTGAGCTGCGCGAGGGTGATGGCACCGGCGGTTCCCTGGGTGTAGCCGGCGAACTCGATCTCGTCATAGCCGTACTTCTCGAGCTCGGCGAACACGGCGGCGAAGCCGAGGGTGGAGACCTTGTCGCGGAGCGAGTAGAGCTGGATGCCGAGGCGGCCGGGAGGCAGGACGGGGCGGCCGTGTCCATGGCCGCTGCTCCCGGTCTGCTCGGCCGCCGTGGTGGTTGCCGCTGTGGCGGGGGCGGCCGCGCCGATGATGGCGGCGGCACTCGCGCCGGCGGCGACGCCGAGCACGCCTCGTCTGCTGAGCCTGTGGGCGAGTTCGGGGTCGCTGCTCTTGCTGATGCGGCTCGTACGGCTCATGTGGATAACTCCTCGTTGTCAGTGTCGTCTGCTTCAGTGGAGACCAGCGAGTTGAAGCAGCAGGGACTTCACATCGGTGGCCGCGACGCGGCCGCTTACAGCGCGGGGGGTAGAGCAGATGATGAGCGGACCTTCGTCGTCGCTCTCGGGGAGGCGGCCGTGGCTGCCGCGAATAGGTGACGGATCGAGGGGCACGACCGCGAGCCGGTAGCGCATGCCGAGCTTCTTGCGGGCGATCGCCTTGGCCGCCTTCAGGCGTACATACGGGTCGAGCGGGTCCATGAACAGCTCGACGGGGTCGTAGCCGGGTTTGCGGTGGATCTCGACGAGCTGGGCGAAGTCGGGCGCCCGGGCGTCGTCGAGCCAGTAGTAGTACGTGAACCAGGCGTCGGGTTCGGCGATGGCGACGAGCTCGCCGGAGCGGGGATGGTCGAGGCCATGGGCCTTTTTGCCTTCGTCGTCGAGGAGCTGGTCGATGCCGGGGAGGCCGGCCAGTGCCTCGCGGGTGGCGTCGAGATCTTCGGCGCGCCGTACATAGACATGGGCGAGCTGGTGGTCGGCCACGGCGAAGGCGCGTGAGGCCATTGCGTCGAGGTACTCCATGCCGTCCTGGGTGTGGACTTCGAGGAGGCCGGCGCGGCGCAGGGCGCGGTTGATGTCGACGGGGCGGCTGACACGGGTGATGCCGTACTCGGAGAGGGCGACGACCGTGCGGCCTTCCTGCTCGGCGTCCTTGAGCAACGGGGCCATGGCGGTGTCGAGTTCGGCGGCGGCCCGATAGGAGCGTGGGTCGTCGGGTCCGTAGCGCTGCAGGTCGTAGTCGAGATGCGGGAGGTAGCACAGGGTCAGGTCGGGGTGGCGGGTGCGCATGATGTGGCGGGTGGCGTCGACGATCCACTGGCTGGAGACGAGGTCGGCGCCCGGACCCCAGAAGTGGAACAGGGGGAAGGTGCCGAGTTTCTCGGTGAGTTCGTCGTGCAGGGCCGGCGGCCGGGTGTAGCAGTCGGGTTCCTTGCGGCCGTCGGCGTAGTAGACGGGCCGGGGGGTGACGGTGATGTCGGTGTCCGCGCCCATGGCGTACCACCAGCAGATGTTGGCGACGGTGTAGCCGGGGTGGGCGCGGCGGGCGGCGTCCCAGATCTTGTCGCCGGAGACGAGGCCGTTGTGCTGCCGCCACAGCAGGACGTCGCCGAGTTCGCGGAAGTACCAGCCGTTGGCGACGATGCCGTGTTCGGCGGGCAGCGTGCCGGTGAGGAAGGTGGACTGGGCCGCACAGGTGACGGCGGGCAGCACGGTGGACAGCGGGGCCCGGGAGCCGGAGTGGGCGAGGGCCTTGAGGTGGGGCATGTGCTCCAGGAGCTGGGGGGTGAGGCCGACGACGTCCAGGACCAGGAGCGGGGTCGGGGCGGCTCGGTGCGCGGCGTCGGTCATGGCAGTTCCTTGAGTCCGAGGTCGACGAGGAGGTCGCGGGCGAGGGTGAGTTCGGCGGCGATGCCGTCGGCGAGCTGGGTGCGGTTGCGTGGGCGCAGCTCGGCGGGCAGGGCCTGCCAGGTGTACGTCTCGACCTCGAGGTGGCGGGTCAACGGGTTCGGCCCGCCGACGAGCCGGGCCAGCGTGTCCTGGAGCACGGGGAGGGTGGAGGTCAGCGGCGCTGCGGGCGGGGCGTGCAGCGGCACGTGGAAGTGGGCCCGCCAGGGCGCTCCGTCGGGCAGCGACTGACCCTCGACGGCTTCGTGGAGGTCGTCGGTGCCGCGCAGGCCGGCGGCGGTGCGGGTGCGGGTCTGGTGCAGGAAGCGGGGTTCGGCGAAGGCGCCGAGGGCCGCGCGGACTTCGGGGAGGTGGGGTTCTTGGGCGTGGAGTGCGGCGGACAGCTGCGCTTTGGGGATGGTGACGCCGGCCGCGGCGAGCGCGGCCAGCGCGGTGCCGGGATCTTCGAAGGAGGTGGCGAGATGGCAGGTGTCGATGCAGATGCCGATGCGGGTGGAGCCGATCGCGGTCAGCGGGCCGATGGCGTCGGCGGTGGTCTCGACGGTGCAGCCGGGCTCGGGTTCGAGTGCGACGCGGATGGACTTGCCGGTGAGTTCCTCGAGTGCGTCGAGGCGTTCGGCGAGGGTGGTGAGCGCGGCCCTGGCGGCGGTGGCCGCGGGCTCGTCGAAGTCGGTGCGCCAGGCCAGCGGCAGCGTGGAGATGGTGCCCTCGGTGGCGTCGTCGGGGAGGAGGACGGCGAGCAGCCGGGCCAGGTCGGTGGTGTGGGCGAGGCGTTCGGAGTCGGCCCAGTCCGGTTTGTAGACGCGGTACTTGACCTCTTCGGCGCCGAAGCCCTCGTACGGGAAGCCGTTGAGGGTGACGACCTCCAGGCCGCGGCGGTCGAGTTCGGCGCGCAGGCCGCGCAGCGCGGCTGGGTCGGTGATCAGTGCGCGGGCTGCGTCCTTGGCGAGCCAGAGACCGATGCCGAGGCGGTCGCGGCCGAGCCGTCGGCGGACGGGTTCGCAGTGGTCGCGAAGCTGGGCGAGGACACCGTCGAGGGTTTCGGCGGGGTGGACGTTGGTGCAGTAGGAGAGGTGGACGGTGGAGCCGTCGGGGTGTCGGAAGCGCATGGGCCGGCCTCCTCATTCCCCGCCGCGGAGGATCGAGTTGCCTTCGTGCAGGGCCTCCGGTTCCGGCGTGTCGAGCTGGAGGCGGCCGCTCTGGCCGTAGAAGGCGACGGGGTTGCGCCACAGGACCAGGTCGACGTCGTCCTCGCCGAAGCCGACGGCGAGCATCGCGTCGGCGACCTTGCGGGTCTTCAGCGGGTCGCTCTTGCCCCAGTCGGCGGCCGAGTTGACGAGGACCTTCTCGGTTCCGTACGTCTTGAGGATCGTGACCATCCGGTCCTCGTCCATCTTGGTGTCCGGATAGATGGAGAAGCCGAGCCAGCAGCCGCTGTCGGCGGCGTCTTTCACCGTCGTCTCGTTGAGGTGGTCCAGCAGGACGTGCTCCGCGGGCAGTGCGGATTCGCGGACGACGTCGACGGTGCGGTGCAGTCCGGCCAGCTTGTCGCGGTGCGGTGTGTGGACGAGGGCGGGCAGCCCGTGGTCGGCGGCGAGTTGGAGCTGGGCGGCGAGTGCCGTGTCCTCGGCGGGAGTCATCGAGTCGTAGCCGATCTCGCCGACGGCGACGACGGAGTCCTTGACGAGATAGCGGGGCAGAGCATCGAGGACGGGAGTGCAGCGCGGGTCGTTCGCCTCTTTGGGGTTGAGCGCGATGGTGCAGTGGTGGGCGATGCCGTACTGCGCGGCGCGGAAGGGTTCCCAGCCGAGGAGTGCGTCGAAGTAGTCGAAGAAGCTGGCGGGCGAGGTGCGGGGCTGGCCCAGCCAGAAGGACGGCTCGACGAGGGCGCGGACTCCGGCCGCGTACATCGCCTGATAGTCGTCCGTCGTGCGGGAGGTCATGTGGATGTGGGGGTCGAAGATGCGCATCAGGACTCCTCGGACTGCTCGCCGGTCAGGGTCAGTACGCGAATAAGGTCGTGGGGGGTGTCGCGGCCTGCGGCGGTGCGTTCGGCGGCGTAGTCGGCGAGCATCCTGGCGAGTTCGCCGTCACCGGCGGCGCGGCGCTCGAGGCCGGCGACGGCATCGACGGGCACGCCGGTGAACAGACACTTGAGGACTGCGTGCCGCCAGGCGTGCGGGTCGAGGTGCGCGGCGGCGTACGGGCCGACGGCGGCGGCGACGAGCCGGGTGTCGTTGGTGCGCAGCGCGTCCTCGACGAGCGGCAGCCCGTCCGCGCCCGCGACCAGCCGGTGCAGGGCGTGGAGTACGGCGCGGCGCTCGGCGGCGGTGCCCTGGTGGTAGAGGCGGGTCAGGGTGTCCTGACCGGCGCGGGCCTCGATCAGCAGCAGGGCGCGGGCAGAGTCGGCGTGTTCCTGGCCGCAGTGGCGTCCGGCGGAGGCGAAGCGCAGCTCCCAGAGGGGCACGGCGTACGGGTCGGCGGGGTCCTCGCCCATGCGCTCGCGCGCTTCGCCGAGCGCCTCGTCGAGCCAGGCGCGGGCCGCTTCGTCGAGCCGGGCGTCGAGTTCCTTGCGGGACATCAGCATGCGGGGGCTCCCTTCGCGCGCAGGAACTCGATGGAGGCGCGGGCCAGTTCGGGGCCCGCGTGGGAGTGGCGGGGCAGTTCCACGACGGTGAGGCCCTGGTAGCCGGTGGCGGCGAGGGCCCGCAGCACGGGCGGAAAGTCGATCTCTCCGTCGCCGAAGGGGAGGTGTTCATGGATGCCGCGGCGCATGTCCTCGATCTGGACATGGCGCAGCCAGGGCCCGGCGTCGCGGATGCAGTCGGCGGGGCGCAGGTCCTCCAGGCACTGGCAGTGGCCGATGTCGAGGGTGAGTCCGAGCGGTTCGGGGTCGCCGAGGAGCCCGCGCAGTTGGTGGAAGTCGGCGAGCGTGGCGAGGAGGTGACCGGGTTCGGGTTCGATGGCGATGGGGATGCCGGCGGTGGCTGCGGCGTCCAGGACGGGAGCGAGGGACTCTTCGAGCCGCTTCCACGCGGTGTCGGGGGACATACCGGCGGGAGTGATGCCGCTGAAGCAGTGCACGGCGTGGGCGCCGAGGTCTTCGGCGACCTGTACGGCGGTGGTGAGCAGGGCGGTACGGGCGGCGCGGCCGTCTGGGTCCGGGTCGAGGAGGGAGGGGCCGTGTTTGCGCCGGGGGTCGAGGACATAGCGGGCGCCGGTCTCGATGGTGACGCCGAGGCCCAACTCGCCGAGCTTCTTGCCCACTTGACGGGTGCGGGCCGCGAGCTCGGGGGCGAGCGGGTCGAGGTGCATATGGTCGAGGGTGAGTCCGACGCCGTCGTATCCGAGGTCGGCGAGCAGAGCGAGGGCGTCGTCGAGGCGGAGGTCGGTGAGGCCGTTGGTGCCGTAGCCGAGGCGGAGGCGCGCTTCCGGGCCGGGTTCGGGGCTCATGTGGGGCTCACCTTCCGTGCGAGTTTGCGGGCCAGCGGGACGAGACCCATCACCGCGAGGGCGGTGGCGCTGCCGCCCGCGCGGGCGGCGAGAGCGGCCTGGAGCGGGATCATGGCCCGGATGCCGCCGCCGACGGCGCGCTGGGTGAGCGGCGGGGAGGGGTTGAGGGCGGCATGGAGGAGGGGGGTGCCGGCGGTGCGGACGTAGGCCCCCGCGAGCGCGATGCCCACGATCCGCGAGAGTTCGCCCGGACCGCCCCGTCCCGCAACCGGTGGTGAGCCGCCGGTCCCCCGGTGCTCCCGCAGGGTGGCGGCCGCAAGGCCAAGGGTCGCCGCGAGCGCGCCGAGCGGCACCAGAGTGGATCCGCCCTGCGTCTCATGGCGTGACACCGATGTCACGGCGTAGGTGTGCGCGGCGAGCATGCCCGCGGCCGAGAGAGCGGTGCCCACCCCTGCGGGCACCGCCACTCCCGACGCTCCTGCCACGCCGGCCACTCCCGGTGCTCCCGGCGCTCCCGGCGCTCCCGGCGCTCCCGACGTTCCTGCCGCGCCGAGCCGCACGGCGCACGGCTGCTCGCCCGCGCCGCGCCGCAGTGCGCGCGCCTCTCCCCCGCCGCCCGTCGCCACCGCGCCAAGCAGCAGGTCCAGTCCCCTGGCCGTTGCCATGGCCGCCGGGCCCAGGCGGGTGTGCTTGAAGTGGAGGTCGTACGACCAGACCGTGGCCGCGAGGGCCGTGGCCAGCGCCAGGGGCCTGCGGCCGGCCGAAGAGGCGAGGGTCAGGCCCGCCGCCGTGAGGGCTCCTGCCGCCAACAGGGCCGCGCCCGGGGTGATGCGGCCCGAGGGGATCGGTCGGTGGGGGCGGTCGATCGCGTCCTCTTCGCGGTCGGCCCAGTCGTTGAGGGCCATGCCCGCCTCGTACAGACACAGCGAGGAGCCCAGCGCGAGCGCCGTCCCGCGGTCCGGGCGCAGGCCGCGTGACGCCGCACCCGCCAGCGCGTCGCCCGGGACCGTGAAGAGCGCCGAGACGCGCAGCAGTTCCGCCCAGGCCCGCAGGGTCACTTCGCCTCCCGCAGCCGGTCGGCGAACGAAAGAAGCGCGGTGAACTGTTCGGACAGCGCGGCCGGGCCGCCGTCAGGATCCTTGAAGTAGAAGCCGAGTTCGGGCAGCGGACCGGACACACCCGCCTCGTGCGCGCGTGCCACCAGCCGGGCCAGGTCGAGGACGAGCGGGGCCGCGAGCGCCGAGTCACAGCCCTGCCAGATGGTCTGGAGGATCATCCGCGAGCCGAGGAATCCTTCGAAGGCGATGTGGTCCCAGGCCGTCTTCCAGTCGCCGAGCGCCGGGACGTCGTCGATATGGACCTCGCCCTGCGGCGTGTGGCCCAGCGTGTCGGTGAGTACGCGCTCCTTGCCGGCGTTCTTCGCGGCGGCCGCCGCCGGGTCGGCCAGCGCCGCTCCGTCCCCGCCACCCAGCAGGTTGGTGCCCGACCATGCCCGTACGGACAAGGCACGTTGCACGAACATCGGGGCGAGCACGGAACGGAGCA
The DNA here is from genome assembly GCF_044334895.1 of Streptomyces sp. NPDC020681. Classification (NCBI taxonomy): domain Bacteria; kingdom Bacillati; phylum Actinomycetota; class Actinomycetes; order Kitasatosporales; family Streptomycetaceae; genus Streptomyces; species Streptomyces sp. NPDC020681. Next base: position 52,636 of record NZ_JBIRTX010000004.1, on the reverse strand, counting down.
GCGTCTGGCCTGTCTTGCCGTCGCGGCCCGCGTGGGGAAGTCCGCTGGCCGTGACGGCGTCGGTGAGGGCCGGTGTGCGCAGCCCGGTGGAGGGGGTGAAGTTGACGAAGGGGCAGTCGGCGCGCAGGGCGGCGGCCGCGTAGAGGGAGCTGGGTGGCAGCCGTTCGGCGTCGGGTTCCGGGAGGGGTTCGGTGGTGGAGACATTGACGACGACGATCCGGGCGAGCGCGTGCCGCTGCCGGAAGTCGGCCAGGTCCGCGGCGAAGGCGTCGATGAGTTCCTCGTCGGTGCGGGTGTCGCCCTGCTGCGGACCGCCGGGTCGTATCTCCTGGTCGGCGGCGGTGAGTTCGCCGCGCACCGCTGCCGCGAGGCCGTGCGGCAGAACGCCTGCCGCGGTAAGCGTCTCGGCCCGTTTCGGCAGCGGGCAGTGCGCGGTGTCATGGCCGCCGAAGACCAGGGAGGACAGGGCGGGCAGGCCGGATCCGGCGAACGGCGGGGTCTCGGTGACCATGCCGTTCGGCGGGTGCAGCCCGGCGGTGACCGCCGCGCACCCGGCGACGGCCGTGGTGGCGACGGAGCCGCGTGCTCCGACGAACCAGACTCCGGTGCGTGCCTTCTCGTTCGTCACGGACTCGGTCTCGGTCTGCGTCACGGACTGCCTCCCTGCCATTCGTGGGGTGGAGGACGGCGGGCGGGGGGTACGGCGCCTCCCCGCCCGCCGCCGTCTGTGGGGGCGCGCCTAGGAGGGCAGCTCCCTGAGTTGGATGTTGCGGAAGGACACCTGGTCGCCGGCTCCGTGGTTCTGGAGGCCGATGTAGCCGTCCTTCAGGCTGCGGACCGGGTCGGTGTTGGTGAAGTCGTTGATCTTCACGCCGTTCAGGAAGATCTGGAGCCGTTCACCCTGGACCTTGATCTCGTAGCTGTTCCACTGGCCCGGCGGCCGCAGGACGCGGTCGCGGGCCTTGAGGTCGGCCGACTTGAAGCCGTAGACGGCACCGGTGGTGCGGTCGGCGGCGTCGGTGGCGTCGATCTGGATCTCGTAGCCGTTGTTCACCGCGGACCAGGGGTCGTCGGAGGCCGGGAAGCCGACGAAGACACCGGAGTTGTCGTCGCCGTCGAGCTTCCAGTCGAGCTTGACCGAGTACGACTTCAGGTCCTTGGCCTGGTACCAGAGCATGCCCATGCCGCCTTCGGTACGCAGTTCACCGTCGACGACATTGAACTTTCCGGGCCCGGCCTGCTTCCAGCCCTCCAGCGTCGTGCCGTTGAAGATGGACCGGTAGCCCGTCTGCGGCTTGCAGTCCGCCTTGACCTGGCCGGCGGCGTAGCGCAGTCCGCCCAGGAGGTGCTGGCGCAGGGCCGGTTCGGCGTACGACTCCTTGGTGTGGCCGAGGCCGGTGTAGAACGAGCGGCCGCCCTCATAGGTCTGGCACCAGGCGATCGGGTGGTCGCCCTTCATCGTGCCGCCCTGATAGGTGGTTTCGTCCAGGGTCGCCAGCACCCGGGTCTTGCCGCGCGGGTTGGCGCGGTAGTTGTACCACTCGTCGCTGCGCTCCCAGGCGTCGCCGAGGTGTGCGGTGGCCGGGTGGGTCTTGTCCTCGACGCGGATGGTCGCGGGCTGGATCTGCGGATGCGAGGCGAAGTACGCGCCGACCAGTCCGCCGTAGAAGCCCCAGTCGTACTCGGTGTCGGCCGCGGCGTGCACGCCCATGTACCCGCCGCCGGTGGCGATGAAGTTCTCGAACGCCTTCTGCTGGTCGGCGTTGAGCACGTCACCGGTGGTGGACAGGAACACGACGGCGTCGTACCGGGCGAGGTTGCTGGTGGTGAACTGGCCCGCCTCCTCGGTGGCGTCGACCGTGATGTTGCTGCTCTTGCCGAGTTCCTTGAGGGCGGCGATGCCGGTCGGGATGGAGTCGTGCCGGAAGCCGGCGGTCTTGGAGAAGACCAGGACGCGCTTGGCCGTGCGGTCGGGCGCGCTGTTGGAGAGCTCGAAGTCGTCGACGTCGTACAGCGCGCCGTCACCGCCCTTGAAGACGAGGAACAGTTCGGTGGTCTTCGTCGGCACGGCCCGCAGCGGTACGTCGATGTCCTGGAAGGTGTCCCAGCTGCCGGTGACGGGCACCGGGGCTGACCCCAGCAGGTTCCCGTTCGCCGACCCGGTGCGCACCTCGAGGAATCCGCCGGCGCCGCCGGAGGAGATCCGCGCGGTGAGCTTGGTGGACCCGGTCAGGTTGTACGGCTTGAAGGAGATCCAGTCGCCGTTGTTGATGTCGCCGACGGTCTTGCCGCCGTTCGCGCTGGTCTTGTTCTGGATCGTGACACCGGCGGAGTTGTTGTAGTGCTCGGCCTGCCGGTGGCGCGGCTGGAGCTGCGCCTGGTCGTGGCTGGTGAGCGCGGCCTGGCCGCCGCCTCCGCCGTCGGTGTATTCGGCGTCGAAGACTCCGAAGATATTGGCGTTGGGGTCGTGGCCGCCGTCGGCGGAGGTCTTGATGGTGCCGGTGCAGCCGTTGGCCGAGGTCACGGGGTGGCCGTGGCTGTCATGGCCGAGGATGTAGGTCACCTTCACCTTGGCGCAGTCGATCGCGCCGTCCTCCGGGTCGGTGACCGTGACCTTGAACGGGATCTCGTCGCCGAAGCTGAACAGCGCACCCTCACTGGGCAGTTCCAGGGTCACCTTGGGCGCCGTGTTGCCGACGACGACATGGACGCTGGCGGAGCCGGTGCGGCCGGTCGGGTCCTTGGCGGTGACGGTCGCCGTGTAGGTGCCGTTCTTCTTGTACGTGTAGGTGGGGTTGGCGGCGGTCGATGTGCCGCCGTCGCCGAAGTCCCAGGCGTAGGTGAGGGTGTCGCCGTCGGCGTCGGCAGTGCCGGCCGAGGAGAAGGCGACGCGCAACGGGGCCTTGCCGGAGGTCTTGTTGGCGGCGGCCTCGGCGACGGGTGAGCGTCCGCCGGTGGCGTTCTCGATGCGGTAGAGGCCGGAGTTCTCGTCGCCGCCGAACCAGGCGGTGCCGTAGTCGAGGACGTACAGCGCGCCGTCCGGGCCGAAGGCCATGTCCATGATCTGCGTACCGGTCCACGGGACCGCGTTGATGGACTGGACCGCGCCGTCCTCGCCCTGCTCGATCCGCTTGATCCAGCGGCGGCCGAACTCTCCGGCGAAGAAGTCGCCGTCGTAGGCCTCGGGGAACTTCACCGGTGAGGTGGAGGCCGCGTCGTAGCGGTAGACGGGTCCGCCCATCGGGGACTCGGAGCCGGTGCCGAACTCGGGCACGGAGCCGCCGTCGTACGGAATCCATGCCGCCTGCGCCGGCGGAAGGTCGACCAGGCCGGTGTTGTACGGCGAGTCGTTCTTCAGCGCCGCGCAGTCGAAGGTGGCTCCGGACTCCTTGGTCGCGAAGTCGTAGTCGACGTACGGGTTGTTGTTGCCGGTGCAGAACGGCCAGCCGTAGTTGCCCGGCTTGGTGACCCGGGCGAACTCGACCTGTCCTGCGGGGCCGCGCTTCGGGTCGGCGGCACCCGCGTCGGGTCCGTAGTCGCCGACGTAGACGATGCCCGTCTTCTTGTCGACGCTGAACCGGAACGGGTTGCGGAAGCCCATGGCGTAGATCTCGGGCCGCGTCTTGTCGGTCCCGGGCGCGAAGAGGTTGCCGTCGGGGACGGTGTAGGAGCCGTCGTCGGCGACCTTGATCCGCAGGATCTTGCCGCGCAGGTCGTTGGTGTTGCCGGAGGTGCGGCGGGCGTCGTACGCGGGGTTGCGGCCCGGCCGGTCGTCGATGGGTGTGAATCCGTCGGAGGCGAACGGGTTGGAGTCGTCGCCGGTCGACAGATAGAGGTTGCCCGCCGCGTCGAAGTCGATGTCGCCGCCGACGTGGCAGCAGATGCCGCGGGTCGCCGGAATGTCGATGATCTTCTTCTCGCTGGCGTTGTCGAGGGTGCCGTCGGCCTTCAGCACAAAGCGCGAGAGCCGGTTGACACCGTCGAACTTGGCGAAGTCCTCGGGGGTTCCTTCATTGGGGGCGTCGCCCGCGGGGGTGTTCAGCGGCGGCGCGTAATAGAGATAGATCGCGCGGTTCTCGCTGAACTTCGGGTCCAGACCGATGCCTTGGAGGCCTTCCTCGTCGTGCGAGTAGACGGGGATGGTGCCCACGACACGGGTGTTGCCGGCGCTGTCGGTCATCCGCAGCTCGCCGTTGCGGGAGGTGTGCAGCACGCTGCGGTCGGGCAGGACCGCCAGCGACATGGGTTCGCCGGTCTCCTCACCGCCCTTGGCGAGAGTGACCTGCTGGAATTCTTCGGCGGCCGCGCCCGGATCGGCGTCGACGGCGAGTGCGGTCTGCGGCGCGGTGAGGGCGAGCGAGGTGGCGGCGAGAAGGCCGCCGGTGAAGAGTGCGAGCGCCTTGCGGGCTCTGTGCCTTTTCCTGTGCACGAATGTCCTCCGGGATAGCCGGTCGAACGGGCTGGCTGTGCCCTGCCCTCAGTCGCGGGGCGGGCCTGTCCGTGGGAACCGGAGTGCGCCGTCACACCGGGACCACCTATGTCCTGTACACCTCATGGGACGGTAGTCGGGTTCGTCCGGGACGGAAAGCCCTTGTGCAGTAAGGAAGTTCAACTTTTTCCTACCGCAGGACAAAGGCGAACCCGAGCAGCTGGGACCGGCCCGGCGGCGGACCGGCCGCCGGGCTTCAAGCTGCAACAATGCGCTCTACAGCGCTAGTCGCCGCCTCCGAAGGCCGCGTCGAAGGAGGCGGTGGGCGGCTCGAAATCGAAGCGCTTCAGATCAGCAAGCGCTTCCGGTGCGCCTTGGAGACGGTCCATTCCGGCGTCCTCCCACTCCACCGAGATCGGGCCGTCGTAGCCGATCGAGCGCAGCATCCGGAATACGTCCTCCCAAGGGACGTCACCGTGGCCTGCCGAGACGAAGTCCCAGCCGCGCCGCGGATCGCCCCACGGCAGATGCGAACCGAGCCTGCCGTTGCGGCCGTCGAGACGCTTGCGGGCCTCCTTGCAGTCCACGTGGTAGATCCGGTCCCGGAAGTCGTAGAGAAAGCCGACCGGGTCCAGGTCCTGCCACACGAAGTGGCTCGGGTCGAAGTTCAGCCCGAAGGCGGGCCGGTTGCCGACGGCCTCCAGCGCGCGCTTCGTGGTCCAGTAGTCGTAGGCGATCTCGCTGGGATGGACCTCGTGGGCGAAGCGCACGCCCTCGGCGTCGAAGACGTCGAGGATCGGGTTCCAGCGCTCGGCGAAGTCCTCGTAGCCGCGCTCGATCATCCCCTCCGGCACCGGCGGGAACATGGCGACCAGATGCCAGATCGACGATCCGGTGAAACCGATGACGGTACGCACGCCGAAGGCGGCCGCGGCCCGCGCGGTGTCCTTGATCTCGGCCGCGGCCCGCTGCCGTACGCCTTCGGGCTCGCCGTCGCCCCAGATCCGCGCCGGCAGAATCCCGCGGTGGCGCTCGTCGATGGGGTTGTCGCAGACGGCCTGGCCGACCAGATGGTTGGAGATCGCCCAGCACTTGAGGCCGTACTTGTCGAGCAGCGCATGCCGCCCGTCGAGATACGAGGGGTCGGCAAGGGCCTTGTCGACCTCGAAGTGGTCGCCCCAGCAGGCGAGTTCAAGGCCGTCGTAGCCGAAGTCGCGGGCGAGCCGGCACACCTCCTCCAGCGGCAGATCGGCCCACTGGCCGGTGAACAGCGTGAACGGACGTGGCATGGGGACCTTCCTAAGACTGTGCCTGTACGGGGGTGTAGACGGCGTTCTTCTCGGCGCTCTCCTCCACCGCGGCGAGCACCCGCTGCACCTGGAGTCCGTCCGCGAACGACGGAGCCGGATCGGTGCCCGACGCGATCGCCTCGACCAGGTCGCGCGCCTGGTGGGTGAAGGTGTGCTCATAGCCGAGCGCGTGGCCGGGCGGCCACCACGCCTCCAGATACGGGTGCTCCGACTCGGTGACGAGGATCCGCCGGAAGCCGGCCGAGGCGGCGGGCTCGGTGTTGTCGTGGAAGGACAGCTCGTTGAGCCGTTCCAGGTCGAAGGCGAGCGATCCGAGCTCGCCGTTGACTTCGAGCCGCAGCGCGTTCTTGCGGCCCGCCGCCATCCTCGTCGCCTCGAAGGAGGCGAGCGCGCCGGACGCGAGCCGCCCGGTGAACAGGGCCGCGTCGTCCACGGTGACCGGACCGCGTTCGACGCCGCCGGACGCGGAGAGCCCGGTCGACGCTCCGGCGAGCAGGGGCCGTTCCCGTACGAAGGTCTCGGCCAGCGCGGAGACTCCCACCAGCGGCTCTCCCGCCAGATACTGCGCGAGGTCCACGATGTGCGCGCCCAGATCGCCCAGCGCCCCGGATCCCGCGTGGTCGCGCTGGAGCCGCCAGGTCAGCGGAAAGTCCGGATCGACGAGCCAGTCCTGCAGATAGCTGAACCGCACATGGCGCAGGGCGCCGAGCCTGCCGTCGGCGATGAGCCGGCGTGCGTACGCGAGGGCCGGCACGCGCCGGTAGTTGAAGCCGACCATCGCCACCTGGCCGCGTTCCCGGGCGCGTTCGGCCGCCGCGACCATCGCCTCCGCCTCCGCCACCGAGTTGGCCAGCGGCTTCTCGCACAGCACGTGCTTGCCCGCCTCCAGGGCCGCAATCGCGATCTCCGCATGGCTGTCACCCGGCGTGCAGACGTCGACGAGCTGCACATCGTCGCGGGCGATGAGGTCGCGCCAGTCGGTCTCCGCCGCCGCCCAGCCGTGTCTGGCCGCGGCCGCGCGCACGGCGGCCTCGTCCCGGCCTGCGATGGCGGCGAGGACCGGCCGCAGCGGCAGGTCGAAGACGCGGCCCACGGTGCGCCACCCCTGTGAGTGGGCGGCTCCCATGAACGCGTATCCGACCATGCCGACGCCGAGTGTCGGCGGAGCGGCCTCACTGTCCCTCTGTTCCATACGGGTTCCTCCTCGTCGGTTGCTCGGTGGGGGCGGGCGCGCGGGTCAGCTGAAACCGGTGGGCAGGTACTCGTCGACGTTGTCCTTGGTGACGACGGCGGAGTACAGGGTGATCGAGGCGGGGATCTCCAGTTCGGCGAGGCCGCCGATGCCCTTGGCCTGGCCGAGGGTGCGGGCGAGGTCGATCGCGGACGCGGCCATGGTCGGCGGGTACAGGACGGTGGCCTTCAGAACGCTGTTGTCGGCCTTGATGGCGTCCATCGCCGACTTGGCGCCGGCGCCGCCGACCATCAGGAAGTCCTTGCGTCCGGCCTGCGCGATGGCGCGCAGCGCGCCCACGCCCTGGTCGTCGTCGTGGTTCCAGAGCGCGTCGAACTGGCTCTGCGCCTGGAGCAGTTGGGCCATCTTGGCCTGGCCGGACTCGACGGTGAACTCGGCGGCCTGGCGGGCCACCTTCTTGATGTTCGGGTAGTTCTTCAACGCGTCGTCGAAGCCCTGGGTGCGCTGCTTGGTGAGCTCCAGGTTGTCCATGCCCGCGAGTTCGATGACCTTGGCGTTGGGCTTGTCCTTGAGCTGCTGGCCGATGTAGTTGCCGGCGTTGAGGCCCATGCCGTAGTTGTCGCCGCCGATCCAGCAACGATAGGCCTGCGGAGAGGCGAAGATCCGGTCGAGGTTGATGACCGGGATGCCGGCCTTCATGGCCTGCAGACCGATCTGGGTCAGCGCCTTGCCGTCGGCGGGCAGGATGACCAGAACGTCGACCTTCTTGTTGATGAGGGTCTGGACCTGGCCGATCTGGGCCGCGGTGTCGTTGGAGCCCTCGGTGATCTCCAGGGTCACCTCGGAGTACTTCTTCGCACGCGACTTGGCGTTCTCGTTGATCGCGTTGAGCCAGCCGTGGTCGGCCTGCGGTCCGGCGAAGCCGATCGTGACGGCCTTGCCGGGCTTGTCGTCGGCGGCCGGCGCGTTGTTGGTCGCGGTGTCGTTCTTCTTGGGCTCGTTACTGGTGCAGGCGGTCAGCAGCGCGCCGGCGCCCACGGCGGCGGTGCCGAAAAGCAGCCCTCTGCGGCTGGTGGTGGGGATTTCTGGCATGACGGATCAACCCTTCGGCTGGGCGGTACGACAGTTGGGGATGCGGGTGGAAGTCGAAGTGAGCCGGCAGTCAGCTCTCGCCGCTGCCCCGCAAGGTGCGGTGCTGCACCAGGACGGCGGCGACGATGATCGCGCCCTTGGCGATCTGCTGGACGGCGCTCTCCAGGTTGTTGAGCGCGAAGATGTTGGTGATGGTGGTGAAGACGAGGACGCCGAGCACGGAGCCGACGATGGTGCCGCGGCCGCCGCTCAGCAGGGTGCCGCCGATGATCGCGGCGGCGATGGCGTCGAGTTCGTAAAGGTTGCCGTTGGTGTTCTGGCCGGATCCGGCGAGGACGATCAGCATGAAGGCGGCGATGCCGCAGCACAGTCCGGAGAGCAGATACAGATAGAGCCGCTGGCGTCGTACGTCGATGCCGGCGAGCCGGGCCGCTTCCGCGTTGCCGCCGACCGCGACGGTGCGCCGTCCGAAGGTCGTACGGTTCAGCAGCAGCCAGCCGACGACGGTGACCGCGGCGAAGACCAGCACCAGCGGCGGGATGCCGAGGATGTAGGCGTCCTTGATGCCGAGGTCGAGCACGGAGTTCACCGTGACGATCTGCGTCTTGCCGTCGGTGATCTGCAGGGCGAGTCCGCGGGCCGAGGCGAGCATGGCCAGCGTCGCGATGAACGGCACCATTCCGCCGTACGCGATGAGCAGGCCGTTCACCAGACCGCAGCCGACGCCGACGATGACCGCGGTGAACAGGATGCCGGCGAAGCCGTACTCCTGGGTGGCCAAGGTGGTCGCCCAGACCGAGGCCAGGGCCACGATCGCGCCGACCGACAGGTCGATGCCGCCGCTGGTGATCACAAAGGTCATGCCGACGGTGACGACACCGATGACGGAGGCCTGGGTGAGCACCAGCTGGAGATTGCTGGTGGCGAGGAATTCATCGGGCTTGGTGATGCCGCCGACCGCGATCAGGACGGCGAGGACGCCCAGCAGCGAGAGATTGCGGACATCGAGGCGCAGTCCGAGCGGGCGACGCCAACCCCCGTTGTCCGGCTGGGACTTGGCAATGGGTATCGGCGCGTCCTGTTGCGCCGGGGTGGCTGGCTGCGTCATGCCGTCGGGCTCCCTTCCATCACAAGGTCGAGTACGCGGTGCTCATCCAGTTCCCGGGCGTCGGCCGTGTGCACGACGCTGCCCTCGCGCAGCACCAGCACCCGGTCGGCGAGGCCCAGGACTTCGGGCACCTCGCTGGATACGAGAAGTACGGCGAGGCCCTCGTCGGCCAGCCGGCGGATCACGGCATAGAGCTCGGCGCGCGCACCGACGTCCACACCGCGGGTCGGCTCGTCCAGCAGCAGCACGCGGCAGCCGCGCAGCAGCCAGCGTGCGAGCACGGCCTTTTGCTGATTGCCGCCGGAGAGCGTGCGGATGCGGGCGTCGGGGTTGTCGGGCCGCAGCGACAGTTCCCTGGTTGCCCGCTGGGCGGCGGCGCGCTCCTCGCGGCGGTCGAGCCAGCCGCCGCGGGAGAAGCGGGAGAGGGAGGAGACGGAGACATTGCGGGTGACGGACTCGAGCATCAGCAGGGCCTGCGCCTTGCGCTCCTCGGGTGCGAGTCCGACTCCGGCGCGGACGGCGGAGCGGACGCTGCCGGGCCGCAGCGGGCTGCCGTCGACGAGGACGCGTCCGGCGGTGGGCTTGCGGGCGCCGTAGATGGTCTCCAGGATCTCGGAGCGTCCGGAGCCGACGAGCCCGGCGAGTCCGACGATCTCGCCGGGCCGCAGTTCCAGGTCGACGGGCGCGAACTCGCCCGCCCTGGCCAGGCCTTCGACGCGCAGCACCGGCGCCCGGCCGTCGGTCCGTGCGGCGGCCGGCCGCTCCGGGAAGACGTACTCGACGTTCCGGCCGGTCATCAGGGCGACGACTTCGCGGGTCGGCGTGGACTTGGCGGGCAGGCCCACCGCGACGGCACGGCCGTCCTTGAGCACGGTGACCCGGTCGCCGATCCGGCGGATCTCCTCCAGGCGGTGCGAGATGTAGACGACGGCGACGCCGTCCGCGGTCAGGTCGCCGACGATACGGAAGAGGTTGTCGACCTCGTCGGGGTCGAGCGCCGCGGAGGGCTCGTCCATCACGATCAGCCGTACTTCGTGGGAGAGCGCCCGGGCCATGGAGACGATCTGCTGCTGGGCGGCGGACAGATCGCCGACACGGCGTGCCGGTTCGATCTCCGCGTGGCCGAGTCGCTTGAGCAGCTTGGCAGTTGCGGCCTTGGCGTCCCCGCCTCGTACGACGAATCCGGCGGTGGTGGGCTCGTGCCCGAGGAAGACGTTCTCGGCGACGGACAGGTCTTCGACCAGGTCGAGTTCCTGGTAGATGGTGGCGATGCCGAGCCGCATGGCGGCGATGGGCGACTTGAGGGAAACGATGTCGCCGCGCCACGTGATCGCTCCGCCGTCCGGCTGGTGCGCTCCGGCGAGGACCTTGATGAGCGTGGACTTTCCGGCGCCGTTCTGGCCGAGGAGGCAGTGCACCTCGCCGGCGAGGACCTCGAGGTCCACTCCGTCGAGTGCGCGGACGCCCGGGAACGACTTGGTGATGCCGGACATGGTGAGCAGAGGTGGTTCTGGAGCCATGACAAATCCCCTCGGCAGGGTACGGCCGGTGAGCGGGCAGGGCGTATTGCGGTTGCTTGGGTCCCCGGCGGAGTGTCCGGGGTGGTGCGGGTGGCGCTTGTCGTCGTGCGCGCGCCGACCGGTCAGGCCGGCGAGAACAGGTGGTCGCTGATGAGCCGGGCCGCGCCGATGACTCCGGCGGTCGGTCCCAGCTCGCCCAGCACAATCGGGAGATTGCCGGTGGCCAGCGGAAGTGACTGGCGGTAGACCTGGGTGCGGACGCTCGCCAGCAGCGTGTGGCCGAGGCCCGTCACACCGCCGCCGATGACCACGAGGCCCGGGTTGAAGAAGCTGACGAGCCCGGCGATGACCTGGCCGACGCGGTTGCCGCCCTCGCGGATGAGCTCGAGCGAGGTGGCGTCGCCGGCCGCGGCCGCTGCCGCGACGTCGACCGCGGTGAGCCGCCCGGCGCTCGCCAGCCGTTCGGCGAGTTCCTCCGAGCGGCCGGTGCGCGCCGCGTCCTCGGCGTCGCGGGCGAGCGCGGCACCGCTGAAGTGGGCTTCCAGGCAGCCCTTGTTGCCGCAGGCGCAGGCGCGGCCGTCCGGTTCGACCTGGATATGGCCGATGTCGCCGGCGCTTCCGGTCGTGCCGCGGTAGACCTCGCCGCCGACGACGATGCCGCAGCCGATGCCGGTGCCGATCTTGATGCAGAGGAAGTCGCCGACGGAGCGTGCGACGCCGGCGTGCTGCTCTCCCATCGCCATCAGGTTCACATCGTTGTCGACCATGACGGGGCAGCCCAGGTCCTGACTGAGTGCCTCGCGGACCGGGAAGCCGTCCCAGCCCGGCATGATCGGCGGTGCGACCGGCACGCCTTCGGGGAAGCGGACGGGTCCCGGCACGCCGATCCCGGCGCCGTCGAAACCCTCGGCGAGTCCGGTGGCCCGGAGCTTGGCCGCCATCGACAGGACCTGCTCGAAGACGGCGACCGGGCCCTCTCGTACGTCCATCGGATGGTTGAGGTGGCCCAGCACCTCCAGTTCGGCGTTGGTGACGGCCACGTCGATCGAGGTCGCGCCGATGTCGACGCCGAGGAAGCGCAGGGCGGGCGCGAGCCGGATGTTGTGCGAGCGCCTGCCGCCGCGCGATGCGGCGAGTCCGTCGGCGACGACGAGGCCGGTCTCCAGCAGCCGGTCGACCTCGACGGCGAGCTTGGACCGGGACAGGTCGACCTGATCGCCGAGCTGGGCACGGGAGTTGGGCCCGCCGTCGCGCAGCAGCCTGAGCAGCCGCGCCTGGTGGGCGTTCGCGGGTCGAGCGGTCATGCGCCTCACGAGCCCCTCCCCGCCTTTTCGGCCGTGTCCGTCGTGCTTTCGAGGGGAACGTAGCAGCGCTTTCACCAAGTGGGAAGAACTTGAGCAGAGTTCCGGCACAACTTTCTCCACACCCGGGACAAAGCTCGGAGCGAACGAGATGACCGGCGTGACCGGAAACGCGGGATCGGCGCTGGTGCGCCAACTGGCCGAGGCGGGTCTACTGCTCCCGCTGGTGGTAGGTCTTGCGGGTGTGTTCGGTGTGGGCGCGCATGACCTCCGTCGCGCGGACCTCGTCCCGTGCCGAGATCGCGGCGATCAACTGCCGGTGCTCGATCCAGGACTGGTGGCCGCGCCGGCGCGCGACGGGCGTGTAGTACCAGCGGACCCTGCGGTCCACCTGCGCGGCAAGACCGGCGAGTACGACATTGCCGGCGAGCTCCATCACCTTCGCGTGGAAGGCCGCGTTGGCGGCGACCGCCAGGTCCACGTCGTCGTTCGCGACGGCCTGCTCACCCTTGGCGCAGAGCTCCTCCAGCGCGACGATGCCCGCCGAGCCGGAGTTCGCGGCGGCGAGCCGGGCGGCCTCCGCCTCGAGCAGCGTGCGGACCGAGAGCAACTGGTCGGCCTCCGCCTCGGTCGGCTCATGGACGAACGCGCCCTGCGCCGGGCGCAGATCGACCCAGCCTTCGGTGTTCAGCCGTTGCAGCGCCTCGCGCACGGGCTGCCGGGAGACGCCGAGATGGCCGGCGAGCTCGCTCTCGACGAGGTGCTGGCCGGGGCGGAGCGCGCGCGTCGTGATCAGTTCGAGAAGCGCCTCGTAGACCCGCTCACGCAGTGGACCGGGACGTTCCAGCTTGGGCACAGTTCCCTGTGGCAGTCCTGCGGACAACATCACGGTCCCCCTCTGGGCCGACAGCGGCGAGACACCATTGGTTATCGTCTACAGTCTACCGAGCGCAATCCCGTGCACACGGAAACGGTCCGAGATCCACGTCACTTCGGGCCGGAAACCGCAAGCTCCAGCAGCCGGTCGAGGAAGACCCGCTGCCCCGGCACCAGCTTCTCCCGCGCCTCGTCGACACCCGTCCACTCCGCACGGTCGATCTCCGGGAACTCCTGCATCCGGCCCGAGCGCATGGGCCACTCCATCGTGAAGGTGCCCGGCACCACGAGATCCGTGTCGAGGTCGCCCTCGAGCGCCCAGACGGTGACCACCTTGCCGCTGGACTGCCGGGCGTCGCCGAGCGGCAGCCAGTCGCCGTCCGGCGGCCGAAGGCCCAGCTCCTCCTCGAACTCCCGGCGCGCGGCGGCCATCGGCTCCTCCTCCGGGGTGTACTCGCCCTTCGGCACCGACCAGGCCTTGGTGTCCTTGCCCTCCCAGAACGGCCCGCCCATGTGCCCGATGAGCACTTCGATGTCCGTACTCCGTCTGCGGAACAGCAGCAGTCCCGCACTTCGCTTCGCGACCATGCGGTTCAGTCTGCCCTGATGATCCGCTGCTCAGGGGCAGCGGACGACCTGACCCGCGTAGGAGAGATTGCCGCCGAAGCCGAACAGCAGCACCGGATCTCCCGACTCGATCTCGCCGCGTTCCACCAGCTTGGAGAGCGCCAGCGGGATCGACGCCGCCGAGGTGTTGCCGGACTCGACCACATCGCGGGCGATCACCGCGTTCACCGCGCCGATCTTCTGGGCGACGGGCTCGATGATCCGCAGATTCGCCTGGTGCAGCACGACGGCCGCCAGTTCCTCGGGCGTGACGCCCGCGCGTTCGCAGACCTTGCGGGCGATGGGCGGCAGCTGGGTGGTGGCCCAGCGGTAGACGGACTGGCCCTCCTGCGCGAAGCGGGGCGGAGTGCCTTCGATCCGTACGGCGTGACCCATCTCCGGGACCGAGCCCCACAGCACCGGCCCGATGCCCGGCTCCTCGCCGTCGCCGGTCGCCTCGACGACCGCCGCGCCAGCGCCGTCACCGACGAGGACGCAGGTGGTGCGGTCGCTCCAGTCGGTCACTTCGGCCATCTTGTCGGCGCCGATGACCAGCGCGCGCCGGGCGGCTCCGGCCCGCAGTGCGTGGTCGGCGGTGGCGAGCGCATGGGTGAAGCCCGCGCACACCACATTCAGGTCCATCACGGCGGGCGAGCCCATGCCGAGACGGGCCGCGACGCGCGCCGCCATGTTCGGCGAGCGGTTGACGGCGGTGGAGGTGGCGACGAGTACGAGGTCGATGTCGTCGGCGACGAGCCCCGCGGAGGCGAGCGCCTTCGCGGCGGCGTGGGCAGCCAGTTCGTCGACCGGTTCGTCGTCCGCCGCGACGTGCCGGGTCCTGATGCCCACGCGGCTGCGGATCCACTCGTCGCTGGTATCCACCAGTGCCGCCAGGTCCTCATTGGTGAGCACCTTGGCGGGCTGGTAGTGCCCGAGCGCGACGATGCGTGAGCCGATCATGTGGATCCTCTCCGTGCGGACAGTGGAATCTCCCAGTCTTGGTCGCTACCGCCCGGTACGCGTGCAAGTGATCCCACAGGATTCCGGGCCTTGAATTTGGAGCTTCCCGAAGGATGTGACGAGTCTTGACCGCCTGAAAGGCATACTGTAGACAATATTCTGTCGACGCACTCGCCGAAACCCTCCTTCTGATCTCCCTCACTTCCGCCCTCGCTCGGTCGCTCAACCGAACGGAGAGCCCCCGTGAAAGTCGCAGTTGTCGGCGCCGGTGCCATCGGCGCATACGTCGGGGCCGCGCTGCATCGCGCCGGCGCCGAAGTCCATCTCATCGCCCGCGGACCGCACCTCGCGGCCATGCGCCGGGACGGCGTCCGCGTGCTCAGCCCGCGCGGCGACTTCACCGCGCGCCCGAACGCCACCGACGACCCGTCCTCGGTCGGGCCGGTGGACTATGTCTTCCTCGGCCTCAAGGCCAACTCCTATGCGGCGTCCGGCCCGTTGGTGCATCCGCTGCTGCACCGGAACACGGCCGTCATCGCCGCCCAGAACGGCATCCCCTGGTGGTACTTCCACGGGCTGCCCGGCCCGTACACCGGACGCCGCATCGAGAGCGTCGACCCGGGCGGCGCGGTCAGCGCGACACTGCCGCCCGAACGCGCCATCGGCTGTGTCGTCTACGCCGCCACCGAGCTCGAAGGGCCCGGTGTCGTACGCCACTTGGAAGGCACCCGCTTCTCCATCGGCGAACCGGATCTGAGCGTGTCACGGCGGTGCCTCGCATTCAGCGAGGCCATGGTCGCGGGCGGGCTCAAGTGCCCCGTCGAACCGGATCTGCGCAACGACATCTGGATCAAGCTGCTCGGCAACATCTCCTTCAACCCGATCAGCGCGCTCTCCCGAGCCACGATGGCGCAGATCTGCCGCCACCGGGACACCAAGGCGCTGGTCGAGACGATGATGCGCGAGACGCTCGAGGTCGCGGCCGCCGTCGGCTGCCACCCGAAGATCTCCGTGGAGCGGCGCATCGCCGGCGCCGAGCGCGTCGGCGACCACAAGACCTCCACCCTCCAGGACCTGGAGAAAGGCAAGCCGCTCGAACTGGACGTGCTGCTCGCGGCCGTCGTCGAGCTGGCCGCCCTCACGAGGACCCCCGTGCCGAAGCTGTGCGCCGTGCACGCACTCGCCGATCTCCTTGCAACGACCGCCTCAGCAGGAAGTGCAGCATGAAGAAGAAGCCGAAGAAGCAGTATCCGAGGCTCACGCATCCGCTCGTGCGCGAAGGCGACGGGCAGTTGCGCAGGGCGAGTTGGGACGAGGCACTGGAACGGGCGGCGGCCGGGTTCCGGCAGGCGAGCGACGAGCACGGACCGGACGCCTTCGCGATGCTCTCCTGCGCCCGCGCGACCAATGAAATGAACTATGTGGCGCAGAAGTTCACCCGCGTGGTGATGGGCACCAACAATGTCGACTCCTGCAACCGCACCTGTCACGCACCGAGCGTCGCGGGCCTGTCGGCGGTCTTCGGCTCCGGCGGCGGCACCTCCTCGTACGAAGAGGTCGACCACACCGATCTGATCGTGATGTGGGGCTCCAACGCCCGCTTCGCCCACCCGATCTTCTTCCAGCACGTCCTGAAGGGCATACGCAACGGCGCGCGGATGTACGCCGTCGATCCGCGGCGTACCTCGACCGCGGAGTGGGCGGAGAGCTGGCTCGGGCTCAACGTCGGCACCGACATTCCACTGGCACACGCCGTCGGCCGGGAGATCATCCACGCCGGCCTGGTCAACCGCGCCTTTGTGGAGCGTGCGACCACCGGCTTCGAGGAGTACGCCGAGCTCGTCGAACCATGGACGCTGACCGCCGCCCAGAAGGTGACCGGAGTGCCGGCCGCCGCGATCCGCGAACTGGCGCACGCCTACGCCACGGCCGAACGGGCGCAGCTGTGCTGGACGCTCGGCATCACCGAGCACCACAACGGCACGGACAATGTCCGGGCGCTGATCAATCTGGCGCTGCTCACCGGCCAGGTCGGCCGGTACGGCGCCGGGGTGCAGCCGCTGCGCGGCCAGAACAACGTGCAGGGCGGCGGCGACATGGGCGCGATCCCCAACCGGCTGCCCGGCTTCCAGGACATCCTCGACCCGGCGGCCCGGGGCAAGTTCGAGCGGACCTGGGACACGGTCATCCAGCCGCGCTACGGCATGACGCTCACCGAGATGTTCGAGTCGATGGAGAGCGGCGAACTGCGCGCGGTGTACTGCATCGGCGAGAACCCGGCGCAGTCCGAGGCCGACAGCGAGCAGGCGATCCGGCGGCTCGCCGCGCTCGACCATCTGGTGGTGCAGGACATCTTCCTGACCAAGACCGCGGAGATGGCGGACGTGGTGCTGCCCGCCACGGCCGCCTGGGCCGAGACGGACGGCACCACGACCAACAGCGAGCGCCGGGTGCAGCGCGTACGGGCGGCGCTGGTGCCGCCCGGAGAAGCCCGCGAGGACATCGACATCATCTGCGCCATGGCCGAACGACTCGGCCACGACTGGAAGTTCGCCGACTCCGAAGCGGTCTGGAACGAGCTGCGTTCGCTCTCCCCCGACCACTTCGGCATGACGTACGAGCGGCTCGACGAGCACCAGGGCCTGCAGTGGCCCTGCCCCGACGTGGCGGAACTGCCGTCGAGCTTCCTGCACGCCCGGCTGTGGGAGACGGATCCGGCGCGGCGCGGCATGCCTGCGGCGTTCGGACTTGTCCAGCACGATCCGCCGGTGGATCTGACGGACGAGGAGTTTCCGCTGCGGCTGACGACCGGACGGCGTCTCGACTCGTACAACACTGGTGTGCAGAGCGGCTCTTTCGCCTCTCCGCTGCGGCGCGGCGAGTACATCGAGCTGTGCCCGGAGGACGCGGAGGCGTACGGGGTCTCGGTCGGCGAGGAGGTACGGATCTCCTCGCGGCGCGGCTCTGTGACGGCGCCGGTGTGGGTCGACCCCGCCCTGCGGCCGGGGCTCGCCTTCATGACGATGCACTTCCCCGACGAGGTCGACACCAACCAGCTGACGATCGAGGCGAACTGCCCGATCGCGGGCACGGCCGAGTTCAAGGCGTCCGCCATCCGGATCGAGAAGCTGGCGGCAACAGCATGGACCTGAAATTCGCGGACGCGGCTAAGGCGACCGACGACGAACGAGCCGCCGTCGACGGGCTGTTGGGCCCGCCGGAGACCGGCTGGGAGGGCGGCACCGACCGCACGGAGGAGGATCTGCACTGGGCGCGCGGCGGTGCGGCCGCGCGTGAGAGGCGGGATCTGCTGCTGCCGGCGCTGCATGCGGTGAACGACCGGGTGGGGTGGCTGAGCGAAGGCGCGCTGGACTACATCTGCCGACGGCTGACGGTGCCGCCGGCGGAGGCGTACGGCGTCGCCACGTTCTACTCCCTGTTCTCGGTGAAGCCGCGTCCGGCCAAGGTGCTGCACGTCTGCACGGACCTGGCGTGCGCGGCCCGCGGCGGCTCCATGGCGCTGGCGGACGGTGTGGGCCCGGACGTGTCGGTTCAGCCGAGCCCTTGCCTGGGCCTGTGCGAACGGGCCCCGGCGGCCCTGCTCCTCCAGGCGGGCGTCCCTTCCCGGGGCTCCGCCTCGGACCAAGTCCCGTACGCCACCGCCGTGATGGCACCCGCCACCGCCGAGGCAGTCGCGAGCGCCGCCCGGGCACCGGCGGACGCGCCCGACGAGGCCCCGGCCGAAACCGCCGTGCCGCAGGCCGGGCAGCCCGGGCTGACCCTGCTCGGGCGGATCGGCGTCGTCGACCCCACCGACCTCGACGACTACCGCGCCAACGGCGGATACGCCGCCCTCCGGCGGGCGTTCGCCATCGGCCCGGCCGCAGTCATCCGCGAAGTCACCGACGCCGGACTCCTCGGCCGCGGCGGCGCGGCCTTCCCGACCGGCCGCAAGTGGCAGGCCACCGCCTCGCAGCCGGACCACCCCCACTATCTGGTCTGCAACGCCGACGAGAGCGAACCCGGCACCTTCAAGGACCGTGTCCTGATGGAAGGCGATCCGTACGCGCTGATCGAGGCGATGACCATCGCGGGCTATGCCATCGGCGCGCACCAGGGCTATCTGTATCTCCGCGGTGAGTATCCGCGCGCGCTGGCCCGGCTGGCCGAGGCCATCGGGCAGGCACGGGCCCGCGGGCTGCTCGGTGACGACGTCCTCGGCCAGGGCTATGCCTTCGACATCGAGATACGCCGCGGGGCGGGCGCGTACATCTGCGGCGAGGAGACCGCGATCTTCAACTCGATCGAGGGGTACCGCGGCGAACCCCGCACCAAGCCGCCGTTCCCCGTCGAGAAGGGCCTCTTCGGCAAGCCGACCGCCGTCAACAACGTGGAGACGCTGGTCAATGTGCTGCCCATACTCAACGGACGGGCCGAGGAGACCAAGCTCTTCTGTCTCTCCGGCAATGTCGCTCGTCCTGGCGTGTACGAGCTGCCGTTCGGGGCCACGCTGCGCGAGCTGATCGAGCTCGCCGGGCCGCCGCGGACCGTGCGAGCGGTGCTCCTCGGCGGGGCCGCGGGAAGTTTCGTGCGCCCCGACGAGCTGGACATCCCGCTCACCTTCGAGGGCACCCGCGAGGCCGGGACGACGCTCGGCTCCGGGGTGGTGCTGGTGCTGGACGACACCGTCGAACTGCCGCGGATCCTGCTGCGCATCGCCGAGTTCTTCCGGGACGAGTCCTGCGGGCAGTGCGTGCCCTGCCGCGTGGGCACGGTCCGCCAGGAGGAGGCGCTGCACCGCATCCAGGACCGTACCGGCGCGGCTGCCGCCGCTGACATCGCACTGCTGCGCGAGGTCGGACAGGCCATGCGCGACGCCTCGATCTGCGGTCTGGGACAGACCGCCTGGAACGCCGTCGAATCCGCCATCGACCGGCTGGGAGCCTACGAATGACCGCGATACCGCTGGGGCCGCCGCGCCGTCTCGTCGAGTTCACGCTCGACGAGGAGACCGTGCGGGTCCCCGAGGGCGACACGATCCTGGACGCCTGCCGGGCCGCCGGCAAGGACATCCCGACGCTCTGCGAGGGCGACACTCTCACTCCGAAGAACGCCTGCCGGGTGTGCGTGGTGGAGGTGGAGGGCGCGCGCACGCTCGCGCCCGCCTGCTCACGGCGCGCGGAGGCCGGCATGTCGGTGCGCACCGACACCGAGCGTGCCCGGCACAGCCGCAAGATCGTGCTTGAGCTGCTGGCCTCCTCCACGGATCTGTCGACGACCCCGCGAGCCGCCGAGTGGATCAAGGAGTACGAGGCGAAGCCGGACCGGTTCGGCATCGACGCGGCCCGGGTCAACGAGGAGCCGAAGGTCGACAACGACCTGTATGTGCGCGACTACGACAAGTGCATCCTCTGCTACAAGTGCGTGGACGCCTGCGGCGAGCAGTGGCAGAACACCTTCGCCATCGCCGTGGCGGGCCGCGGCTTCGACTCCCGTATCTCCACCGAGCACGACGCCCCGCTCACCGACTCCGCCTGCGTCTACTGCGGCAACTGCATCGAGGTCTGCCCCACCGGCGCGCTCTCCTTCAAGACGGAGTTCGACATGCGCGACGCCGGGACCTGGGACGAGGCGGCGCAGACCGAGACAACGACCGTCTGCGCCTACTGCGGCGTCGGCTGCAACCTCACCCTGCATGTGCAGGAGAATGAAATCGTCAAGGTCACCTCGCCGCACGACAACCCGGTGACCCACGGCAACCTCTGCATCAAGGGCCGCTTCGGCTACCAGCACGTACAGAATCGGATGTGATCGTCATGGGACGGGTCACCGAGCGCCGCCGCACCATCCGCATCAGGGACGGCGCTGTCTCCACCCGTCCCGACACCCTCGTGGCCGAGGAGCCGCTGGAGATCCGTCTCAACGGGAAGTCCCTCGCGATCACGATGCGCACGCCGGGCGACGACTTCGCGCTCGCGGCCGGTTTCCTGGTCAGCGAGGGCGTGATCGGCGCCGCGTCCGACGTACGGAACATCGTGTACTGCGCGGGTGCCACGGACGACGGCTCGAACACGTACAACGTGGTGGACGTCCAGCTCGCGCCCGGCGTCGAGCTGCCGGACATCACGCTGGAGCGCAACGTCTACACAACCTCGTCCTGCGGTCTGTGCGGCAAGGCCAGCCTCGACGCCGTACGCACCACCGCCCGCTTTCCGATAGCCGACACTCCCCCGGTCCGTGTCGAGCCAGCTCTGCTCGCCGGCCTCCCCGACCGGCTGCGGGCGGCACAGCGGGTCTTCGACCGGACCGGGGGTCTGCACGCTGCCGCGCTCTTCTCCGAGGAGGGCGAACTGCTCGACATCCGGGAGGACGTCGGCCGGCACAACGCCGTCGACAAACTGGTCGGCCGCGCCCTGCAGGACGGCAGGCTGCCGCTGTCCCGGGTGATTCTGCTGGTCTCGGGCCGGGCCTCGTTCGAGCTGGCGCAGAAGGCGGTGATGGCCGGGATTCCGGTGCTCGCCGCGGTCTCCGCGCCGTCCTCGCTCGCCGTCGACCTGGCCGCCGAGACGGGCCTGACCCTCATCGGTTTTCTGCGCGGCGCCAACATGAACGTGTACGCGGGTGACGAGCGCATCGCCCTGGGCAACCGGGTCTGAAGCGCACCCGCTGCACGGGCCCGGACCCGGCCGGCGGGGAGCGCCCCCTGCGCCGGCCGGGTCCTTCCGGGCAGGTCCCGTCAGCGGACGACGTCCACGAAGACCGGGTTGGTGTAGCACCAGGTGTCCACCCACGGGTCGCCGTTGCCGGGCTCGTGCCTGACCGGGCCGTGCGGGTCGATCGCCGCGCCGAGGAGGCCGGGGCCGTTGCGCCTGCCGTCGCTGCCGCGGAGCCGTACGTAGAACGACTCCTCGGCCCTGCCCAGCGGGATGCGCAGGGTGAACCGGCCCTGGCGGCCCTCGACGTCGGCGGTGTGCACGACCCGGGTGTCGGGCGCGCGCCACTCGTCGCGGTCGGCCGCCGGTCCGGTCACCGCGCCGCGGATCACGTCGAGATGGGTCAGCTTCGGCAGCTCGCCCTGGTGGTTGGGGCGCGATGCGGTGGTGACGGAGACATTCAGGACGAGCTTCTCGCCACGGCGCACCCGCAGCCGTCCGCCGAGCGTGACGCCGCGGCCGATGCCGTGCTCTCTGTTCACGCGGACCTCGAGGCCGTCGACGAGCTGGCCGTGGTCGACCCAGACGCGGCCGGCCCGCAGTCCGGCCATCACCTGGCGGTAGCCGTAGCGGGTCACGCCGACGTGCGTGCGGCTGAACTGGCCCGGCCACAGGTCGCTGCCGGGCTGGGGCTCGGTGGTGTTGACGGGGTCCGGGAGGCGGCCGGTGTTGTCGAAGTTCTGGCCCGGCAGCCAGTCGCCGTTCTTCCAGGTGTCGAACACGACCCGGTGCACGTCCGAGTTGGAGGTGATCGAGAAGAGCTTGCCCTCGGCGAGCATCGCGTCCCAGAGGCCGCCGACGGTCGCGGTGGCCCAGTCGAAGCCGCCGTACGTCACATAGGCGTCGAGCGGATAGCCGGGGAAGGAGTTCGCGGAGGGAGCATTCTCGTACTCGCCGCGGATGCCGGCCGATCCGCGGCCGGGGTGCGCGGCGCCCTGGGCGCCGGGCGCGCCCTCCATGCCGATCATGACGCCGGGAGCGGCGTCGCGCCAGGCGCGCATCTCGTGCGGTGAGTCGATGCCGAGCCGCAGCGGGTGGTTGGCGAGCACGAGGACGTCGTCGACGTAGCCGCAGCGGCGCTGCTGGTCGAGCCACTGGAGCGCCTTGACGGCGTGGGCCTCGTTGCGCGGGGTGTCCGGGTGGGCCGGGCCGCCCGCGGTGTAGCCGAGGAGCTTGCCGTCGTAGGCCTCCTCGAACCGGGTGAGCAGATCGACCTCGTGGCGTCCGGGCGAGGAGAAGACGGTGGCGTGCTCGGCGCCGGGGATGTACCACTCCAGGCCCTGGAAGATCAGCATGCGCCGGTTCTCGGCACGGGCCTTGAGTATCTCCCGGTGCTCCGCCTCGGCGCCGCCGGCCCGGGCGTGGCCGAAGTTGCTGTGCTCGGTGAAGACCATCCAGTCGACGCCGAAGGCGGCCGCGGCGCGGGCCAGTTGGGAGAAGGTGTACTTCGCGTCGTGGCTGTAGACGGAGTGCACATGGTGGTCGCCGACGAGATAGACGAGGTTCGGGTCGCCGAAGGAGGCGGTCGTGTGCGCCTCGGCGGCGGGCGCGAGGAGCGCCCCGCCCGCGAACGCGGCGCCGAACAGACCGGCGCCGCGCAGCAGTCCGCGCCGCGACAGTCCCTGCGGGTCGAGCGAGTCGGCGGGGACGTCGGGGTCCGCCCAGCGCGGCAGGGGCTGGTTGGGGCTCATTCGGGGTTCTCCTTCGGGCGTGGCGCGGTGGGACGGGGCACTGTGGTCAGGCGTTCAGGAAATCGCTTACGGGCAGGGCGCGTTCGACGATCCTGATGTCGCCGAGCCAGCCGTGCATCAGCTGGTCGAGGGTGCCGCCGTACTCGTAGCCGCCGAGCAGCCACGGCAGGCCGAGGGTGGCGAGTCCCGTGCTGCGGGTGGCGGGGTTGCGGGCGACCTGGCAGCCGTCGACGTACATCGTGGTGTGCCGTCCGTCGTTGACGACGGCGACATGCCACCAGCTCTCGCGCTCCAGCTCGTGGCTCCAGTTGGTCACCAGGCCGGGCTGGTTCAGCGGCGCGGCCGCCCACTGGAGGCCGGGTCCGTCGGAGAGGGAGAGCGTGACGATCGGCTCCTCCGGGTCACCCGCGGTCTTGCCGGCGGCGCCGAGCGTGCCGCGGCGGCTGAGCACCGATCCCCAGGCGTGGTGTCCGGCGTCCCAGTCGGCGGGGAGCTTGAGGAAGGCCTCGATCGTGTAGCCGGAGCGGAAGGTCTTGGCGTTGAGCGGCGCGCCATGGGCGGTACGGAGATACGCGCCGTGCAGCGGCGGCTTGCCGCCGTCGAAGTAGAGGCTGCCGTGCCCCGGCTGGTCGGGGTGGTGACTGCCGGACCAGCGCAGGGCGTCGGCCGGGGAACCGGGGACCGTCTCCCGGGAAAGGTCGTTGCCGTGGCCCGACAGGTCGGGGACACGGAGGGCGGCGTCGGCCGGGGAGCCGTCCGGCCGGCCGGTGTCGAATCGCCAGTACGCGACGGTTCCGGGCACCAGCATCTTCGAGGCCGGGCGGGGACCGCGCGCCGGGACGGGCGCGAAGCCCGCGAAGCGCTGCTCGAAGTCGACAGGCACGGAGAAGCTGTCCTGGGGGCCGGTCATTTCGATCTCGCGGCGCTCGAGCTCATTGAGGTCGTCGCCTGCGCGGCCGAGGATCCATGGGGAGATGGTCTCCACGTCGATGGTGTTCCTGGCGAGGTCGAAGCGGTAGAGGCGGATCATGGCGCTGCCGCCGTAGTACCGGTTCTGATAGTTGGTGATGTGCAGGTGCACGTCGTGGCCGGCGGCGTTCTTGCGGGTGGTGCGGGCGGCGGGCCAGTAGTGGCCGTTGAGGGTGAGGAAGATCTGGTCGTTGTCGGCGATCAGTTCGTCCCACAGATGCTTGCCGTGCGAGGAGAACTCGGCCTCGTCGCCGTACTCGTTCGCGTACACGAGCTCGTGCGTCGTGAGGATGACCGGCGTCTTCGGGTGCTGTGCGATGACGCGCCTGGCCCAGGCGAGCGAGCCCGCCGACGGCCGCCAGTCGAGAGCCAGGACCAGCCACTCGCGGCCGGCGGCGCGGAAGAGGTGGTACGTGTTGTAGCCGTCGGGTGTGGCACCCCCGAAGGTGGGCAGCCGTCGCAGGCGCTGCGGCCCGAAGGCGTCGAGGTAGGGAGTACGGCCGCGCTGGTCGTCGGTCGACGACTTGATGTCGTGGTTGCCGGCGACGACGCTGTAGCCGACCCGGCGCCGGTCCAGGATCTCGAAGGCCTCGCTCAGCGGGCCGAATTCGGCAGGCTGCCCGTTCTCGGTGAGGTCGCCGAGGTGGGAGAGGAAGACGATGTTCTCGTCGCGGCCGTGGTCGAGGAGGTAGCGCAGGGAGGCCTTGACGGGTTCGGCGTGGATGCTGGCACCGTCGAAGAGGTACTGCGTGTCGGGCATGACGACAAACGTGAACCGCGGGCTGTCGGGGTCGGGACGCCAGCTGGCAACGTTGTCGCCGGTCTTCTGCTGCGGCAGGGCCACGGCGGGCGCGGCGGCCGCGAGTCCTCCGGCGGCCGCGGCCGCGGCGGCGCCCGTGAGTCCGGTGGCGCGCAGGAACGTACGACGGCTGGCGGCGGGGAGGGGGCCGTCGGGCTGGTGGAGCGGACTGCACATGGACGTCTCCGCGGTGCGTTCGTCGGGGTGAGCAGGTGCAGCCAATCGCGGGTCCTGTGCAGAAGGAAGCCTGAGTGGCGACGCCTGGGCGAAGCTTGGGTGAATGACTGCGGCGGGAGGTGTGGCCCGGGGGGCCGGCCGGGCGGGTTGGACGGTCCGGTCGTCGTCCGCGACTGGTTGGTGCGCGGTGGCCGCCGTGAGCGCCTGCCGACAGCGGCAGCGCGGTCAGGCGGGGCCGGCCGGCAGGTCTCCGGCCGGCCCAACACGGTGTCGCCTGCGGGCAGTCGCGAGCGCGCGCAGCGGCAGCGGCGCGGTCACGTAGTCAGCCGCGGCGGGACGGGGTCGGGACCGTTTGGAGGTCCAGGGTCGGGGGAATCGGGGACACGCCCGGGCCGCCCTCCTGCGCCCAGGCCACGATCTCGTCCGTGGACGCGTCGTCCGACGCCCAGCCGATCCAGACCGCGCGAGCGCCACCGCGGCGGGCTTCCGTAGAGGGCTGGACCACGATCACGTTCGCCTGGCCGCACGGGCCGAGGCAGTCGCTCGTGCGGACCGCGAACCGGCCGCCGGATGCCGCCGCCTCGGCACGCAGCCGGGCCAGCTGGCCCACCGGCGAGTCGCCGCAGCAGCAACCGCGGCAGACGACGAGCGTGCAGGGACGTGCGGCGAACGGGCGTATCGGCGTGTGCGTCACTCCGGCCGGCCGAAGGCGATCTCGGCCGCCGGCACGACCGTACCGAGGCGCGGGAAGTTCAACTCCACTGCCGCGCGGTGCTCTTCGGCGGTGAACGCGGTCATCGCGTCCTCGGCGAAGACGAGTTCGTACCCGAGGTCGCCGCCCGCGCGGGCGGTCGACTCAACGCCCAGGTTCGTGGCGATGCCGCCGAACACCAGCGTCGTGACCCCCCGCCCGGCGAGGGCCTCGTGCAGCCCGGTGCCCTGGAAGCCGCCGATCGTGCGCTTGACGACCACGGTGTCCTCGTCGTGCACAAGCGCCGGGACGAGGCCGCTGCCCGGCGGTTGTGTCTCGACGCCCTGCCGCTCCACGCGGATCAGGACCACGGGCGCACCCGCCGCACGGAAGGCCTCGGCCAGTTCCGAACCGGTCGCGAGCGCCTCCTCGCCGGTGCGGGGTGCGAGCGGCAGCGCGACGATGCGCTCCATCAGGTCGACGAGGACAAGTGCGCTGCGACGCGCGTCGAGTACGGGCATGACCTCAACGCTATCCGCCGGGATGATCTCGTACGCCCGTCGGGGGAAGGTTCACGCCACGGTGTCGCCGCTGTTCAAGCGACCGGGACTCGCTCCCGCGCGGCGCCCACCGGTTCCGCCGCCTCCGCCGCCTCCCGCGCCCTCTGCTTCGCCAGCACCGCGCACACCATCAACTGCATCTGGTGGAACAGCATCAGCGGCAGCACCGCCAGGCTCGCCTGCGCCCCGAACAGCACGGTCGCCATCGGAAGCCCGGCCGCCAGGCTCTTCTTGGAGCCCGCGAACTGGATGGCGATCCGGTCCGCCCGGCCGAAACCGAGCCGCTTCGCGCCGTACCACGTCACGCCGAGCATCGCCGCCATCAGCGCCGCCTCGACGAGGAGCAGCCCGCCCAGCCGCAGCGGTGTCACCTGGTGCCAGACGCCCGCGACCATGCCTTCGCTGAAGGCCGTGTAGACGACGAGCAGGATCGAGCCCCGGTCGACGTGTCCGAGTGCCTTGCGGTGCCGGGCGAGGAGGCCGCCGACCCATCGCCGCAGCAGCTGCCCCGCCAGGAACGGCACCAGCAGTTGCAGCACGATCCTCAGCAGCGAGTCCGCGGAGAAGCCGCCCGCGCCGCCGCCGAGCAGCAGCGCCGCGAGCAGCGGTGTCAGGAGGATCCCGGCGAGGCTGGAGAAGGATCCCGCGCAGATCGCCGCCGGCACATTGCCGCGGGCGATCGAGGTGAAGGCGATCGACGACTGGATCGTCGACGGCACCAGGCACAGGAACAGCAGCCCGCTGTACAGCTGCGGAGTCAGTACCAGCGGTTCGAGTCCCCGTGCCGCCAGCCCCAGCAGCGGGAAGACCAGGAACGTCGCCGCCAGCACCGTCGCATGCAGCCGCCAGTGCCTGAGCCCGTCCAGCGCCTCGCGGGTCGAAAGCCGCGCGCCGTACAGGAAGAAGAGCAGCGCCACCGCGCCCGTCGACGCCCCGCCCGCCACATCGGCCGCCCGGCCCGACGCCGGGAGCAGTGCCGCGAGGGCCACCGTCCCGAGCAGCGCCATGATGTACGGATCGACCGGCAGCCAGGACGGCCATTGCATCGTGCGGCGGCTCATGTGCTCCACTTGCTCTCGGTTCAGGGCCGTGCCCTCCCCATGGTGCTCCGGATCAAGGCGATCGGGAATCCCGTACACCACTCTGACTGTCATCACGAATCGCGATGACCGGTTAGGCTCGAAGCATGTACGACCCCGCCCAGCTGCGCACCTTTCTCGCGGTCGCGCAGACCCTGAGCTTCACACAGGCGGCCCGCCGGCTCGGCCTGCGGCAGTCGACCGTGAGCCAGCATGTGCGGCGGCTGGAGGAGGCCACCGGCAGAACGCTGTTCACCCGGGACACGCACAGCGTTGAGCTCACCGAGGACGGCGAGGCGATGCTCGGCTTCGCGCGGACGATCCTGCAGGCCCATGAACGCGCGTCCGCGTTCTTCACAGGCAAGCGGCTGCGCGGGCGGCTGCGTTTCGGGGTCTCCGAGGACTTTGTGCTGACCCGGCTGCCCGAGATCCTGGGGGCCTTCCGGCGCGATCACCCCGAGGTCGATCTTGAGCTCAGCGTCGAGCTCTCCGGCACGCTGCACAAGCGCCTTGAGGCGGGCCGTCTCGATCTCGTCCTCGCCAAGCGGCGGACCGGCGACACGCACGGCGAGCTCGTCTGGCAGTCCACGCTGACCTGGATCGGCGCTCCGGAGCTGCGGCTGGACCCGGACCGCCCGGTGCCGCTCATCGTCTTCCCGCCGCCCGGCATCACACGCGCCCGCGCCCTGGAGGCGCTGGAGGCCGACGGCCGCGCATGGCGGATCGCCTGTACGAGCACCAGCCTGAGCGGTCTGATCGCGGCGGCCCAGGCGGGCCTTGGCGTGATGGCCCACACCCGCGGGCTGATCCCGCTGGGCCTGGTGCCGGTCCCGGCCCGCGCGGGCCTGCCCGAACTGGGCGATGTGGACTTCGTTCTGCTGCACGGCCGCCGCCCCGGCGCGGCTCCAGGCGCTCAGGAGGCGGCCGACGCGCTGGCCGCTTCGATCCTGGCGGGCGGCGACCGGCTGCACCGCCCGGCCGGACCGCGCCCCCGCTGACTGCGGACACGACCTAGTACCAGTAAAGCCACCGTGATCGCTGCGTACAGATTCCGTGGAGATTCGCCCCCAGCAAACTTACCCTTCGGTCAGAACTCCGCCCGAGCCTTCCCCATGTGACCGGATTTCTGCGTCTGACCTGTGGTGATGCCATTCGTCCACAGTTCACTCACGCCCTCCCGCACAAGGGCGTCGTGGGGTAGCGTCGCGGCGCTGTGCACAGCGCCACAAGGAGCAGGCCATTGCGCGAGTTCACTGTCCCCCCTATGGACGCAGCGCCTCAGGTCGGTGGACTGGCGGATGCGGTCTTCGACAACGCCGAGGACGACCCGGGCCGAGTCGCGCTCGGACGCAAGGACGCGGCGGGCCAATGGCAGGACGTGTCCGCCGCTATGTTCCGCGACGAGGTGCTCGCGCTGGCCAAGGGCCTGATCGCGCACGGCGTGCGCTTCGGTGACCGCGTCGCCCTGATGTGCCGTACGCGCTACGAGTGGACGCTCTTCGACTTCGCGCTCTGGACCGTCGGCGCCCAGTCCGTGCCCATCTATCCCACCTCGTCCGCCGAGCAGGTCTGGTGGATGCTGCACGACTCGGAAGTGACGGCGTGCATGGTGGAGCACGAGGACCATGCGATGACGATCGGCTCGGTCGTCGACCGGCTGCCGCTGCTCAAGCGACTGTGGCAGCTGGACGCCGGCGCGATCGAGGAACTGGTGCGGGACGGCGAGCACATCGAAGAGGACGTGGTGCACCGGCACCGCCGCGCGCTGACGCCCGACACGATCGCCACCATCATCTACACCTCGGGCACCACCGGCCGCCCCAAGGGCTGTGTGATCACGCACGCCAACTTCATGTTCGAGACCGACACCATGATCGCCCGCTGGGAGTCCGTCTTCCACTCCAAGCCCGGTGACGAGGCCGCCACACTGCTCTTCCTGCCCCTGTCGCACGTCTTCGGCAGGATGGTCGAGGTCGCCGCGATCCGCGGCCGGGTCAAGATGGGCCATCAGCCGGTGCTCCAGGCGAGCGCGCTGCTGCCGGACCTTGCGTCGTTCCGGCCCACGTTCATCCTGGCCGTGCCGTACATCTTCGAGAAGGTCTTCAACGCGGCCCGCCGCAAGGCGGAGGCGGCGGGGAAGTCGGGCCCGTTCGACAAGGCCGTCGAAGTGGCGGTGAAGTACGCGGAAGCCATGGAACACCGGGCCTTCGGCATCGGCCCCGGCCCGTCCGCCGGGCTGCGGATGCAGCACCAGCTCTTCGAGAAGCTCGTGTACGGAAAGGTCCGCGACGCGATGGGCGGGCGCGTACGGCACGCGATGTCCGGCGGCTCCGGCATGGACCGGCGGCTCGGCCTCTTCTTCGAAGGCGCGGGCGTCACCGTCTTCGAGGGATACGGACTCACCGAGTCCACGGCGGCCGCGACGGCGAACCCTCCGGAGCGCACCCGGTACGGCACCGTCGGACAGCCGATCCCCGGCACCACCGTCCACATCGCGGAGGACGGCGAGATCTGGCTGCACGGCGCGAACATCTTCCAGGGCTACCTCGGCGACCCGAAGTCCACCGACGCCGTGCTGCACGACGGCTGGCTGGCCACCGGCGATCTCGGCGCGCTCGACGAGGACGGCTATCTCACCATCACCGGGCGGAAGAAGGAGATCCTGGTGACCTCCGGCGGCAAGAGCGTCTCGCCGATCGGCCTGGAGGAGCGCGTACGGGCGCATCCGCTGGTGGCGCAGTGCATCGTGGTCGGCAATGACCGGCCGTACATCGCGGCGCTGGTCACCGTCGACCAGGAGGCCGTCGAGCACTGGCTGGCGATGCAGAACAAGGCGCCGCTGCCGCCGGCCGACCTGGTGCGCGACCCGGACCTGGAGATGGAGATCCGGCGGGCGGTGGTCGCCGCCAACACGCTGGTGTCGCAGGCCGAGTCGATCCGTACGTTCCGGATTCTGGCCCATCCCTTCAGCGAGGAGCACGGGCTGCTGACGCCGTCGCTGAAGCTCAAGCGGAAGGCGATCGAGTCGGCTTACGCGGTCGAGGTCAACGCGCTCTACGGCTGACGACCGCTCCCTCGTCGGCCCTGACGAGCTCTGACGGGTCATCAAATAACGCTGCATCAGTTATTGACGACCCGTCAGGTCCAGCACAGAATTTCGGTCACCCGACGGAGGGACCCACTGTGTTGCGACCGATCCGCACCATCGCCACAGCCGCCGCGGCGCTGCTGCTCGCCACCGCCTGCAACTCCGCCTCCACGTCCGGTGAACCGAGCGGCAAGGACAGCGCCGCCGTACGCGGCGTGACCCCGGACTCCATCAAGGTCGGCGGCATCGTCTCCATGACCACCGCCAGCGGCTACTCCAAGAAGGACACCGACCTCGGGGCCCGGGCACGCTACGAGCGCGCCAACGCCGAAGGCGGCGTGAACGGCCGGAAGATCGAGTACCTCGGCGCCGAGGACGACGGTCAGGATCCGGCCAGAAACCTCGCCGCCGCGCGCAAGCTCGTCCAGCAGGAGAAGGTCTTCGCCGTCTCGCCGATGAGCTCGGTGACCTTCTCCGGCGCGGACTTCCTGGAGAAGCAGCAGGTGCCGACCTTCGGCTGGGGCACGGTTCCGCAGTTCTGCGGGCCGAAGTACATCTACGGCTTCGGCGGCTGCATGGTGCCCATGCCCGGCGGCACCATCACGCAGAGCTGGCCCGAGGGTCTCGCGCATGTGCTCGGCGGCGCGAAAGGCAAGTCGGTCGCGGTCCTCGCCAACGACAACGACGCGGGCACCTTCGCCATCCGCACGTACAAGCAGGGCTTCGCCGCGGCGGGCTTCCGGGTCAGCTATGCGAAGGCGGCCGTCCCCGCGACCTCGCTGCCGAGCGACTGGTCCGCGTACACGAAGGAGATTCTGCGCAGCAACGGCGGCAAGGCTCCCGACGCCGTCGTCTCCGTGATGCAGACGCCGTACAACATCGGTCTGTTCACTGCGGTCAAGCGGGCCGGGTTCAAGGGCGTCATCACCGACCCGACGGACTACGACCCCGGGCTGCTCGCCAAGGACGCGACCAAGCAGGCTCTCGACGGGGTGCATGTGCTGCTGTCCTTCGAGCCGTTCGAGTCGTCGAGCGCCGCGATGCGGCAGTTCAAGGACGACATCCGGAAGGCAGCGGGCAAGGACGTGCCGCTCAATATGCACATGATGACCGGATACATGTCCGCCGATTTCTTCCTCGCCATCGCCGAGAAGGCGGGCAAGGACCTGACGGTCGAGTCCTTCCAGAAGGCCGCCGCGGGCTTCTCCGACACCGGCACGATGGTCGGCGACCGGAGCCTGCCCAAGGGACAGAAGGAGGCATTCGGCTGCGGCGCGCTCGTGCAGTTGAAGAACGGGGCGTACCAAGTGTCCTCGCCCTTCAAGTGCTACGAACCCGTCCCCTTCGGCTGAGGGACTCCCGTCATGGCGGATCTGCTGGGCTTCGTGCTGAGCGGGCTGGTCTCGGGTGCGCTGTACGCACTGCTCGCCACGGGGCTCGTACTGTCCTACTCCGCGTCCGGACTCTTCAACTTCGCGCACGGCGCGACGGCTTATCTGTGCGCTCTGTGGTTCTACGAGCTCCACTCGGGCTTCGGCTGGCCCGCCGTGCCGACGGCGCTGCTCCTGGTCCTGGTGGTCGCGCCGGGGCTCGGCTGGGGGCTCGACCGGCTGATGTTCCGCAAGCTGGCGCGGGTCGGCGAGACCGCGCAGATCGTGGCGACGATCGGGCTGCTGGTCGCGCTGCCGGCGGCCGGGCTGTGGACCGTCGAGCTGCTGACGGACGCGGGCGCGCCGGTGCTGCCCGCGGAGAACCAGTTCGGACTGCCGGGCGTGGGGCCGAGTCCGGCGACGTCCTGGCAGCCGATGGACGGCGTCGGCATCGACTCCGACCAGCTGATCACCTGGGTGACGACGGCGGCGGTGGCCCTCGCGCTGTGGGTGCTGCTGAGGCACACCCGGCTCGGGCTGCGGCTGCGCGCGGCCGTCGACAACCGGAGCCTGGTGGAACTGCGGGGCATCAGCGCGGACCGTCTCTCGTCGATCGCCTGGATGCTGGCATCGGCGCTTGCCGGGCTCGCGGGCGTACTGGCCACTCCGCTGCTCGGCCTGTCCGCGCACGACTACACGCTCTTCCTCTTCGTGTCGGCGACGGCCGCGGTGCTGGGCCGCTTCGCCTCGGTGCCGCTCGCCTTCGCGGGCGGGCTTGCGCTCGGCGTGCTGCAGAACCTGGTCGCCGGGTACGCGTCCTTCGCGGACCGGATCACCGGATTCCGTACGGCGGTTCCGTTTCTGATCCTGTTCGCCGGGCTGCTGGTGCTGACTCGCCGGCGGCGCACGGCGGGCACCGCGGCGGCGGACGCGCCGCCGATCGACTACCTGGCGGGACGGTCGTGGACGCGCAGGTGGGGGCCGTGGGTGGTGGGCGCGATGCTGCTCGCGGTGGCCTTCTACACCGTCACGACCCCGTTCTGGAGCGGGCTCCTGGCGCAAGGGCTCGCGATCTCGCTCGTCTTCATCTCCTTCACGGTGGTGACGGGGCTCGGCGCGATGGTCTCGCTGGCGCAGGCGACGTTTGTGACGGGCGCGGCGCTGGTGGCGGGCCTGCTGATGAGCCACGGCTGGCCGTTCGCGGCGGCGGCGCTGGTCGGCACGGGTGTCGCGGCGCTGCTCGGCGCGCTGGTGGCGCTCCCGGCACTCCGGCTGGGCGGGCGCTCGCTCGCCCTCGCGACGCTGGCCCTGGCGTTCCTCGCGGACCAAGTGCTGTTCCAGATGGGCTGGTTGAGGAACGGGGACACGGGGTGGGAGATCCCGCGACCGGTGTTCGGCCCGGTCGATCTGAGCGACGACCGGGCGATGGGCGTCGCGCTGCTGGTACTGGTCGCCGTGGTGGTCGCGGCGCTGAGCGCACTGCGCAACTCCCCGTCGGGCCGCGCGATGCTGGCGGTCCGCTCGGCCCCGGCGGCGGCGCTGGCGAGCGGGGTCTCGGTGGTGCGGACGAAGCTGTTGCTGTTCACGCTGTCGGCGGGTCTTGCGGGCTTCGGGGGCGTGATGTACGCGTCGTACAACACGCGCATCACGGCGACGGACTTCACGGCGATGACGGGCCTGATCTGGCTGGCGGTGGTGGTCGCGGCGGGAGTGCGGAGGCCGCAGTTCGCGGTGGTGGCGGGGTTGGTGTTCGCCCTGGTCCCGCACGTGCTGACGGAGTATGTGACGGAGTCGGCGCACTTGCCGGTGATCCTGTTCGGCCTGGCGGGCCTGGCGCTGGCGAACGACCCTGACGGGTACTGCGCGGCGGTGTCGGTCCGGCTGCATGCGCGCCGGGCGGGTACAGGTACTGGTGGCCCGGCGCCGGGTTCTGTTCCGCCACCCCGGCCCTTCCCGCAACCGGTAGCCGGTCCCCGGGCACCCGAGGCCGCACGGGTTGCGCAGGTCGGCCGGGGCGACGGCCCGGTTTCGGAGAAGGGTGGTGCGGGGGTACCGGCTCCCGCCCTGCAACTCGTCCGCGTACACGCCGGGTACGGCACCGCGCCCGTACTCCAGGGCGTGGACCTGGACATCCGGCCCGGCCGGATCCTCGCACTCCTCGGGCCCAACGGCGCCGGCAAGTCCACCGTCTGCCGCGTCGCCGCAGGTGCGATCATCCCCACCCGCGGTGCCGTTCTCCTCCGAGGAGAGGACCGGACCCGCCAAGGGCCCGTGCAGCGTGCGCGTGACGGTGTGTTGCTCGCGCCCGAGGGGCGAGGGATCTTCCCCGGGCTGACCATCGAGGAGAACCTCGCGTTCCGGCTGCCCGAGCCCGCCGCCCGCGACGCCGTGTACGAACGGTTCGCGAGCCTGGCGAACCGGCGTACGGTGCCCGCCGGTTCGCTCTCCGGCGGTGAGCAGCAGATGCTCGCGCTCGCGCCCCTCCTCCAGCGCCCGCCCGCCGTGCTCGTCGCCGACGAGCCGTCGCTCGGGCTCGCGCCCCGCGTCGTGGACGAGGTGTTCCGGCTGCTCACCGAGCTCCGGGAGGCCGGGACCGCGCTGCTGCTGGTGGAGGAGAAGGCCGCCGAGGCGCTCGGTATCGCGGACACCGTGGCGTATCTCTCCCAGGGCAGCATCGCGTGGTGCGGCCCGCGCGAAGAGGTGGAGGCGGACCGGCTCACCGAGGCCTATCTGGGGATCACGGAGGGTGCGCGGCCATGAGCGACTACGTGCTGGAGGCGTCCGGCGTCGGCGTGCGCTTCGGCGGGATCCGGGCCCTCGACGGCGTGGGACTGGGCGTACGCGCCGGCGAGGTGTGCGGGCTCATCGGTCCCAACGGGGCGGGCAAGACAACCCTGTTCGACGTCCTGTCGGGGATTCGCCGGCCGGACGAGGGGCGCGTGCTGCAGGACGGTACGGACATCACACGCCGCTCGCCCGTGTGGCGGGCACGCCACGGCATGCGCCGCACCTTCCAGCGCCAGCAGCTCTTCGGGCAACTGACCGTGGCCGACAACCTCCTGGTCGCCCAGGAGTGGCGCGGCGGCCTCATCCACCGGCGCGACCTGGAGAGGGAGCGCCGCGCACGCGCCGCGGCCGTACTGCGCACCTGCGGCCTGGAAGCGCTGGAGGGCTCGTACGCAGGCACGCTCCCCGTCGGCCAGGCCCGCATGGCCGAACTGGCCCGGGCGCTCGCCGATCCGCCACGCGTGCTGCTGCTGGACGAACCGGCGTCCGGGATGTCCGCGGAGGAGAGGGACCAACTCGCCGCCGTCGTACGGCATCTCGCCTACGAGGAGGGCTGCGCGGTGCTGCTGGTCGAGCACAACGTGGCCTTTGTGATGGAGCTCTGCGCCCGTGTTGTCGTCCTCGACCTGGGCCGGGTCCTCGCCGAGGGCCCGGCGGCCGAGGTACGCGCCGACCCGAAGGTCGTCGACGCGTACCTCGGCACCACGGCCTGACCCAGACGAAAGCCCTAGCCGATCGTCACCCGGAAGATCTTGTCCGCGCCCGCAGGCTCACCTCCGTTCCCGTCCGCGTTGGTCGTCGACAGCCAGAGCTGGTTCGCACCCGGCACCTTCGTGACGGCCCGCAGCCGCCCGTACGTGCCGACGTAGTGCGCTTTTGCCGTGCCCACGTTCTCGTTGTCGGCGTTGATCGGGATCTGCCAGAGCCGTTCGCCGCGCAGCGAGGCCATGTAGACCGCGCTGTCGACGATGGCGATGCCGCTCGGCGAGGCCTCGGCTACGCCCCAGGTCTTCTTCGGGTTGGTCATGCCGGAGACGCTGCAGTTGCCCTCGCAGGTCGGCCAGCCGTAGTTCTTGCCGGACTTGATGAGGTTGAGCTCGTCCTTGGAGCTCTGGCCGAGCTCCGCGGACCACAGCCGGCCCTGCGCGTCGAAGGCCAGGCCCTGCGGGTTGCGGTGACCGAGGCTGAAGACGAGGTTGCCGAAGGGGTTGCCGGGGGCAGCCTTGCCGTCCTTGGTCATCCGGAGGATCTTGCCGTTGAGGGAGTTCTTGTCCTGGGCGAGCGAGGTGGTCTGGGCGTCGCCGGTCGAGGCGTAGAGGTAGCCGTCGGGACCGAAGGCAAGCCGTCCGCCGTTGTGGAACTTGGCCTTCTTGATGCCCTGGACAATGGCCTTGTAGCCGCTGAGCGAGGACCCGTCGTACGTCATGCGGGCGATGCGGTTGCCGTCCGAGGACGTGTGCATGAAGTAGACGTAGTGGTTCGAGGCCCAGTCGGGGTCGACGGCGACGCCCATCAGGCCGCCTTCACCGCCCGTGGTCTGGGAGTTGGGGACGGAGCCCACCGCGGTCCTGGAGCCGGACGGGCTCACCTTGAAGACCTTGAACGAGTTGCGTTCGGTGACCACGGCCGATGAGCCGTCGGGCAGCCAGGAGGTGCCCCAGGGGATCGTCCAGCCGGTGGAGATGGTGGTGATGCCGGTCGGCGTGCCCTTCACGCCGGCCTTGTCCGGCTCGTTCGCGTTCGCGGTTCCTACGAGCGCGGCGACGAGCGCTGCAGCGCCCGCCACGGCCGCCGTCCTGACCAGATTCTTGCGTCGCATGTGGTGTCCTCCGTGGGGGGATGGGGGGTTGGGGAGGTTGGGTGTGCTGGTGGGGGTCAGCCCGCGTACTGGGCGACGATCTTGGTGTAGGCATAGGGCGACTGGGACACGCCGCTGCACGCGTCACCGGCGCCGCCCGAGCTGCAGCTGCGGTCGCGGTTGACGGACCAGAACGCGAACCGCGCGATGTGGTGCTGCTGCGCGTAGGCGAGGATCGTCCTGAAGTCGTTCAGCGTGACGGTCTCTCCGGCCACGTCCGTCTTGCCGTTCATCGACGAGACGCCTATGTGCTGGTAGGCGACGCTGTCGGAATAGCCGTACGAGCTCTTGACCGCCTTCTTGAGGCCTTCGAGCGCGCTGACCGAGGCCTGGCCCATGGTGCCGCTGTGGCTGCCGAAGTCGAACGGCATGACCACCCAGGCGTCCAGCGGCAGTCCTGCCGCGGCGCCCCGCTTGATCATGTCCTTGCCGGTGGCGTCCGGGCCGCTGGGTGTGGTGCCCATGGTGACGTAGGTGACGATGCCCGGGTTCTTCTGCTCCACGATCTTCAGCGCGTCGACGACCCGCTGCCGCACGGTCGCGTTGTTGAACTCGGTGTTCTCGATGTCGATGTCGAACGCCTTGAGCTTGTAGGCGTCGATCACCTTCTGGTACGCGCCGGCCAGCGCGGACGCGCTGGAGCACTTCTCGCCGAGCTTCGCTCCGCTCCAGCCGCCGACGGAGACCACGATGTCGCCGCCCGCCGCCCGGATGGACTTGATGGCCGACTCGTCGGAGCCGCCCTTGAGCGCGCGGCTGCCGTCCCACTTCGGGTTGCATCCGCCGTCGGAGAGGATGAAGGCCAGCGTGAACCACTTCACGCCGGTGGCCGCCATGACATCGGTCGGCTTCTGCGGGCTGCCCCAGCCGAGATATTCGTACGGCGCGGCTGCCATCGCGCCGGGTGCCTTGGGAGAACTGCCGGTCGCCGCGTCCGCGGCGGTGGAGGGAACTGCCGCGAGCAGTGCGAGCACCGCGGCCGCCGAGGCGGCCACGAGCCGGAAGGATGTGGGGGGTTGCACGTGTGTTATCCCCTGTCGAGGTAGTCGAGGTTGGGTGCGCCGTTCGCCGTGGTGGCGGTGACGCGTACGGTGTTCGAACCCGCCTTGAGCGGGACGGTGAGGGTGGAGTCGGCCCAGGTCGTCCAGGCGCCGGTGCCGTCGAAGGCACGGCCGGCGGAGACGACGACGCCGTTCACGGACACGTCCATCGGACGTCCCGCGGTGGTGCCGTTGGCGTACCGCAGGGTCAGTGCGGCCTCGCGCGCAGTGGCCGATTCGACCGTCCACTCCACATGGGCGCCGGCCGCGTTGGGCGTGTTGACGAAGCCGGTGCCGCTGAAGCCGCCGTGGTTGGAGTCGATCGTCGAGCCCACGGTGTACGAGGCGTTCTCGGCCTCGTGCCGCACGGTGTTGCCGGACTGCGGTGTGGCGCGGATC
This sequence comes from Streptomyces sp. NPDC020681, assembly GCF_044334895.1. NCBI lineage: Bacteria > Bacillati > Actinomycetota > Actinomycetes > Kitasatosporales > Streptomycetaceae > Streptomyces > Streptomyces sp. NPDC020681. Next base: position 15,021 of record NZ_JBIRTX010000004.1, on the reverse strand, counting down.
AGCCGGGTCTCGCCGGGCCGCAGCGCCGCGCTGTACGAGCCGGTCACGGTGCCGGCCGATGCGCCGGACCACAGGTCGGTGACTTCGGCGGCTCCGGAGAAGCCGACCTGCGACCAGTTGACGCCGACGGTCTGGTTGCCCGACGTATTGGTGTTGAACAGCGCCACGATGTAGTCGCCGTTCGCCTCGCGCTTGCTGAAGACCTGACGGCCGCCGGAGTTGCTGATGCGCCTGGCGGCCACTCCGTCCTGGTTGACGGCGATCAGCCGGTCGTTCGTCAGCATCGCCTTGTCGGTGGCGGTGAGCGCGGTGAGATCGGTGCCGAGGAGCAGCGGCGACGCCGCCATCGCCCACAGGGTCAGATGCGAGCGGCGCTGGTCGGCGGTGAGGCCGACCTGGTCGCCGTTGCCGATCTCCAGCGAGTCGAGGTCGTTCCAGCCGCCGGGACCCGCGTACTGCTGCCAGTTCGCCGCGGAGTTGAAGCGGGAGGTGATGTGGGCCCAGTCCGTGAGCGGGAACCCGCTGCCGTTGGGACCGGGACCGCAGTAGCACTCGACATCGCCTTGCGTGCGCCAGCTGTTGGCGAGTTGCCGCCAGGTGGGGGCGTCGGCGATGGCGAGATTGTTGGAGAGCGCGTAGTTGATGGGCCGGCCGGTGGCGCGCAGGGCCTTGTCCCAGGCGCGGACGTCGGGGATGTCATGGCTGCCGACGCCGTCGATCTTGAGATAGTCGACTCCCCAGGAAGCGAACTGGCGGGCCCAGGAGTTCACGAATTCCTGGGAGCCGGGCTTGCTGTAGTCGATGTAGTACATGTTCTTGCAGTTGTAGTTCTTCTCCTGCTTGGACGTGTCGGCGATGTCCTTCGCGCGGTACGACGTGCCTTCGATCGGCGTGTTCCTGGTGACCGCGTTCTTGGCGATGCCGGGCGTGACGTAGAAGCCGAACTTCAGCCCCTTGGAGTGGATGTAGTCGGCGAGCGCCTTGATGCCGGACGGGAACTTCGCCTCGTCGACGGCCCATCGCCCGTACTGGTCGACGACAAAGCCGTTGGAGTCGCACTTCTGGTAGAAGTCGTCGAGGTTGATGTAGACGTAGCCGTGGTCCTTGAGACCGCTGCTGACCAGGGCGTCCGCCTGGGCCTTCAGCTTGGCCTCGGTGGGCCAGCGGCGTACGAAACTCCAGCTGGACCAGCCCATGGCGGGCCGGACGGACAGTCCGTTGTCCGAGGCGGCGGCGGGCTGCTCGGGCACGCCGAGCCCGACCACGGCCAGCGGCAGCGCGAGCGCCGCCACGAGGAGAGATCGTAAGTGCGCTCTCATGGTGCCTCCACGTCGAGGTGGTCGAGATTGGGTGCGCCGTTCGCCGAGGTGGCGCTGACGCGCACGGTGTTGGCGCCTGCCTTCAGCGGGACGGTGAGGGTGGAGTCCGCCCAGGCGGTCCATGCGCCGGCGCCGTCGAAGGCCCGGCCCGCGGAGACGACGTCGCCGTTCACGGACACGTCCATCGGACGGCCGGCCGTGGTCCCGTTGGCGTACCGGATGGCGAGAGCGGCGTTCCGCGCCGTTGCCGAGTCGAAAGTCCACTCGACATACGCACCGGCCGCGTTGGGCGTGTTGACGAAGCCGGTGCCGGTGAACCCGGTGTGGTTGGAGTCGACGGTCGAGCCGGTGGAGTAGGCGGCGTCCTCGGCCTCGTAGCGGTTCGGCACCGGAGTGGTACCGCCACCCGCCGCGTACGCCGTGCCGATCCAGGCCTCGTCGATCCGCAGCCGCTTGTAGCGGGTCGAATCGCTCGACGCGGCATGGGTGTTGACGACTTCGAGCCGTACATGGCGGGTCGTGGTCGCCGGGATGTCGATGACCGCGACGCCCCGGCGGCTGGGCAGCGTGCCGGTCTTGACCGGACTCCCCCAGTTGGTGCCGTCGCTGCTGACGTACACGCGGTAGTCCCTGATCCGCGCGGACTGCTCGGTGCCGGAGCGCGCGTAACTCACCGAGTCCTCGCGCTGGTTGAGGCCGAGATACTGCACCCGCTTGGCCGATCCGAGGTCGAAGCGGAGCGAGACCGGTGTCGCCTTGTTGCTGTCCCAGTAGGTGCGATAGTCGCCGTCGGCGGCGGCCGCCGCGCCATGACCGCTCGCGGACGCGCTTGCGCTCATGGTGTACGTGGAGGCCGGGATGATCCCTTCGCGGCCGCCGGTGGTGACCTTGAAGACGGTGTCGTACGGGTCCCAGCCGCCGAGCCCGGTGAGACTGAGCGTGCCGCCGCTCTGGCTGTACGAAATCGGCGCGCGGGTACGGAGATTGGTCACTCCGGTCACCCGGTAGCCGTTGTCCCGCAGCCGTAGCGTCGAGGTGGACGGCGGAGTCAGTACGTGGATGTAGTGCTTGTCGGGGTCGGCCCTGCTGATGGTCGTGACGCCGTGCGCGCCGTCGTTCCAGAAGCCGGGTGCGAGGCCGCCGTGCAGATAGCCCCCGCCTTCGGTGCCGTTGAGCGACTCCCAGATCTGGTCGAGGTAACCGTCGGCGAAGTTGTTGAAGTTCGCCTGGTTGGAGGGGAACTTGCCGCCCAGCATCGCGGTCTCGGCCATCAGCGCCTTGACCGACGATCCCGCGTTGGTGATCAGCCGGCCGAGGGTGAGCCTGCGGTCGACGGCCGAGTCGGAGCCGGTGTACCACCAGGAGCCGGTGGACGGCAGTTTGAAGTCGGCCTCGATCAGCCGCGGGGCCGCCGTGTAGACCGCCTGCGGGTAGTCGTACGACGGGGACATGCCGGTCTTCTGCTCATTGCTGATCATGTCCATGATCGGCGTGTCTTCGTTGTTGTTGCTGATCGTGTAGTTCGGCCGGCGCTCATAGACCTTGGCGTAGAGGTTGTTCCGCTCCCAGTACGCGTTGTCGTTGTCGATCCAGAAGCCGCCGAGCTCCGGATAACGGTCCATGACCTCGAAGAAGAGGTCGTAGGAGTACTCCCCGAAACCGTCGCGGCTGTGCAGGTCGACGTCCCGGCCCTTGTAGTCCGAGTAGGCGTCCGAGTTCAGCCACTCGTGCCCGCCCTCGTCGTGCCACTGCGGGTCGTCGGTCATATAGAGGATCGTCTTGAGGCCCTTGGCCTTCGCAGCGGCGATCAGTTCGCCGAGGAAGTCGCGCTTGGTGGCGCAGCTGCCAGGGATCTTGGACGGCCAGGGGCGGGCGTAGCCGAGACGGCTGTGGAAGGTGGCGAGGACCAGATACTGCGCGTGCAGCTTCTGTGCCTCGCTCACCCAGTAGTCCGCGCTCCAGCCGGCGGCCGTGACGTCGTTCTCCCAGCCGGTGCAGCTGGTGTGCGAGGGCGCGGTCCGCTGGCCCCAGTGCAGGAAGAGCCCGGAGACGGAGGAACGCAGAAAGTCCTGGCGCGGGTGCTGGAGGTCGGCGCGCGCGGGCCCCGGCAGGGTGAGCGCGCCCAGCAGGAGCGCGCCCACCAGCAGCAGACGCGCCCAGAGGCGTCGCGTCATGCCGGACCGTCCAGATAGTCGAGATTGGGTGCGCCGTTCGCGGTGGTGGCGGTGAGGCGGACGGTGTTGGCGCCCGCGTTCAGCACGGCGGGCACGGTGACCGTGCGCCAGCTGGTCCACGCGCCCGTGCCGGCGAACGGCGCGGCCGCACCGACCGCCGTGCCGTTGACGGTGATCTCCATCGGGCGGCCCGCGGTGGTGCCGTTGGCGTACGCGACGACGAGGTCGGCGCTGCCCGCCGCGGTGGCGTTCACCGTCCACTCGACGTACGAGCCAACGGCGTTGGGTGTGTTGACGAAGCCGGTGCCGGAGTAGCCGGTGTGGTCGGAGTCCACCGTCGAGCCCGCGGAGTGGACGGCGTTCTCGGCCTCGTACCTCGTGGCGGGCCCAGGACCGCCGCCGTCGCAGTTCTGGCTGGAGCCTGTCTGGCTGACGCGCAGCGCGCCGCCGGAGGTGTTGGAGCTGTTCGCCACGCAGTAGCCGTTGACCGTCTGGAAGAGCAGGTCGGACGGGCTGCTGCTGCCGCGCTGGGCGGTGAAGCGGTCGAAGCGGACGCCGGTGCTGTTGTTGGCGATGACGGCGGGCCGGCCGTCGTTGGACGCGAACCGCACCTCGCTGTCGGTGAAGCGGACGTTGTCGGCGTTGCGGATGTACCAGCCGTACGCGGGCCGGGTGCCGATCGCCTTGGGGTTGTAGTCCTTCGGGTCGTTGCTCGGCGGGTTGGTGGACATGGTGCCGTTGCCACCGGGCACGGTGATGTCGACGTTGTTGAACGTGATGTCCTTGATCCGGCCGCTGCCGGATTCGCCCCAGACGGTCGGCGAGAAGGACGGCGTGGTGCCGTTCGCCTTGATGTTGGTGTAGGTGATGTTGCTGATGGAGCCGACGCCGGGGTTGTTGCCGCAGCGTTTTCTCGTACCGACCTTCTGCATGATCGGTGAGCGGACATCGGTCATCGTGATGTCCTTGTAGTGGACGTCGGAGATCTTGGCGCCGTCCATGGAGACCATGCCGAGCCCGGACTTGTCGGAGCCCTTGATGGTGATCCGCTCGAAGCGGTAGTCGGTGAAGTCGCCGCAGGTCTCGGAGCCGAACATCAGCGCGTTGCAGCAGCCGGCCGACAGGTAGGAGTCGGTGACGGTGACATGGCCGTTGTCGAGCTTCGCACCGAGCGCGTAGTCGCTCTTGAAGGCGAGTGCGTCGTCGTTGGCCTCCAGATGCGCGTTGGTGATCCTGACGTTGGTGGTGGAGATGATGTTCCAGCCGTCGCGGTCCATCGCGGTGTCGATGGTGAGGCGGTCGGACACGACGTTGTCGCAGTCGTTGATGAGCGCGGCGAAGTGGCCGCCCTCGCGCAGGGTGATGCCGCTGAGCGTGAGGTTCTTGCAGCGCGTCAGCGAGATGATCTTGTCGGCCTCGCCGGACTTCGGGTTGCCGGTGATCAGCGCGCCGTCGCCGTCGATGACGCCGGAGCCGGTGAAGCCGATGTCGGTGAGGTTGTCGCCGTAGATCATGGCGTTGTGGAAGTGGCTGTGCCCGTAGTCCTGGTAGTCGTCCCAGGGGTTGGACTCGGGCGGGTCATAGGTGTCCGCGCCGTTGCCGCTGATCGTCGACCCCGTGTCGAGCTGGAGGGTGACATGGGACTTCATCTTGATCGTGTTCTTGGACTCGTACGTCCCGGCCGGGAAGCGGACGATTCCGCCGCCGGCCGTATTCGCCGCGGTGATGGCCTTGTTGATGGCCGAGGTGTCGTTGGTGGAGCCGTTGCCCGCCGCGCCGTAGTCACGGACGTTGAACTCCGCGGCGGCGGGAGCGGGCGCTGGGGCAGGCGCGGGCATGGCGAGCCCGGACGGTTCGGGCTGGGCTCCTGCCGGCGGCTGGGCGATGCCCAGTGCAACGGCCAAGCCCAGTAAGGCGACGGCGGCGGTTCTCCGTAAGCTGACTCTCCGTAAGTCCTGCATGGTCGTCCTCCTCAGACGAGCTGATAGCCGCGCATATTGGTGAGGAGCATGTGGCAGTTCTGGAGCGAGCCCGAACTGTCGCCCAGGGAGCGGTAGATGCCCCATTTCGGGCGCACCCGGTCCGCGAGGAAGGTGTCGACGCCGGACTTCGACTTGTCGATCACCGTGCTTCCGCCGCTCTTGAGGATCCAGCGGACGGAGCCGGCCGAGCCGTTGCCGATCTTGATCTGGAAGTCGACGTCGGTCCACTTGTTGTGCAGCGGTTCCAGGGCCGTACGGCCGACGAGAATGTTGGAGTCGAAGAGCTTCAGCTCGATGGTCTGAGCTCCGTCCACCCGCCGCAGCGACTGCACGACGATCGGCGACGAGCCGGTGCCGGGCTGCTTCATCTGCATGATGTGGGTGAAGGAGGTCGTCGCCTTCAGCGTGCTCGGGATGTACATCGAGTACGTGATCCGCCAGGTCTGGCCGGACTTCCACTGGAGGTACGAACTGCCGTTGCGGCAGCCGGTGACCTCATGGCGCTGCCGGTCGGTGCTGGTGTCGCGGTCCACCGTGTGCATGTTGAACCGGAAGTTGTCGCCCTCGGCGAAGATGTGCGGCGCGGCCGAGGTGTGCGAGTCGGCGCGGTCGTCCTCGATCGTCTCGAAGGCCCGGAGCTTGTCGCTGCTCGCGGAGGGCGACCAGCGCAGCTGCCAGGAAGCGGCGCTCGCGGGTGTTGCGATGCCGGGCAGCCCCGCGGCGACGGCGCCGCCGAGCGCCGCGCCCAGTACCGCTCTGCGTGATGTGGCCATGTCTCCTCAATTCACTACGAGTTGTTGGTCGAGTTCTCAGTCGATCTGTTCGTCGAGTTGTTCGTCGAGTTGTTCGTTCATGATGAGAAACGCGCCGAGACCGTGGAAATCATTGGTCTTGCGTTCGCGCTGGATGTAGTAGCTGTAGTTCCCGACATTCGTCCCGATGGAAATGTCGGTGAGATTCGTGCGCCCGTCGCCGCCGAGCGAGATCTTCGCCAGGACGCCCTGATATCCACGCTGGGCGACCTGCGCGTAGTGCGCGTCGACATATCCCTGCTGCACGGAGCGGGACAGTGCGAAGGTGAACATGCTGGAGCAGGAGGTCTCGGTCCAGTTGTCGTCGCGTGAGCCCTTGTCGACGACCTGGAACCAGCGGCCCGTGGCCGGGTCCTGGTGCTTCTCGATGCCCGCGGCGAGCTTCCGCAGCAGGGTCAGCAGCTGCGCGCGCCGCGGATGGTCGGCGGGCACGGCGTCCAGGACGTTGACGATCGCCATGGAGTACCAGCCGATCGCACGGCACCAGTGTTCGGGCGCGAGACCGGTCTGCGGATGGGCCCAGCTCGCGTCGCCCGACTCGTCCCAGGCATGTTTCAGCAGCCCGTTCGCCACCTGCAGATGACTGCCGTAGACGGCGAGTTGCCCGGTGGCCTCGTTGCCCGCGTAGGCCGAGTCGCCGAATTCCTTTCCGTACTCGACGAGGAACGGATTGACCATGTAGACGCCGTCGGCCCACAGTTGACTGCGCCGGGAATCCGAGGTCGAATGCCAGAATCCGCCTTCCGAGGTGCGTGGATAGGTGTTCAGCCGGTCGCGGATCTTCTTCGCGGCTTTCTGATAGCGCGACTGGCCCGTCTCGTGATGGAGGATCGTGAGCAGCCGGCCCGCCTGCATGCTGTCGAGATTGTTGAAGCCCTGGCCGATATTTCCGCCCGAGTCGACGAAGCGGTCCACATAGCTCTTGATGTAGCTGAGATAGCGGGCGTCGTGTGTGCGCTGATAGACGAGATACTGGCCGTAGAGATACAGGCCCACCGGATAGGACCAGCCGCCGATGGAGCCCGGCGAGTAGCGCGCCATGGTGGACTCGACCATGGCGACCGACCAGTCCGTGGCCGTGGAGCCGTCACCTACGGTGAGCGAGTCGAGGTTCGGGCCGCCGAGCGGTCCGGCGGAGATGACGCGTACGGCATTGGTCCCGGACTTCAGCTCGGCCGTGAGGTTCTTGGTCTGCCAGCCGGTCCATGCGCCGGTCGGGCCGAAGGCCAGGTCGTCGGCGACGAGCCGGCCGTTGACGGTGATGTCGAGCGGACGGTTCGAGGTGGTCCCGTTGGCGAATCTCAGCCCGAGTGCGGTGCTTCCGGCTTCCGCGGACTCGACGGCGAACTCGACATGACTGCCGGCCGTGTTCTGGTAGTTGACGAATCCTGAGCCGGTGAACCCGGCGTGGTTGCTCTCGACGACACCCTGGCCGATGGCGGCGTCCTCGGCCTCGTACCTTTCGGCTGCCGCCGTTGCCCGAGAGGGTCCTTCAGTGGGGACGGCGGCCAGTGTGCTGCCGGCGAGGACGCCCGCAAGCAGCAAGATCTTTAATCGGCTCATGGTCCTTCCTTGCGGTAGGCGTAGGCGGGTGCGGCCACCGGCTCGGCGGTGCGCGGACGGTCGACCAGTTCGCGTACGAACGCGTGGTCCGGCGAGAGATGACAGACCGGATCGGTGCGGGTGGCGTCGCCGGTGAGCGCGTACGCCTGGCAGCGGCAGCCGCCGAAGTCCTTGGTGCGCAGCTCGCAGCTGCGGCACGGGTCCTGCATCCACTCCTCGCCGCGGTAGATGTTGAAGGCCTTGGACTCGCGCCAGATCCACTCCAGCGAGTGGTCCTTGACGTTCGGGGCGTCCAGTCCGGGCAGCGCGGCGGCGGCCGGACACGGATAGACCGTGCCGTCGGGCGCGACGGTCAGCGAAACCGCGCCCCAGCCGCCCATGCAGGGCTTGGCCGTCCCGTCCACGTAGTCCGGCACGACCCACACCACGTCCATCCGGCCGGCCAGCCGCGGCCGCCAGCGCTCGACGCATTCGAGGGCCGCGGCGATCTGGCGGCGCCCGGGCAGCAGCGCGTCGCGGTTGCGCAGGGCCCAGCCGTAGAACTGGGTGTTGGCGAGCTCGATCCGCTCCGCGCCCCAGGCCAGCCCGAGTTCGATGAGTTCGTCGAGGGCGTCGAGATTGGCCCGGTGGAGTACGACGTTGAGGCCGAGCGGCAGATCCGCCTCCCGTACGAGCCGGGCCGCGCGCTCTTTCGCCGCGAACGAGCGTGCTCCGGCGATGAGTTCGGAGGCGCCGGGGTCGGCATGCTGGACGGACAGCTGCACGCTGCGCAGTCCGGCGCCGATCAGAGCGGCGAGCCTCTTCTCGTGCAGGCCGACACCGCTGGTGACGAGCTGCGTGTGGATGCCCGCGCCGTCCGCGGCGGCGACGATCTCGGTCAGATCGCGGCGCAGCAGCGGCTCGCCGCCGGACAGATGGCTCTGTACGACGCCCAGGTCAGCGGCCTGGCGGAACACTTCGGCCCACTCGTCGGCGGTCAACTCATCTGACCGACTGACCAGTTCGACGGGGTTGGAGCAATAGGCGCAGTGCAGCGGACAGCCGTGGCTGAGCTCGGCGAGCAGCGCCCACGGCGGGGCTGTGCCTTTCGGTGCGGCGGTGGTCATTTCAGCCAGCCCTCCTTGCGCAACCGCCCCAGGAACACCGGGACTTCCTCGGCCACGGGCGCGCCCGGATGCTGCTCGGCGAGCTCCGCCACGATCGCGTCGACGTCACGCGCGCCGTCGCAGAGCCGCACGATGGATCCGGCGTTGCCCTGGAGCACGACCACCCGCTCGGGCAGGACCAGCAGGTCGGCGCCGCGTACCCGGTCGTGCCGGAACACCACCGACCGCGAGAGCACCGGCTTCCAGGTCATGTCCGCTCCCCCGCACACTCGACGGCGTCGAGCAGCGACCAGAGCACGTCGCACTTGAAGGCGAGCGCCGCGACGGCGGCCTCCTGCTCTTCCGTGGTCCTGGCCCACTCCAGGACCAGGTCGAGGGCCTCCTCGCTGTCCCGGCTGCCCTGACCGATCCGGTTGCGGAAGTAGGTGAGCCCGTCGGCGTCGATCCAGCGGTAGTGCTTCTCGAACGCGGCGATCCTGGTCCGCATGATGGTGGGCGCGGAAAGCTCGGTGAGCGAGGCGGCGACGGCCTCCAGGCGGCCGTGGAGCCGGCAGAAGTTGACATAGCCGTCCACCGCGAGCCGTACGCCGGGCAGCACTTCGTCCCCGGATTCCAGCCGCGCGCGATCGATTCCGGCGGCCTCGCCGAGCCGCAGCCAGCGCTCGATGCCGCCGTCGCCGTCCTTCTCGCCGTCGTGGTCCTGGATCCTGCGCAGCCAGGCGCGGCGCAGCCCGGAGTCGTCGAACTTGGCCAGGATCAGGGCGTCCTTGACGGGGATGTGGCGCTGGTAGTGGAAGCGGTTGAGGATCCAGCGGCGCAACTCGGCAGGGGTCAGGGCGCCTTCGTGCATCCGTACGTTGAAGGGGTGACGGTCGTGGTAGCGGTCCGTGGCCACGGCGCGCAGCCGCTCCGTGAACTCCTCCCGGCTCCAGATCGTGTTGGTCACAGCTCGATCACCATCCGGTCGGCGGCGACCTCGAGTCCCCAGCCGTCGAGCAGCGCGTGCTCGCGGGCTTCGGGATCTCCGAGGGGATTGGTGTTGTTCAGATGCGTATAGAGGCAGCGGGCGCGCAGCCCGGACAGCCGGCGGGCTGTGCCGTTCGGCCCGGCGATCGGCAGATGGCCCATTCCGGTCGCCGTCTTCGCCGAGATTCCGGTACGGACCGGCTCGTCGTCGTCCCAGAAGGTGCCGTCGACGATGACGCAGTCGGCTTCCTCCACGGCGTCCTGGAAGTCGTCGGTCCACTCGGCCAGCGCGGGCGCGTACAGCAGGCTGCGGCCGGTGGCGGTGTCGCGCAGCCGCAGGGCCACCACCCAGGTCGGCTCGTCGCTTCCGGTGCCGACGGCGTAGCGCGGCTTTTTGGCCGAGACGGGTACGGCAGCCATCTCGACGGTGCCGTTCTTGTCGAGCGGTTCCGCCTGCCGGCCCAACGCGCGCCATTCGATACGGGTGTACGGCGCGAGCACCTCGCCCAGCCGGAGCCGGCCGAGCAGTGCGTCACGGACGGGCGGGGTGGCGAGGATGTCGAACCCGTCGGCCTCGCGTAACCGGGCGATGCCGAGGGTGTGGTCGAGTTCGGCGTCGGTGAGGACCACTCCGGCCACGGGCGACTCGCGCGGCCCCGGTCCCGGCCGCAGTGCTTCGTTGTCCTCGATCTGGTCGCCGATGTCGGGAGTCGCGTTGACGAGATACCAGCGGCCCTCGTCCGCGCGCAGTGCGAGTGAGGCGTGACGGCGGCGCCGGTGCGGGTGTGCGCGTGCCCCGGTGCAGCTGGGGCACGCGCAGTTCCACTGGGGCAGTCCGCCGCCCGCCGCGGTGCCGAGCACCTGCAGCAGCATGGCGGCGTGGGCTATCGGTCGGTGAGGGCGTAGGCGGTGACTTCGAGCGCGGTCTCGACGACCTCGAACTCGGGAGTCTGCCAGTTGACCGTCTCCTCCGATGTTTCCTTGGTGTCGTTCATGAGCTGTACCTGCCTTCCTGAGGCGTGGGGGTCAGGAGCGATTCAGGAGTGTTTGTTCCGTAACGCGGGGTGGAACTTCGCTGAACGCCCGTTCACATGCGCGACCGACGTTCAGCTATGTGCCATAGAGTTGCGTCTTGATGGGTCGCGGTCAATGGTCCGGACCGAGAAGGTCGGAGCTGTATCACGCCAACTTGCGTGGCCGGGAATGCACCCGCGGAGCTGATCGTTGGCGGGTTGAATAGTCTTGAACCAACCGACGACGTAAGGATCGACTGCTCGTGAGCAAGGTCCCCTCCATCACCCTCAACAATGGCGTCGCGATGCCCCAGCTCGGCTTCGGCGTCTGGCAGGTGCCCGACGACGAGGCGACGAAGGCGGTGGCCACGGCTCTCGATGCCGGCTACCGCAGCATCGACACCGCCGCCGTGTACGAGAACGAAGAGGGCACAGGCCGCGCCGTCGCCGCCTCCGGAATCGCCCGCGAGGACCTCTTCATCACCACGAAGCTGTGGAACGCGGACCACGGGTACGACAAGGCGCTGCGCGCCTTCGACACCTCGCTGGACAAGCTGGGCCTCGACTATGTCGACCTCTATCTCATCCACTGGCCGATGGTGACGAAGGGCGCGTACGCCGAGACGTACAAGGCCTTGGAGAAGATCCACGCGGACGGCCGCGCCAAGGCGATCGGCGTCTCGAACTTCCTGCCGCAGCAACTTGAGCACCTCATGGCGGAGACCTCCGTGGTGCCCGTGGTCAACCAGATCGAGCTGCACCCGCAGCTCCAGCAGGCCGAGTTGCGCGAGCTGCACGCCAAGCACGGCATCGCGACCGAGGCCTGGTCGCCGCTGGGCCAGGGCAAGGGCCTCCTGGAGGTCCCGACGGTCGTCGCCGTCGCGCAGAAGCACGACCGCACACCGGCCCAGGTGGTGCTGCGCTGGCACCTCCAGATAGGCAATGTGGTGATCCCCAAGTCCGTGACCCCGGACCGCATCCGGGAGAACCTCGACGTCTTCGGCTTCGAGCTGGACGCCGACGACCTGGCGGCCTTCGCCGCCCTGGACGAGGGCAAGCGCCTGGGTCCCGACCCGGCGACCTTCGACTACGCCTGACGCATCAGCAGTACGCCGACAGCGCCGCCCGGTTCACGCCGGGCGGCGCTGTCGTGTCCCGAGGCGCGGTCGGTCAGCCGCGGCGGGCGGTGTGCACGGTATGGGCCGTCAGGAGGTACGCGTCCGGGCGCTGCCGCAGGCCCTGCGGGTCGTCCGGGTCCAGGAGCCGGTCGAGCACGGTGACGTCGTCGGACGCCAGCCGTCCGTCCAGGATCTTGCGCTGCCACGCGAAGGCGGCGACCTGCTCCTCGCGTACGGCCTCCGGCACCGGTGCCGGAATGTCGAGCAGGAAGGAGCGGGTGCCGCTCGGTGTGAGGCCCGCGGCTGACAGCAGTGCCCGCCAGTCCTCGACCTCGTCCTTCGCGCCCGGCAGCTCGGCCCGCATCTCGATGAACCACTCGGCGGCGGCGGCGTCGAGCCGGGCCTCCAGGCCGGGCCGGCCGATCCCGATGTCGCGCGGCAGCCGGCGCATGGGCAGTCCGCCTTCCACCACCGCGAGCACCCCGCCCGGGCGCAGCAGCGTGGCGAAGTCGCCGAGTGTGGCGCGCTGATCGCCGATGTGGTGCACGGAGTGGCCCGCCCAGATCAGATCCGCCTGGCCCAACTCCTCGACCTTGTCCGGGAGTTCGGCGTGCTGGACGCGTACCCGGTCGCCGAGACCGCCGCGCTCGGCGCGGGCGCGCGCCCGTTCCAGGAGCGGCGCGGTGGCGTCCACGGCGACCACCTCGGCGTACGGGAACGCCTCGGCGAGCAGTGTGGTCAGCACTCCCGGGCCGCTTCCGATGTCGAGGATCCGCCGGACGCCGGCCGCCGGCAGGAATTCGCCGATCCAGGCGGCGGCCTGCCGGTACAGCGGGCTCTGCAGCTCCGCGCCGCGCTCCATCAGCGGCGCCAGCTCGTCCCAGTCGATGTGGGTCGTGTCGTGGTGATGACTCATGGGCACAGCGTCGCGTGGCGATGCGGTTATGGCGAGCTTTGTTGCGGTTCCGGCAAAACGGCGCCGGTCCGGTGCTCCTGCGGGCTGACGCCCCGCACCCGCTTGAACGCCGCGCTCAGCGCGAACGAACCGCTGTAGCCGACCTTTCGCGCCACCGCCTCGACCGTCGCGTCCGTCTCACGCAGCAGATCAGCGGCGAGCGCGAGCCGCCAGCCGGTGAGGTACGCCATCGGAGGCTCTCCCACCAAGTCGTTGAAGCGGCGGGCGAGCCCCGCGCGGGAGACACCGCACTTGGCCGCCAGCGAGGCGACCGTCCACGGATGCGCGGGATCGTCGTGGAGCAGCCGCAGCGCGCGGCCCACCACCGGGTCGCCCATGGCCAAATACCACGCGGGTGCCTCCGCGTCCGGGCGCGAGAACCAGGAGCGCAGCACCGCGATCAGCACCAGGTCGAGAATCCGGTCCAGCACCACGCTCTGACCTGGCTCGTCACGCGCGATCTCGTCCGCCAGGACCGGCATCAGCGGACAGTCCCAGACGTCGGCGGGCAGATGGACCAGCTCCGGCAGCGCGTCCAGCAGCCGCCCGCTGATCTCACCCGCCATCTGGTACGTGCCGACCAGCATGGTGGCCGAGCCTTCGGGGTCGTTTCCCCAGCTCCGTACGCCCAAGTGCATGGACTGCGCGAGCGGTTCGCCCTGAAGGGTGTGGCAGGTGCCGCCGGGGCCGATTCGCGCGTACGGCGCGGTCCCCGGCGCGTGAGCGACGGTGTACGGCGCGGGGCCGCGGGCGATCGCCACGTCGCCGGGCCGCACCAGCACCGGTTCGCCGTTGTCCGGGACGATCCAGGCCTCGCCCTCGCTCATGCACATCAGGGAGAGCGGCGCGTGGTCCTCGATGCGTACGGACCACGGTGGCTCCATCACCATCCGCAGCAGAAAGGCTCCTCTGGCCCGCGGTCCGTCCAGAAGTCCGGCGAGAGCGTCCATGGTGTCAGCGTAGACGTCAGCTTGGACGGACGAGTATGTCAATGAGCCTCTGGAGCATGGAGAGTCCAGACCGCAGCCGCAAAGCTGAACGCATGACAGAGAACCTGAAGCAGGAAACGGTGTTGGTGACGGCGGCCACGGGCAAGACGGGCCACCGGGTGGCGGAGCGGCTCGCGGCACGCGGCGTCCAGGTGCGGGCCGGATCGCGCAAGGGCGAGGTGGTCTTCGACTGGGAGAACCAGTCGACCTGGGCGCCGGCGCTGCGCGGCGCGGACGCCGCGTATGTGACGTACTTCCCGGACCTCGCGGGCCCGGGCGCGGTCGAGGCGATGCAGGCGTTCGGCCTCGCGGCGGCCGGGAGCGGAGTGGGCCGTCTGGTGCTGCTCTCCGGCCGCGGCGAGCCGGACGCGGTGACGGCGGAGTCGGCGCTGCGCGCGGCGGGCGTCGATCTGACGGTCGTACGGGCCAGCTTCTTCGCCCAGAACTTCAGCGAGGGGCCGATGGCGGCGGGCGTGGCCGAAGGCGCGGTCGTCTTCCCGGCGGGCGGGACGGCCGAGCCGTTCATCGACGCGGACGACCTGGCGGACGTGATGGTCGCCGCGCTCACGGAGCCCGGCCATGTCGGGCAGACGTACGAGGTCACGGGGTCGCGGCTGCTCACCTTCGAGGAGGTGGCGGCGGAGATCGGCCGGGCCGCCGGCCGCGACGTGCGCTATCTCGCCGTGTCCGGCGAGGAGTACAAGGGGATGCTCCAGGAGGCCGGATTCCCGGCGCCGGACGCGGAGTGGCTGGTGGAGCTGTTCACGATGCTGATGGACGGGCACAACGCGTCGGTGACGGACGGGGTGCGGCAGATACTCGGCCGCGAGCCGAGGGACTTCACCCTGTTTGCCCAGGGTGCCGCGGCCGCGGGCGCGTGGGGCTAGGGCCTGTCGTTTGGATCAGGCCGGATCAGCGAGCGGGGTCTGGTGCCGTGGATCGCAAGGCGGAGGAGGGAGGCATGGCGGAGCCATGCCGACCGACGACAACGCGGCGAGGCGCGGTGCCAGAGCCCGCGAGCCCG